>JBCCML010000032.1:0-52245 GCA_039026375.1 Pseudomonadota bacterium
CGCCGATTTCGACACGGTCATGGGGTTGAACGTGCGCGGCGCCTATTTCCTGACGCGCGAGGTCGCCAAGGGCCTGATCGCGGCGGGCCGCCCGGGCTCGCTGATCAACATCTCCAGCCAGATGGGGACGGTGGGCGGGCCAGAGCGCGGCGTCTATTGCGCATCGAAATGGGCAGTGGAAGGGTTTAGCCGCGCCATGGCCATCGAGTTGGGCCCGCACAGGATTAGGGTGAACACGATCTGCCCCACTTTCATCCGCACCCCGCTGACCGAGCCCACCTTTGACGACGCCGACAAGGTTGCCTGGGTCGAGAGCAAGATCAAACTGGGCCGCGTGGGCGAGATCGAGGATATCATGGGCGCCGCACTCTACCTGGCCTCTGACGCCTCGGCCTTGGTGACGGGCACCAGCCTGCTGGTTGATGGGGGCTGGACGGCGGATTGACGGGCGGGCTGATGGTCCCCCATCAACGCCCGGGGTTGCGCAACGTCAAGCTTGCGGTGTGGGCCGAGCGCACCCAGCTGTCGGCCGGTATGGTAAAAGTAGGAGGGTGACGTGGCACGATATCGTAAAATCCCCGTCGAGATCGAGGCGGTGCAGTTCTTCAAGATCGGTGATCATCCCGCGGTGTTGGCCGATGACCGCTCGCGCACAGGGTTTGCCATTCTGACGCTGGAAAGCACCGAGATCGGGCAGGAGGTGACGCCCGGCGATTGGATCATCACCGGCATCCATGGCGAGCATTATCCCTGCAAGCCAGACATTTTCGAGAAGACCTACGAACCGGTTTAAGGACGGTCACAGACCACCGCGGTCGATCGCAATTTCGGAAATGGTGGGCGCGGCTGGGATTGAACCAGCGACCCCTACGATGTCAACGTAGTGCTCTCCCACTGAGCTACGCGCCCTTCCGTCGAGGTTCGCGGTCTATAAGACCGTGGCCCGGCCAACGCAAGTCCCGATCCAGCGGCGAAAAGACCCTTTACTATGACCGGCGACTATCTGCTAAGCAGTGTGTCGAGCCCGGGGGGGAAGCGCGGCGGGAATCCGAGACGTATGAGCGAAATGGCGCCTTTCGAACTCTACGAACCCGACGGGTTGGTCACCAACCTGGTGTTCGATTCGCCCCATTCCGGCGCTGAATATCCCAAAGATCTGTTGCAGCGCTCGCGCCTGGATCCGTTGACGCTGAGGGCGTCCGAAGATGCCCTGGTTGACCGGCTGTTCGCGGCCGTTCCCCGGTTCGGGGCGCCGCTGCTGACGGCCAACGTGCCGCGCGCCTATCTTGACCTGAACCGCGCGCCTGGCGAGCTGGATCCCGCGCTGATCGAGGGGGTGCGCCCCTCGGGTCTGAACCAACGCATTGCCGCCGGTTTGGGTGTGGTGCCGCGCATCGTCTCGGAAGGGGCGGCGATCTACGACGGCAAGATCTCGCTGGCCGAGGCGGAGGAGCGTGTGCGCCGGTTGCATGCGCCCTACCACCAGACGTTGGAGGGGCTTTTGCACCGGGCGCGGGACCGCTTTGGCTCGGCTGTCTTGTATGATTGCCACTCCATGCCGTCCGAAGCGCTGCGCGCCGCGCCGCGTGTGCGGGGTCGGACGCCTGATATCGTTCTGGGCGACCGCTTCGGTGCCTCGGCAGCGCGTCATATCATTGGCGAGACGCAGCGCGCCTTCGAGGACGCGGGATTTACTGTGGCCCGCAACGCGCCCTTTGCAGGCGGCTACATCACTCAGCGCTATGGGCGGCCATCGCGCGGTATCCATGCGGTCCAGATCGAGATCGATCGCGGGCTCTACCTGGATCAGACTCAGGTCATTGCCGGCCCGAACTTTGACGAGGTCGCCAGCCGTCTGGAGCAGGTGATCGCCACGCTGGTCGAAGCCTCGGGCGGTGTCACCGCGCTGGCCGCCGAGTAACCCCTTAATATCCCAACATTTTGGTTGAAACGGCCGGACCTGTCGCGGCCGGGGCAAAAAAAAGGGGCCGCGAAAACGCGGCCCGATAGGTAAGGGAGGAAACGCCCAGGATGGGCGAGCAATACGCCGTATTGCTGAGAACGAGTTTATGTGTGCGCCGCAAGAAAACAAGTGTGCACCGCAACAAAATCCAAAAAAAATGACTTTGCGCGGGCGGAATCATCGGAATGCCAACAAGTTAGGCACTGTCAGGTTAAATTGACGCCACTTCGCGTTGCAAAAAGCTAACGCAACGCGCGACCGCGCACGATTGCGTCTTTGCCAAAGCGTTCGCGGATCGAATCTGTCGCCTTCTCAGCCTTGGCCAAGGCATCACGCTTGTCTGCGAACAGCTTTGGGGCCGACTCACCCTCTGCGCTGGGGCCAAGGTCGGTGATGCCAACCCCGATCAGCCGGAACGGGCCCTTTTCGAGCTCGCGCAGCAGCAGCGGCTCGGCCAGCGCGTATATGGCATCGGCCAGGTTCGTCGGATCCTCCGCGCGCGACTGGCGGGTCAGCGTACGGAAGTCCTTGGTCTTCAGTTTCAGGACGACGGTCCCACCGGTGATCACCTTGGCCTTGGCCCGGTCCGAGGTGCGCACCGCCAGTCGCCACAGGTGCCCGCACAGCCGGTCGGCGGCACCGATATCATCCTCGAATGTCGTCTCGGACGAGATCGACTTCGCCTCGGAGTTTGGATTGACCCGGCGGGTGTCGGTGCCGTTGGCCAGCTCGCATAGACGCTTGCCGATCTGGCCGTAGCGGCTCATCAGGCTGGCCATGTCCAGCGCGCGGATGTCGGCAATGGTGTTCAGGCCGTCGCGCTCCAACTTTTCGGCCAAGGCCCGGCCAACGCCCCAGATCGTCCGGACGGAGCGCGGCGCCAGAAAATCCAGGGTCTCGGCGCGCCCGATCACCGAGAAACCGCGCGGTTTGTCCAGGTCCGAGGCCGTCTTGGCCAGGTACTTGCTATGCGACAGCCCGACCGAGACGGTGATGCCCACCTGTTCCTCGATCTCGCGCGCCAGGCGCGCCATCGAGAGAGCGGGTGGCTGACCCAGCAGCCGCTCGGTCCCGTTCAGGTCCAGAAACGCCTCGTCCAGCGACAAGGGCTCGACCAGGGGGGTGATGGCGCGCATGCGTTCGCGGACCTCGCGGCCCACCTCGGCGTAGATCTCCATTCGTGGTTTCACCACGGTGGCTTCGGGGCAGAGTTTGAGCGCCTTGAACATCGGCATGGCAGAGCGCACGCCCGAGACCCGCGCAATGTAGCAGCAGGTTGTCACGACCCCGCGCCGCCCACCGCCGACGATCAGGGCGCGGTCGGCAAGCTCGGGGTTGTCGCGTTTTTCGACCGAGGCGTAGAAGGCGTCGCAATCCATGTGCGCGATGCCCAGCGCGCCCAGTTCGGGGTGGGCCAACAGCCGTGGCCCGGCGCAGACGGGGCAACGTCCGGACGGGGCGGTGTCGAACCAGGTCAGGCAATCACGGCAAAGCGCAGGCATGGGCGGACTATAGCCCGGCGGAGGGTGTCCCGCACCCCTTGGTGGGCGGCTCGCTGGATCACTTGCTGCTGTCGGCAGCGATGTTCCCGCAAATCCTGCACGATGGGCGCAAAGGGCCGCGACCGACCTGAAGGGCGTTTCGCAAGGGGCGCACCAGCGCCGGCGCGCACCCTGCAGCGCTCATGTGACGTTTAGTGCGGGATTTAACGCGCCCTCCTGGGGGAGGTCGGGCGCGGCCCGGCCGAGCCGGGCGGGCACGGGCGCTGCCGTCGCGCCACCACCGCCGCCCGACGCGTCAGATCCGCTCGCCCCGCTTCAGCAGGTCCTCGATCAGGCCACGACTGTCGCCGCCCCCAAAGCTGAGCGCGCCCGAGGAATAGGTCCCGCCATAGGTCAGCGCCAGATTGACCACCTGGCCGATGCCAGAGATCAGATCTTCCTTGCCAAGGGCCGACAGCGGGTGAATGAACGCCGCCCACAGCTTGCCATTGGCCACGGAATAGCGGGCATCCAGCGCCGTGTCGAAATTGGCCTGCAGCAGGCGGGTCATCTGTGCGGCGTCCAGTCCATCCGCGGACCGGATCGGCGTGATTGCCCGCATGCGGTCGGCGGCCACGTCATAGACGATCAGCACCGGCACGCCCTCGACCGTCAGAGAGATCAGGTTGCCCTGCGCCTCTGACGTTTCGTCCAGCGCTGTGGCAATCTCGGCCATGCGCTCGGCGGTCATTGGCTCGTGGGCGCGGGCGGGCAGGGCGGCCAGCACCAAAAGGCACGTCAGTATGATGAGTCGGATCATCGGTCCCTCCTGAAAACGCTGCACGATAGCGCGGGCTAGCGGCCCCACCCAAACACCGTTTGGTGAGGCGTTGACACAGCGGCCCCGCCCCTTTCCAGAGGCGGCAGCGCACGTTATAGCACCGCCTCGCCCGCCCCCAGACCGGTGAGACGTGATGGACAAGAACTTCGATGCCGCGGCTGCCGAGCCGCGCATTTATGCGAAATGGGACCAGGAAGGCCGCTTTGCCGCCGGCGCGAACGCGTCTCGCGATGAGAGCTATTGCATCGTGATCCCGCCCCCCAATGTCACCGGGTCACTTCACATGGGTCATGCGCTCAACAACACGCTGCAGGATATCCTGATCCGCTGGAAGCGCATGCAGGGCTACGATGTCCTGTGGCAGCCGGGCACCGACCACGCGGGCATCGCCACCCAGATGGTCGTCGAGCGCGAGCTGATGGAAACCCAGCAGCCCGGCCGGCGCGAGATGGGGCGCGAGAAATTCGTCGACCGCGTCTGGGAACAGAAGGAAAAATCCGAGGGCACGATCCTGGGCCAACTGAAACGCCTGGGCTGTTCCTGCGACTGGTCGCGCAACGAGTTTACCATGTCCGACGGCCTGTCCGCCGCGGTCCTGAAAGTCTTCGTCGACCTCTACAACAAGGGCCTGATTTACCGCGGCAAGCGCCTGGTCAACTGGGACCCCAAATTCGAGACCGCGATCAGCGACCTGGAGGTCGAGCCCAAGGAAGTCGACGGCTTCATGTGGCACTTCAAGTACCCGCTGGCGGGCGGCGAGACCTATGAATACGTCGAAAAAGACGAAGACGGGACCGTCACCCTGCGTGAGACGCGCGACTATATCTCGATCGCCACGACCCGGCCCGAGACGATGCTGGGCGACGGCGCGGTCGCGGTCCACCCCTCGGACGAACGCTATGCGCCGATCGTCGGCAAGCTGTGCGAGATCCCGGTCGGCCCCAAGGAACATCGCCGCCTAATCCCGATCATCACGGACGATTACCCGGACCCGGACTTCGGCTCGGGCGCCGTGAAGATCACCGGCGCGCACGACTTCAATGACTACGGCGTCGCCAAGCGGGGCGGGATCCCCTGCTATCGCCTGATGGCCATGGACGCCTCGATGCGGGCGGACGGGGCCGCTTACGCCGAGGAGGCCGCCAAGGCCCAGAAAATCGTTGAAGGACAATCGTTTACCGAGGAAGAGATCGACGCCATCAACTTGGTGCCGGAGGCCTATCGCGGGCTGGACCGCTACGCTGCGCGGGCCCGCGTGATCGCCGATATCACGGCCGAGGGGCTGGCCGTCATGGTCCCCGCCGATCACCCGGAGGTCGCCTGGATGAAGGGCCAGGCGCCCGAATGGAAGGAAAACGGCCGCGCCGCCTTCCCCCCGGTGGCGGAGAGCGAGGACGCCGAGGCAACCGGCCCCGCCACCCTGCCGATGGTCGAATCCAAGAAGATCATGCAGCCGCACGGCGACCGATCAGGCGTTGTCATCGAGCCTATGCTGACCGACCAATGGTTCGTCGACGCCGAGACGCTGGCCCAACGGGCGATCGAGGACGTCCGCGCGGGCAAGACCAAATTCGTCCCCGAGAATTGGGAAAAGACCTACTACAATTGGATGGAGAACATCGAACCCTGGTGTATCTCCCGGCAGCTCTGGTGGGGCCACCAGGTGCCGGTTTGGTATGGGCCTGATATCGATTCGGACGATCCAACTGGGTTCTCGAAAGAACAACGAGCTTTTTGCGCTTCTTCAGAAGCGGAAGCGAGTCAGGCAGCTGCCGCATTCTACTCTAAGCATCTTGGTTACGAGGTCCAAGTTCACATTCAGTGCGATGCCGACGAACTAATCGAGATTCAGAGAGAAAAAGGGGTGAGCCGCGACCGTTTTGGAATCAGGGGCGTTGCCTCGTTTGACGGCAAAGTCAGTATGATCAGGCTCAATCGCGACCCAGACGTCCTCGATACTTGGTTTTCCTCGGCTTTGTGGCCGTTCTCGACGTTGGGGTGGCCCGAAAAAACCCCGGAACTGGACCGCTATTACAAGACCGATGTCCTGATCACGGGCTTTGACATTATCTTCTTCTGGGTTGCCAGGATGATGATGCAAGGCATTGAATTTATGGGTGAAGTGCCCTTTGACGACGTCTACATCAACTCGATCGTCGTCGACCAGAAGGGTCAGAAAATGTCCAAGTCCAAGGGGAACGTGATCGACCCCTTGCACTTGATCGATGACTTTGGCGCCGACGCGCTGCGCTATGCGCTGGCCAGCCAAGAGGTGCAGGGCCGACGCACGCTGCGCATGGGGCCCGAGGTTACCCAGGGCGGGCAACGCTTTGGCACCAAGCTGTGGAACGCCGCGCGGCTGGCCCAGATGCGCGAGGCCCACACCGTGCCGCCGTCCAAGACGCCGCCCGCGGCCAGCCTGACCGTCAACAAGTGGATCATTGGCGAGACGGCGCGCGCGGCCGCCCAAGTCACTGAAGCGCTTGAGAAATATCGCTTTAACGAGGCGTCCTCGGCCCTGTACGATCACATCTGGAAGGTGTTCTGCGACTGGTATGTCGAGTTTTCGAAGCCGTATCTGGAAGGCGCGGATGGCCCGGAAAAGGACGAGACGCGCGCCTGCATGGCTTGGGCGCTGGACCAGTGCCTGGTGCTCTTGCACCCGATCATGCCGTTCATCACCGAGGAGCTGTGGGGCACCCTGGCGCCGCGGGACAAGCCGCTGATCCACGCCGATTGGCCCGATCTGAACGCCGCCGCGCTGGCCGATGCGGATGCGGATCGCGAGATCGGCTGGGTCATTCGCCTGATCGACGGTATCCGGTCGGTCCGGGCCGAGATGAACGTGCCCGCGGGCGCGCAGATCGAGCTGGTGCTGACCGGGCATTCGGTTGAGGTGGCGCATCGGATGCTGCGAAATTCTCAATTGATCCAACGGCTTGCGCGCCTGTCTGAATGTGCGGTGGCCGAGCATGCGCCGGAAGGATCGGTGACCATTGCGCTGGATGATTGTGCGGCGAACCTGCCCCTGAAGGGCGTCATCGACGTGGCGCAGGAAAAGGCGCGGCTGCAGAAGACGCTGGGCAAATCCGAGAAGGAAATCAAAGGCTTGCAAGGCAAGCTGTCGAACCAGGGTTTCCTGGCCAAGGCGCCGGAAGAGGTGATCGAGGAACAGCGCGACCGCCTCGCGATTGCCGAGGCGGAGGCCGCGCGCCTGTCCCAGGCCCTGGAACGGCTGGCCGGTCTGGCCTGATTGGGGGCGCTTCGAGGTCGGTGTTCTCGGGGTGATATCGCCGGTTATCTCCCGGGTGATATCGGACATGATACCGAAGATGATATCTCAATGGATAATGTTCGCACGCATGTCCATTAACCCGATATCGGTGATTTTATTCGGAATAAAGTCACCTCCCGTCCTGTAATTCGACAGGATATGCCCGGGGGTAGGTTTGGGCCGCTCCGACCGCTCCGGCGGGCGATCTCTGCGCTTTCTTGTCGGGGCTGCCAGCGGTCACCTGGCCGGTATTCGGTTGTCTCCCGCTCTTTCGGGCCGTACCCTTGACGGCGATTTCAGGGGTGGGGCTGTCCATTGGCTCAACAGGTTAAGATCTTTGTCTCGTCGCCGGGGGATGTGGGCGCAGAGCGGGCCCGGCTGGAGCGGGTTCTGGAAGAGCTGTCCTCGGCCTTCGACGGGGTCGACCTGATCGCCTACCGCTGGGAGAAGGGTCAATACTTCACCGCGCGCGAGACCTTTCAGAAGCAGATCCCGGACACGAGCGAATTCGATTTGGTGATCGGCATCGTCTGGTCGCGCATCGGCTCGGCGCTGCCGGACAGCTATCCCAAGATGGAAGGCGGGCGCCCGTACGCATCGGGAACGGCCTTCGAGATCCTGACCGCCATCGAATACTCCAAGGCACACAAGACGCCCGATGTCCTGTTCTATCAGAAGAAGGGCGGTCTGGCGGTGCCGGACGGGCCGGAGGCACGGGCGCGGCTGGAGGCCGATCTGCAGGGCCTCGAGCAGTTCATGGCCGAATGGTTCGTGAACCCCAAGGACGGCTTCAAGGCAGCCTTCCAGACGTTCGACACCACGGATGACTTTGCTGATCAGGTGCGCACCCACGTGCGCAAATGGCTGGAAGACAGGGACCTGACGGGGCGCGAGCGGCGCTGGCGGGTCGAGGACAGGGGCAGCCCCTATGCCGGGCTGGAGGCATTTGGGCGGGACCGGGCCGACGTCTTCTTCGGCCGCGGTCCGGATATCTGGCGCTGCCGCGACCTGCTGGACGCGGGCACGGCGCGCTTTCTGCTGATCGAGGGGGCGTCGGGGTCCGGCAAATCCTCGCTCGCGCGGGCCGGTCTGATCCCGGACCTGCTGCGGCCGCGGTCCGGCCAGGCCGAGCGCCGGGCGATCACCGTGGTGCCGGGCGCGGCCCCCTTCACGGCGCTGGCCCGGGCCCTTCTGGCGGAGGGCGGCCTGCCGGAGCTGGCCGCGCTTGGCTTTGCCGACGTCAATGACCTGGCCGAATGTCTGGCGGGCGAGGCGGCCCTGCCGCCCCTGACCGCCGCGCTCGACCGCATGGCCGCCGCGATCCAGGTGGCCGATAACCGCGAAACGCCGCCCGCGACCGAGCTGATCCTGCTGATCGACCAGTTCGAGCAGCTTTTCGCGCGCGAGCTGGAGGCCGGCCTGCGCACCAAGTTCATCGCGCTCTTGGACAAACTGGCGCGGGCGGGCCGGGTCGCCGTGATCATCACGCTGCGCGCTGATGTGGGAGGGGCTGCGCGCGGCCTGCCGGTCTTTGCCAATCTGGTCAATGACGGGCGAACGCTGACGGTGACGGTGCCGCGCCCCGCGGGCCTGGAGGAGATCGTGCGCGGTCCCGCGGACGCGGCTGGCCTGGCCTTTGAGCAGCGGGGCGAGACCACGCTGGACGAGGTGATTCTGCAAGATGCCCGGGACGCGGACGCGCTGCCGCTGTTGCAGTTCGCGCTGGCGCGCCTGTTCGATGCGGCAGAGAAGACGCCCGCCGTAAGCGATGCGGTGACAGAGGGGGAGCCGACCAAGGCGCCCATCGCGGTGCTGGGCTTTGACGCCTACACGGCCATGGGCGGGTTGCAGGGCGCGCTGCGCCAGACGGCCGAAACGGCGTTCAACGCGCTGTCGCCCGGGGCGCAGGCCAGCCTGCCGCTGGTCATCCGGGCGCTGACCGGGGCCGGCTATGACGGGGCGCTGGAGCCGCGGGAAGCAGACTGGCCGTCGGTTGCCACGGGGCAGGGCAGCGCCGAACTGGCGGGCGCGCTGGTCGAAGCACGCATCCTGGTGCGGGACGGCGACCGGGTGCGCTTTGCCCACCAGGAGGTGCTGTCAGCCTGGCCGCGGGCCAAAGCGGCGGCCGAGACGCAGGCCAAATTCATCCGGGTGCGCGACGACGTGGCGGCAGAGGCGCGGCGCTGGCAGACGGACGGGCGCAAGGCAGGCCGCCTGATGACCGGCGTGCGTCTAGCCGAAGCGCTGGAGGTGACGGCCGAGGCGCCCGAGGTGCTTGCCGAGCACCGCGACTTCGTGCGGCGTTCCCGCGCCCGGGCACGCCGGGTGCAAACGTTGACTGGGGTGGCGGCAGCGCTGTTCCTGGCCGTGGCGGCTGGCGCGGGCTGGTATTATGTGCAGGCCGAGCGCAATGCGGTGATCGCAGAGGAAAACGCCGCAGAGGCGGAGCGCCAGCGCCAGGCCGCCATTGACCGCGCCGCCGACCTGGCCGAGGCCCTGGACAGGCTTGAAGTGCAAACCGCCCTGGCCATCGAGAATGCCGAGAAGGCGGAGCAGGCCGCCAAGGAAGCCCGTGCCAATGCGCAGGAGGCTGAAAACCAGCGCAACCAGGCCCAACAGAGCGCCGAGGTGGCCCGCGCCGCGCAGCAATTGGCGGAAGAACGCGAGGCAGACGCCGAGGCCGCCCGCGCCGAGGCAGAGGACGCCCTACGCACGGCCACCGAGGCTGCCAACACGCTGATCTTCGACCTGGCGCAGGCTTTCAAGAGGCGCGGCCTGCCAAGCGACCTAACCCGACAGATTCTGGAAGAAGTGCGATCCCTGCAGGATAGTCTCGCTGAGAACTTTCCAGATGACCTGCGCTTGCAGCGTTCAAGGGCTGTAGCCCTGTCTGAGACCGGCGACATGCTTGAGTTGCAAGGCGACGGAGCTGGCGCAATGGTCGCCTATGAGGAAGCGCTGGAGATTGCCCGCCGCCTCGCCGCCACAGACCCAGGCAATACCGATTGGCAGCGCGATGTCTTGGTCAGCCTGAACAAGATCGGCGATATGCGCCTGCGCGCGGGTGATGCACCGGGTGCTCTGGAGGCTTACGAGGAGTCGCTGGAGCTTGCGCGACGCCTTGCCGCCATCGATTCTAGCAATACCGGTTTGCAGCGCGATGTCATGGTCAGCCTGAACAAGATCGGAGATGTACGCCTGAGCGCTGGCGATAATGCTAGTGCGCAGGCCGCTTTTGAGGAGGGGCTGGAGATTGCCCGCAGTCTCGCCGCTACGGACCCGGGCAATACCGAGTGGCAGCGCGATGTCTCGGTCAGCCTGAACTGGATTGGCAATTTGCGCCTGCGCGCGGGCGATGCCCCAGGCGCGCTGACGGCCGATGAGGAAGCGCTGGAGATTGCCCGACGCCTCGCCGCCACAGATCCGGGTAATACCCTGTGGCAGCGCGATGTCTCCGTCAGCCTGGGCAAGATCGGCGACGTACGCCTGCGACAAGGGAATGTAGATGGCGCTATGGCTGCGTTCCAGGAAGATTTGGCGATCGCCCGCCGTCTCGCCGCCGCGGACCCGAGCAATACCCAGTGGCAGCGCGATGTCTCCGTCAGCCTGAACACAATCGGCGATGTGCGCCTGCGCGCGGGCGAAACCGAGAGTGCGCTGGCCGCCTATGAGGAGGGGCTGGAGATCCGCCGCCGCCTCGCTGCGACGGACCCGGGCAATACCGAGTGGCAGCGTGATCTGATCGTCAGCAACGTCAAGATCGCACGGGCTGATCCGACGCAGGCTGTGGCGCGATATGAGGAAGCGTTGCGCATCGCCCGGGCGCTTGAAGAAAGCGGCAGACTGGCCAGCGATGATGCTTGGATCCCCGGTGCCGTCGAGGAATGGCTGGCAGAAGCTCGGAGGGCTCAGGGTGCACAATAGCGCGCTCTGTGATCCCCAGACTTTGGCTCGCCGGTGATCAATCAAACGTTGATTGTCGTCTCCTCGGCGATGCGATCACAGATCTCAGAGAGGCATCGCTGAGTACAGCACCCCCGTCGGTGGCGCCTGTCCGCCCATCAGCACCCGTCGCTTTCCCAGATCGAGCGGACCATGCCCGCGGGCTCTCGCGCATGTGCCAGGCAGAAGCAGCCGACCAGATCGGCCAGCGGCTGCGCCGCCGCCATCGCATCGTCGTTCAGCGCGTCCAGCCGGTCGCGCGCTTCTTCGGCATCGGCGCGCAGGCGGGCCTCGTCGATCGTCAGCATCTCGCCCTCTGCCATCACCATCTGCCCGGCGATCATCACCGAGCGCAACGCCGCGCCGTTCTCGGCAAAGGCCAGTTGCAGCACCGGCGCGCGCAGCGGCACGTAGTTGATGTGGCCAAGATCCAGGAACAGCATGTCCGCGGCCCAACCGGGCAGCAGGCGGCCCAGCTTGTCAAAGCCCAGGATCTGGGCACTGCCGACGGTGGCGGCCTCAAAGGCCTCGCCCGCGTCCAGCCAAAGCGTGCGGTCCGCGTCGCAGATCCGTGACAGATAGGCCGCCAGGCGCAGCGCTTCGAACATGTTCTGGCCGTCGGAGGTGTTAGAGGCATCCGTGCCGATGCCAAGCCGCACACCGGCCTGCAGCAGCAGGCGGGCCCGCGCGACGCCCGAGCCCAGGCGCAGGTTCGACATCGGGTTATGGATGACGCCGCCCCCCGCGCCGCCGATCCGCTTCATGTCCTCTTCGTCCAGCCAGATGCCATGGGCGGCCGAAAAGCGTGGCGACAGCAGCCCCAGGATTTCCAGATGCTCCGTCAGGCTGTGGCCGTAGCGTTTGCGGCCCAGCACGTGCTGGGTGCGGGTTTCGGCCAGATGGGTCTGCAGGGGAACGTCGTGATCGGCCGCCAGCCGGGCGCAGCCCACCATGAATTCATCCGAGCAATGCAGCGGGATGGTGGGGGCAACGCCGGGCCGGATCCGGTCACGGTCGTGCTGCCAACCGGTCAGCACGGCTTCGGCCGCGGCAAGGCTGGTTTCTGTCGGGGCCGTCTTCATCGCCTCGGCCCGCCGGCGGTGTGTCTCGGGCAGACTTTCCAGCAGGCCGGGCAGGGCCTCGAACAAAGTGCGGTCGGCCATCATCGGCGCGACCACGGCCCGCATGCCGACCTCGTGGTAGGCGTCCGCGACGGCGGTCATGCCCTCGACCGAGGGGGCGGGGTATTCGACAAACAAATCGCAGGCGGTCGTGCAGCCTTTGCGGACCAGCTCGACGGCGGTCAGGCGCGCGGTCAGCCGCTTGTCCGCGATGGTTCGGTTGCCGTTCGAGGCGCCCGACCCGGTCAGAAAGACCTCCAGCGGCGCGCGGTCACCGACCTGGCCCTTGCCAAGGGCGCCGTGCCCGTGGGTGTGCCCGTTCACCAGACCCGGCACGATCAGCCGGTCGGCGGCATCCATGGCCTGGCCGCGGGCGGGGTCGATGCTGCCTGGCGGCTCGATCGCGGCGATCCGGCCGTCGGCAATCAGGATATCGGCTGCCTCGACCCGGGCCGGGTCACCATGCAAAACCAGGCCGCCGGTGATCAGCGTCTCGGTCATGCCACTACCCCTGCCGAACCCGGCATCTGCGCTGTGTCCGCTGTGTCTGCCGTGTCCGCCATATGGCGCCCGATCTGATAGCGATCGGCCTCCGCCGCCGCGGTTTCGTGGACAATCTTGCCCGCGGACATCACCAGAATGCGGTCCGAAAGCTCCAGCACTTCGTCCAAGTCCTCCGAAATCAGCAAGATCGCCGCCCCGCGATTGCGGGCCTCGATGATTTGGGCGCGGATCTCGGCCGCGGCCGAGGCGTCAAGGCCAAAGCAGGGGTTCTGGGCAACAAGCAGGCGGACATCCTCGGACAATTCGCGGGCAAGCACCGTGCGCTGGACGTTCCCGCCCGAGAGCGTGTGCAAGGGGGCGTCAGGCCCCGGCGTGCGGATGCGGTAGCGGTCAATCAAATCGGTGGCGATCTTGCGCATGGCGCGCCGCGCAAGCCAGGGGCCACGTGCCGCGGGCGCCCGGTCGTAGCGTCGCAGCATCAGGTTTTCCATGACGCTCATGGAGCGGACGGCGCTGTTGGCCAAGGGCTCTTCGGCCAGCAAGAACACGCCTGCGGCCCCGATCTCGGGGCGCGTGCCGCTGAACGGTTGGCCGTTCACCACGATGCTGCCCGCTTCTGCTGTGCGTTGGCCCGCCAACACCTCGACCAGTTCCTTCTGACCGTTGCCCGAGACGCCGGCGATGCCGACAACCTCGCCCGCGGCGACGGTCAGGCTGGCGCCCGACACGGCAAGGGTGCCCCGGTCGCCCCGCGCTGTGACCGATTGGATGTCCAGATAGGGCGCTGCCGGTGTCATTTCCTGGCGCGCCGCGGGACTCCGCGGCGTGACGTCTCCGAACATGATGTCGGCCAGTTGGCGCTCGTCGGTTTCGGCCACGGTCGTGCGGCCGACATGGCGACCCGCCCGCAGGATCGACACCTCGCGGGCGAAGGCCATCACCTCGCGAAATTTGTGGGTGATCAGGACGACGCTGAGGTCGCCCCTGTCGGTCAGGCGGCGCATTTCCGCCAGGACTTCGTCCGCCTCGGCCGGTGTCAGGACCGATGTCGGCTCGTCCAACACCAGGAAGCGGCGCCCCAGCCAAAGCTGTTTCAGGATCTCCAGCTTTTGTTTTTCCCCGGCGGCGAGCGTCGATACCAGTGCGTCCGGATCCAGCTGGAACGGCGCGGTCTGCATGAACTGGTTGATCGCGGCACGTTCGGCGCGCCAGTCGATCACAGCGGGGATATTGGGCCGGGCGAGCACCAGGTTCTCGGCCACGCTCATCGGTTCGACCAGCGTGAAGTGCTGATAGACCATGCCGATGCCCAGATCCTGCACGTCGTGCGGCCCTGTGATGCGCCGCTCGCGCCCGCCAATGGCAATCTGGCCGCTGTCAGCCCGGTAAAACCCCATTAGGCATTTGACCAGGGTCGACTTGCCGGCGCCGTTCTCGCCCAGCAGGGCGTGGAAGCAGCCGGGCAGAAAACGGTCCGAGACATTGTCCAGCGCCTGCACGGTGCCAAAGCGTTTGGACAGGCCGACGATCTCGACCTCTGGGGGAGCGTTTGGATCGATCATCGCGATATCGACAGCTCCCGCGGGGCGCCGGTCAAGGCTTCGCGCGGGTTCGACGCCCAGATCAGCATCAGCAAGGTCAGAACGTATGGCGCTGCATTGAAGAGGTAATAGCCCGACGCGATGCCGACGGTCTGCACCGCTGGGCCAAGGGCTGAAGCGCCGCCGAACACCAGCGACGCCCAGAAGCAGCGCACCGGGTTCCAGCGGGCAAAGATCACCAGGGCAACCGCCATCAGGCCCTGGCCGCTGGACAAGCCTTCGTTCCAGTTGCCGGGGTAGTAGAGCGACAGGAACGCGCCGCCGACCCCGGACAGGAAGCCGCCCGCTGCGGTTGCCGACAGGCGGATCAGTGGCACGGACAGCCCCAGGGCTTTGCCCGCCTCGGCGTTTTCCCCGGCCATGCGCAGCAGCAGGCCCCAGCGGGTATGGTGGATGCCCCATTGCAGGAAGAACGCCAGCGCCATGCCGATGAAGAACAGGGGGCTGATCTCTAGCGCCGATTGCACGGCGGGGATGTCGGACCAGCTGCCCAAGGGGATCCCGGGCAACATGTCCGCGCGGGGCTGGATGAAGTCCTTTCCCAGGTAGAACGCCAGGCCCGTGCCGAAGATGAACAACGCGATGCCGACCGCGATGTCATTCACCCGGGGCAGATTGCAAATCACGCCATGCAACGCGCCCAGGAACATGCCTGCAAAGCCCGCCGCCAGGACGCCCAGCCATGGCGAGCCGCTGAGATAGGAGATCGCAAAGGCCGACATCGCCCCCAGGACCAGCGTGCCTTCCAGTCCCAGGTTTACCCGGCCTGCCCGCTCGGTCAGCGTCTCGCCCAAGGCGACGAACAGGTAGGGTGTCGAGACCCGGACCGCGCCGCCCAAAACGGCGATCAGGACGCCCCACCAACCCAGTTCACCTTCCACGATCGCCCCCTATCCGCGCAGCGGCAACAGCCGCCCCGCCAGCGCATTTGAGGCCAGCACGCACATGAAGATCATGCCCTGCAGCAGATCCGTGGTGGCGTCGGGCATTCCAAAGCGGCGCTGCAGCAGGCCGCCCGAGGCTGCGATGCCGCCGATGATCAACGCCACGATCACAACGGCCAGCGGGTTCTGGCGGGCCAGGAAGGCGACCAGGATGCCCGTGTAGCCAAAGCCTACGACCAGGCTTTCCGAGGCGGCCCCATGCACGGCGACAACCTCGATCGCCCCGGCCAGCCCAGCCGCCGCACCTCCCAGGCCGGTGGCCAGCAATGTCAGCCGGCCGATGTTCAACCCAGCCATCTGCGCTGCCCGCCGATTGCCGCCCAGCACCGACATCGAGAACCCGGTCACGGTGTGGCGCAGCAGGATGTGCACGCCGCAGACGACGGCCAGCCCGATCAGTAAGCCCCAATGCACCGACCAGCCCGGCAGGTCCCCCATGCGGTAGGCCTCCGGGATCGCATAACTCTGCGCCTTGATTGCAACGGACAGATCGCGCAGCGGCCCCGTGATCAGGTGCAGCATCAGTGCGATGGCGATGTAGTTCAGCAGCAGCGTGGCGATCGTCTCGTTCACGCCGCGCCAGATCTTCAGCGCGCCGGCCATCGCGACCCAGGCACCCCCGAACAGGGCGCCGATCACACAGCACCAGACGGCGCCCAGATGCCCCGGCAGACCGGTCACCAGTAAGCCCGCCAGAACGGCGCCAAGACCGCCCATGATCAGCGCGCCCTCGGCCCCGATGACCAGCAGGCCAACCCGGGCGGGGATCAGGGTGCACAGCGCCGTCAGGATGATCGGCGCGGCCAGGGTCAGGGTGTTCTCGATCGAGAATGACGTGCCGAACGCGCCCAGCCAGAGGATCCGGTACACCGCGACGGGGTCATGCCCCTGCACCGCCACGAAGATCGCGAACAGCGCAAAGGCCGCCAACAGCGCCAGGATCGACAGCAGGACAGCCTCGATCCCCTCTCGCGCCGGCCCACCCAACAAAAACGCATAGGACCGGCCGGCCACCATCGCCTTGGGCCGGCCGGTGTCGTCGGCATTGGCCTCGGTCATTGGAGGCCGGTCTCTCCGATCGTGCCTTCAACCAACCACTTCACTGAAAGTTTGAAGTCATTGTCATCGTTGGCAATATCTGTGCCCGCTGGGATCATCTCGTTGCCCTTGTTGTCCTTGAGCGGGCCTTTGTAGAGCAGCAGCGATCCATCCAGCAAACCGCTGCGGGCGGTCATGATCTCGTCCTGCACCGCCTGCGGTACGGCTGACCCGAACGGGCTGATCTTGACCATGTCCTTGTCAAAACCGCCGCGGAACAGGTTCGGGAAGGCGTCCCCGGTCATGTGGGCTTTCGCAAAGTCGCCGCCCTTGGCCCAGTTCCACTCGGCCCCGGTCAGGAAGCCCTTGGGCGCCAACGAGGATTGGTCGGTGTGATAGCCGACGCTCATGATGCCGCGCCGCTCGGCCGTTTCGATGGCAACCTTGGGGCTGTCGACATTGGCCACGATCACGTCCACGCCCTGGTCCGCCATGGCGTTGATGGCGTTGGCCTCTTTGACGGGGTTGTCCCACTCGCCCGTGATGACGACCTGCGTCGTCGCCTCGGGATTGATCGAGCGCGCGCCCATGGTGAAGCCGTTGCAGTTGTTGAACACAAAGTAGAGCGGCTTGGCGCCGACAAAGCCCAGCTTACCCGTCTTCGACAGATGCCCGGCGGCGATCCCCGCCAGGTAGTGCGGCTCTTCCATATATCCGCGATAGCCGATCGTGTTCGGCTCGTCGCCCGGCTTCCAAAGCCCGCCCGCATGGATGAACAGCACGTCCGGATACTTCGGCGCCAATTGCTGGATAAACGGCCAGTAGCCGAACGAGGTTGGGAAAAGCACCTTTGCGCCGTCCAGCTGGATCATGCTTTCCATGACCCGCAGCACTTCTTCGGTCTCGGGTACGCGTTCCTGTTCGACCAACGAAATACCATCCGCTTCGGCAATCGACGCGGCAGCAACCGCATGGGCCTGGTTCCAGCCAAAGTCGTCGCGCGGGCCGACATAGATGAAGCCGATGGTTCCTTCTGCGGCGGCAAGGGCCTGAAGCCCGCCCATCGACGCAAAGGCGGCAGCGGTCATCACATTCGCGCCCAAGCGCAACGCATCACGACGGGTATGAGTGTTCTTCATCTGAGTTCCCTGACCTCTTTTGGTATCGGTGGTCGCGGCGCGCGGGCGCGGCGATAGTTGCCCCGAAAGCAAGAGACGTGCCATTGGCGCCATCTATCCGATTGTTTCAGACAATAGTGGGCGAGACCGGCCCGTAGGCGCCGTCAGGCAGGCCCGGTGCTGGGACTGCGATGTGATGAATAATTCACATGTTGTGGGTGAGTGCGGCGCATTTTGTGCTTAAACATGCTACAGAAATTTTGGTGAGGTGAAAATATAGGCTATCTGCGCTGCAGGCAGAGGGTAATGACGAGGACACGATGCAGATCAACGATCCGCAAACGCTTGCCGAGGTGACCGCGGCGTTCAACCAGTATGAAACAGCCCTGGTGACGAACGATGTCGACACCCTGGACGCCCTGTTCTGGGATGGGGACAAGGTCATCCGCTATGGCATGGGCGAGAACCTCTACGGCCAGGACGAGATATTGGCGTTTCGCCAGGCGCGCCCCTCCAAGGGATTGGCGCGGACGCTGACCCGAACGGTCATCACGACCTTCGGGACAGATTTCGGCACCGCCAATACCGAGTTTATCCGCGATGGTGAGGCACGGATCGGACGCCAAAGCCACAGTTGGGCCAGGCTGCCGGAAGGCTGGCGCATCGTCGCCGCGCATGTGTCCTGGATGGACCCGCCCAAGGCTGCCTAGGCGCCCAGCCGTCCTGGATCACGCCTCGTGCGGATCACACATTGTGCGGATCACACCTTGTGCGGATCACGCCGTGTTTGGATCACCTCTTTTCCAGCGCCTTGTTCTTCGCCTGTGGCCGCACGGCCAAGCCGTCGAAGATCAGGGCAGTCAGGGCTGAACGGACCTCCTGCTCGTCGAACTTGCCGATGTTCCAGTATCGCAGGGACCAGATCGTGCAAAGAAAGTAGATCATGTTGGCCGCAAGCTCGGGGTCGATCGGCCGGAACTGCCCCTGCGCGATCCCGCGTCTCACGATCGCCTCCCACCGGTGCGTGAAGGCGCGCTCTTTATCGAAGACCTTTGCGCGATGCTCGGGGCTGAGGGAACGGCTTTCCGAATAGACCAGATTGATGTAGCGCCGGTTGGTGCCGATGTAATCGATGTAACGGTCGATTGCCTTCTGCAGGTTTCGGTCGGCGGGGCCGGATTGCAGTTCTTCGGCTTCGAACCAGTCGAACAGGCTCTGCATCGACATCGAGGTGATGAGGTAGAGGATGTCGTCCTTGTCCTTGATGTATTTGTACATCAGCGAAACGGACAGCCCGGCTTCCTCGGCGATCTCGCGCATGGTGGCGTTGCCAAAGCCGTGCCGGGCAATCACGCGGCAGGCGCCGTCGAAGATCTGTTTTCGGCGCAATTCGGCGGTGTCAGTGGGGGTGTCCTTCGGGGCCGGTTCCGGGGCTAGTTCCGGTGCCGGCTGCGCCGTTTCCTGATCGATCAGGTCGGCCATGAACGTGCAGGTCGCCTCGGCGATCCGCAGCTTTCGCGCGGACCCCGGCTCAGACTGGCTGAGCGTGACGCGGCAAACTTTCTGAGCGTCGGACTTACGGGACAGGACGTCGACCTTGGCGTGGATCGGCCCGTCGCCGATGGGCGCAAAGCTGATCGTGGAGCTGGCCGTCAACCGATAGCGTTGGACGTGTTGTTCCTTGCTGGGTTGTTCTTTGTAGAGGTGCGCGCGCGCCGCCCTGACCGCCAGATCGAAGCACGCGCTATCCACGCGGTCCTGCGCGATCACCTGCTCCAGATCGGACGCTGAAAGTACCTGCATGGTCAGATCGTCTCCGTCACTTATTCGCCGTTTATCCGTGCGTGGCAGGCGTCTCACCCGGACCGGTTAGGTCCAGCAAGTTGGCGTCAAGGTCTCTTTCATGTGCACGCGTGGTTGACGCGTTCCGTGCGCGTGTGGAATGTAGTAGTGAACGTTCATTCACCTCGCAAGGCCTGCCGCATGAAATTCAAAATCCTCGCCATTCCCTTTGCCCGCCAACATGGCGAGCACGTGCCGCTGGCCGGGCGCGATCCAGCACGTTTCAACAAGATGATGACGACGTTGCGCGATCAAATGGTGCTGGCCGAACAGCTTGGGTACGACGGATTCTGCCTGACCGAGCATCACATGCAGGTCGAGGGGGTCGAGTGCACGACGAACCCGCTGTTTTGGAACCTCTACATCGCTCAACACACCACCACGTTCAAAGTCGGCCAACTTGGCATGAACCTGACGGCGATGAACCCGATTAAGACCGCCGAAGACATCGCGATGCTGGATCATATGAGCGGCGGGCGCGCGTTTGCGGGGTTCAGCCGCGGTAACACCCCGCGCTGGACGGCGACCATGGGCCAGCACATCGGCATCACATCGGCCGAGTCCGACAAGTCAGAGGCTGATCAGCGCAACCGCCGCGCCCTCTACGAAAACTGGCGGCTGGTCAAATCGCTCTGGACCGATGACCTGACCAGCCATGAAGGCGAGTTCTGGAATTTTCCAAGCCAGGTGGAATGGGAGTTTAACCCGACCAAGCTGTGGGGTGGCGACAACCCGGTCGACGACAACAAAATTCTGCGCAAGGGCGGCATCGTCCCGCGCCCCCTGCAGGACCCGTTCCCGCAGGTCTATGCGCCGTTCTCCTACTCGATGGAAACGGCACGCTTCTGGGCATCCGAGGGCGCCAAGATGGTGTCTTTCGTGACCGCTGATAAAGAAGAGTTCATGCCCGTTATTCTGGAGCAATGCCTGCAGGCGGCACACGAAAAGGGCCGGGAGAAGACGACCACCAACGACGTGCTGGCCTTAGGGGCCCATCTGATGATGGGTGCGTCGCCAGAGAAGACGCGGCGCTATCGCGAGATGTTCGATCAGCTTTGGGCGACCGCCTACGACGCGCCGCCCTACCACGTTCCCCTGGGGCGGATCTGGGACGGCTCGCGCCAGCAGGTTTTGGACCAAGTCTGTGAACTGGCGGAGCGCTATCAGATCGAAGAGTTCTTTGTCTGGCACCACGTGAACTATTTCGGCGACGACATCGAACAGGAAGCGTTGCGCGAGTTTGCCGAGGGTGTGATCCAGCAGGTCAACGGGTGAGGGCAGGGTCTGCGCCGACCGTCGTGGCCGGGTTCGTGGGCCCGTTCGTGGCATCTGGCATAACCGGCGCCGAACGGCGGGGTATGCACATGCCGGGTGGGCGGGTTACCTAGTTGAGGCGTCTCGCACCACCCTGCGAGAACGCAGTCCTTTTCAGGGGGATGTCGTCGTGCGCGTTAGATCGGAATCACAGATTGCTTTGGGCGGGTTGCCGAATGCCTGCAAGAAGGCCCCGGCCTGTTGGGCACCGTCCTGTTGGGCACCGTCCTGTTGGGCACCGTCCTGATGGGCGCTGTTCCGCCCTGGCTTTCGGCAGCTCAGATGAGCCGCGCCTTTGCCAAGGGGACGTTTTCCCCGGTCGAGGCCGCACAAACGGCACTGGCACGGATTGACGCCGTCAACCCCACGATCAACGCGATCTACCATCTGGACGTCGATGCAGCGATGGAACAGGCCCGCGCCGCCGAAGCACGCTGGCAGCGCGGCGCAGCGCTCGGGCCGTTGGATGGCATTCCAACCACGGTCAAAGATGCGGTCGATGTCACGGGCATGCCCGCATATCGCGGCTCGGCCGCCGGGCAGGCGGTCTGGGCCAGCGCAGATCATCCCGTTGTCGCGCGGATGCGCGCCGCAGGCATGGTGTTCCTGGGCAAGAACACCATGTGCGACTACGGCATCCTGGCGGCTGGGATCAGTTCGCGCCACGGCGTGACCCGCAATCCGTGGAACCCCAGACGGACAACCGGCGCCTCGTCGTCAGGCGCTGCGGCCAGCGTGGCTGCCGGGATCGAACCCGTTTCCATTGGCACGGATATCGTGGGGTCCATCCGCGTTCCGGCGGCCTATTGCGGGCTGGCCGGACTAAAGCCCAGCCAAGGCCGCGTGCCCTACTACTTTCCGATCAGCCCATCTTTGGTGGCTGGCCCGCTTGCGCGGTGCTTCGAAGATGTTGCCTTGATGATGAACGTCCTGACTGGGCCCGATAGCCGAGATTTCACGGCACTGCCGCGCGACGGCATTGACTATCTTGCCCAGCTCAAAGTGCCCACGGACCCGCCCCGGGCTCTGGTTGTCCGGGACCTGGGCATCGGCGCGCCCACAACGCCCGATATGATCGCCGCTGTGGAAAGGGCGGCGGACGTCCTGCGCGAAACGGGCGCAACGATCGAGCAGCTTGCAGCCCCGCCGTTCACGCGCGGCGAGTACGCACCTGCCGAAGCGTTTTACATGACCCGGACGCTCAGCGAATTGGAACGACAGCCGGGGGAAGAGGCGCGCAAAACCCCCGTCATCTGGGATTGGACCCGGCCGGCCTTGGCATTCTCGGCCGTCGACCACCATCGCAATTGGGAGGGGATGCAGCGCCTGCGCGAAAGGGCGCATGCGCTGATCGACGGCTTCGACTTTGTGCTGATGCCCAGTGTTCCTGGCACGGCGTTTGACGCCGACGCGGCCGGGGCGGACCCCGCGCGACCGTTCGAAAGCTGGGCGAACACCTTCCTGTTCAATCTGACAGAACAACCGGCGGCGAATGTGCCCGTTGGACTGGGCGGCGATGGCCTGCCATTGGGCGTTCAAGTGCTTGGCCGGCGCTTTGACGATCTTGGCGTGCTGCGCCTGGCTTGGCAGTTGGAGACGGCATCGGGGCAAATGCCGCGCCCGGTGCTTTCGTAGGCCAGACGGGGAGGGGCATGATCACGCTAGGAGATCTTGTTGCGCGCAACGCCCAGCGCTTTGGCGCCAAGGATGCCTATGTCGAGATTGACCGCCGCCGAAGCTGGGCCGATCTGCACCGTCGCACCGATGCGCTGGCCCACGCGCTCTGTGATCTTGGCATCAGGCCGGGTGACCGCGTCGGCGCGATCCTGAAGGACAGCATCGAAGTGGCGGAGACGATTGCCGCCTGCGCCAAGATCGGGGCGACGCGGGTCGGGTTGAACCATCGCCTGGCGCCGCCCGAGATCGCGGCCCTGGCGGACGATGCCGGCGTCGATGTCGTGTGTGTTCAGTCGGATCTGGCCGACTTGGCCCGTCAAGCCATGTCGGCTGCCGATCGATCGCCAAAGTTGATCGGTATTGGCAGCGGCCATGGTTGTGACCTGGATTATGAGACCCTCATCGCAACCCATGCCGACCGGGGGGCGTTCCCTCAGACTCCGCATGAACGGATCATGATCTGCTACACGACCGGGTCGACCGGCTTGCCGAAGGGCGCGATCTATCCACACACGACGATGGTCCACTCGATGGCCGCCATCGCCTTGGCCGAAGGGGCGACACCGGAGGATGTGTGGCTGCACGCCATGCCTGCTGCAGGCGTGCCGATCATGCACCTGCTGCGAAACCTCTTTCACGGGACCACATGTGCGATTGTGGGTGATTGGTCCGCCGAACGCGCCCTCACCCTTATCGAACGGGAGCGCTGCTCGATCTGTGTTCTGGTGCCGACTATGCTGAACAGCCTGCTAAGCTCGGGCCTGATCGAGCAATTTGATTGTTCGTCCCTGAGGCAGCTGGGCTATGGCGCCTCGCCCATTCCACCGGCAACGATCCGCGAGGCGGTGAGCGCGTTCGGTTGCCGTTTTCTGCAGATGTACGGCACGACCGAGCTGATCGGGATGGCGATGATGCTGACCGCCACCGATCATGAGCGGGCGCTGCGCACCGGGGACCGCTGCCTGGAGAGCGCCGGGCGTGCACTTTACTATGCCGATGCAAAGGTAGTCGATGACGACGGCGCACCGCTGGCGGCCGGCGGCGATGGCGAACTGCTGCTGCGCAGCCCCTACGTGATCCCGGGTTATTGGAACCAGGATGTCAAATACACGGAAACGGTGCGGGACGGGTGGTTGCACACGGGCGATATTGCGGAGATCGACGCCGACGGCTTCATCTACCTCAAGGATCGCGCGAAGTTCCGCATCAAATCCGGCGGCTACAACATCTTCCCGGTCGAGATCGAGAACTGCATCGCCGAACATCCCGCCGTGGATGAGGTCAGCGTCTTTGGCCTGCCGGACCCGAAATGGGGCGACCGGATCCACGCGGTTGTCACCCTGGCAGACAACGCCGAGGTTGACGGCGAGGGGTTGCGTGAGTTTTGCCGCGGCCGCATCGCGGACTTCAAAATCCCCAAGAAGATCGAGGTTTGGGCGGCATTGCCGAAGGGGCCAACCGGCAAGATCCAAAAGCGCGAAATCATCGACATCTGCGCCTCGCGCCAGACCGGATGATCCAAGATGTGGGGCCTGGCGCACCGTAGGCTTGCCGATTAGCCCGCATCAACACCGCGTCTGCTAACTGTTTTGCCCGGCTTTGTGGGATTGACACGAAACCACGCTGTTGGCCGGGGATGGTGACCGGTTGGTGACTGGCTGCCCCAATCGCTTGCCTTGCGCAGGGCGCCCTACAGAACGATCTCGCGGGCCGGCGTGAAGTGGTCCAGATCCCGCGGTTGGTAAACGTACTGGTCAAAGATGTCTTTGTTCAGTTCGATCCCCAGCCCCGGCTTGGTCGGCAGCGCAAACGCGCCGTCGTTGAAGACAAGGGGCTCCACCAGAATGTCCTGGCGCTCTGGCACGGGAATGTACTCCATGATCCGAAAGTTGGGCATGCAGGCCGCCGCATGGATTGTCGCCGCGGTGCAAACCGGGCCGTTACAATTGTGTGGAATGACCGGGCAGTAGTACGTCTCTGCCATCATGGCGATCTTGCGCAGCTCGTTCATGCCGCCTGTGTAGATTGCATCCGGCTGGATGTAGTCGCAGGCATATTTCTCCAGCAAATCGCGGAACTGGTGGCGGGCGACATACCGCTCGCCGGTCGCAATCGGTGTCTTGGTGCTGTTCTTCAGCTGGACATAGGCGTCCAGGTTTTCGGGCGGCAGCGGCTCTTCGAAGAAGAACAGGTCATATGCCTCGAAGCGTTGCGCCAGCCGCCGGGCCTGGGGCAGGTCGAACCGGCCATGGGCGTCGACCATCAGCCAGACATCTGGCCCCACGGCGTCGCGGACCTGGCGGACACATTCGACGGTGATGTGCTCTTGCTCGGGCGTCTGCGCGTGTGCCGCATAGCCAAAAGGCGACCACTTGAGCGCCTTGAACCCGTTCTCGACGGCGCGCGCGGCGCTTTCGGCGTACTCCCCCACCGAGGTTTTGCCCAGCCGGGTCTTCATGAACCAGTAGTTGCCGTAAGCGGGGACCGTGTCGCGGCAGGGGCCGCCGAAGAGCTCGTAGCACGGGACCCCCAGCGCCTTGCCCTTGATATCCCAGCAGGCGATTTCGATGGCCGAGAGCGCGACATTCACCAGCAGGTCCGAGCGTAGGAATTGGCCGCGGTAGCGGTCTTCCCACAGCCACTCGATTCGGCGTGGGTCGTGACCGATGACGGTGCGTTTGTAATCCTCGATCAGCGTCACCATCGTGCGCTCGAACGGCTCGATGGTCGCCTCGCCCACGCCCGTGATACCCTCGTCCGTCTCGACCTCGATGAAGACCCAGTTCCGGCGGTGCGCCTCGACAAGGTAGGTCTTGATGTCGGTGATCTTCATGGCGTTCCCCCGAATTCTTTCCCGCCAAGTTCCTTCCCACTCAGTTCTTCGGACAGCGCAAGAACCTGCGCCCAGGTGGCCTCGGGCACCGAGATGATCCCACCGCTCGCGGCGCGTTGCGCGCGTTCACGCTCGCCGGGGATTTCGACGCGGTCGAAGCCGGGCGCGGGCGGACAGTCGCGCAGATCTGCCAGTACGTCTTCGGCGGCGGCCTGCAGCGCGCTTGGCTCGCGGAAACGGCGCGTGTCGATCGCCAGCAGGAACCAATTGCCCTCGGGCGACGAGGGGCCCAGCATCGCCTCCCCGATCAGTTCTGCCATCAGCGACAGGGCATAGCCTTTGTGCCCGCCCATGGGCAGGATCGCGCCGCCATTGAAGTAATCCTCTGGATTGCGGGTAGGCTTGCCATCGCGGTCGACGATCGAGCCTGCTGGGACCAGCCCACCGGCCGAGCGTGCAGCATAAAGCCAGCCACCCGCGATCTGGCCCGTGGCAAAGTCCATGACCACGGGGCCGCGTTCGCCGCCTGGAATGCCGACGCACCAGGGGTTGGTCGGCAGCATACCCTTGGTCCCGCCATAGGGGGCGACCATGCCGTGCACCCGGTGATTGCCGCCGCCGGTATTGATGGTCAGGAACCCCCGCGCGGCCGCCGCATCGGCAAAGGCCCCATGCCGCCCGGTATGCCCGGTGTTGATGACCGAGACCGCGCCCAGGCCGTTCTTGCCCGTCAGTTCGGTGACGGTTTCATAGGCCAGCGCCATCGTCGGGATACCGTTGCCCATATGGCCGTCGATCACGGTGACACCGGTCGGGGTCTTGCTGACGTCTGGGCGGAAGCCAACGTTCATGGTGTTGTCACGCATCCGGTCGGCGTATTGCATCACCCGCATGACGCCGTGGCTTTCGACACCGGAGAGGTTCGCATCGATCAAGTGGTCGGTGATGATCTGGCTATGTTCGTCCGAATTGCCGAGCCGTTTGAAGATTTCGATGATCAGGGTGCGCGCCTCGGCTGCCGGAATCTCCGTGCGCCCGGCGGGTAGTTCAAGCTTGCTTGGGATCGTGGTCATACGGTGAGATCTTCGATGTTTGCTGGGCGACCAAACCAGCACAGCAATCCTGAAGACATCAAGTTGTTTCACCAGCCCTGTTGCAACCGGGTCGTTCAAAGGTGCGACCGATGAAGGCTGAGATCGGGTGTAGACCGCCGCCTTGATCGGTCCTGATCGGACGATGTGGGTGCGGGTCTAACCCCGGGGCGCCAGCCATCGGCCCGCAGGGCTTAGCACGAAGGCCAGCAAAACGGCCGCACAGCCCAGGTCGATCAGGAAGATCTCGCCCAGCTCGGACTTTGGGAACATCCAGATCTGGCTTCCGGACAGGATGCCCTCTGTCCCGAAGAACAGAATGGCGGTGCAGTTGATGCCCACGTGGATTCCCGCCGCGGCCCACAGCGCGCCGGTGCGCCAGACGGTGACCGCCAGTGCCGCTCCCGTAATCGCCGTAACCGCCACGTAGAAATAGTCGCCGCCACCCGGCAGGCCGCCGGTAAAGTGCATCAGGCCGAAGATGAACGAGGGCAGCACCCCCCAGATCAGGGGCGAGCGATAGCGCACGGCCAGTTGTTGCAGCAGGTAGCCGCGAAAGATCAGCTCCTCACCCGTCGCCTGGAAGAAGACCAGGACCGCGATGGGCAGGGCGTATGGGGCCCAGTCGGCGAAGCTCATGACCTTGACCGGTGCGCCGACGAGGGCCGAGGTCAGCGACACCGACAGCGCGGCAAAGCCCACGCCCAGCATCACGCCGCGCCAAAACCCGCCAATCCCGCTTTTCTCCCTGTGCGGACCCATCACCGTGCGGAAGGGCCTGCCGTGTAGGCCGGATAAAACCAACCAAACCCCGCCCCAGATCCCCAGAAAGCTCGCCAGCAGCACCATGATGCCCACGGGCGAGCCGCCGGCCACCAGAGTGTCCAGCGCCGCGGTACCGGCTTGGGTGTCGCCCTGCATCATCGCGGCAACGGCTGCATAGATCCCGGTGGCGGCAATTGTGCCCCCGACCCAGCCCAGTGCGATCAGCAGGATGCCTGCCAGGACGCGGCCCCAATGGTCGCCCTGGGCGGGTGCGATATAGGCCTGAAAGCGCGCGTCGGACATCGTGCGTCTATGGCACCGGGGGGCGCATCGCTCAAGCCGTGCATCGAACGACGTGGCCCCCCGCGCAACCGTCGGGCGAGGCGTTTCATGATACGTTTCATCACGGGACGGACATTTGCGCGCTTAACCCTTTGCAAACCTTGAGCGTCCGGCTCCGGCCCGCTAGGTAACGCGGCACCGGTGGGGCCGGTGCACGTACCAAAAGGGAAGCCCAGGCAATGGATGCGAAAACGTTTGATAAGTCGCGGTTGGTCAGCCGCCACGTGACCGAGGGGCCGGCGCGCGCGCCGCACCGGTCGTATTATTACGCGATGGGGCTGACAGATGACGAGATCCATCGCCCCTTCATCGGCGTGGCCACCTGCTGGAACGAAGCGGCCCCTTGTAACATCGCCCTGAACCGCCAGGCGCAGGCCGTGAAGCTGGGCGTCAAAGAAGGCCAGGGCACGCCGCGCGAATTTACCACCATCACCGTGACCGACGGAATCGCCATGGGGCACGAGGGCATGCGCTCGTCGCTCGCCAGCCGCGAGGCGATTGCCGACACAGTCGAGCTGACCATGCGCGGCCACGCCTATGATGCGATCGTGGGCCTTGCGGGCTGTGACAAGTCGCTGCCCGGCATGATGATGGCCATGGTGCGGCTGAACATCCCTTCGGTCTTCATCTACGGCGGCTCGATCCTGCCGGGTAAGGTGCCCGCGGGCGCCGACGTGCCGGAAGATTTCGCCACCCGCGATCTGACCGTCCAGGACATGTTCGAGGCGGTGGGCCGTCACCAGGCGGGCGATCTGTCGGATGCCGCGCTGGATGTGCTGGAGCGTGTGGCCTGCCCCTCGGCCGGGGCCTGCGGCGGCCAGTTCACGGCCAACACCATGGCCTGCGTCAGCGAGGCGATTGGGCTGGCGCTGCCGCAATCGGCGGGCGCCCCGGCACCCTACGAATCACGGGACCAGTACTCGGACGCGTCGGGACGGGCGGTGATGCAGCTATTGGCGCAAAACATCCGCTCGCGCGACGTCGTCACCCGCGAAAGCCTGGAGAACGCGGCCCGCGTGGTCGCCTGCACCGGCGGGTCCACCAATGCCGGTCTGCACTTGCCCGCCATCGCGCACGAGGCAGGCATCGACTTCAACCTGCAGGACGTCTGCGACATCTTCAAAGAAACCCCCTACTTCGTCGACCTGAAGCCGGGCGGTACCTACGTGGCCAAGGACCTCTACGAAGCTGGCGGCGTCATGGTCGTGATGAAAGAACTGATGAAGGGCGGCTACATCCACCGCGACTGCATCACCGCCACCGGCAAGACCATGGGCGAGAACCTGGACAACATTGCAGGCGAAGCCGATGGCAAGGTGATCTACCCGATCGAAAAGCCAATCACCGCCACGGGCGGCGTTGTCGGCCTGATCGGCAACCTGGCCCCGGAAGGCGCCATCGTGAAGGTGGCCGGCATGAAGCGCCTGAAATTCGAAGGCCCGGCTCGGGTGTTCGAATGCGAGGAGGACGCCTTCGACGCCGTGCAAAAGCGCGAATACGAAGAGGGTGAGGTCATCGTCATCCGCAACGAAGGGCCGAAGGGTGGCCCCGGCATGCGCGAGATGCTGCAAACCACGGCCGCGATCAGCGGCCAGGGCATGGGCTCCAAGGTGGCGCTGATCACCGACGGGCGCTTCTCCGGCGCGACACGCGGCTTCTGCGTCGGCCATGTGGGGCCAGAGGCCGCCGTGGGCGGGCCCATCGGTCTTTTGCAGAACGGCGACATCATCCAGATCGACGCGCGCAAGGGCACAATCAAGGTCAAGCTAACCCAGAAGGAACTGCGCGCCCGGCGCAAAGAATGGGCCGGTCCGCGTGAAACCATCTATGGATCGGGCGCACTTTGGAAGTATGCTCAGATTGTCGGCGGCGCGCAGACGGGGGCGGTGACGCATCCCGGCGGCAAGGGTGAGCGTCATTGCTATGCCGACCTTTGAGACCTGAGCGAGGGGTAGACTGGTGCGGTGGAGTGTCTGGGGACGCCTGGCGGCCCTGGTATCGGTAAGCTTCCTGGCAGCCTGCGATGAGCGCGGGTTCAGCGGGCTGCAAAACGAATGGGACCGTCGCCACCAAGGCCCCTATTACGTCGTTAATGCCAGCCACGACCGGGCCGTGATCTCGGCGCTGGGCCATCAGGTCGCGATCGAACCGGCCAAGGGTTTCTGTCTGGCCGAAGATTCGATCGAGACGACGGGCCGCTCGGCCTTTGCACTGATCGGCGATTGCGTGCTGGAGGATGGCGGCGACCAGGGCACCCGCGGCGAAAAGGGCGAGCTTTACTTGCCGCGCGGGGTGCCTGGGATCATCACGGTTTCTGTCTCCGGCGATCCGGGCTTCGGCGCCATCGGCGATCCCTTGGGCGATTTCAGTGAATATCTTGAAACGGCGGAGGGGCGGCGCCTGCTGGGCCGCTCAGGCGATAGCGCGCGGGTCCAGGTGCTGGAAAGCCGGCGCATCGGCGAGGCGGTCTATGTCCTGGTCGAAGACGGCGGCGATCCGGTGGTGCCGGTCCTGGCCTCGACCTTCTGGCGGGCTTTCACCTCGCTGAACGATCGCCTGACGGTGGTGACGGTCAGCGGCTTCAACGCGCTGCCGCTGGGGAACGAGGTGATGCTGCGCTACCTGGTCGATCAGGTGCAGACCCTGGCCGCGGTCAACGATGTGCCGGTGCGTGAAGAGCCTGAGATCCGGCTGGCACGGGGGGAGCCGAGTTCGGGACCGGCCCTGGAGTCCGTGCCGGTGACCGATCTGGTGCCCACAGCGGTGATCGTTGCCGCGGCCACGGAACCTGAGGCGGAGGCAGAGCAGGACGAATTTTCGGATTGGCCGCTGCCGCCGGTACGGCCGGGTCAGGCTGGGGCAGGGGATGCGCCCGCTCCGGAGACGCCCGGCGATACCGCCGCAACCGAACCGGAGGCGGATCTGCCAGGGACGCCTGAGACAGGCATTGTCGAACCGCCCGAACGCCCCGTGCGAGAAGCAGAGACGCCCCAGGCACCCGACGTGGACCAGCCAGAGAGCGTCACGCCGGAGGAGATCCCTGTGGCGCCAGCGACCCCGGAGACGCCGGACCAAGCGCCGGCCCTGGACCCGGCCCTGACCGCGTCCGCCGGAGAGACATCGCCCGAGGATGCGCCCACGGTCAACGCGCCGGAGGAGGCGCCGGAGGCTCCGCTGAAGCCCAAGCGCACCTGACAGGCGGCACGTCTGCTTATTGGCTAGACATCTAACTCGACCCAGACGGGCACGTGGTCAGACGGCTTCTCGCGCCCGCGGATCTGGGCGTCAATCCCGGTCCCGCTCAAGCGGTCCGCGGCTTCGGGGCTCAGCAGTACGTGGTCGATCCGAATGCCGTCGTTCCGATCCCAGGCGCCGCCCTGATAGTCCCAGAAGGTGTAGGTCTCGGCCTCCTGGCAGCTTTCGCGCACCGCGTCCGAGAAGCCCAGATTGACGATCTTGCGCCAGGCGGCGCGGGTCTGGTCCATGAATAGCGCGTCGTCGCGCCAGTCATTGGGCCGGGCGGCATCGCGTGCCTCGGGGATCACGTTGTAATCGCCAGCCATCAGGGCGATTTCCTCGCTCTCCAGCAGGTCCTGGGCGCGGGCGTGCAGCCGCTCCATCCAGGCGAGCTTGTAGTCATATTTCGGCCCCGGCGCAGGGTTGCCGTTCGGCAGATAAAGGCCGCAGATCCGCACCGCATCGCGGTCGCCCGTCACCGTCGCTTCGATCCAGCGGGCCTGCTCGTCGCTGTCATCACCCGGCAGGCCGCGGCTGACATCCTCCAGCGGGCGCTTCGACAGGATCGCAACCCCGTTGAAGCCCTTCTGGCCGTGCGTCTCGACGTTGTAACCAAGATCCTCCAGCGGCTCGCGGGGGAAGGCCGCGTCTACAGACTTGATTTCCTGCAGCAAGGCGACGTCCGGATCGGCCTCTTTCAGCCAGTCGGCCAGCGCGTTGGCCCGGGCCTTGATGCCGTTGATGTTGTAGGTGGCGATCTTCATGGCCCCTTGGTCGCGGGCCGTGGGCAGGTTGTCAATGATGCGGACGCGCGGGCCAAGTTTGCGGGCAGTGCGGGTCGTGGACTCAGCCTCCAGATCGATCCCGAGAGGCGTGAGACTGCACCTTTTGACGTGAACCAGATGCGCGAACGGCGCCGCAACGCTTACTGCGTCGGCTCGAGGGCCTTCCAGTACCCAGGCTGGGACATGCGCTGTTCCCTCAGATCCAACGTCACTTTGCCCCTACGCTGTCGGCGGCGGATCTCTATCTTCGAGCCCGACAAATCGCCAATGCGTTGTACGAGTTCATTGGCCTGAGCTCGGGTGATGATGGGCCGCGCCGGCGGCCCAAGATCGTGGGGATCGTCGCGCAGTTGCGGATAGATCGCGTAAACCTGCTCGCGGTGTTCGACTGCAAACTCGGACAGCGCCACTGGACCAGGGCGGAAGCTCTCGGTCGGCGCGCCTTCGGCAAAAATCACCTCGTGTTGGTCAAAAAGCAGCGACAGGTAGACGATCCGGCGCTTGCCCTTCATGACCCGGATGCGTTCGTGCCCGGTCAGGCCCTTCGCTGGGGCGAGCACCTCCGCATGGCCGACCATCGCACGGACAACTGGGCCGCACAGCACCAGGCGGTGCTGGGGCGAGACGATGAGCGTCCTTCGTGGCAGGCCGTCGCCCAATGCACCTGCCTTGATCTCGATTGGCTTGTCCTTGTCGCCGCGTTCGTTGGCCGCGTCGACGATGACCTCGCGTCGGCCGATCCAGCGCAGCGTCTGCAAGCCGCGGTCGGCCGTTACGATCCGGTCGCCGGGCCAAAGTGTCTCGACCGGCCTGTCGCCCTGATCGGTCAGGATTGAGGTGCCCGGCGCGAAACAGGCCGGCACGCCCATGGCGACGAGGCTGGCGAACTGGTTCTGCTGGGTCGAGGTGTCGACGGTGCCGTCCGGTACGGTCAAGCTCTCCCCGCTTGGGAAGGTCAGCACCTGGTCCGACCCACCGCCGCCGGTCACGACCACCTCGTCAGCGGTGACGATGCCGCCCAAGCCATCGACCAGGGCCGAGGTGTCGATCTGATCGCCGACCGCGAAGTCGGTGATCGTATCGGAGCCGCCACCCGCGGACAGCTGGAAGACGTCGTCACCCGTACCGCCGGTAAGGATGTCATTGCCGCCGCCGCCGCTGATCACGTCATCACGTGCGCCCGCGAAGATGACGTCGTCACCCCCCTCACCGCTTAGCGTGTTTGCGTAGTTGCCGATGGCGGTGATCGTATTGGCGTTGGCGTCGCCCCGTGCGCTTGCCGCGGTGTCGACCAGTTCGATGTTCTCGAACTCGGTGATCAGGTCCCGCGTGAAGCCCAAGATCTGCAGTTCACCCGCGCTCAGATCCACCAGGTGGTTCGAGGTGAAGGTGCCACCCTGCGTGGTGTCCAGCACCAAGGTGTCGGTGCCGCTGCCGCCTGTAATCGTGGTGACGCTGTTCGACGTGGCGTTGACGTTGACGATCCGGTCGTCGCCGCTGCCGCCGTCGATGCTATCGGTTTCCTTGTGGTATTCGATGGTGTCGTTGCCGCCGCCACCGAAAAGCGAGTCGTCCTCTCCAGTGCCGCCCTGGCCGATCAGGGTGTCGTCGCCGTCCCCGCCATAGAGCGTATCGGCGCCACTGCCGCCATAGATCAGGTCGCTGTTATCACCCCCATAGAGGGTGTCATCGCCGCCAGCGCCGTCGAGGGTATCGTCGCCGCTGCCGCCGTAGATCAGATCGTTGCCACTGCCGCCCAGCAGCGTGTCGTCACCGCCGCGGCCGGACACACTGATCCCCACCGAGTCGTTCGAGGCGTCCACACTGTCCGCGTTGTTCGACAGCGTGAACTGCTCGATGCCCTCGAAACTGCCAGTGTTCGAGGCATCGGACAGGGTGCCCTGTTCGTCACCGGTATAGGTGACGGTGACCCCGTCGGTGTTGAACGAGAGCGAGACTTCGTCCTGATCGGACCCGCCTTCGCCGCCAAAGATCGTGTCCCCGTCGAAGTTGTTATTGGCGAAGAAGAAATCAGACCCGTCACCGCCAAAGAACGTGTCTGCGCCGCCGGTCCCGGCAAAGACGTCATCGCCGCCGCCGCCATATACCGTGTCGTCACCGGCGCCGGATTCGATGCGGTCATTGCCGTCGCCGCCATAGAGCAGTTGGGACGAGAACGCGGCGGTAGAGGCGCCCAGGATCGTGTCGTTCCCGGATCCGCCGTGAACCGTAACCGTGTCTGACGCATTCGTGGCGTCGGTGATGTCGACCGTGTCGTTGCCTTGACCGCCGAAGATGGTGCTGCTGCCCAGGCCGGCGGCAATGTCGTCGCTGCCATCGCCTCAATAGAGCAGATCGTCGCCGGAGCCGCCCTCGACGACGTCATTGCCGTCGCCACCATAGACGCTGTCATCGTCCGAGCCGCCGTAGAGAAAGTCGTCGCCGTCCCCGCCGGCCAGCGTGTCGTCGCCCGACGCGCCGTAGAGCGTGTCCGAGGAGCCGTCGTCATCACCCACGACGGTGCTGCCGGATGCGGTGGACGACCCGTCATAGCCCAGCAGCAGATCATCGCCGCTGCCGCCGTAGATGGTATCGTCGCCGTCGCGGCCCTCGACGTTGTCGTCGCCGCCACCGGCATAGATGTCGTCGCCGCCAGCATCATCCGTGCCGGCGACGAAATCGTCACCACCAGATCCGTTGACCGTTGCCACCGCGCCCCTCACAGGGACGTCGGTCCCCACCACTCGGGGGGGTACCCTGAAGGGATAAGGTTTTCATTTCGTGAGCGTTGAGGGCGTCCGCAGATTGGCGAGCCATGCGGCCAAGATGCGCGCTAGACTGCGGGGTGGCGAACAAAGCAACCGACAGCCCGATACTATCCTGCGCCCGGATGCACTCTGGCCATCGCCGCTACGCGCGTTCGATCAGCCCGGCGAAGCAGCCGCGTTGGGCGTAGTGCGCGTGGATGTAGGCGACCTCGGGGTTCTGCAAGAGGCGCTTGATCGTGGTTGCGATCTGGTCGCCCTCGGAAAGGTCCGCGTCGGCGATGTGGCCATGTCTATCAATGCCGCGCAGCGACAGGATCCGGCGCGTCATCACCTCGGGCAGGGTATCGACGGCGTCGTAGGCCTCCGTCGCGCCTTCCTTCACGTAGATGGCGTGGCGCGAGCGGTAGGGCGAGTCCACCGGCAAATGCTCGAAGTTCAGCAGCAGCGCCGTCTCCCCCACGGCCAGGTCCTGCATGGTGACGCGGTCGGGCGTGCCGGGATAGCTTTCCACGGGGCAGCGGATCACCCCCTTGCGGGCCAGCGCCGCGTCCGATTGGCCGAAGAACTGCTGGAAGGGGGCCGGGCAGAGCCCGCGCACGCGATAAGCCATGATGTCTTCTCCTGACGGCGTCACCGATCGTGACGGACAGGCGATAGCAGGGACGGGCCCGCCACTCAGCCCGGATCATGCGATCTTGGCGCGGGCGCAGCCCGTCAGTTCTGGCGGGGCGGCGGGGTTCTGGGACGGGCCGTGGGCCGGGTGGCCGTCTCCGCCGCCAGGATGTCGGCCGCGGGCAGCAGCGCGATCGGCACCTCCGGCGATGTGGGCACCAGATCGCGGCTTTGCAGCGCGTAGTAGCGCAGACAACACACCCGGAGGAACGAGGTGAAGTTGCCGATGTCGTGCCCGGCATCCAGGCTTTCGTTGTAGAGCCGGTGCAACAGCTGGGGCACGCTGAGCCCGTCGCGCGCCCCGATCTCCTCCAACGTGGCCCAGAACAGCGTCTCCAGCCGGACGCTGGTCACCATGCCGTCCATGCGGAAGGACCGCGTCTCGGGCGTCCATAGCGCGGGGTCGGCCCCAATAAAAAGCTGGCACATCCGGGCGGCCCTGCTTAGCGGCCCAGGCGCGATTTGACGTCGGCGGCGAAATCCTCGTACCGGCGGAGCGATTTGACGTCGACCTGCACCAGGTGGCCCATCTTCTGCATGATCGGCAGATCGAATAGGATTTGGTCCAGCATATCCGGCGTCTCGACGTTGACGATTGCCAGCACCTTGCGCTCGCCCACTATCTTCCACAGGTCGACGACGACGCCGGCGGATTTGGCGCCCAGCGCGGCCTCGGCCTCCTCGGCCCAGATGTTGAACAGGTCCTGCTGACCCATGCTGGCGTCATATTCGACAGTGAAATCCAAACGATAGAGCATCTTTTTCTCCCTGATTGTTATGTGAAGCGACCGCCGCGGGCGAGCACTTCGATCTGGTAGCCATCGGGGTCGGCGATGAAGAAGAAGCGCGCCACCGGCACGCCGTCTGGCTGGAAGTCGACGATGTCGCGTGGGCTGTGCCCACCGGCGGCAAGGCGGGCGTGCATTCCGTCCAGGTCGTCCGTGACGAAGGCCATGTGGCCGTAGCCGTCGCCCAGGTCGTAGGGCTGGGTGCGGTCCTTGTTGACGGTCAGCTCCAGCTCGAAGGCGCTGCCGCCGTCCTTGTCCGCCATGTAGATCAGCGTGAAGGACGCGAAGTCCAGGCGGTCGACGATCTCCAGCCCGAAGGCCTGGCGGTAGAACGCGACGGACCTGTCCTCGTCCAAGACGCGGATCATGCTGTGGATTGGTTTGACCATCGGTCTATCCCTGATTGCCTCCCTTGGTTGATCGTACCACGGGATGGCAGGGCAGGGGTATTAGGCGGTTACTACACGCGGTGGGGTTCGCCCGGGCAGGCCGCTACAGCGAGAAGCTGGTCCCGCAGCCGCAGGTGGCGGTGGCGTTCGGATTGTCGACGGCAAAGCGCGCGCCGATCAGCTCGTCCTTGAAGTCGATGACTGAGCCCGCCAGGAACGGCAGCGACTCCGCATCCACCAGCACGCTGTATCCGGTGTGCGCCCCCGGGCCCTCGATGACCTTGTCGCCGTCGCGCGGCGCGTCCTCCAGCGCGAACTCGTACTGAAAGCCCGAGCAGCCGCCGCCCAGCACGGCGACACGCAGCAACTTGGTCTCGCCCGAATCCTCGGCAATTTCGGCCAGGCGTTCGAATACGGCATCCGACACCGAAACCTCGCCCACGCCGGCGGCACCGTCCAGCGCCACCGCTGGCGCGCTGAAATCGGGGATGTTCAGGTCCATTTCCGTGCCCCTTATGCTGGGCTATACAAGCGCCACAATGTAACCCCTTGGCCCCCGCGTCTCAAGAGCCCCCAATGGATCACGATTGGCTAGCCCCATATGCGGCCCATCCCGCCATGAGCCGGGGGCGGTTGTATCAGGAGCACGGATCGGCCCACCGCTCGCCCTATCAGCGGGATCGGGACCGGATTATCCACTCCTCGGCCTTTCGGCGGCTGAAGCACAAGACCCAGGTTTTTGTCGAACACGAAGGCGATTATTACCGCACGCGGTTGACACATTCGATCGAGGTGGCGCAGATCGCGCGCACCGTGGCGCGGGCTTTGCGCCTGAACGAGGATCTGGCCGAGGCGGTGGCGCTGGCGCACGATCTGGGCCACACGCCGTTCGGTCATACGGGTGAGGACACGCTGGCCGAATGCATGGCGGGTTTCGGCGGGTTCGACCACAACGCCCAGGCGCTGAAGATTGTCACCCAGCTGGAGTGCCATTACGCGGCCTTCGACGGGTTGAACCTGACATGGGAGGCGCTGGAGGGCATCGCCAAGCACAACGGCCCCCTGCTGCCCAGCGCCGATGTGCCGATGGATGAGCTGCCCGACTGCATCGTCGCCTATACGGCGCGCCACGATCTGGAATTGCACACTCAGGCCTCGGCCGAGGCGCAGGTGGCCGCGCTCTCCGATGACGTGGCCTATGTGAACCACGACCTGCACGACGGGCTACGGGCGGGGCTATTCGATATCGACGAGCTTTTTGCCCTGCCGGTTGTGGGCGATTGCCTGCGCGAGATCGATTCTCAATGGCCGGGCCTGCACGCCACCCGCCGCCAGCACGAGGCGCTGCGCCGAGTCTTTGGTCGGATGGTGGAAGACCTGCTGCAATCGTCGAAGTCCCGGTTGACCCGCTCGGGCGCCGGGACCATGGGTGAGTTGCAGGCGCTGGACCATCCGGTGGTGGTGTTCTCGGGCCAGATGACGGCGGATGTGGCCGAGATCAAGCGCTTTCTGTTCGCCCGGATGTACCGCCATTACCGCGTGAAGCGGATGCGCCAGAAGGCGGTTCGGGTGGTCCGCGAGCTCTTCGAGATCTTCATGGCCGACCCCAGCATCCTGCCAGGCGACTGGAGCGGTGTGGCCCTGGCCGCCGCCGGCGAGTCCGGCCGCGCGCGGGTGATCGGGGACTACATCGCGGGCATGACGGACCGCTTCGCGCTGCAGGAACACCGGGTGCTGACCGATCCGATGGCAAGGGCTTAGAGCAGCGGGCTTAGAGCAGCGGGCTTAGAGCACCTGTCGATCCTGGCGCGTGACGTCGCGATAGGCGATCTCCAGCGTCTCGATCGCAATCTCGTTGGTCATGGCGTCAAAGTCACCGATGTCCAGCTTGACCGGCCAGCACCGGGTGACCACCCAGCTGGCTAGGACACTCGCCTCGGTATTCATCAGGTCGATGGTCAGGTCTTTGGTGTCGATCGCGGCCGCGAACCCAGGGTCGATCGCTTGCCGTGCCCAGGCAATCAACGGCGCATCGCTCCGCATAACTCCGCGCTTCAGCACCATGTTCGGATGCTTAGCCCGGTCGGGCAATCGATGGACGAAGCGGTTCTGGCCGCCTTCGGCGAGGGCCTCCGTCTCCGTGGGGGCAGATTGATCCAGCCCCACGATCTCCTGAAATAGGGTCGCCGCCGCGTCCCCTGCCAGATGGACGTTGAAATGGAAAGCTACGGGCATGCTGAAGTTGTCGGGCATGAGACCTCCTGTCCGGCGCAGCTTAGCCGCAACCCAAGGCCCTGTCTGCCGCCCAACGCCTGCGGCGTTGACCGCGGGCGCGTCCCGTGCCAGTGGACGGCACCTTCTGACGGGACTGTTGCGATGAACCTCTTTGCCGAGATCAAAACCGTTGTTGCCGATGCCCTGCATGGCATGGATCTGCCCGCTGGGCTGGATCTGACCAACGTGACGGTCGAGCCGCCGCGCGATGCGGCCCATGGCGACATGGCGACCAACGCGGCCATGGTGCTGGCCAAGCAGGCCAAGATGAAGCCCCGCGATCTTGCCGAGGCGCTGGCCGAAAAGCTGCGCGCCCGTCCCAGCATCGACGCCGTCACGGTGGCGGGCCCGGGCTTCATCAACCTGACGCTGCCGGTCGGCGCCTGGCAGGGCGTGGTCGGCGCCGCCCTGGGCGCGGGTGCCGATTTCGGGCGCGGCGCGCGGTCGGGCAAGCGCATCAATGTCGAGTTTGTCTCGGCCAACCCGACAGGCCCGCTGCATGTGGGCCATACAAGGGGCGCTGTATTCGGCGACGCCCTGGCCGGGCTGCTGGACTTTGCTGGCTGGGAGGTCACCCGCGAATACTACATCAACGATGGCGGTGCACAGGTCGACGTGCTGGCCCGCTCGGCCTACGAGCGCTACCGCGAGGCCTGCGGGCAGGAGGCCCGCATCGCCGATGGCCTTTACCCCGGGGACTACCTCGTGCCCGTGGGCGTCGCCATGAAGGAAACGTTCGGCGATAGCCTGCTGGACCAGCCTGAAGATGCTTGGCTGGTGGACGTGCGTAACTTCGCCACCGACGCGATGATGGACCTGATCCGCCAGGATCTGGCTGCGCTGGGCGTGGTGATGGATCACTTCTTCAGCGAGAAATCGCTCTACGACACTGGGCTGATCGAAGGTGCGCTGGCCGATCTGGAGGCGAAGGACCTGATCTACACCGGTGTGCTGGAGCCGCCCAAGGGCAAGAAACCCGAAGACTGGGAGCCGCGGCCCCAGACGCTGTTCCGCTCCACCGCGCATGGTGACGACGTCGACCGGCCGATCCGCAAGGCGGACGGATCCTGGACCTATTTTGCGCCCGATATCGCCTATCACAAGGACAAGGTGGACCGCGGTTTCGACGCGCTGATCAACATCTTCGGCGCGGACCACGGCGGTTACGTCAAGCGGATGAAGGCGGCGGTCTCGGCGCTTTCCGGCGGCACGGTTCCCCTGGACATCAAGCTGACCCAATTGGTCAAGCTGTTCAAAGACGGCGCCGAGTTCAAAATGTCGAAGCGCGCGGGCACGTTTATCACGCTGCGCGATGTGCTGGACGAGGTCGGCCCCGACGTGACTCGCTTCATCATGCTGACCCGCAAGAACGACGCGCCGCTGGATTTCGATCTGACCAAGGCGCTGGCCGTGGCCAAGGAGAACCCTGTCTACTACGTGCAGTATGCGCACGCGCGGACACACTCAGCCTTCCGGGCGGCCGCGGGCGAGGGGCTGTCGATGGAGGTGGACGGCGCGGACCTGTCCCTGCTGACCGATCCAGGCGAGCTGGCCCTGATCAAGCGCATTGCTGAGTGGCCCCGCCTGGTCGAGACGGCAGCCCACCATAATGAGCCGCACCGCGTGGCCTTCTACCTCTACGACATGGCCTCCGACTTCCACGCCCAGTGGAACCGGGGCAACGATGACCCCGCGTTGCGCTTTGTCCGCAAGGACGACGCCGCCCTGACCCAGGCGCGTTTGGCCATGGTTAAGGCCGTCAGAGTTGTACTTATCGCAGGATTGGGTATTCTGGGCGTGGCGCCGATGACGGAGATGTAGACCCAGCAGAGGTTTCGCATCGGTGTCGAGCAGATCAGGTCCGGGACAGTCTGGGCCGACACAGGTGAACCGATGCAGGATGTCCACGACGACTATCCGTACGATGCGCCGCCCGAGCGTGTTTCGGGCTGGAGCCGCGCGAAAACCGTCATCTCGACCGTGGTTGGCGCCCTGGTCGCCATGTCACTGTTGATGGCGCTGGGCATCTGGTTCTATCGCCTGGGCGTGCGCGACGCCGAGAATGTGCCCATCATCCGTGCAGCGCTGGAGCCTGAGAAGGAGCGTCCCACCGATCCCGGTGGCGCCGTGACCCCGCACCAGGGCATCACCAGCTACGAGGTGGCCGAGGCGACGCCGGCCCAGGCCGCCAGCATCGTGCTGGCGCCCGATCCGGCGGAACCGGCCCCCGAAGATGTGGCCCAAGGCCAGTTGGTGCCCGAGGCGCCGCGGCCGCCAACGCCCGAGCCGCCCCAGGTCACGCAGCCTGAACCACCGGTGCCAAGCGCGGCCCCTCAGCCCGAGACGCCAGGGATTGCGCCTGAGACGGCAACGCCAGAGACCGGCACGCCGACGCCCACCGAACTGGCCGCGAATACCGAACCAACGACGCCAGACCCGGCGCCAACCGAACCGACGCCCGAGATCAAAGGCGGTTCGGAATGGGCGCCAGCGGACGCGCCCGAAGCCCGCGCCCGCCCGGCAAACCTGCAGGAACTGGCCCGTCAGGCCGCCGAGCGCGACGTCCAAGCGGTGGACAATCTGGCAGCACGTGCGGCCTCCTCGCCCGTGCAGATCCAGTTGGCGGCGAACCCCGACGAGATCGTCATCCGCCAGATGTGGGAGCGTATCCGCCAGGCCAATCCCGACCTGCTGGGCGCGCGCGCGCTGGCAGTGCAGACAACGGTCTCGGGCGGCGTGACCTTCTACCGCCTGCGCGTTGGCCCGTTCGAGAACCGCGCCGAAGCCCGGGCCATCTGTCAGGCCCTGAAGGCGCGGAACCAGGACTGCATCGTGGCGCAGAACAGCTGAACGATGGCAGGTGCTGTGATCTTCGGTCTGTCGGGGCCAGAGCTGACCGCGGACGAGGCGGCCTTATTCGCCGATGCCGACCCCTGGGGTTTCATTCTTTTCGCCCGTAACATCCAGGCGCCGGACCAGGTGCGCCGGCTGACCGGGGACTTACGGGCGTCGGTGGGCCGCGACGCACCGATCCTCATCGATCAGGAAGGCGGCCGCGTCCAACGCATGGGCCCGCCGTACTGGCGCGCGTGGGAGCCGGTGCGCGATGTCTGTGATGCGGCGTCGGACGAGATCTCACTGATGGCCGAACTGACCGCGCGCTATGCGGTGATTGCCGACGAGTTGCTGGATGTCGGCATCGACGTGGACTGCGTGCCGGTCCTGGACGTGCCGCAACCGAATGCGCACCCGATCATCGGGGATCGCGCCTTTGGCCGCACACCGGCCGAGATAGCCCTGCGTGGCCGCGAGGCGGCGGCGGCGCTGCTGTCGCGCGGGGTCCTGCCTGTGATCAAGCACGTCCCCGGCCACGGGCGCGCCTTGCATGACAGCCACGAGGATCTGCCGCGCGTCCGCGCCAGCCTGGACGAGCTGCGCGCCATCGACTTCCCGCCGTTCAGGGCGCTTCGCGACATGCCGTTGGCGATGACGGCGCATGTCGTCTACGAAGCGATCGACGCGGATAACTGCGCGACGCTGTCGCCCACGGTCATCCGGATGATCCGCGAAGAGCTGGGCTTTGACGGCGCCCTGATGACCGACGATCTGTCGATGAAGGCGCTGATTGGACCGATGGCCGTCCGCGTGACCGGCGCGCTCGCGGCCGGCTGCGACCTGATCCTGCACTGCAATGGCCTGATGTCGGAAATGCGCGACATCGCCGGTGCGACGCCCCCCCTGGCCGGGGCCGCGCTGGGCCGTGCCGACCGCGCCCTGGCCTGCCGCGGCGCGCGCTCTGACGTTTTCACCCTGTCCGCCCCGCGCGAGGTATCGAATGGTTGAGATCCTGACCGACGACGACGTGGCCTTCGACACGCCCCCACGGGATGCGGACACCATTGCGGCGGAGGCGCTGGAGGTGAGCGTGGGCGGCTATGAAGGGCCGCTGGATCTGCTGTTGACGCTGGCGCGCACGCAAAAGGTAGACCTGGCCAAGATCTCGGTGCTGGACCTGGCCGAGCAGTACCTGGCCTTTGTCGAGCGGGCCCGCACCCTGCGCATCGAACTGGCGGCCGATTACCTGGTGATGGCGGCCTGGCTCGCCTATCTGAAATCGCGACTACTGCTGCCGCAGGAGCCGGGCGACGAGGGTCCCTCGGGCGACGAGATGGCCGCGCACTTGGCCTTCCAACTGGAACGGCTGGAGGCGATGCGCCGGGTAGCCGCCCAATTGATGGGCCGTGACCAGCTGGGCCGGGATTTCTTCGCCCGCGGCATGACCGAGGCCTTCACTGTGCGCCGCCAGACGACCTGGTCAGCCTCGTTGTCGGATCTGCTGAAGGCTTATGCCCGGGTGCGCACCCGCGAGGAATACCAGCCGCTGTCCTTCGACCCCAGCGAGGTGATGGCCGTCGATGCCGCGCTGGAGCGGCTGAAGGGCCTGATCGGCGACATGGTCGAGTGGTCCACCCTGGTCTCGTTCCTGCCGGATGGCTGGCAGATCGAACCGGCCAAGCGCCGCTCGGCCATTGCCTCATCGTTCACGGCGATGCTGGAACTGGCGCGTCGTGGCGAGGTCGAGATCCGCCAGGGAGAGACCTTCGCGCCCATTTATCTGCGCCGGCGCGCCGAGGCATGAGCGATCCTGCGGAGGATAGCGGGTCCGAACCGCTTTTCGACGCGCCGCCCCTACCCGAACTTGAGCGCATGGTCGAGGCGATCCTGTTCGCGGCTACAGAACCGATGACCCGCCCGCAGATCGAGGAACGCCTGCCGCATGGCGCAGACGCCGCCGCGGCGGTCGAGGCGGTGCGCAAGCGCTACGAGGGCAGGGGCGTCAACCTCGTGCGCATTGGACCCGCCTGGGCCTTCCGCACCTCACCCGATCTAGGCTTTCTGATGCGGCGCGAGGCGGTCGAGACGCGGCGCCTGTCGCGTGCCGCCATCGAGACGCTGGCCATCATCGCCTATCACCAGCCGACCACGCGCGCGGAGATCGAGGAGATCCGCGGTGTCTCCGTCTCTCGCGGCACGTTGGACCTGCTGCTGGAGCTGGACTGGATCAAACTGGGGCGCCGGCGCGAGACACCGGGCCGCCCGGTTACCTTTGTCACAACGCAAGGTTTCCTGGACCATTTCGGCCTGGAATCGGCGCGCGATCTGCCGGGGCTGAAGGAGCTGCGCGCCGCGGGCCTGTTGGAAAGCATGCCGCCCCGGTCCGAGGACGACCCGGAACCGGAAGGCGACATCGACGATATGTTCGAGGACAGCCCGGACGACAGTCGCTAGTCGCCGATCGGCTTTGCAAACATGCAGACATATCCGTCTGGATCGATTGTCGTGAAGCCGCGCAGCCCGTCGTCCGTGTCGTCCAACGCGCCGCATGCGGCAGCGGCAGAGATCGCGAGCTCGGCATGCAGCGTGTCGGGCGCCTCGCAGTAGATAAGGACATCCCATTGCGCCCAAGGGTGGCGGGTTGGGTTGGGCGTTGGCTGGATGTCAGGCCCGACTTCCTTGAGCATTAATTGGGCGCTGTCACGCCCGACGATTGCAAAGAACGGCTGCGGCTGCGGGCTGAGATGGCGCACCGCGAAGCCCAGCGCATCGACGTAGTGGCGCAGACTGCGCTCAAGATCCGAAACAATCAGCAGCGGAGAGCAGGGGCCAAGCGTGCCCATCGCTATGTGATGCTGCGGAAGTGCTTGGACAGCTTCAATGCCTGGCCCTGGTAGTTGGACGGCAGGTCTCGCCCATAGAGGAGATCCGGCACTTCGGCCATGCGCTCATAGACCAGGCGCCCGACCATCTGGCCGTGTTCCAGGGCAAAGGGCGCCTCGTGGCAGCGGACCTCCAGAACCCCGCGCGAGCCGGATCCCCCCGCGGATCGGTGCCCGAAGCCAGGATCGAAGAAGCCAGCGTAGTGGACGCGGAACTCACCTGCGACCGCCATGTACGGCACCATTTCGGCCGCAGTTTCCGGCGGGACTGCCACGGCCTCTCGGCTGACCAGGATGTAGAAAGCGCCGGGGTCCAGGATGATCCCGCCGGTGCGGTAGAGCCCGATCGGTTCCCAGAACTCGGCGGGGTCGTAGTGGCCAATCTGGTCCAGGTCGATCAGCCCGGCATGGCGCCGGGCCCGCCAACCAACCAACCCGTCCTGGCGCGGCGTCAAATCCACAGAAAAACCCAGGCCGCCGTCGATCAGCGGTTCGCTGTCGACCAGCGGGTCGCGTGCATGCAGGTCGGCCAGGTCGGCATCGTCGATCCCCGCCGCGCCCTGGCGAAAGCGGATCTGGTTTAGCCGTGCGCCAGGGCGCACCAGGCAGGAGAACGTCCTGGGGCTGATCTCGGCGTAGAGAGGGCCGTGATAGCCTGGCTCGATCCGGTCAAATTCGGGCGTGCGGTCGGCGATTAGGCGGGTGAACAGATCCAGCCGCCCGGTCGAGCTTTTGGCATTCGCCGCAGCCGACATGTCGGGCGGCAGCGCCAGGCTCTCCTGCAGTTCAACCACGTAAACACAGCCCGTCTCCAGCACCGCGCCGGGGCCGAGATCAATCTCGTGCATGGCGAACGCGTCCAAGCGGTTAGCCACGGTCTGATCGGGCGGCGACAGAAAGCTGGCCCGGACGCGCCAGGCCCGGTGCCCCAGCCGCAGATCCAGGCTGGCCGGTTGGATCTGTTCGGCAATCACCGGTGTCCGGGCCTTGATCTGGCCCGCATCGATCATTGCCCGCAACATCTGTGAGGGGATTACGCCCGGGCCGCTCATCCTTGCCCCGTTATGCTTCGTGCCGCCATGTCTGGCCCTGAATGGAAAAGCGCCAGCGACCCCAAGATCGCCGGCGCTTCGGATTGGTCGGGCCAGCAGGACTTGAACCTGCGACCTTCCGTCCCCCAGACGGACGCGCTACCAGACTGCGCCATGGCCCGACAATGCTGGGGTGATACCCAAGGGACTGGAGCTTGGCAAACCCAATTCCAGGCCGCATCCGATTTCTTAACCGGCCTTTGTCCCGTCCGGGTTTTCCAGCTTTTCCAAAAGCTGCGTCAGCCGGGAAATGGACTTGCGGATGCGGTCGGGATCCAACTCGCCACCCGCCGCTTCGGCCCGGGACTTTAGGTCTGCCAGCCGTTCGGGCGCGTCCTCCGGCAACTCCAGGGGCAGGATGCCGTTCGGCTCGTCCGGACTATCCGTGATTTCCAACGACAGGGCGGCATCCGCCTTGCCGCGGGCAATCACGGTGCGCGCACCTTGTTCGCGCAGCATCTTTTGGACGCCCTTGATGGTCATCCCGTCATCGTAGAGCAGCGCCTTGATCCCACGCAGCAGCGCCACATGGTCGGGCCGGTAAAGCCGACGCCCGCCGCCCCGCTTCATTGGCTTTACCTGAGCGAACCTGGTTTCCCAGAAACGCAGCACGTGCTGTGGCAAGTCCAAGTCTTCAGACACCTCCGAGATGGTCCGGAAGGCATCTGGCGATTTTTCGGTCGCGCTGCCGCTGGCAGCTGTCATTGGGCGTTCCCTGCGTTGACGCGGTCTTTCAGAATGTGAGACGGGCGAAAGACCAAGACCCGTCGCGGTTTGATCGGAACCTCTTCACCCGTTTTGGGGTTTCGCCCCATCCGTTCGCCTTTTTCACGAACCTGAAAGGTGCCAAAAGAAGAAATCTTGACCTGATCGCCGGAAACCAACGCTTCCGACACGTGTTGTAGGATCGATTCGACCAAGTCAGACGATTCGTTTCTGGACAGTCCAATCTCTCGATACACGGCTTCGCTCAGGTCTGAGCGTGTCAATGTATTGCCGGCCATTTATAAGTCCCCAGGGCAGAAAGCGCCCCCCATTCCGTGGTCACAGAGTAGAGGACAGGACGAAAAAGAGTCAAACACCAATGACTTGGCGGATCGACTTGATGACGAGAATTGGCACGCGCCGTGCGCTACCAGCGCAGAACTGCCGATCCCCAGGCCAGCCCGCCGCCGATGGCTTCCATTAAAAGCAGATCGCCGGGCTTCACTTGCCCGCGTTCCACGGCGGTGCCCAGCGCCAGGGGAATCGATGCGGCAGACGTGTTGCCGTGTTTCTCGACGGTGACCACGACCTTCTCCATCGGGATGCCCGCGCGTTTGGCCGTGCTTTCGATGATGCGGTAGTTCGCCTGGTGGGGGACGATCCAGTCGATTTGGTCGGGGGTGACGGCGGCCTTCTCCATGGCCTCGTCGGCGACTTCCGCTAGCTTGGTCACGGCGTGGCGGAAGACCTCGCGCCCCTCCATCCGCAACACACCCGTAGATTGTGTTTCGGACGGGCCACCGGAGACGTGAAGGATGTGGTTATGCGCCCCGTCCGAATGCAGGCAGGTGGCCAGAACCCCGCGGTCGGCTGGCGTGCCGTCACCGTCGGTGCGTTCCAGGATCACAGCGCCCGCCCCGTCGCCGAACAGCACGCAGGTGGCCCGGTCTTCCCAGTCCAATATCCTGCTGAACGTCTCGGCCCCGATAACTAAAACGCGTTCGGCCATACCCGACAAGATCAGGCCGTTTGCATTTGCCAGCGCAAAGATGAAGCCGGCGCAGACCGCCTGCAGATCGAAGGCATAGCCCCGCGTCATGCCCAGATTGTGCTGGATGCGGGTGGCCGTCGACGGAAAGGTCTGATCGGGCGTGGCGGTGGCAACGACAATGGCGTCCAGCGCGGCCGCCTGAAGCCCGGCATGTGCCAGGGCACGCTGGGCGGCCTGGGTGCCCAGATCAGACGTCTTCTCGTCCGGTGCCGCGACGTGACGCTGGCCGATGCCCGTACGGCTGCGGATCCAATCGTCAGACGTGTCCAGGCGTTCCGCCAGCTCGTGATTGGTGATGATCCGCTCGGGCAGGTAGTGGCCGCAGCCTAACGCCCGGGCCCTAGTCACGGTCATGTCCCGCTGGCCCCCCCTGTGCTCGTTGACACCTGAGATAGGCGCTCGATGTCCAGCTTGGCAAGCTGCTGGGCGACACGCGCGGGGAAATCGTCGATGGCCATCTTCGCCGCCAGTTGCACGGCGGCCGCGTGGCCCACCGCGTCGGCCGAGCCGTGGCTTTTCACAACCCCGCCGTTCAGACCCAGAAAGACACCGCCATTGACCCGGCGCGGATCGATCCGCATGCGCAGGCGCCTGAGCGAGGTCAGCGCGAACAGCGCACCCAATCGCGACAGGGGCGTATGCGTGAAGGCGTCCTTCAGCGAGTTGCGGATGAAGCGCGCGATGCCCTCGGCCGCTTTCATCGAGATGTTGCCGGTGAAGCCGTCGGTCACGATGACCTCTACCCGATCGGACGGGATGTCGTTGCCTTCGACAAAACCCAAGAAGTCAAAGGATACCGCCGGATTACTACGCGTCGCGTCCAGGATCTCGCGGGCTTCGTGCAATTCTGGGCGGCCCTTCATCTCTTCCGAGCCGACGTTCAACAGGCCGACCCGCGGGCGCGCATGACCAAAGGCCAACCGGGCATACTCGGCCCCCATGACCGCGAACTGGACCAGGCTTTTGCCATCGGCTTTGACGTCTGCGCCCATGTCCAAGGCAACGTTAAAGCCTTCGTCCCGCGAGGCGGGCCAATGCACGGCAATGGCGGGGCGGTGCACGCCGGGGGCCCGGCGCAGGGCGGCCATCGCCAGGGCGACAATGGCGCCGGTATTGCCGGCTGACAGGGCGACCCGCGCACGGCCGTCCGACACGGCCTGCAGCGCGCTCCACATCGAGCTGTCGCGGCCCGCACGCAGGGCGCGGGACGGCTTTTCTTCCATGCTGATGACCGACTCGGCATGGATGATCTCGACCCGGTCGCGCAGGCGGCGTCGCTTCGCGATCAACCTGCTCAGGGTACTCTCGTCCCCATGCAGCAGAAAATACAGGTCCGGATCGTACTTTGCCGCCCGGTTGAGTCCAGCTATGATCGGAATTGGACCGTTATCACCCCCCATAGCATCGACGGAGATGACAGTCTGGGTGGTCATGATGACGGGTCTTCTCTACCGGGACGACTGCCCCGGCGGGGCCTATGCGGCGTCGTCTTCCAGGTCGATATCGTCGGCCTGAGAAATGACTTCGCGGTCGTTGTAATAGCCGCACGAGCCGCAGACGTGGTGCGGACGCTTGAGCTCGCCGCAGTTCGGGCACTCGTGGCCGGCGAAAGCTGACAATGCGTCATGGGCGCGGCGCATATTCCGTTTCGAGCGCGTGACGCGGTTTTGTTGAACAGCCATTTCGGTCCTCGATCGCTTGCGCGGGCATCTTTATCACTGGTCCCGAGCGGCGCGGCGCCGATTTCTGAGGCAATGCCGTATCCGTCGAGAGAGTGGCGGAACATACTCGGATTTCTTGCGCCCGCAAGCCCTTTCTCGTGCAATTTGCAAGAGATAGCGGAACCTGTTTTCGGGGCGCTGGGCATCACGTTTCGCCGCCTGCCATCTTGGCGCGCAGTGCCTCTAGCTTGGCGAAAGGTTTCAGCGCGTCATCGGTCAGCGGTTCCGCCCCCGGAGGTGCTGCCTGTGAAGAGGTCAGGGCGGCCCCATCGGCGCGCGGATAGCTATCAAGCGCCAATGCGACCGCCTCAAGGGCCAGAGCGCCCAGGTCAATCTCGGTCGCGTAGGTGTCCGGGTCGTCATCCTGTTCCATGTCCAGGTCGATCTCGCCGGTGGGCAGGCCGCCCTCGTCGTCCCCATCTTCTGGCAGATAAAGCCGACGGACCTGTTCGTCGATCTTCTGCTCAACCGGCTCCAAAGTGACCACGCAGTCCTGCACAGCCACAGCGGTCAGCCGCCCTTCGGCCCGCCAGACATCGTCGGCCAGCGGCACAAGCTTGCCCTTTAGTCGCAGCCCGTCCAGCGAACGGATGCCCAGAAACCGGGCCGCAGCGCTGCAGTCCTCTGGCTTGGCCGCCACATCAAAGCTGTGCGGCTCGTTGCGCGCCAAACGCACCGTGTTCACGACGCCGTCCAGTCGCGGTGGCGCGTGGCGCTGGTCTTCTGGCTTCTGAGATTTGGCAGGCATATCGGCCTCACCTCCTTGGGTGGCGGGACGTCCGTCACCTGCTTGAAATTAAACCATCATGGAGATAGGCGTTACAAGGTCCAACTGGAATGGCGTAGGAGCGTGTCCGATGGCGAGGAATGGGGCAGGGCAGATCGCTGCCGTTGGGCTGTTGGCCGCGCTGGTGTTATCTGGCTGCACGCCGGAGATCCGCACCCACGGCTACATGCCGCCAGAGGAAGATCTCTCGCAGGTGCGCGTCGGCCAAGACACCCGTGGCTCGGTCCGCCGCAAGCTGGGCCGCCCTGGCGCGTCTGGGATCTTTACCGACGACGGTTGGTACTATGTCGCCAGCAAGGTCGAGCACCGGACCTATCACGCGCCCGCCGTGATCGAACGTCAGGTGCTGGCGATCACCTTTGACGATCGCGATGTTGTGGCATCCATCGAGCGCTTGGATCTGGAAGATGGGCGTCAAATTGCGCTGGAGCCGCAGATTACGCCCACTTACGGTCGCGAACTGACGATCCTGGAACAGGCGTTCGGCAATATCGGCATTGTCACGGGCAACCTGTTCGACGAGTAGGGCTCGCAGCCGCTAGGCGGTTGCGCGCTGGCGCGTCGTGAATACCAGCCATACCAACGCGAGGCCAGCGCAGGCCACCGCGGGCATAATTGACCAGTTTACCGCATTCCATCCGATGCTGGCCATCAGGGCGCCGGAACTGAAGCTGGCAACTGTCACCAGTCCAAACACCAGAAAGTCGTTCAACCCCTGAACCTGGGCGCGCTCTTCAGGGCGGTGCGCTTCGGTCAAAAGCGCCGTCGCCCCGATGAAGCCGAAATTCCAGCCGATGCCCAACAGCGCTAGGGCGATGCCGAAATGCAGGAAGGTGATCCCGCTGACGGCCACCAGACCGCAAATGGCCAAGGCTGCAAGCCCCGCGGCAATGATCCGGGGGGCACCGAAACGGGCGATCAACGAGCCTGTGAAGAAGCTTGGCGCAAACATGGCCAGGACATGGATCATCACCACATCCGCCGTGGCGCCGGTGCCAAAGCCGCAATCGGCCATGGCCAGCGGTGTCGCCGTCATCACCAGGTTCATCAGCGCGTAGGCGATCATGGCGCACAGCATGGCGACAATCACCTTGCGATCCGACAGGATCTGACCCCACGGTCGGCCACCCGTCCGCTCGGCCTTGGGTAGGGTGGGGATGTTGAGGAACAAGATCGGAATCACGCCCACAAGGTTGAGCCCGATCATCGCCATGTAGCCGCCGGCAAACGGGATCGGTGCCAGCGCATCTTCGAAGCCCTTGACCAGTTGTGGGCCGATGACCGCCGAAACCAGGCCGCCCGCCATGACCCACGAAATCGCCTTTGGCCGAAAGCTGGGAGAGGCCAGATCCGCCGCCGCAAACCGGTAAAAACCGTGTGCTGACATATAGATACCCAGAATCAGTGACGCCGTGCAAAACAGCACAAAGTCCTTCTGGGTGATCGCATAGACGGCCAGGCTGGAGGCGACCACGCCCCCCAATGCCCCCAGCAGGAAGCCCTGACGCCGTCCCCAGCGGCCCATAATGGCGGACATGACCGGGGCCATCAGCATGGACCCCAGAACCATCATTGAAATGGGCAGCGTCGCCAGGGCCGGGTCCTCGGCCAGGGACTTGCCGACCAGGGCGCCCAGGATGATGTGCACCGGCATCTGGGCGCCCAGGATGGACTGGGCCCAGACCAGAATTGCCACCGCGCGCTTGGCGCGGCTGTCATCTGCGGGGGCGTCGGGGGCAATTGCGTCGGTCATTGCCGCGCATTTACACTAAGTGTCACCGCCGCGCCCAGGCCTGATTTCGCCGCGGGCACAGCAATCGCCTACTTGCGATTGCGGTAGCCTTGGATGGCCCTGGCGCTGTCCAACCCGGTGTATGATCGGCGTATGACTCACGTATGATTTGCGTATGCCAAACGCGTCGGCGGAAGTCGACTGACCGTCCAGCGCTGTAGACGGACCCGCCCGAGCCTGGGAGGGCGCGTCGCGAAGTCAGTCGTCGACCCATCCCTCGACGCAGCCTGAAAGCCAGAGCTGCGTGCAATGCTGCCAAGCGCCCTCCCGGGGGGAGGGTCGGGCGCGCCCGTCTAAAGCGCCGGGCAAAACCACTAGTTCCAGCCGAAAATCAATCCGTCCCAAGAAGCCGGTCCACCAGAGGCAGGCCGGTCCCCCGGGTCGCCTGGGCGCGGCGCCCGCTGAGCACCGTCGACTTGTAGAAACTATCCGCGCCGTCCAGCGCAATCTGGGGCTGCAGCCGGTCCGAGCGCGGACCCGGCGGGTCAATCTGGAACGGCGCATCCCGCTTGGCCGTGGCCAACTCGCTGGTGATGCCTTGGAAGGGCTGATCCGCGGCGATCGCGGTGGCCGTGGTCGCCAGCAGAATGCCGAGGCCGGCGATGAAGGTTGGGATACGCATGGAATGTCCTCCTGTTGCCTGACCAACAGATGGGGTCGGTGGCGTGCCCTGTCCCATCGCGCCCCGTCACGACCATGAGAGGGGACGCGAGGAGCGCTCGAACCGCCTGGGGCCGCACGCCCCCTTCCGGCCCATGACCTTTTGCGCTAGGTAGC
>JBCCML010000033.1:0-52193 GCA_039026375.1 Pseudomonadota bacterium
GATCGCCCTGTTCGTGCTGCTGACAAAGATGCTGGCCGACTGGTTCACCGGGCGCGAGCTTTACTTTGGCATGTCGCTTTTCATCCTGGGCTGGCCCGGGGGCATCGCCGCGGCACAAGTGTTCCTGCCCTACCTGGCCGAAGACTTTGGGTGGAGCATGGTCTTCCTCCTGACATCGATCCTGTGCGCCATCGGACTGGTTTCGATCGCCGCGTTCTACCGCGCGCCCGCCGGTGCGGCGCCGCCCTCGAGCGGTCGGTTCAACATGCTGACCCGGCGGGAGGTGAAGCTGGTCTCGTTGGCGGGGATCTCGTGGATGATGCTGAACGGCAGTTACATGGTGCTGCTGAGCTTTGGGCCGGTGCGCCTGAGCGAGATTGGGATCGACTTCGAGACGGCCTCCGTCATTGTCAGCCCGATGAGTTAGGTGGCGGTGATCTCGCTGCCCATCGGTGGCTTGATCGCGTCGCGCTTCAACATCCCCAGCGAGATCATGGTGGGCGGTTTGGCGGCGACGGTCGTGGCCAATTTCGCCATCCCCTACACTGGCGTGCCGGCGGTCGCCTACTTCGCCTATGGCTTCTTTGTCACCCTGGCGATCCCGGTCGTGGGTTCGTTACCGGCGCAGGTTCTCGCGCCAGAGAACCGGGGGCCGGGCCTGGGCCTGTTCATGATCTTCAACTTCGTCGGCATGGCCCTGTTCCCGATCCTGGCTGGGTTCGTGGGCGATCTGTCCGGATCGGCGGAAATGCCAATCCTGTTGTCCGCCGCCATGATGGCCTGCGCCCTGCTGGCGGCGATTGCGTTCCTGCGGATGAAGGCACGGCTGGCGGTGGCGCCAGCCTGACCGGTCAGGCCCGGCGGCGGCGGCGGCCTTCGCGGGCACCGCGGGCGCCTTCGGCACCGGCTGCGGCGGGCGGCTTGTTGAACCGGATCCAGGCCCCGCCGCCTTCGTCATGGTTCAATAGGAAATCGGCGGCCTTGATCGCCTCGATCTCTTTGGACGGCGTGCCCTTGGTCGAGCCCAGCCCCAACAGCGGCACCAGCGCGTCCTTGTCGATGCCCTCGGGGATCGTCACGCCCAGGGCGGCCAGGGCGGTCAGGCGCTCGTCATAGTCCTTTTGTTTCACGGCCAGCTGCACGGGGTTCATGATGGCCGAGGTCATGCCCGCGGCGTAGGCCATGGGCAGGAAGGCATTGTTGATGCCGTGCCGGTTCGGCAGCCCGAACGAGATGTTCGACGCGCCGCAGGTCGTGTTCACGCCCAGCTCGTCACGCAGGCGCCGGACCAGCGTGAAGACCTGGTGACCCGCGGTGGCCATGGCGCCGATGGGCATAACCAGCGGGTCGACCACGATGTCGTGCGGTTTGATACCGAAATCGGCGGCACGCTCGACGATCTTCTTGGCAACCGCAAAACGGACATCCGGGTCTTCGGAAATGCCGGTGTCGTCGTTCGAGATCGCGACCACGGGTACGTTGTACTTGGCGACCAGCGGCAGCACCATTTCCAGGCGCTCTTCCTCGCCGGTGACCGAGTTCAGGAGGGGCCGGCCCTCGGCCGTTTCCAGACCGTTCTGCAGCGCGCCGGGCACCGAGCTGTCGATGCAGAGCGGCGCGTCGGTGACGGCCTGGATACGCTCGACCAATTCCTTCATCAGCGGCGGCTCGACAAAGTTGTTGTCGGCATAGCGGGGGTCTTCGGCCATTTTATTGGAGAAGACCGCGCCCGAGTTCACGTCCAGCACGGTGGCGCCGCAGGCGACCTGTTCCAGTGCGTCTTTCTCGACGGTCGAGAAATCACCCACTTCCAGTTCCGCGGCCAGCTTCTTGCGGCCGGTCGGATTGATCCGCTCGCCGATCACGCAGAAGGGCTCGTCAAAGCCCATAACGACGGTTTTCGTTTTGGACTCGATGACGGTGCGGGTCATGGGCAGGCCTCGTGCAGGTGGAAGGGTCGGCTGGGGTTAAACCTCAGCCTGCCCGGAATTGCAAATGGGGTCGTTCAGGCGGTGGCGGCGCGGGTCGAGCCGGCGGGGCGCCCGTACTGGTCGACGAATTCGGCGGTCTTCTTGATGCCGCCCAGCGGGAAGAAGTGCACCTTGTCGATGTTGAAATCCGGGTTGGCCGCCTTGTGGCGGGCCAGTTCGGTCAGGATTTCGGTGGGCTCGAACGGCAGCACCAGCTTCGAGATATCGGCCGCGCGGCGCTGTAGCACGCGAAGCGACGGGCCGACCCCGCAGGCCATCGCAAACTTGATCATGGTCGACAGTTTGGCCGGGCCCGCGATGCCGATATGGATGGGCATGCGGATGCCTTCCTGGGTCAGGCGGTTCGCCCAGGCGATGGCGGCGTCGGCCTCGAACAGGAACTGCGTGGCGATGGCCCAGTCGGCATCGGTGCGGTCTGCGAAGGCCTGTTTCCAGTGCAGCGCCTCCATGACCCATTTGTCGGAACCGTCGGGGTCGATGTCCTTGTTGCCCTCTGGGTGACCGGCGACGTGCAGGCGTTTGAACCCGTCGAAAAGGCCCGTTTCCAGCAGCGCCATCGAGCTATCGAACTCACCCACAGGAGCGTCGTAGCCGCCGCCCAGCAGCAGCGCCTGGTCGATCCCGGCCTCGCCCTGGTAGCGGGCGATCCAGTCGGCCAGCTCGGCTTTGTTCTTGATCCCGCGCGAGGCGAAGTGCGGCATCACCGGGAAGCCTTCGTCTGCGATCCGCTTGGCGGTCGCGACCATGTCTTCGATCGGCGTGCCTTCGATATGGGCGATGTAGACCCGGGTGCCGGCCGGCAGGATCTCGGCAAAGCTGTCGATCTTGGCGGCCGTGCGGGGCATCACCTCGATCGAAAAGCCTTCGATAAACCGGGCAACCTCGTCGTCGACCGTCTGGGGCGTCTGTTTGCGGGAAAAGAGCGAGACGATCTTGGACATGGGCTTCACTCGGCGGCGGTCTGGGGGGTGGAAGGTGTCTCGGCCCAGCCGTCATTGGCTATCAGGTTGCGGATGCGGTCTTTGTCGTATTCAGCGTCGATTTGGGCGGCGCGGTCCTGGGCAACCTGAGCGGGGTCACCGTCGACCTCGCCCATGTCCACTTTCCGAAAGCCAGCCAAATAGGCGTCGTCGTCCCGGGCGCCCACGCGCATCGCACAGCGGTCGATGGCCTGTTCGAACCGTTCGGGCAGCGGGGCCTTGGCCGCACGACGCCCTTTCCCGACGATCACCTGCGCCGGCATATCGCGCCAGTAGACGATGGTAAGGTTAGGCATGTTGTCGCTCGGCTCCCTCTTCACATCCGAATACGCCTGATCGCGGTCGAATCACGGACGGTTTTCGACTTCGCCCGTGCTGGATGCGACACCTGCGCCGTTCTGAGGAATTGGGCCTGATGATCGCGAACGCAAGGTTAAGGCGCGGTACTGTCAAGACGCCTGGTTCCGTCATCCGGGCGCTTATGACGGTAAACGCAGCGCGATGGGTCGCGGGCGCGACGTTATTGTCGGTTTTGGCGGTTGAAATGTCGCATAGTCGCGCTCTATTATGTGTCATCCGCGAAGGAAAGGTGATTGATCGCCCATCCGCGGCATTCAGGGCTTACATATGTCATCTTCGCCGAAGGTCAGTTTCGAGTTTTTCCCGCCCAAGGGGCCCAAATCGTCTTTTGCGCTTTGGAGCGCGGTGGAACGCCTGGCGCCGCTAGGACCGGATTTTGTGTCGGTTACCTACGGGGCAGGCGGGACGACGCGGGACCGGACCTTGGCTGCAATCTTGGCGATCCGCGACCGCGCGCGCCTGGACGTGGCAGGGCACCTGACCTGTGTGGGTGCTTCGAAGGACGAGGTGCTGGACGTCGCGCGGGCCTATGCCAAACTGGGTTGCCGCCGCATTGTGGCGCTGCGGGGCGATGCCCCGGATGGGGCCGAGCGGTTCGAACCGCACCCCGATGGGTTCACCGGGTCGGTCGATCTGATCGGGGGCCTAGCCAAGATGGGGCAGTTCGACATCTGGGTCGGCGCTTATCCCGAAAAACACCCGGAGGCCTCGACTGCCCAGGACGATATAGATCACTTGAAGCGCAAGATCGATGCGGGCGCTACCGGCGCGATCACGCAATTCTTTTTTGATAACGAGGCGTTTCTGCGGTTCCGCGACGCCTGCGCCGATGCGGGGATCACGGCGCCCATCGTACCGGGGATCATGCCGGTCGAGAACTTCCCGAAGATGTGCAATTTCGCCAAAGGCTGCGCGACGACCGTGCCGCAGTGGATGCATAAGGCGTATAATCGCGCAGAGACCGAAGAAGAGCACGACCTGCTCTCGGTGACCATCGCGACCGAGCAGTGCCACGACCTGCTGACCGAGGGTGTTGAGCGACTGCATCTTTACACGATGAACAAGCCCGACCTGCCTTACAAGGTTTGCCGGGCGCTGGGTGTCGCCTCGATGCCCATGCAGATCGCTGCGTCGGGCTGCGCCTGAGGGCAGGCGCCTCGCACCGCTTTCCAAGCACGACTTTCCAGTCACGTCAGTTTTCGCGCGGGGGTGGTCCACCTGCGCGCCCTCTCGATTTATCCCTCCTGGCCCTTGCCGCAGGGCAACGCGACGCGTACTCCTCCCCGGATGGAGACGCAGCGATGAGCGACGGGGCAACCACCGAAGGCGGCGGCAAACGCGGCCACCCGTCCCGGCGCAACGGCGGGCGAAAGCGTCGTGGGTCAGGCAAGCCGGGCCCTTCGCGGCCTGACGGCCCGATCGCGGCCCTGGATTTGGGCACGAATAACTGTCGTTTGCTGGTCGCCCGCCCGGAAGGCAAAGGTTTTGCCGTGGTCGACGCGTTCAGCCGGGCGGTGCGCCTGGGCGAGGGGGTCGAAGGCTCGAACCGGTTGAGCGATGCCGCTCAGGACCGGGCGCTGAAGGCGCTGCGGATCTGTGCCGGCAAGATCCGCCATCACCGGGTGCGCGATCACCGGATCGTCGCGACCGAGGCGTGCCGCCGGGCCGATAACGGTGCCGATTTCGTGCGCCGGGTGCAGGACGAGACGGGCCTGGCGCTGGACATCATCTCGCCGGAGGAGGAGGCCCGCCTGGCCGTGGCCGGGTGCGCCCCGCTGATCGAGACGGCGGCCGAGCAACTGCTGGTCTTTGACATCGGCGGCGGTTCGACCGAGCTGATCTGGATCGACATGTCGGGCACGCCGTCCGTCCGCCGCGAAAGCCTGGTCCGCGCCTTGGCGCCGCTGGGCCGCGGCCATCGCGAGACAGCCACCGCCCGGGCGGCGGCCGCCCATATCGCGGACTGGATTTCGGTGCCGATGGGGGTGTCGACCCTGCACGACCGGTTCGCGCAGATCGACAGCGACGCCGAACGCTTCCACGAGATGTCGCGGCATTTCGAGGAACGCCTGGCAGCTTTTGGTCCGCCCGATACGCACGAAGAGGGCGGGGTCGTACCGGGGCTGCAGATCGTCGGCGTCTCGGGCACGGCGACGACCTTTGGTGCGCTGCATCTGGGGCTGAAGAGCTATGACCGCTCGAAGGTCGACGGTCTATGGATGTCGTCGGATGGGGCCGCGACGGTGGCGGATCGGCTGCTGACAATGGGCCTGGATGACCGCTCGGGCCATCCGACGATTGGGCGGGGCCGGTCCGAGCTGGTGATTTCGGGCGCGGCGATCCTGATGACGATCATGCGCCTGTGGCCGGTGACGCGGTTCCGCGTGGCCGACCGCGGCCTGCGCGAGGGGATTCTATACGGTCTGATCCAGGCCCGCCGGGACCGGGCGCAATGACCAAACGCAAGGGAAGCGGATCGGGCGGCAGTTCGGGCCGCGGTCAGCGCGAGTTGCGCACCCGAGTGAAGACCGCCAAGGGGCGCAAACTGTCGTCGACCCGCTGGTTGGAGCGTCAGTTGAACGACCCCTACGTCGTGCGGGCCAAACGCGAGGGCTATCGCAGCCGCGCCGCGTTCAAGCTGACCGAGATCGATGACAAGCTGCGCTTTCTGGTGCCCGGCGCCCGGGTCGTGGACCTGGGCTGTGCACCGGGCGGCTGGTGCCAGGTGGCCGTTGCCCGCGTGAACGCCCTGGGCGAGCGCAAGGCCAAGGCGCAGGGCACGGTGCTTGGCGTTGATATCCAGGAGACCGAACCCGTGGCGGGGGCCGAGATCCTGCACCTCGATTTCATGGAGGAGTACGCCGATGACCGCGTGAAGGCGGCGCTGGGTGGGCAGGCGGATGTGGTCCTGTCCGATATGGCGGCCTCTGCCAGCGGGCACCGGGCGACGGATCACCTGCGCATCATCGCTTTGGCGGAGGCGGCGGCCTACTTTGCCTTTGACGTGCTGGCCGAGGGGGGCAGCTTCGCGGCCAAGGTCCTGCAGGGCGGCACCGAGGGCGAATTGTTGACGCTGCTGAAGCAGCGCTTTGCCAAGGTTACGCATTTCAAGCCGCCTGCCAGCCGAGCCGACAGCGCCGAGATGTTTGTGATCGCCACAGGGTTTCGGGCGAGATCGGACCAAACGGACCAAACGGAATGACCCTGCGGGTCATATGCCTTTTCTCCGCGCCTTTGGGGCGCGGCACCGCGCGTAGCTGGTCTGGGCACTTTCGCGGTGCGGACGGCGCCGTGGCAATCATGCATCTTTTCTTTCGTGTGGGCACATGAGATAGGGACGCGCCAAGAACGATAACTCCGGAGGCAGGTCATGGAGATACGTGAGGCGCTGACATTCGACGATGTCTTGCTGGTGCCGGGTGCGTCCGACGTGATGCCCGCGGACGCCCAGACCAAGACGAAGATCACCAAATCGATTGAGCTGAACATACCGCTGTTGTCCTCGGCCATGGATACGGTGACCGAGGCGGAGATGGCGATCTGCATGGCGCAGGCCGGCGGGATGGGCGTGATCCACCGCAACTTAGACATCGATGTGCAGGCCGATCAGGTCCGGAAGGTGAAGCGGTTTGAAAGCGGGATCGTCTACAATCCGATCACGCTGGGCCCCGACCAGACCCTGGCCGACGCGCATATCGCGCAAAAGGCGCATGGCATTACCGGTTTCCCGGTGGTTGACGGTGCCGGTGGGCTGGTCGGTATTTTGACCAACCGCGACATGCGATTTGCCGACGATCCGTCGATCCCGGTGCGCGCCTTGATGACCGCCGATAACCTGGCGACGGTGCGTGAGCCCGTCGATCTGGAGGCAGCGCGCAAGTTGCTGCAATCGCGGCGGATCGAGAAGCTGTTGGTGATCAACGACGAGGGCCGCTGCACGGGGTTGCTGACGGTAAAGGACCTTCAGAAGGCGGTGCTGAACCCCAATGCCTGCAAGGACGAATTGGGCCGCTTGCGCGTGGCTGCCGCCTCGACCGTTGGCGAGAAGGGGCAGGCGCGGTCGCAGGCCCTGATCGATGCCGGCGTGGACATTGTGGTGATCGACACGGCGCATGGGCATTCGGCGGCCGTTGCACATGCAGTCGAGAACGTGAAGAAGTACTCGAATGCCGTGCAGGTTGTGGCCGGCAATGTGGCCACGGCCGAGGCGACCCGGGCATTGATCGACGCGGGAGCCGATGCTGTGAAGGTGGGCATCGGGCCAGGCTCGATCTGTACGACGCGGATCGTGGCCGGGGTGGGCATGCCACAACTGACGGCGGTCATGGATTGCGCCGAGGAGGCCGCGAAATCAGGCCAGCCGGTGATCGCCGACGGCGGCATCAAGTTCTCCGGCGATCTGGCCAAGGCGATCGCCGCGGGGGCCAATTGTGCCATGGTCGGCTCGATGCTGGCGGGGACCGACGAGGCGCCTGGAGAGGTGTTCCTGTATCAAGGGCGGTCCTACAAATCCTATCGCGGGATGGGATCGGTGGGCGCGATGGCGCGTGGCTCGGCGGATCGCTATTTCCAAGCGGAAGTGTCGGAAAGCCACAAGCTGGTGCCAGAGGGGATTGAGGGCCAGGTTGCCTATAAAGGCGGCGCCGGGACAGTGATCCATCAGCTGGTCGGCGGCTTGCGGGCGGCAATGGGCTATACGGGCAACCGCACGATCGACGAGATGCGCACCCAAAGCCAGTTTGTCCGGATCACCAATGCGGGGCTCACGGAGAGCCACGTCCATGACGTCCAGATCACGCGGGAAGCGCCAAATTATCGGGGGCAGTGAGGAGGGGCGCCTGACGGGGCTGGTGCGCATGGTGGTCCGGCTTAGAGATGTGCTTGGCAAACGGGGCGCGCTGGCGCGCGCACGACATGCCCGCGGTCCGTCGCTGCGCTGGACCGCGGCACCGCCTGTGGCACGGTCGGCGCATTGAACCCGGCGGCGCGTGTGGCGGCGGCCATTGAGGTGCTGGACACATGGATGGCAGGCGGCGAGGGCTTGGACCGGGTGCTGGCGTCCTGGGGGCGCGGGCACCGTTTTGCCGGATCTGGCGACCGGCGCGCCATTGCCGATCTGGCTTACGGGGCCGTCCGGCGACGGCGATCGGCGAGCTGGGTGGCCCGTGGATCCGAAGACACTGCCCGCGATGTGGTACGTGGGGCGCTGTTGCTGGACGGGGCGGATGTTGAGGATCTTTTCGATGGGTCGCGCCATGGTCCAGCGCGGTTGTCTTGCGACGAGCCGGGCGTTGGGCGGGAATTGGCGTCCGCGCCCACGGCTGTGGCGTTGGATTATCCCGATTGGATGGGCGCGGCGCTGGAAGGCGTAGGCGCCGCTGATCTTGCGGCTTTGCGACTACGTGCGCCGCTGGACCTGCGGGTAAACGCCCTCAAGGCGGATATGGCGACGGCCGTTTCAACCTTGGCGGCGGAAGGTGTCGCCGTCGAGCGCCAGGGTCTGGCGCCTTTTGCCCTGAGGGTGACATCGGGGGCGACGCGCATTGCACAGTGCAGGGCGTATCGCACAGGCCTGGTTGAGATCCAGGATGTGGCCAGTCAGGCGGTCGCGGCGATGGCTGCGCCGCAACCCGGTGAGCGTGTCCTGGACCTGTGCGCCGGGGCGGGTGGCAAGACCCTGGCCATGGCCGCCCATATGGCCGGACAGGGGGCCATGGACGCCCACGATATCGCACCGCATCGCATGCGAGAGCTTTTGGTACGCGCCGAACGGGCAGGGGCTGCCGTGCGTTTGGTGGCGTCGCAGGACCTGCCGGCTGCGACGCAGTCCTACGACCTGGTCATGGTGGATGCGCCGTGTTCGGGGTCTGGTGCGTGGCGGCGGAACCCCGATGCGAAGTGGCGCTTGACTGCCGATCGGCTGGCTGAATTGCAGACAGTGCAGGCCGATTTGATGGATCAAGCGGCGGGTTTGGTGACCCCGGGCGGACGCCTGGCCTATGTTACCTGTTCGTTACTGGCGTCAGAGAATGCGGCGCAGGCAAAGGCCTTTGAAGCGCGCTATCCCGATTGGCGTGCTTTGGCCTCTCGGCAGTTCCGGTTGTCTGACGGCGGTGACGGGTTTTACACAGCGCTTTACGAGCGGCCGTGAGCCAGTGACGTTAACCGTTTGTTGACGATTACTACCTAGCAGTTCATCTTGGGGTAGAGCGCTAAACCTGCCCTTGCCACGGGATGGTTGCAAGATGACCCCACATATGGGGCTGATGGATTGGACGCCGCGGAACTGCTGTGCTGTCAGCGGAGCGACGGTTCTATATCTACCCGACCCCACTGGATGTCTGCCATGACGTTCTTCGGTCTTCCGACGCTGGCGGTGTATGCCGCGCTATTGGGTCTGGCGCTAATTGCAGGCGCCTTGCTGATGCGCAATTTCAGCCGCACGAAAGCCATCGACTGGATGACTGATACCTTGGACGTGCGGGATTGGCCGGCGGCGGCCAGCCGTCAGGACGGGCGTGTTATTGCCGCCAACGCGGCCTGGCGGGGCCTGGGCGGGGGCCAACGCACCGTGATCGGGACGCTTGGCCCGGCAATCGGTGTCACGCCGGCCGAGGTTTACAGAATGTCCAGGGTGTGCCTGCAGGACGGCTTTGCGGTCGATGCGGCGCGTCAAAGCTCGGACACGGAGACTGTGGCTTTGAGTGTTCAGATCTCTGGCGCTGACACCCTGATTTGGCAGGTTCTGCCGCAATCGCGATTGTCCGCGATGGTCCCTGAACAGCGGGTGCAAAGCCATGATGGTGCGCCCTTTGGCTATGTCTGCTTCAGCATGCTGGAGGGGGCCACATCGAACGACCTGTTCCGTGAGCTTTTTGCCGACAACGCGCTGGAGATCCTGCGCGAGCAGGTGGACCAGGGCATCTTTACCGCGGGGCGGATCGTGCTGCCCGGCCGAGACGGCATTAATCGTCTTGCATTGACGGCGACCCGTGCAAACCGAAGTGACACGGGCGAGTCGCACGAGGTGTTCCTGTTCGTCCCCGACTCCGAGACGGCCAGCCAGGTCAATGCCTCGCAGACCTTAGAGGCGATCCCCGTATCGCTGCTGCATCTGGACATCGAGGGCCGGGTGTTTTGGGGCAACGCGCAGGCGCGCGACATGCTGGGACCAGCGTTTCGAAATGGCAAAATGCTGGGCGAGATTGTCCAGCCGCTGGGGCGGTCGATCGAAAGCCTGCTGCACGAGGTGCAATCTGGCCGTGAATCCGGCTCTGGCGAGATGGTCCGATTGCGCGATGGCGATTTTGGTACCTTTGCGCAGATCTCGCTGACCCGCATGTCCGTACAGGGCCAGCCCTCTCTGGTCGCAGTGCTTACTGACGCCTCGGAACTCAGAATGCTTGAAGAGCGGTTTGCCCAATCGCAGAAGATGGAGGCGGTCGGCAAACTCGCCGGCGGCGTCGCGCACGACTTCAACAACGTGCTGACGGCAATTTCGGGTAATTGCGATCTGCTGCTGTTGCGCAAGGATGCCAGCCATCCCGATTTCTCGGACCTCACTCAGATCCGCCAGAACGCTAACCGGGCGGCCGCGCTTGTGCGCCAGCTTCTCGCGTTCTCGCGCAAGCAAACGCTGCAGCCCAAGCTGTTGTCGGTGCAGGACGTCGTATCCGATACGCTTTATCTGCTGGATCGTCTGATCGGCGAGACGATCACTCTGTCGTTGGATCATGGGCGCGATCTTGGCTCGGTTCGCGCGGACAATCAGCAGCTGGAACAGGCGCTGATGAACCTGGTGGTGAATGCGCGCGACGCAATGCCGAACGGTGGGACAGTTACGATTGCGACCCGCAATCGCCGCCTCGTCAGCGTTGAGCAGTACCGGGGTGTGTCTGTGCCGGCTGGCGAGTATGTCGAGATTTCCGTGGCGGACAACGGCACCGGCATTGACCCACAAGTGATTGACGACGTCTTTGACCCCTTCGTGACGACCAAGCCACAGGGCGAGGGCACGGGGTTGGGCCTGTCCACCGTCTACGGCATCGTTAAACAATCCGGCGGCTATATCTACGCCGAGAACATGCCGGATTCCGGCGCGCGCTTCACCATTCTGTTGCCAAGGGCCTTCGGAGAGGACGTCGAGGCGGCGCAAAAAATTGAAGCTGTCCAGGATGCGGCACCCGTCGCGGCGCCAGATCTGACCGGGCAGGGAGCCGTGATGCTGGTGGAAGACGAAGCGCCAGTGCGTTCATTCGCCTCGCGGGCACTGAAGCTGCGGGGCTACCGCGTGATCGAGGCAGAATCCGCTGAAGCTGCCATGGAACTGTTGGAGGACGGAGCAGAGGATGTCGAGGTGCTGGTCTCCGACGTGGTGATGCCCGGCATGGATGGCCCGACCTTTGCGACGAAGGCGCGGGCACTGCGCCCAGAACTTCGGGTCGTCTTCATCTCGGGCTATGCCGAGGACAGCTTCCGCCGAAACCTAAAGGACAACGACTTTTTGTTCCTGTCCAAGCCGTTCTCGCTCAACGAGCTTACGGCGACTGTGAAGATTGCCATGAGCGAGGCACCGCGCCGCTCAGCGGATGGCGGCGGCGACGCTCAGCCCGCTGCGCCCTCGTAGAGCTCGAAGTCCCGCGCCAGTTCCCGCCGCAGTTCGGCCGAAAGCGTTTTGGGCAATTCTGCAGATCCTTTGTGCGGGGATCGGTTTTCGTAGCCGATGGTCACCGGCCCATTTAACCGGGCACCCAGCCAATCGAGGAATACCTCCAGCCGCTCATAGCGAAACAGCCGATCAACGCCCAGCCGTTCGTCCGCCGTTGATACGAACCGGGCCTGGCGGCCGACATCGGCGGGCTTCCGCTGCCCGTCCAGATACGCCTCGACGAAAGCGGTAAAGTTCATGCCTGCAGTTGAATTCGCCGGGTCTGGGATGCCGGGCCGCCCGCGATAACGCCACCAGGAATGCAACCAGTCCACAGGCTCGCGGATAAGGCTGACGACTTCCAGCGGCTCCTTCGTGTAGCTTTCCAGGTAAGGGCGTAGGAAACGGTCATACTTGCGATAGGGCGTGTGCTTGACCTGAGGCATGCCGCGCAACACCAGATCAACCCGGCCAGAGAGCGCCCGCTCCAGCGACGTCGAGGCACATTTCGGCATCGCCAAGATCACCAAACGATGCTTGATCGACACCAGCATGCTGTTCTCCGATTTCGCCGAACACGTGAAAATTGTAGGGTCGCGCTTAACCCTTCGTAAACCGCGATGGTTTTCAACTCACACGTGTATAGTTCGAGTTTGTTCTTTATTTGTGCCAATCTTCATGCGAACATCTCAAGAACAGGTGGGCGCTTGAATGCGTCCCAAGGGGATGACAATAAGGAGCAAGCTGAATGACCGACAACCTCTTGAAGCTGGCTGAAAGGCGAAACATGGACAAGCAAAAGGCACTCGACTCCGCGCTTGCGCAGATCGAACGGAATTTCGGCAAGGGCTCGATCATGAAGCTGGGCCAGCAGACTGGGCTGGACATCGAGGCGACGTCGACGGGGTCGCTGGGCTTGGACATCGCTTTGGGAATAGGTGGCCTGCCGAAGGGCCGAATTGTCGAAATCTATGGCCCAGAATCATCGGGCAAGACCACCCTGGCGCTGCACACCGTTGCCGAGGAACAGAAGAAGGGCGGCATCTGTGCCTTTGTCGATGCCGAACATGCGCTGGACCCGGTTTATGCCGCCAAGCTGGGGGTCGATGTCGACGAACTGCTGATCAGCCAGCCGGACGCGGGCGAACAAGCATTGGAAATTACGGATACGCTGGTGCGATCGGGCGCGGTTAGCATGGTCGTTGTCGACTCGGTCGCCGCCCTGACGCCGCGCGCCGAGCTGGAAGGCGACATGGGTGACGCTCAGGTCGGTCTACAGGCGCGGCTGATGAGCCAGGCGATGCGCAAGCTAACAGGCTCGATCAGCCGCTCGAAATGCATGGTCATCTTCATCAACCAGATCCGCATGAAGATCGGCGTGATGTTCGGCAGCCCCGAGACGACCACGGGCGGCAACGCGCTGAAGTTCTATTCATCGGTGCGCCTGGACATTCGCCGGATTGGCGCGATCAAGGATCGCGACGAGGTCGTGGGCAACACCACCCGCGTGAAGGTCGTCAAGAACAAGGTTGCCCCGCCCTTCAAGCAGGTCGAATTCGACATCATGTACGGTGCCGGGATCTCGAAGATGGGCGAGCTGATCGATCTGGGCGTGAAAGCCGGGGTCGTGGAGAAGTCGGGATCGTGGTTCAGTTATGGCGACGAGCGGATCGGACAGGGGCGCGAGAACGCGAAGACTTTCCTGGCCGAAAATCCGGATGTGGCATTCTCGATCGAAGATAAGATCCGCGCCGCGCATGGCTTGGACTTTGACATGCCGCCGGGTGCAGCAGAAGACGATGAAGTTCTGGAGGCCTGATCGCGCCTTGATCGGTCCCTAGAAAAGACCCCCACACGGGCGCACGATCAGTCGTCCGCGTGGGTCCCACCGCTCCAGTATCCATTCCAGATCAACGCGCCGTAAAGCGACGCACCCCGCTGTAGGCCAGCGCGGGCGGCGCCAAAGGTGCACGAAAATCGCGCTGCCGGCGCCAGGGACGCACGCCGCGTTGTGGTCTGTGAACACGCAGATGTCGTACAGCGGATCCCCGCGGAACATCCGGTCCGCGGGAAAGGGATGCGGATGACAAATTGCGCGGTTGTAGGCGGGATCTACGGGGTCTTCGGCCCACCCTTGCTGAGGACCCAGTGGCGAACTGGACATGCCGGTAAGCGGCTGCGCGGCACGATCCGCCCGCCAGTATAGTCCCCGTAGAGCCCAACGACCGATGGGCGTTGCCAGATCACCCTCTCGCTTAACGAACCGAGCGCCACCACGCCCGATTGAACAGGGGAAGCGGCGCCCCAAAAATCGCGCGCCCCAGGGTCCGACGACAAGGTCGTGCGGGCGCGGCGTCACAGAAGGTGGCCGCTCTTCGATGCTTTGGTGGCCAAGTAGGCTTCGTTTTCTGCGGTTTCGCCGACCCGCAGCGGCACCCGTTCCGCAACGCTGACCCCGCAGGCTTCCATCATTGCGAGCTTACCGGGATTATTTGTCATCAGTCGCACTGAGGAGAAGCCCAACTCTTTGAGGATTTCTGCACCCAGCCGAAAGTCCCGCTCGTCATCCTCAAAGCCCAACCGATGGTTCGCCTCGACCGTGTCCCAACCTTGGTCCTGCAGAGCATAGGCGCGCATTTTGTTGGCAAGGCCGATGCCGCGCCCCTCCTGGTTCATGTAGAGAAGTACGCCTGCGCCCTCTTCGGCGATCTGGGTCATCGCGGCCGCAAGCTGCGGCCCGCAATCGCACTTTAGCGATCCGATGACATCGCCAGTGAAGCAGGCCGAATGCAGCCGTGACAGCACGGGTTTCTTGCGGTCAGGCTGACCGACCTCGACCGCATAGTGTTCTTCGGCGCCGTCCGCCGGGCGGAAGACATGGACTTTACCCGCCTTGGCAAAGCGGGTCGGCACCCGTGCGCCCGAGACCTTTTCCATATCCACGGCTGCAACTGCGGCCCGCTGGACCAGGAACTCGTCCAGCACAGTGATGTGCGCGCTTTGGGCAACACGCTGAAGATCCTCCTGGGTCCAGGGCAGCACCAGCACGGCAGGCAGAAGGCGCGCCTGTTTGGCCAGAACGATGCCCAGCCGGTGCAGGTCTGCGGCGCCGTCCCGGCGCGTGCGGTACGGACCGCGCATGGGATGGGCGAGATCGAGGGATGGGTCAGCCGTTGCGCGTATCCAGGTAACGTCCGCGTCTGCCGGCACCTCGATCCGGGCAAGATCGCTATCGTAGGCACGCGCCTTCAAGGTCTCGGCACGGCGATGTGAGACCGCCAGATCCAGTGCACCGCTCACCTCGCGCAGATCCGCCAGGCGGCGTGCCGTGACCGTTTCGGCCGAGATCACCAGCGCAGCGCCAGTTGCGGATACCAGACCGACGGGCGCACCAATGCGCAGATCGGCACGTGCGCGTGCAACCAGCTCTTCAGCGCTCAGATCCAAAGACATCGGCTCTCCCGTCGGTCGTCGACCACCAACATAGTAACAAATCCAGACAATTTCGCCTGTTTCGGTAACATGACGCGGGGGTTTCGTCACAGATGGGTGAGCACGTGACAAACTCGTTCCGCTCGCGTGGACGTGAGCCCATCTATTCAGCGAGATAACGCATGGGCTTGAAAAGGGTTTACTGATGAGTGTCGCGAAACGGATTCTGCTGGTGGATGATGACAGCGATCTGCGTGAGGCGCTGGCCGAGCAGCTGATGATGATCGACGATTTCGACGTCTACGAAGCCGAGACCGGCGGTTCCGGCGTCGAGCGCGCCAAAGGCGAGATGCACGACCTGGTGATCCTGGATGTGGGCCTACCGGACATGGACGGGCGCGAGGTTTGCCGGATCATGCGCAAGTCAGGCGTCAAGTGCCCGATCCTGATGTTGACCGGTCAAGATTCAGACGCCGACACGATTTTGGGCCTGGACGCGGGCGCAAACGACTATGTGACGAAGCCGTTCAAGTTCCCGGTTCTGTTGGCCCGCATTCGCGCGCAACTGCGCCAGCATGAGCAATCCGAGGACGCGGTCTTCGCGATCGGACCATACAGCTTCCGCCCGGGCGCAAAGATCTTGGTCGACCCCAACGAAAAGAAGGTCCGCCTGACCGAGAAAGAGACCAACATTCTGAAGTTCCTGTACCGCGCAGGCGGTCGCACAGTCGAGCGTGAGACACTGCTGCGCGAGGTATGGGGCTACAATGCCGGGGTCACGACCCACACCTTGGAAACGCACATCTACCGGTTGCGCCAGAAGATCGAGCCCGATCCCGCGCACGCTCGCATTGTTGTGACCGAAACCGGTGGATATCGGCTGTCTGTATAGGGTTTCGGTCTTGAACTTGGGGATGGTGAACACCAATTCACCATCATGGTAGCGGCTCCCCCAAAACACCGCTGCCCATCGGACGGCTCCCCCTCGTCCGTCCGACAACGCCCTTATAGGGCAGCGCCCGGTGGATCCCCACACCGGGCGCTACTTTTTTGCGTTTACGCTGTTGTTCCCCTGGTGTCTGTCAGCCCAGCGGGCTAAGCGCTCAGCATTGGGACGGGAGACGCATCATGCCGGTGAGCATTGCCACCTGGAATATCAATTCGGTGAGATTGCGCGCCGGGCTGGTAGAGCAGTTTTTGACTGAAGCGCGCCCCGACGTTTTGTGCCTGCAGGAGACCAAGTCCCCGGTGGAGAAAATCCCAACGGCGCCTTTCGAGGCGTTGGGTTATCGGTTGATCACGGCGCGCGGGTTCAAAGGCTACAACGGCGCGGCCATTTTTGCCCGGGTCGCTGCAGAAGAAGTTGAGGCCATCAATTGGTGTGGCAAGGAAGACGCCCGCCATTGCGCGGTTCGGATTGGCAAGGCCGTGCTTCACAATTTCTATGTGCCGGCAGGCGGGGACGTACCGGACAGGGAAAAGAACCCCAAATTTGATCACAAGCTGAACTTCGTCGCAGAGATGACCGAGTGGTCCAAGGGTCTGGACGGCTTACATATCGTTGTCGGCGACTTGAACATTGCACCCCTTGAGGATGATGTCTGGTCCCACAAGCAACTACTGAAGGTGGTCAGCCACACGCCGGTTGAAACGGACGCGATGATGGCGTTGATTGCCGCGGGTGGATGGCAGGACACGACACGCATGGACATTCCGGTTCCTGAGAAGGTCTACACTTGGTGGTCGTATCGTTCGCCCGATTGGGCATCAGCGGACAAAGGGCGTCGGCTGGACCACATCTGGGTGCGCGGTGGCGACGCCCTTGTTGCGGGTTCAACCCAGATCCTTAAGCCGTGGAGAGGGGCCGAAAAGCCATCGGACCACGCACCGGTGATTGCAAGTTTTGACATTTGACAGGGGGCGCCGCGCGCTCCCCTGAACCATCTTAGCGGCGCGCGGTTCGCGCTAACCCACCCACCCGCGCACGGCGCCCGGTTCGCACTTGAGCCCAAAGAAAAACGCCCCTGAGCGAACCCAGGGGCGTTTCAACATAAGCTGATGCGTCGGTTATTCGCGATTACCGAGGAACTGCAGCAAGAACATGAACATGTTGATGAAGTTGATGTAGAGACCCAGTGCCCCCATCACTGCACCCTTCTCCAGGTACTCTTCACCGCCCGGAACCGAGCGCATGGTCAGATACTCATTCTTGATGCGCTGCGTGTCGTAGGCCGTCAGACCGGCGAAGATCAGCACACCAATGGCAGAGATTGCCATGGTCAGCACGTCCGAGCCGATGAACAAGTTGAGAACCGACGCGATGATCAGGCCTATCACGCCCATGAACAGGAAGGTGCCCAGGCCGCTGAGGTTCTTTTGGGTGGTGTACCCATAGAGCGACATCGCCCCGAACGCTGCGGCAGTCGCAAAGAACGTCTGCGCGATCGAGATTGCGGTGAACACCGCGAAGATCCAAGCGATGGACAAACCCATCACCGCGCCGAATGCCCAAAACACCATTTGGGCTGTCGATGCGGACATCCGGTTGATCATCGCGCTGAAACCGAACACGAATGCCAGCGGGGCAAACATGATGACGTACACGATAGGCGAGGTCATCATTGCCTGAAGCATGCCATAGGACAGCAGCGTGGTTTCCTGACCGTTGATCGCTGCCTTGTAGTCCATGCCGACGATGTAGGCCACGAGGCCCGTGATGATCATGGCGCCGGACATCAGCGCGTAGACCTTGTTCATATACGCGCGGAGGCCCGCGTCGATTTCTGCCGTCCGCGTAATCGGCCGGCTTTGCATGTACTCTCTCTGTGCCATCAGTCACCCTCAGTGAATAAGTCAGCCCTGCGCCGCGGTACGGCGCGTGTGCCTTGAATATCGGGTGGCGCCCTGCGGAGTTCAAGGCAATTCGGGATCAACCGGCCGCAATCCTCAGTACTTGGGCAGGTTTTCCATTGAGCGGACGCAGGGCGAACAGAAGGCCTGCTGAAAGGCTCAAAACGATACCCCCGCCAAGAATCGCCAGAGTTGCCAAAACAGGCAGAATGAAACTGGTATCGAAGACAAAAACGATCACCCCGAAGGCGGCGGCGGTACCCCAAAGCAGTGCCACAGCGCCCGCCAGAAAGCCCGTCAATGCGGCTCTAAGCGCAAATGATCCGAGGATGGCCGCGCGCGAGGCACCCAGGACCTTCAGGATAGCAGCCTCGGCGCGTCTGCGTTCCTCGCCGGCCGCTGCGGCGCCGATCAATACCGCCAAGCCAGTCAGCAACACGGCCAACGCGCCCCAGCGGGTGGCAGCACCAAGTTTCCCCAGGCCGTCCGAGACACGGTCAATCTGGTCACGCACGAGCACCGGGGTGACGTTCGGCATAGTTTGCCCCAGTTCGCGCAGGATGGGGGCTTCGGCTTGGCGATCGGCGTATAGCGTAGCGATGTGGGTGTGCGGGGCGCCGGCCAGGGCGCCCGGCGAGAGCACCATCAAGAAGTTGATGCCCATGCCGCGCCATTCGACCTTGCGGAAGCTGGCCACCTCGGCCGTGATTGCGCGGCCCAGGATGTTAACAGTAACGGTACTGCCGATGGACAGGCCCAGTTCGCGACCCTCCTCTTCCGCGAAGCTGACCAAGGGCGGGCCGGCGTAGTCGTTTGCCCACCAGTCGCCTTCCATTAGCACGGTACCCTCGGGTGGCGTGGCAGAATAGGTGACCCCCCGGTCACCCCTTAGGATCCAGTTGGCCGCGGCGTCTATTTTGGCCTCCCCTGCGGGTACGCCGTTCAGACCGGTGATCACGCCGCGCAGCATTGGCGCCGTCGACAGGCGCTCGCTGCCTTCCTGTGCCATGACCTGCTCGCGGAAGTCTTCCAGTTGTGCCGATTGGATGTCGACGAAGAAGAAGGCAGGGGCATCTTTGGGCAACTGGTCGCGCAGCAGCCCTTGCATATTGGCGTCGATCTGCGCGATCGAGGCCAAGACGCCTAAACCCAGCCCCAGGGCCAGCACGACCCCAGGCGTACCGGCTTGCGGTGCCCCGATTGCGCCCAAGGCCAGGCGCAGACCGGGGCGTCGGCGGGCAATGGGGCCATGGGAGGCGGCACGTGCCAACTTCGCCGCGGCCCATCCCAGGCTTCTCAGCATGATAAAGGCCACCGCGATGCCGCCCAGACACCAAGAAGCCAGTTTGGGCGTGGCGGACAGACCGATGATCGCGCCTGCCAGCGCGGCGGTCAGCAGAACAAGCGCAAGAACGACACCCAGGTGCGGTGCGCGGTGGGGCATCTCGCTTTCGCGGCGAAACAGTTCCGCCGGCCGGACCTGCAGCAGCCATGCCAGCGGCCACAGTGTAAACAACGCGGCGGCAAGCAATCCGAACAAGCCCGCCTGGGCCAATGGCGCCGCGTAGAGCCCAAACTTTGCAGGGATCGCCAAGTTTGCAGCGAAAATTGGGCCGAGACCTGCCACCAGACCGCCGCCCAGCGCAACGCCGATCAGCACGCCTGCCAGCGCGATCAGGCCGATCTGCATCAGATAAGCGGCGAAGACGGTGCCAGCCGTGGCCCCCAATGTGCGCAGCGCTGCGATCGCCGGCACCTTTCGGGTCAAATACCCGCGTACCGCCGCGCCAATTCCGACGCCACCGACGGCCAGGGCGGCGATGCCAACAATGGTTAAAAAGGCAGACAGTCGGTCAACGAACCGGCTGATCCCTGGCGCTGCGTTGCGGCGATCGCTCCACCGTGCGCCGGCAAGTGGGAAGGCGTCCTCGAAGGCTCGCTCCAACTGGTCCAGGTCAGCGTCCGACGGCAATCGCAGGCGGGCGCTGGATTCGTAGACGACGCCTGGTTGTAGCAGTCCGGCGTCGCGGAGCCCGTCGATCGACACCATCACGCGCGGACCCATGGCAAACCCGCCCGAAGCGCGATCCGGTTCATCGGCCAGGACGCCCAGAAAGGTGAAGGTGCCAGCGCCCAACGTGACCTGATCCCCCTGCACCAGGTCAAAGCGTTCCGCTAGCACGCGCTCGGCGACCAGACCCGGGGTGCCCGCTGTTGCGCCAAGCACGGTGGACACGTCGTGGCCGACCGCAAGTGTGGCAGATCCGTACAATGGATACGCGCCGTCGACGCCCTTGACTTCGACCAGGGCGCGGCCCTGCCCGATGCGCAGCAGCGACCGCATCTCGACGATCTCTGCGATGTTGCCTGCAGCGGCGAGCCACGCGCGTTCTTCGTCCGTCGCGAAGCGATAGGTGAATTCGACAGAGGCGTCGCCGCCCAGGATCGTACGGCCTTCGGAGGCCAAGCCTCGGTCAATCGCGGCGGTCACGGAACCAACGGCCGCGATGCCTGCAACGCCGAGGATCAGGCAGGCGAGAAACACCCTGAAGCCCGCCAAGCCACCGCGCAGTTCGCGCAGCGCGACAGTCCAGGAAAAGGCAAGGTTGGTATCCCGCACGCTGCTGCCTTTCACGCCGCGATCCGGCCGTCGTCCAGCCTGACGGTCCGCGCGCATCGATCTGCCAGGGCGTCTGAATGTGTGACCAGCACCAATGTGACGCCGTTGTTTTCGGCCAGTTCGAACAACAGGTCGCTGACCGCTTCGCCCGTTCGCCCGTCCAGGTTGCCCGTGGGCTCGTCCGCCAGGAGCAGCGCGGGAGAGGGCGCCAGGGCGCGCGCTAATGCGACGCGCTGTTGCTCGCCGCCGGACAACTGCGCCGGATAGTGATCGGCGCGTCGGCCAAGCCCGACTGACTCCAGCATCTCACTGGCGGTTTCCTCGGCGCCGTCGGCCCCGGCAATCTCCAGCGGCACGCGGACATTTTCGGCGGCGGTCATGGTCGGGATCAGATGAAAGGCCTGAAAAACCACGCCAAGTCGCGCGCGGCGCAGACGCGCCAGGCTGTCCTCATTAGCGGCGGTCATGTCTTGACCCAGCACCGTCACTTGCCCCGCGGTCGCGCGCTCCAGCCCCGCGGTCACCATCAGCAGCGACGACTTTCCTGAACCCGATGGTCCCGTGATCGCCAGACGCTCGCCTGCTTCGACCACCAGGTCGATGCCCTTCAGGATCTCGACATTGCCGGCAGAGCTTGGCAGGGTGAGGCCCATATCCTTTAACTCGATCAGCGCCTCGCCCATGATGTTCCTGTTGTCTGCCTGCCGCGTGCTCACCCAGTCTGTGGCCAAATATGTGGCCCCGATCCTGCTGTGCAAGGCGCTGGTTTTGGCCCTGCTGCTGCCGGCAGCAGCATTTGCCGATACGCTGCGGCTGGTGGCGATTGGCGACAGTCTGACCCATGGCTACGGTCTAGCACCCCAGGACGGTTTCGTGCCGCAACTGGAGGCCTGGTTGAAGGGTCAGGGCCGTGACGTACAGGTCGTCAATATGGGCGTGTCCGGCGACACGACAGAGGGCGGGCGCGCTCGACTGGGCTGGGCGCTGGCGGATGGCGCAGATGCCGTGATTGTCGAGCTGGGTGGCAATGACATGCTGCGCGGGATCGATCCGGCCGTGAGCAGGGCCAACCTTGCGGCCATGCTGCAAGAATTGGGGAACCTGGGGATGCCCGCGCTGCTGACGGGGATCGAGGCGCCGCTCAATTACGGTGCCGATTACAAGGCCGCGTTCGACGGGATGTATGTCGAGTTGGCGGCAAAGTACGACGCAGTGCTTTACGCCAATTTCCTCGCCGAGATCGATGGTGCCGGGATGATGCAGCCCGATGGCATCCATCCGAATGCCGACGGTGTCGCCGCAATTGTTCGGGGTATCGGCCCCAAGGTCCTCGATTTGTTGGACCGCGCGACGCCATGATCCGGGCCTTCGTTGCGATCCCGGTCCCCGATGAGGTGACGTCGGTGCTGACGGCATTGCAGGCCGGGTTGCCTTGCGGGAGACCGGTTCCGCCCGAGAACTTTCACATCACGCTGGCTTTTCTGGGCAAACACCCAGAGCCGTTGATCGAGGATGTGCACAGTGCGCTGGATGGTATTCGGCAGTCCGGCCTGGACCTGAAGATCGAGGGGCTGGGCGTCTTCGGAGAGGAGCGGCCCCGGGCGCTGTTTGCCAAGGTTGTGCTAGCGCCTGAACTGGCGTCTCTGCGCAAAAAAGTGCGCCAGGCGGCGCGCAGTGCAGGGGTAGAGCTATCGTCTCAGAGATTCGTGCCGCACGTGACGCTGGCGCGGTTTGGCACTGGCGCCACGCCGTCCGAGGCGGCGGACTTGCAGTCTTTCATGGCAAAGCGGATGGGTTTGGCGAAGGCTTCGTTCTGGTCTTTTTCGTTCGCGCTGTACGAATCCCACCTCAGATCTGAGGCGCCGATATACGAAGCGCTGGCCGAGTATCCTCTCTCGCCCAGCGCCCATCTCTCTATCGGTAGCTAGTGACCTACCTGCCGGCAGGGATGTCCCAGAAGCCACGCATCGCCTCGATATCCACGTCGGCGCGTGTCAGGCCGATATCCTCCAGCGTGCGGTCGTCAAGATCGCTCAGTCGCTGACGCTCGCGCTGTACCGATAGTGCTGTCCAGAGGCGCTTGAGCGACACGGCGCCGAACAGCTGCGCCAGGGTTGGGGCGGACAGGTATGCGGTCATCGTTTTCATGGCACTCTCCATCATTAATGCTGATGCACATCGATTTCACATTCGATGTGTTGATATATGCGGGCTTCGATGGCATAAGGGAAATGAATGTTCGTGCATGGATCCATCACAAAGGTTGAACAATGCCCCGTAACCTGGACCTGACCGCTTTGCGCAGCTTCGTCACCGTGCTGGAAGCCGGTGGTGTCACTAAGGCAGCCCACCAGTTGCATCTGACCCAATCCGCTGTGTCGATGCAGTTGAAACGTCTGGAGGAATCGTTGGGCCAGCCGCTATTGGACCGCAGCGGGCGCAGCGTTGAGCCGACAGCGCACGGCGAGCAGTTGCTGGCGTATGGACGCCGTCTTTTGGCGTTGAATGACGAGGTTTGGGCCCGGATGACGGACACCGCCTACGAGGGTGAGATCCGCCTGGGCGTCCCCCATGACATCGTCTATCCGCACGTGCCGATGATTCTGCGTTGGCTGGACCGTGAGTATCCGCGCGTCAGGGTGAAGTTGATCTCGTCCTACACGCTGAAACTTCTGGACCTGTTGGCCTCGGGCGATGTCGACCTTGCGCTGACAACCGAAAACGAGACCCCAGCCGCGGCCGAATGCCTGGGCGTTCAGCCGCTGATCTGGGTGGGTGCGCGTGGCGGCACCGCTTGGCGGTCGCGGCCGCTGCGCCTGGCGTTCGAACGAAAGTGCCTGTTCCGCCCCTGGGCGTTGGAGGCACTGGACCGCAGCGGCATCCCCTGGGAAATGGCGGTCGACACCGGCTCGACCCGCACGGTTGAGGCCACCGTTTCTGCCGATCTGGCGATCAATGCTGTATTGGAGACCGGGGTCTCGCCATTGCTGGAGCCTATCCCTCACGGCGGCGCCCTGCCAGAGCTGCCATCGTCCTGCATCAACATGTATAAGGCGCGGTCTGCAACAGGTGAGCCTATCGAAGTGCTTGCAGACATGGTCCGGCGGGCCTATGGACGCACCGCAATGGCCGCTGAGTAGGCGCCACCTGTTGACCCAACGACCCAAGCAGCCGCCCAGGGGCGTAGCTTAAAGGGTCTTAAAGCCGGCCGCATCATTGATGTGGCTGCCAATTGACACATCTGCGTCACGATCCGCGTGCTAGACGGCGCGCGACCGAGTTTGGAGCGTTCCATGGACTTGAGAAACATTGCCATCATTGCGCATGTCGACCACGGCAAAACAACGTTGGTCGACGAACTGCTGAAACAGTCTGGCGTTTTCCGCGAGGGCCAGGCGGTTAACGAGCGCGCCATGGACTCGAACGATCTGGAGCGTGAGCGCGGCATCACGATCCTGGCCAAGTGCACGTCCGTCGAATGGCAGGGCACCCGCGTCAACATCGTGGACACCCCAGGCCACGCCGATTTCGGCGGCGAGGTTGAGCGGATCCTAAGCATGGTTGACGGCGTCGTCCTGCTGGTCGATGCCGCTGAAGGGCCGATGCCCCAGACGAAGTTCGTCACTTCAAAGGCGCTGGCCTTGGGCCTGCGCCCAATCGTTGTGCTGAACAAGGTGGACAAGCCCGATGCCGAACCCGACCGCGCGCTGGACGAGGTGTTCGACCTGTTCGCGAACCTTGGCGCCGACGAAGACCAGTTGGATTTCCCGGCGCTTTATGCGTCCGGCCGGGACGGCTGGGCAGACGTGGAGCTGGATGGCCCGCGGGCGAACCTTGATCCTCTGTTTGAGCTGATCGTGCGCCACGTTCCTCAGCCTGCGCAGGCGGCCAACAAGGATGCGCCGTTCCGCATGCTCGCCACCACGCTGGAGGCTGACAATTTCTTGGGCCGCATCCTGACAGGTCGGGTCGAGGCGGGCACCATCAAGTCCGGCACGACGATCAAGGCCCTGTCCCGTGACGGCAGCGAGATCGAGCGTTTTCGGGTGACCAAGATCCTGGCCTTCCGCGGTCTGGCACGCCAGCCGGTCGACAGTGCCGAGGCAGGCGACATCATCGCGCTGGCTGGCATGAGCAAGCCCACGGTGGCGGACACGCTGTGCGATCTGTCCGTGGGCGAGGCGATCCCAGCCCAACCTATCGATCCGCCGACCATCACGGTGACCTTCGGCATCAATGACAGCCCCTTAGCCGGGCGCGACGGCGACAAAGTGCAGTCACGGGTCATTCGCAACCGCCTTCTGAAAGAGGCGGAGTCGAACGTCGCCATCCGGGTCACGGATACCCCGGGCGGCGAGGCGTTCGAGGTTGCGGGCCGGGGCGAGCTACAGATGGGCGTGCTGATCGAGAACATGCGGCGTGAAGGATTCGAGTTGTCGATCTCGCGTCCGCAGGTCCTGATGCGCAGCGAGGGCGGCCAGCGCCTTGAGCCTGTCGAAGAGGTGACCATCGACGTCGATGACGATTATTCGGGCGCCGTGATCGAGAAGGTTACCGGCCCGCGCCGCGGTGAAATGGTTGAAATGAAGTCGGCCGGGGTCGGCAAGACGCGCATTGTGGCGCATGTGCCGAGCCGCGGGCTCATCGGTTACCATGGCGAGTTTCTGACCGACACCCGCGGCACCGGCGTGCTGAACCGGGTCTTCCACGGTTGGGCTGCCTATAAGGGGCCGATTCCTGGTCGTCGTGCCGGGGTGCTGATCTCCATGGAGACGGGGCAGTCGGTGCCCTATGCGCTGTTCAATCTGGAAGATCGCGGACGCGTGTTCATCGGCGGGCAGGAAGCTGTCTACGAGGGTATGGTCATCGGCGAACACAGCCGTGACAACGATCTGGAGGTGAACCCGCTAAAGGGTAAGCAACTGACTAACATCCGCGCTGCCGGCAAGGATGACGCGGTTAAGCTGACGCCGCCGTCTCGCCTGACGCTGGAGCAGGCCATTGCCTACATCGACGATGACGAGTTGGTCGAGGTCACGCCCAAGGTCATCCGCCTGCGCAAGCGGTTCCTCGACCCGCACGAGCGCAAACGGCAAGCGCGCGCAAAGTCTGCCTGACGCAGGCATATCGCGAATTTCATTGCAAAATGCGAATTACGCGCCCTAGTTGAAATTCGCATTTTGCAACAACCACAGTGCGATTTTGAAACATGTCTCAATATGGGTCGTATCTTCCGTAAGTCGTAAGCCGAGACTGCGCATGCAACTCTGGGTTTTCAGGGACAAATTCGAATTTCTTCTAAAATTCTTTTCTCATTTCGCCGAACTGGCCCGTTCCTTGCGTAACCTTAGACGTGTGTAAATGAGTTGTGCAATCGGAGGGCTCAAATGAAACATCCCGTGGACGTGCACGTCGGACAGCGCGTGCGTCAGCGCCGCTGGATGATCGGCATGACGCAGCAGCAGCTGGGGAACAAAGTCGGCATCAAGTTCCAGCAGATCCAGAAGTACGAAACCGGCACCAACCGGATCTCGGCTTCTCGGCTTTGGGACATTGCGTCGGCTTTGGACGTGCCGGTCTCTTTCTTCTTCAAGGGCCTGGAAAACGATCTGGAAGACGGTGCAGTGCCTAACGGCGACATCATGACGGACAAGGAAGCGTTGGAATTGGTACGCGCTTATTACGCGATCCCGGAAACGCAGCGTCGTCGCCTGTTTGATCTGGCGCGCGTGCTGAGCGACGCGGCCTGAGTAACGCGGCCTAAATGACGAGGCGCGTGGTGGACGCGATCCACCACGGTTGACGCCGAGGGGGGCCGGGCGCAAGAGGGAGAACCCCTTGCGTCCGGAGGCCGCCTTGCAACACGATCCCAACGTTACTGTTGAAGAACTGGCCGAATTGGCTGGGCGTCTTGCAGATGCCGCCGCCCGTGAGACGCTGCCGCGGTTTCGCAAATCCAACCTCACCGCCGATGACAAAGACCAGGGCCCGGGTTTTGATCCGGTCACGGAAGCCGATCGGGCGTCGGAGTCCGCTATGCGTTCGATATTGGCCGCTGAGCGCCCGGATGACGGCATTTTCGGCGAGGAACAGGCGCGAACCCACGGCACTAGCGGTCTGACCTGGGTGCTGGATCCGATCGACGGCACCCGAGCCTACATCTCCGGCCTGCCCGTTTGGGGGACGCTGATCGCATTGGACGATGGGACGCGGGGCCGGATCGGCGTCATCGACCAACCGTTCACGGGCGAGCGGTTCATGGGCGTGTTGGGCGACGACTTCACCAAGGCCACGTTGACCCGTGCGGGCGAGACGCAGGCCATTGGCACCCGCCAGGGCGTCGGCATGGACCAGGCGACGTTCTTCACCACAGATCCCTACCTATTCGAAGGGGACGACCACGCGCGGTTCCTGCGTCTGCGCGATGCAGCGAAGCTGACACGCTTTGGCACCGACTGCTATGCCTATGGTCTGGTCGCGCTGGGCGTGATCGACTTGGTGGTTGAGACTGGTCTGCAAGCCTACGATATCGCCGCCCACATTCCGCTGATCCAGGCTGCAGGCGGTGTCGTCACCGACTGGGAAGGTGGTGATTGCCGGTGGGGCGGGCCTGTGATCGCCGCGGGAAGCGCCGAACTCCACGCCGAAGCCATGGATCTAATAGCGGGCTGACTCGGGCAATTGCAGACGATCCAGGAACTGGTCCAACCCCGCCCAGGCGACGGCACGGGCTGCGTCGGTTTCCACCAGTACTTCGTGCCTGCCATCCGGCACCTCAATCAGAGTTTGGGCGTGCTGAGCGGTCCAGGCGCGGATAGCGTCGGGATCGACGAGGTCCTCGTCGCTGCCCAGCAGACAGCAGGCAGGGCAGGGCGGCGCCGGCAGCGTGGCGACACGGGCTGTCTCCTGCAAGGCTGCATCCAGCCAGCCGATTGTCGGCATCGCCAACGTCAATTCGGGGTGATCCTCGGCCGTCTGTTTGAGCCACCGCCAAACCTTGTCGTTGCCAGTCAGAATGTTGTCGGAAGGATTGGTCAGTACGTAGGGCTTCGATGCCCCCGAAGATGGCGGCCAGCGGTCCTTAAGGCCCAAAATCCTTGCCAGGCGGGTGACCACCCAAAGAGCCGTCCTGGTCGGCGCGCTCAGCTTCAGCCCCAGCAAGGGCGCGCTCAACATCGCCCCTTGAACCGTTTGTCCAAAGGGCCGGGCCAGGGCTGCTACGGCGATCAACCCACCCATCGAGTGCGCCATAACCAGCCGGGGACCGGTTAGGCTGGCCACCTGCGGCTGGTCCAAAAACGCCTCCAGGTCGCGCTGGTAGTGCGAGAAATCGGGGACGTGTCCCTTTGCCGCCGGGGAGGCCAACCGGTCGGATAACCCCTGGCCCCGCCAATCCAGCGCCGCCACTGAAAAGCCGCGCTTGACCAAGGCAGCAATCGGCAGGGTCAGCTTTTCCAGAAACTCCGTCCGACCCTGGAAGAAAATCACATGCCCCCGCGGCTGTGGGGCATGCCAGACCCCACCGCGCAGCCGGATGCCGTCGCCCGCGCGGAACCACCAGGTAAGGTCGGCTGACCGGCCGCCCGGTAGGGCACCGTGAAAAGGGGGCGGGCCGGAACTCACGCCAGCAGCGACCCCAGTTTCATCGCCACGCTCATGTCGCCGTCGATCTTGATCTTGCCGGTCATGAAGGCCGCGGTCGGGTCCAACTCGCCGTCGAACATGTCCTGGAAAGTGTCCAGCGAGGCGCTGATCGTGCAGTCGGCATCGCCGTCCTCGGTGGTGACGGCACCGTCGACGATGCGGATCACGCCCTCGTCCTCGATCTCGAACTTGATGGTGCCGTCAAAGCTGGCATCCCCCAGTTTTTCTGACAGCCTTGACGCTGCCTTGTTCACACTTTCGCTCATCGCGCCCTCTTCGGTGAAATGTCGTCTTTGCAGGGCTAGCCCAGCGCCCTATCTTTCGGCAATGACCGATCGCCTGTTCATTGCCGTTGTCGTTGCGTCACTTCTGGCTGGCCCTTTGGCAGCGCAGGAGCCCGAGCCGTCCGAACCCTCTGCCGAGGTGGAGGAGGCACCCGCCAGTTCGCAGCCCGCGCCCCCTGCGCCCGTTGCACAGGATGCGCCCCTCAGCGTGGAAGCCGCCCGCGCCGAAATGCTGGACGCCCTGTTCGTTCGGCTTTCCAATCCCGATGCGTCGGATTGGGAAAGCGTGCAGACAGAGATCAATGCGATTTGGAACCAGTCGGGTTCTCCGTCGATGGATCTGTTGGCCCGCCGGGCGGATCGCGCCATGCGGATCGAGGATTTTGAGACAGCGCATTTGCATCTCGACGATCTGGTGCGCTTGGCCCCCGAATTCGCCGAGGGCTGGAACAAGCGGGCGACCGTCTACTTTCTGCAGGGCGACTATGGCGCCTCGTTGGAGGATATCGCCGAGACGCTGCTGCGCGAGCCGCGCCATTTCGGCGCCCTATCGGGGCTGGGCGTGATCCTGGATCGGGTGGGCGACAGTGAGGGCGCGCTGGAAGCGTATCGCCGTGCCCACAAGCTGCACCCCAATCTGCCGGGTGCGCAGCAAGGCATCCAAAAGCTGGAAAAAGAAGTCGAAGGCGAGCGTCTGTAGCGGCGCCCGAACTGGCGACAGGGAGCCTTGGGCAATCATCAAGGGCACCCCGATCCTGCGCTGATGGGCACGGGGCCGATCGCTGGGCCAATCACTGGGCCAATCACGCGCTAGGGCGGTTGCCGGGGCGGCATCGAGCGCATATTCAAATACTCCAAGCCAACCGGGACGGGCGATGTACGACCACGCCGACAGCACGATCACTGCGATCCTGGGGCCGACCAATACCGGCAAAACCCACTATGCGATCGAGCGGATGCTGGCCCGTGATACCGGTGTCATTGGCCTGCCATTGCGGCTGCTGGCGCGCGAAATCTACGACCGGATCGTGGCGCTCCGCGGTCCCAGCGTGGTCAGCCTGATCACCGGTGAGGAGAAGATCCTGCCGCCGCGGGCCAAGTACCATGTTGCCACGGTCGAGGCGATGCCGCTGCATACCATGGCCGATTTCGTGGCCATCGACGAGGTGCAGCTGTGCGCCGATCCCGACCGCGGCCATGTCTTCACCGACCGGCTGCTGCATGCGCGCGGCCGGTATGAGACGCTGTTCCTGGGCTCGGACACCGTCCGCGCCCGCATCGCCAACCTGGTGCCCGAGGCGCGCTTTACGTCGCGTGAGCGGTTCTCGACGCTGAGTTGGACGGGGCCGAAGAAACTCAGCCGTCTGAAGCCGCGCACCGCGGTAGTCGCCTTTTCGGTGGATCAGGTCTACGCCATCGCCGAGTTGATCCGCCGTCAGCGGGGCGGGGCGGCGGTGGTGATGGGCGCGCTCAGCCCCCGGACGCGGAACGCACAGGTGGCGCTCTACCAGGAAGGCGATGTCGACTACATGGTGGCCACCGATGCCATCGGCATGGGGCTGAACATGGATGTCGACCATGTGGCCTTTGCCGGCACGTCCAAGTTTGACGGCTGGCGCCACCGCCAGCTGCAACCCAACGAATTGGCCCAGATCGCCGGGCGTGCCGGGCGCTACACCAAGGACGGCACCTTTGGCGTAACAGCGGAAGCCTCCGCCCTGGAGCCGGAGGTTGTCGACGCCATCGAGAACCACCGCTTCAAACCGCTAAAACGGCTGATGTGGCGCAATCGCGACCTGCAGTTTGGCACGGTGGATGCCCTGATGGCCTCGTTGGAGATGCCCAGCCCGCACGAAGATCTGGGCCGTGCGCGCGAGGCCGAGGATCAGGTGGCGCTGCGCACCCTGTGGATCGACACCGAAATCCAGGACATGACGACCTCGGGCGACCGGGTGCGCCTGCTGTGGGATGTCTGCCAGGTGCCTGACTTTCGCAAGGTGTCACCCATGGAACACGCCGCGCTGTTGGGCCGGATTTACCGCTTTCTGCTGTCGCGCGACGGCTGTATACCCACCGACTGGCTGGCGGGGCAAATCCAGCGTCTGGACCGGAGCGAAGGCGATATCGACGTCCTGTCGAAGAGGCTTGCGTTTATTCGGACCTGGACCTATGCCGCCCACCGGTCGGGCTGGGTGGAAGACCCCGAGCATTGGCGGGCCGAGACACGTGCTGTCGAGGACCGCTTGTCGGACGCGCTGCACGCACGCCTGACACAGAGATTTGTCGACCGGCGCACAAGCCATCTGCTGCGCCGGTTGAAAGAGAAGGAGCGGCTGGTGGCCGAAGTGAACGACAAGGGCGAGGTAACGGCCGAGGGCCACTATCTCGGCCGGCTGGACGGGTTCCGTTTCACCGTGGATGAGACCGCTTCCTCTGAGGAGTTGAAGACGCTGCGCTCGGCATCCTTGAGTGCTTTGCAGGCGGAGTTCGGGCGGCGGGCCGACAAGCTGTACCTGAGCCCGGACACCGAGATCGACATCACCGAACAGGGCGGTCTGATGTGGGGCCAGGATGCGGTGGGCCGCATCGTCAAGGGCGACAAGCCGCTGGAGCCCGGGGTGAAGGGCTTTGTCGACGACATGGCCGAGGCGGCGGTGGCTGAGAAGGTCGAGCGTCGCTTGCGTCACTGGCTGCATCGGCGCATTCAGGCGCTGTTCGAACCGCTGATCGCGATGCAAGCCGATGAAGAAACTAAGGGCCTGGCGCGCGGGGTTGCGTTCGCGGTGGCCGAAGGCTTTGGGATCGTGCCCCGCGGCCAGATCGCCCAGGACGTGAAATCCCTGGAACAGACTGACCGTGCACTACTGCGCAAGCATGGCGTGCGCTTTGGCCAGCACTTCATCTTCATGCCGGCACTGTTAAAGCCCGCGCCGACGCGGATGCGGTTGTTACTGTGGTCGCTGGGCTTGGATCTGGCGGACTTCCCGGGCTCGCCGCCGCCGGGACTTGTGACGGTGCCGGTCGATGAGGGTTTGCCTGGGGACTACTACCCGATGGCGGGTTACCGGGCAGCGGGTCAGCGGGCCTTGCGGATCGATATGCTGGAGCGTTTGGCGGATCTACTGCGCCAACAAGATGGGCGGCAGGGCTTTGAGGCCAGCCAGGACATGCTCTCGATCACCGGCTGTACGCTGGAACAGTTTGCCGATCTGATGCAGGGCCTGGGCTACCGCGCCGAGAAGGGCGAGCGCGCCAAGCCCGTGCGCGTTTTCGCGCCTGCCGAGGTCGCGCCAAGCGAAGAGGGGACGGCCGAGCCGGCCATCGAGGCCGACACGGCCGTTGGGCACCCGGCCGCGGATGCGGCGCTCGAGGCTGAGGCATCGGTGTCGGCTGAAATTCCGAAAGTGCCGGTTGCTGAAGCGAGTGGCGATGAGGCTGCGACCGCGATCGAAGATGCCGTGGAGGAACGTTCTGTGGTAGCCGACGGTGAGACGCCCGTGCCGGACGCCACAGATACCGAAACTGGCAAGAGCGACAGCGGCGAAACTGATGCTGATGCAATCGAAACTGGTGCTCAGGCGGCCGCGACAGATGATACGTCGACTGATGCCGCGGAGCAGGAAGTGTTCTACGTCTTCCGACAGGGTCAGCGAAACCGTGATCAGGGCCACCGACAAGGCAAGGGCGGGAACTTCAAAGGGGGTCGGCGCGATCAGGGCGCTCAGGATGGCAAAAAGAGCTTTGGCAAAGGCAAGGGCAAGAGCCGCGGTCCCAAGGGCAAGCCGCGCGACGATGGCCCCCGGCGCATGGAGGCCCGTCCGCCCAAGAAAAGCGACAAGGTTGATCCCGACAATCCCTTCGCCGTGCTGCAGCAGTTGAAGCGCGACTGATCGTTGGCGGACGCCCCCTCAGACAAGCTGCGCGTTGACAAATGGCTTTGGCACGCGCGGTTCTTCAAAAGCCGCAGTCTGGCGGGGGAGGCGGTGGCAAATCTTCGCGTCAATGGCCAGCCAGTGGACAAGCCAAGCCACGCGGTGCGCCCGGGCGATGTGCTGACGTTCATGGCTGGGCGGCGTGTGCGGGTGATCCGAATCGAGGCCATTGGCACCCGCCGGGGTCCTGCGCCCGAGGCGCAAGCGCTTTACACCGATCTGGACCCACCGACGCCGAAAACGGAGGGGGAGACCGGGGTCGCCCCCGCTCAGCCTGCGGCTCGCGAGCCCGGTTCCGGCCGCCCGACAAAGCGAGCCCGCCGCGACATCGACGCGCTGCATCGCCGCGGCCCTTGAAGCAGGCCTGCCCCGGTCTTATCACAAGACTATCGCGCGGGTTCCGGAGCCTCAGATGACCTACGTCGTCACCGACAATTGCATTAAGTGCAAGTACACTGACTGCGTGGAAGTGTGCCCGGTGGACTGCTTCTATGAGGGCGAGAACTTCCTGGTCATTCACCCGGACGAATGCATCGACTGCGGGGTTTGCGAGCCGGAATGTCCGGCAGACGCTATCCGGCCCGACACGGAGTCGGGGCTGGAGGATTGGATCAAGCTAAACCAGCGATTGGCAGAGGTTTGGCCAAACATCACAACGAAGCGCGATCCATTGCCCGAGGCCGAGGAATTCGACGGCAAGCCGGATAAACTGCCGCTGTTGTCAGAGGAACCTGGCGAGGGCGACTGAACCGGGCGGTGGGCGCAGATAAGCGTGGCTTCACCGGACAGTAAACTGGCCGTTTCTACCTAATTGTGGTCCCAGACCCAGCTTCTGGCCGCACATCTAGAGAATCGCCGCAAAATCTGTTATAAACATGTCACTAACCTGCATGTGGCCGGCCTGCAGAGGCCGAAGAAAACTGCGGGAGAGGACAAGGAGATCACACAGACAGCCCCTCGTAAGCGTTCGGGGGCGGTCTTTTTTGACCCTGCGGACCCCGGAAGAAGTCTGCGGCTATCAACTGACTGACCAGGAGAGAAAATGGCGAAGAAGTCCAACAAGGCCCTGGAGTTCCGTGCGAACGACTATGTTGTGTATCCGGCCCACGGTGTCGGCAAGATCGTTTCGATCGAAGAGCAGGAAGTGGCCGGCATGAAGCTGGAACTGTTCGTGATCTCGTTCGAAAAGGACAAGATGACCCTGCGGGTGCCGACGGCCAAGGCCAGTTCGGTCGGTATGCGGTCGCTGTCCAGCCCCGACCTGGTGGACCAGGCGCTGAAGACCCTGAAGGGCAAGGCCAAGGTGAAGCGGGCGATGTGGTCGCGCCGCGCCCAAGAGTACGAGCAAAAGATCAACTCGGGCGATCTGATCTCGATCGCCGAGGTGGTGCGTGACCTGCACCGGGCTGAAGACCAGCCCGAGCAGTCGTACTCGGAGCGCCAGCTCTACGAGGCCGCGCTGGAGCGTCTGACCCGTGAGGTGGCTGCCGTTGAGCGCGTGGACGAAGCCAATGCCGCCAAGAAGGTCGGCTCGGTCCTGGAAGCAAAAGCAGCCTGACCAACGGCCGGTCTGCGGTCCGACAAACTGATGTGACGCGCGTCGGGCAACCGACGCGCGTTTTTCGTTCAGGATCTGTTTTTTGGATTGGTCAGGGCGCGGTCGCTACCGATCAGCCCAGACGCGCCCAACGCCCGATGGATCAGACCTGTCCGTCACCCGCGCGCGGCTTTGGACTAGTCAGCGCCTTCCAGATGCCCGAGGCCCGCATGCACAGGCGGCCGCCCGCCTCAAGCTCGCATTCCATGAATGCCAGGCCGCTGACCACGCGATTGGCCCGCGCCGTGCACACCAACGTTTGGCCTAACTTGGCCGCTGCCAGGAAATGCGACTGATAGTCGATCGTGGCGGATCGTTTGCCCTGGGATGCCTCGTGCGCGGCGATCCCCATGGTCGTGTCGCTTAGGGTCATGTAGACACCGCCGTGGCAGACGCCGCCCAGGTTCATATGGTGGGGCTGCAGTTCCAGGCGGCTCTGCCAGCGGTTCTCGCCAGTGCGGGCAAATCGGATGGGCCCAATGTGGCTGTTGAAGGCATCGTCCGAGACGGTGCGCCAGGCGAGGGCGGGATCGAGGTCCATGACGGATCTTTCCGATGGGCGGACAGGCCGCAGTTAGGGGGGGATATGAGGCAGCGTGTGGGCGAAGTCGAGGTCGCGACACAGGGCGCTGGCCTTTATCCCATAACGGGTCTGATCACGGATTGGCTGGCGGGCGCGCGCGGCGACGGGCTGCTGACCCTACTGGTGCGCCATACCTCGGCCTCTCTGACCATTCAGGAAAACGCCGACCCGGATGTCTGTCTGGATCTGCAGGACGCAATTGCAGGACTGGCCCCGCATGGGGGCGCTGAGCGCTACCGCCACCATCAGGAAGGGCCGGACGATATGGCTGCCCACATCCGGACGGTGCTGTCCGGCGTTCATCTGTCGATCCCGGTCCAGGCGGGGCGGATGATGTTGGGGACGTGGCAGGGCATTTACCTGTGGGAGCACCGCGACCGGCCCCACCGACGCCGAATTGCGCTGCACTGGTCGGGACAGGGATAGACCCGCATTGTCAGCCAGGTCAGGGGCCGTGGAGTTCATCGAACCAGGAGCCCGGGCCGTCGTGGTACAATTGAGGAGCGAATCGTGGGGATCGGGAAAGGGAGGAGCCGATGAGCGACGAAAAAGACAGCAAAGCCCAGGAGTTGAAAGATCAGGCCCTGGACGAGGCTGCTGGCGGTGTGGATACAGGAATGATCGTCCTGACCGGCACGGGCGGCCACCACAGTGGGTCAAACGCCGATATTGAGCTGACGGGCACCGGCGGTCAGACGCAAACGTCCCATAGCTCGGGCAACATCACCTTGGTGGGGACGGGCGGGGCAAACGCCACCAACCTGGATTCAGCGAAGATCAGCAAGATCACCCGGCCAAAGCGCTGAGCTTGATGTCAGGGCTTTGTGGGGGCGTCCGTGGCAGTCCGTGGCCGCCGCCCGTCTGTAAGGATCTAGGTAAGATCTGAGCATGATCACCCACCCGGAAACGCGACCGCTGAAGATCTATCTGTGAAGATACAGATTGCGATCCCATCCCGGGGCGATGTGCGGTCCGAAACATTGAGCAGTGTTGTGGCGCTGACCACCGCGCTGGACCGGGGCGGCATCGCCTTTCGTTTGAGCCAGTACCACTATTACGACGTGGCGGAGTCGCGGAATCACTTGGCGCGGACCTTCCTGGAGGACGCAGAGGCGACACATCTGTTGTTCGTCGATGCGGATATGGGCTTTGCGCCGGAGGCGGTGGCCCGGCTGATCGCATTTGAAGCGCCAGTTGTCGGTGCGATCTACCCCAGGCGGGGGCTTTCGCCCGAGCGTGTCGTGCACCTGGCCAGAGAACTGCCCGATCTGGCGATCGAGCAAGTGATCGCGCAAGCCCGGAACTACGTCCTGTTCAACGGAAGCTGGGAGGGCGAGCCGGTGCCACGTGGGGCAAAGGACGGCTTCCTGAGGGTGAACGGGATCGGCATGGGATTGACCCTGTTGGCGCGCACGGCGATGGAGCAGTTGATCGCCGCCGATCAGGCGCCGTTGATCGAATCGCAGACCGGCGATGGCGTCTTCCATGACCTTCGGCTTTGCCTACAGCAAGGACGGTCGGCGACGCTACTCAGACGATCTGTCGTTTTGCCGGCGCTGGCGCTTGGGCTGTGGCGGCGAGATCTGGGCCGATGCGCAAAGTCCGATCAGCCATGTGGGCACGAGCGTGCACACAGCAGCCTACGAGACGGCATTGTTGTAGCGGTTGACGCCGAACGGGCGCGTCAGGCGCCCGCCCACCCACCCCGCCTGCCGCGCCCGTTCGGCCCATCATGTCGAGTTGGTTCGACACGGTTGGCATACGCAAATCATACGTAAGTCATACGCAAATCATACACTTCCGATCCCAGCGCCAGTTGCGCGCTGCCCCAGGGCTTGATCGTCGTCGGGCGATGGCCGAAAGTGCCGGTGGGGACCCTTGGGGACAGGCATGGACCAGAAGTTTTTTTCGTTCGTCTGGCGCTATTCCAAGCGGGACCAGCTGATCATTCTTGCGCTGACGATCCTGTCTTTTCCGCTGGTCTACATGTCGTTGGAGATACCCAAGATCATCATCAACGAGGCGATCTCGGGCACTAACTTTCCCAAGAATTTCTTTGGCTTAGAGCTCGAGCAAATCCCGTACCTGCTGGTTCTTTGCTGCATTTTCCTGCTGTTGGTGGTGTCGATCAACGGCATCAAATGGTTGATGAACGTGCAGATCGGGATGACGGGCGAACGGATGCTGCGGCGCCTGCGCTACATGCTGTTCGAACGGGTCATGCGGTTCCGGATGCAGCGGTTTCGCCAGACCAAGCCCGGCGAAGTGATCCAGTCGATCCTGGGAGAGATCGAGCCGCTGGGCGGTTTCATTGGCGAGGTCATCGCAACCCCTTGTTTTCAGGGCGGTTTATTGGTTGTCTACACCACGTTCATCTTCATGCAGGACTGGGTCTTGGGGCTGGCGGCGATCTCGCTCTACCCGATCCAGGCATGGATCATCCCCATCCTGCAACGCAAGATCGTGCGCCTGAACAAGGAACGTGCGGCCAACACCCGGGTACTTGCGGACACGATTGGAGAGACCGTTTCGATCGTGCAAGACGTCCACACCAACGACACCGCGCGTTGGCACATGGCCCAGGTGGCGGGCCGTCTCTATACCAATACGATGATCCGCCTGGACCTCTACAAGCGGAAGTTCACGATCAAGCTGATCAATAATTTTATGAACCAGCTGACGCCATTTTTCTTCTATTCCGCAGGGGGTTACCTGGTCATCAAGGGCGATCTGGACTTTGGCAGTCTGGTCGCTGTTCTGGCCGCCTACAAGGATGTGGCGGCCCCCTGGAAGGCAGTGCTGAACTATGTGCAGCGTTGGACAGACTTCAACTCGCGGTACGTTTTTGTCGTCGAGAGCTTTTCTGGCGATGATGTGCTGCCTTCCGACCGGATCTATGCCGAGGGTGAAGATGCCGCGCAGCTGTCCGGCGATCTTGTCTTTTCCAGTGTCGAGGGTGGCCCTGGCACTGGCGGGCTGGCGGTCGAGGACCTGACTGTGTCGCAGGGGCAAATGGTTGCGGTGGTTGGCGGTCTGGGCGGGGGGCGTGAGGCGTTGCTGAAACTGGCCGCAGGGCTACAGACACCGGCGGCGGGTCGGGTCAGTTTCGGCGGTGAAGCGCTGGTCGAAGCCAACATGGCACAGGTCGGCGCGACAGTGGCCTATGTGGGTGCCGAACCGGGCGTGGTCGCGCGTTCGATGCGCGAAAACCTGCTTTATGGCCTGTTTCGCGAGAAACCCGAGCTGGCTGATCAGGACATGGCTGCCGTGGCGAACATGCTGGACGAAGCCAAGCGGACTGGGAACTCGACGGGCAACCCGGATGGTGATTGGGTGGATTACACGGCTGCCGGTGTCGATGGTCCGGACGAACTGGATGCCCGGCTGATGCGCCTGATCGACGCTGTTGGTCTGTCGCGAGATTTGTACTCCGGAGCGTTGGACATGCGCCTTGATGCGGCGCGGGCCGCGGAATGGGACGAGCGGGTTTTGATTGCGCGTCGGCGCCTGCGCGACGGTGGCCACGATCTGTCGGACCTCGTCGAAGACTGGCAGCTTGATCGCCTGAACATGAACGCGCGTCTTTTCGAGAACATCCTTTACGGACTGCCGGTCAAAGTGCTGCCGCGCCTGTCAGATTATCAAGACGAGCCAGTGCTTTATGAGGTGTTTGAGACCAGCGGGGCAATCCAGGAATTGCTGGAGATCGGCATGGACATTGCCCGCGAGTTTTCTGAACTGGTGGACGCACTGGAGGAAGGCAGTTCGGTTCTGGATAGCTTCGAGGGGTATGCGCGAGCTGACATTTTAGCTGCGCACGAGTTGGTCACTGTACGAGGCAATCGAAGCGATCTGGAGTTTAGTGAGGCAGAGCGGCGCGCCTTGCTGGGGCTTGCCTTTGGCTTTGTGCCTGTGCGGGATCGCCTAGATGTCCTGGACGATGCGCGGGTCGAGCGCCTGCTTGCATGTCGCGTCAAGGCGCGGGAACTTCTGTCGGGGCGGGATGACGTCGTCGGCTTTGACGAGGATCGCTTCAGCCCAGCGCGTCGGGTTGCGGGTAACATCGTCCAGGGTGAGCGCCGCTATGATCGGAAGTCCGCCTGGAAGCAGTTGGAAGACTTGATGCGATCCGCCGTCGAGGAAGCCGATTTGCGCGAAGATCTGATCCGCTTGGGGCTTTCGGCGCAGTTGGGGTCGGGTAGCGGCTTAAGTTCGTCGGAACGGCGTCGGATCGGATTGGTCCGAGGCCTTATGAAGTGCCCGTCCCTAGTGGTGCTGGATGGGATCGCTGCGACGATCAGCGACTCCGATTGCGCGCTTCGGGATGCTGTCCGAAAAGATTTGCCTGAGGCGACTATTCTGTACGCTGCTGCGGAGGAGGGCGCAGCCGGTGGGGCAGATCTACTGGCGAGCATTGCAGATAACGGTGTCGTACGTGTTGGTCCGCCGAGCGTCCAGACGACCTGAACGGGGAAGGAACACCGCCAATGAGCCTGAACAGTGCCGTCGACATCATGCGCGAGACCACACTGTTTCGAAACATCGACCCGAAACGCCTTCGCCTGTTTGCGATGCTGGGCCAGACGTTGACCTACCGCCGTGGCGAACGGTTGTTCGAGAAAGGAGATGAGGGCGACGCAGCGTTCATCGTTTTATCTGGCGAGGTCGATGTGCTGATTCCGACGCAGTCGGGTGAAATCTCGGTGGCTGTACTGGGCGCCAAACAGGTCTTTGGCGAGATGGGTGTGCTGTGTAATCAGCCTCGCACCACCGCGATCGCGGCAAAGACTGACCTGAGTGTGCTGAGGCTAGACCGAAAAACCCTGCTCGAGATGCTGCGCGAGTTTCCAGACATCTCATTGGAATTCATTAAGGTGTTGGCCGCGCGTCTCGAGTCTACCAGCGCGCAATTGGCGGCAGAACGCGGCGGCTGAACCGCCGCGCTTGATTGTCAGTTAGTCGGACACCGCATCGCCCCCAAAGACGCCGGTGACGACTTGGCCGCGTTCAAAGTCATCAATCCGGAAATCGCCACCGGTTGCAGCGACAGGATCATTGCCGCCAGCGTAAAAGTTGCCACTGACCGAAACGTTCGCGACTTCCTCAAGTGAGTTGACCGTGTAAGCGTGCCCAGCTGCAGGGTCGCCCACCATGTTCAGCCCCTGGAAGCTGCCGCCGGCAATGTTGATGGCGAAGTCCCCTGTCGCCCGAGCAAAGTTATAGGTCGCCGTAAAGTCGCCACTGACCAGTGCTGGAAGACCACCGTCGGCGCTGATCTGCTGACCGATGGCCAGTCCCGAATAGCTGACGATTGCGTTGTTCGGGATCAAGTCGGGGTTCGGCACCGCGCCCACGACGAACGTGCCCAGATGTACGCCGTCTTCACGACGTGGGCCATTGGGTTCGAAGGCGTTGTAGGACGCTGACCACCAGCCAAAGGTTGCGTACTCTGGCAAGTTAGCAACGGTTGAGGCTCCCAGATCACCGGCAACGTCGAAGGTTGCGAACTGAAACTCAACTGCATCCACGCTCACACCCGCCGCGGTTCCGGGTAAGACCGCTGTCCCACCGAACCGACGATCGTCCAAGTAAACCGTATTTTCGTTCTGTGTCGGCACGCCCACGAACGACCATGCCGCCTCCTGGTTCGGATTTGGATTCAGCTCGGCCGGATCAGGCGAGGTCAGTTCCATCGCGAACAACACGTTGTTGGCGTCTACGGCGGCGGTACTCTCCAAGAACGTCGCCACTGCAAGGCCGTTCAAGCCCATGAACCCGGTACGGCCGGTAGGACCGCTGGCAAGCTGTCCGCAGTTAAGGTTCGAGCATAAGGCAAACCCGGCAGCGCTGCCGGCCATGATTGGGGACACCGGGAACGAGTTGATCTGGTTGGCAGCTGTCACTGCAGTAGCTGGCCCCAGAGCGCGTGGGAACGGATCATTCACGGCGAAGTTGCCGGCGGGGTCAACCGTCACCATCGAGGCAAAGCCGCCTTCGTTTCGAAGCACCCCACCCAAGTTACGGCGTGTTCCGAAATCTTGTGTGTCGAACGGCGCTGATCCATCGGCGACGCCATTTGCAGCCCGTCTCAGCGAGCTGATCACCAAGTAATTGTTCGTTTGCCCGAAAACCGTGTTTCGGTTGGCATCCTCGAACGTACCAAAGTTGGACCCGATGATGGTCATGCCCTGGGTGCTGTTTAGCTGAGTAGTCCGCGAAACACCGCCAATGCGAAGGCCGCCAGTGCCGTCGTTGAAGATCCTTGGCGCTACGACTGTGAAGGTAGAGGTTGTCCTTAAGGTTTCGCCGTCGCCGCTCACATCCAGGCTGACTTCGGCCCCAAGAATGGCACCGCTGTTAGAGGCGAGATCGTGGGTCTGATGGGCAAACCGCGCCTCGCCACCGTTGGCGATCAATAGTAACGGAAACTGTGTCTCGTTTCCTGACCCACCGACCAAGCTTGGTTCGATGATCAGACGCGCGGCGGTATTCGCAGTCGCCGGCACACCGTCATTCAGGGGCGAGACCGACAGCTGACCCACAGTCGGCGTGCCGAAGAAGACGATGCCGTCCTCGGACTCATTCGAAGTTGTGATCTGGTAGAAGTGGAAATCATCAGCCAGATCCGTGAAACCACCGCCGAACAGATTACCGGCGCTGGTGGTGGTCCCCTCCGTCGCCGATGATAAGCCGAACTCGAAAATGCCGCCATTGGGCGCAACGCCAATCGCAAAGAGATTGGGCGCAGTGCCGTTGCTGAAAAGAGAAATGAAGTCGGCTTGCGTGCTGGGCACTGGAATTGTCACGACTTCGCCGGTAGCGGAGGTGCCGATGCGCGAGCCTGCCGTCACGGAGACAAAAGGCTGTACGCCCAGGCTGGGCAGGAACACAGCGCCACCCGCTGTGGTCGGCGTGGGTGCCTGCGCTGGGCTGTCCGATGGATCGCCGTCGGTGAACTGATCATCATCCGGGTCCTGCGCCAGGTTTGCCAGGATGATTTCTTCGCCGGGGATGTTGATCTCCCGTTCGCCACTGGTTGAAATCGGTGCCTGCTTCTCACCGTCCGGCGTTCCCGAGTTCAGGCGTTCCACCGCAAGAGTCCCGGCCTGGGTCCCTTGCTCATTCTGACCGAACTGCGAACCGCCATCACCCCGGCCCTCTAGCAGGCGGTACAGACGCGCCAGCGTGCTTGTTGGGGCAAGCCCAATATACTCGCCAAACCCGTCCGGGCCGATTTCCGCCATCGCGTTTTGGCGGCTCAAGATGATGCGGCGACCGTTCTGATCTAGGATCGTGACGTATTCGCCTGCGGTGATGATAACGCGGGTCGTGCCGTCTTCCGTCACTTCGATCAGGACCATGCCGCCACGGATCCCGATGGTGGCATTGGGGGTCGTGACCTCGACATCGGTGGTCTTGGAGATCCGCCCGCCGATGAACCGCAGCGTGCCGCGGGCAATGCTGATCGCCATCTCGCCAGTCTGCTGATCGGGGTCGTAGACATAGCTGTCCAAGACGATGTTCGAACTGGGTGCAACGGTAAGCGTCGTCTGATCGAGGAACATCAATTGCCCCGACCCGATTGTTGAAGTCTGCACCAACTCTTCTGCAACAACGACGTTGCCCAGAAGCAAATCCCGCCGCTCTGCCCCGGGCGGAGTTCCTGACATATCACGGTTAACCGCGGCCACGCTGCCAATGTCCGCCGCCGCCTGCAACGGCAACAATGCCGCCGTTGCCAAAAGTGCTAATCCCACCCGCATCACTATTTCCCCACCAACATCAAAGTTCATATCTCAGCGAGATCGTGCCGGAGATATTCTCGAGATCGAAATTTCTAATATTCGAACGGCGGACGAGACCATCCACGTCAATCTGTACGCCGAATCCCTGCTGGATTGCGAAAATGTGCCGGACACCAGCGCGAAAGTCGACATCATTTCGTCTGCTGTTCGGATCAACCAGCGGGTCCGGTTCGTTAAACATACGGCCCCTAACCTCGGCAAATGCGCTGGCTGTCCAAAGGCCGTCAATCTGTGACAGACCGACATCGTATTTGTACTCGCCAGACATACGCAGGCCTACCTCGACGTTCGAGTTTTCGTCGCCATCAGCGTCGTCATAGCTTGTGATCAACGTCGAGCGCAGGATGAAATTTCGCACCGGAAGATAGGCCAAACCGGCGGCTGCATACGTTGACACAGAGTCTTCGTCGGAGAATTCCTGGCGGAAGTAGTTGCGATAGATCAGACCGACATCACCATAGACTGAAAGCACAGGGCTCAGCGTGTCCAGATACTCCAGTCCCACGCCGCCGCCGAAGAACAGCCCCCGGTTCTCCGAGGTTAGATACTGCAGTTCGGTGTAGGGCCTTAGCTTCGGGCCAAACGCCTGTTCATCCAGCGATAGCCTGGGCCCTGTGCGTACGCGTACGAACCCCACGTCGCCGTCGTCGGTGTCAAAGTAGCGAACGCCATAAAAGCCCACCTCGGTGCGCCATGTGTCCGCGTCTTCTTGGCCAAGGTCGTAGGTGTGCCGCAGATCCAGCGTTACCCGGACGCCGCTGTCCGCCTCCTGCTGTCCGGCGATCAGCGTTGCCAGGTTGCCCTGAAAGAGCACCCGATTTCCGTCGGGTCCCAATGTTGCGTTGGTTGCATGCGTCAGGCCTGCCGTCGCGATAAGCCGATAGTTGTGAGGCCGCGTGCGGTTGGCAATCTCCTCCATGAAACGTCCGACGCGTGCGCGCACGATGTCGGGCGTTTCAGGGTCTTCCAACACTTGCTCAAAGTAAAGTTGCGCCGCCGCGTACGACCCCAGATTAAAATAGGCGACACCCAACTCTAACCTGACCCTTGGCAGGTCCTGGCGATAGATCAACATGCGTTCCAAGGTTGAAATCGCCGCTTCGAAATCCTGCAGCCTGATCGAAAGCTGCGCGTACTCGAACATTAGGTCCAAGTCGTCTGGCGCCGCTAACATCCGATCGAACAGATCACTTTGTTCTGCCCGCAAGCTCTCCAGTTCCGAAGTTGTGGTCAGAACACCACCACCCGTCGATTGTGCCTGGACGCTCGCCGAAAACCCTACCCCTATGGCAGCCGCCGTAATCCCCACGGCGGCCAGCCATTTGCTGCCCCACATATCGTCCCTCCTGCCAACAACACTAAATTTCTACCATTACTCGAGGTACTTGGATAGACTTCCGAAGAATTGCGTTGGGTCGGGTGAATTGCAGGGGCACTGGTCGGATGGGGCGGCTGAAGCGCATCGATTGGCTCGCGGTGCTGCTGGGGCTGGTGATGCTGCTCGGCGTTGGGCTCGTTTTCGCCGATCGAGGGCTACAGGTACGTGCCGTCGAAGAAGCAGTGTTCGACCAGTATCAACGTTGGCAACCCAGGCCATATCTGCAGCCTGATCCAAACAATCCCGAGGTTCTGGTGCCTCCACCCGTACTCGTCGTCGATATCGACGAAGAGTCCCTGCGAGAACTAGGACAGTGGCCCTGGCCGCGATATTACATGGCCGAACTTGTCTGGCGCCTACGCGATGCTGGCGCCGCAGTGATTGCCTTTGACGTTCTGTTCCCGGAAGCGGATAGAACGTCGCCTGCCGAACAAGCGCGCGCCTACCAGCGCTTTGGCGAGCTCTACGCGGCTGCCGTCCAAGCGTTCGAGGGTATGAACCAAGCGACGCCGATTGATCACGACGTAATCTTTGCCGACGCGATAAATCGAAATCCTGTCGTCCTAGCGATGTCGGCGACGAACAGCCCGCCGGACGACCGCCTGCCGCGTCAGCCCAAAGGCATTGGGATCAGCGGCGAGCCTACGGACATCTCTGCCGTCGTTGACGACTACGGTGGGGCAATCATCAACTTGCCGGTGCTTTCCGAGGGGGCTCAGGGGATCGGCGCAATTTCGTTGGCCGCGGATGCGACGACCATGGTCCGGACCGTGCCGATGGTCGTCGCAATTGGCGGTAACCGTTGGGTCTTCCCATCGCTGGCGATTGAGGCGCTGAGGGTTGCGCAGAATGCCCAATCCCATGTGATCAAGACGTCGGTTGGAAGTGGACAGACCGACTTTAGCGACACCCCGGTGATGGTCAGCATGAAGACGGGTGGCGCCGAGGTCCCACTGTCGCAAACCGGTCACTTGCGGGTCCGCTACTCAGGTGCAAGCTCCGAACGGGTCATCTCAGCCCTGGACCTATTGGGTCCGGATGGATTGAGCCCAGAGGTCGCGGAACGTGTGTCTGGCAAGATCATTTTCGTCGGATCGTCCGCCGCAGGTCTATTCGATATCCGTCAGACGCCGATGCATCACCGGATTGCCGGCGTGCATGTCCACGCCGAGATTGCGGAGCAGATCATTGCTCAGGACTTTTTGAGCCGTCCAAACGATGCCGTCGCTGTCGAGCGGCTGATGACTGTCATCGGCGGTGTTATCGTGGTCCTCTTGATCGCGTACAACCTGCCGGTGCTGGGCTTCGGCGCGCTCACCATCCTGCTTGCCGTCATCCTAGGGGGCAGTTGGTATGCCTTCAGCGCCCATAGCCTTTTGCTGACACCTGTCGGCCCTGCGATGGGGGTCGCGCTGCCATACTTCGTGGTCACCGGGTTCAAATACTTCCGATCAGAGCGTAGTCGCCGTGAGGTTACCCGTCAGTTCGAACACTTCGTTTCACCTGATGTCATCGAAGAGATCATCGAAGATCCCGAACGCCATCTAACGCCTGGCGGCGCGCAACGGGAATTGTCGATCATGTTTCTCGATGTTCGCAGCTTTTCTACGATCACAGAGCGAATGGAACCTCAGCAGGTAATCGCCTTCGTCAACACGCTGCTGACCCCGTTGACTGATGCGATCTTGGATCACGAAGGGACAATCGACAAGTACATGGGCGATGCGGTCATGGCGTTTTGGAACGCGCCAAGGGAAACCACCAATCACGAGGCTAAGGCCGTTCGGACCGTCCTGACCTTCAACCAAGTGATGGAAGATCTTCGCCCTAAGTTTGCCGAGATGGGGCTGCCTGAGATCAAAATCGGAATTGGGATCAATACGGGCGAATGCTCGGTGGGCAACATGGGTTCGTTGAAGCGGCTTGCCTATTCCTGCGTTGGGGACGCCGTGAACCTTGCCGCGCGGCTGGAAGGACAGACCAAAACCTACGGCGTTGGTAACCTCATTGGCTCATCTACAGCCGCAGGTGCGCCGGGGTTTGCCATGATTGAGTTGGACAGTGTGGCGGTCAAAGGCAGAACTCAGCCCGAGACGGTTTACACGATCGCCGGTGACAGTGTTCTCTTGGATGACCCGATCTTCAAAAACCTTGAACTGCAACTGATCGGCGCGCGCGCCGCGTTTCTTGCTCAGAATTGGGAGGTCGCGGCCCGTATATATGTCGAAGTGAGCGACCATCCGACGGTCGGTCTATTTGATCCAAAACCTCTCGTGCAAATGATGCTGACTAGGATCTCAGAGTATCAAGTTACGCCACCGCCGCCCGGCTGGGACGGTGTCTATGTCGCGACAACAAAGTAGCGCTGTGCGCCCTATTGACGTAGGCTTTTCTTATGAAACAGGGGAATCGACAGGCCCTGAAGTTTTCAGGGTTGGGCTTGGCCCGTATATTCAGTACGCTGATGGTCCTTGCACTTTTGGGCGGTTGTCAAAGTGATCAGCAAGTCGGTACGACAGGTCGGGCAGAGGTCACTTGGAACGGCCCCGTAACAGCCCCTCCGACTGATCCGGACATGGTGCTGGCGCCCGAGGTATTCAGCGTTTCGGGTACGGCCATATGGAACGGACAGAGGTCTGTTGGGGGCTTCTGGCTGGCCCATCCCCTGGCGGATAAATCACGAAAGGTTCGCGTTGTCCGGCCTGAAACCGACGTGGCTGTAGACGCGATGCTGTATGGCACCGATCAATCGTCTCAGCCAAACCGAATTACGGTTTCGCACCAAACAGCGCGGGCGTTGGGCCTGGCGCCGAATATCGGGACGCGGTTGGACATTTTCGCCTTGCGTTCAGCCGGCTCAACCCCGCCGGTCGATCCCTCGGATGAGCTTTTGGTTGCGGAACGTGAGCTTGCCGCGCGCATCAGCAAATTTTCCAATGCCGAACTTCTTTTGCTTGCGGCGGCGGTGCTGCGGGGCATGGGCTACGAGACATCACTAGAGCCAGGGCCGATTGGCTGGGATATCGCGTCCATACGGGCGTTTACTCCGCTTGATGCCGATTATGACCTCCCCGGTGTTCGGCTACTTACCCGTGCGCGCGGATCCGGCGCGGTTGATCAGCCGGAAATGACGGCGTTGATGGATTGGTTGAATGACACTGGCGACATCGGCGTGCTCGTTTCATTGCCTGGCATCTCGCCTGATGCCTTGCGCGTCGCGGGCGATATACCCGCTTTCAATCTTGTCGATCTGACAGGCCTCCTGCATCTGTGGCAGGTGCGCTACGCGGCTTTGGGGACTAGAGATCAGGCACTGCTGCCGCTTGAGCCAGTGTATTTCTTGGCTGGTAGTTAATCGTGGATATGGGATCTTTTGCTCGGAAGCCCCTGCAATCGGAGGCTTAGCGTTGGCGCAGTGGAAACAAGTGCCAACTTTGCCGGAAACTGCGGAGGAGCAGAGCGCGTCCTGGTCGTTTGCTATTCTGCCCACGGTCGAAGAGCTTGTCGCAATGACGACTGCTGTTCCGCTGGCGGGATGGTTGTTGCCGATCGCCGTTTTGTCATTGGTAGTGGTCATGATGATTGCCCGAAGACGCAGCGTGCGGCGGGTAGACGCTTCCAAAATGACAGGCGATCGCTGAACAGATTTGGCAGCGCATTCAGCTTATGATGCCGGGTAGTCGCAACTCGTGTTCCCGTGCGCAGTCAATCGCCTCATCATATCCAGCATCAGCATGCCGCATCACGCCTGTTGCCGGGTCGTTCCAAAGGACGCGTTCAATCCGTCGGGCGGCGTCCGGCGTACCGTCACAGCAAATCACCATGCCTGCGTGTTGGCTGAAGCCCATGCCGACGCCGCCGCCGTGGTGCAAGCTGACCCAGGTGGCGCCAGATGCCGTGTTCAGCAGTGCGTTCAGCAGGGGCCAGTCGCTAACGGCGTCGGATCCATCTTTCATCGCCTCCGTCTCGCGGTTGGGTGAGGCAACCGAGCCAGAGTCCAGATGGTCGCGGCCGATGACGACGGGCGCCGATAGCTCGCCGCTTGCCACCATCTCGTTGAAGGCCAGTCCGGCCCGGTGCCGCTCGCCCAATCCAATCCAGCATATGCGCGCCGGCAGGCCTTGGAAGGCGATGCGGTCCTGCGCCATGTCGAGCCATCGATGAAGGTGCGCGTTGTCAGGGAATAGCTCTTTCATCTTCGCATCGGTTTTGAAGATGTCTTCGGGATCCCCAGACAGCGCGGCCCAACGGAAAGGCCCGACACCGCGGCAGAACAGCGGTCGGATATAGGCCGGCACAAAGCCCGGAAAGGCGAAAGCGTTCTCAAGGCCTTCCTCTTTGGCGACCTGGCGAATGTTGTTGCCGTAGTCCAAGACCGGCACGCCAGCATCCCAAAAACCCACCATAGCCTCGACATGGGTTTTCATGCTGGCTCGGGCCGCCTTTTCAACGGCTTGCGGGTCACTCTCACGCCTATCCCTGTGCATAGACAGGGACCAGCCTATCGGTAGGTAGCCGTTGAGGGGGTCGTGAGCGGAAGTTTGGTCCGTCACGATGTCCGGGCGGACGCCGCGGCGCAGCAGTTGAGGGAAGATCTCGGCTGCATTGCCAACCAGCCCGACTGATTTCGCTTCACCGGATGCGGTCCAACGCCTGATCATCTCCAGCGCGGTATCCAGGTCATCCGCACGCTCGTCCACGTACTTCGTACGGAGCCTGAAATCGATGCGATCAGGATCACACTCGACCGCCAGACATGAGGCACCCGCAAAGACCGCGGCCAAGGGCTGTGCACCGCCCATCCCGCCCAGCCCCGCGGTCAGGATCCACTTGCCGCTGAGATCGCCGCCATAGTGTTGCCGCCCAGCTTCGACGAACGTCTCGTATGTGCCCTGAACAATACCTTGGGTGCCGATGTAGATCCAAGATCCGGCGGTCATTTGCCCGTACATCATCAGGCCCAACCGATCGAGTTTGTTAAAGTGTTCCCAATCAGCCCAGTGCGGCACGAGGTTCGAATTTGCGATCAGCACGCGCGGCGCATCCGAATGCGTCCGAAACACCCCAACCGGTTTGCCGGATTGGACCAGCAGTGTCTCGTCATCGCCCAGCTTTCGAAGCTCTTCGGCGATCCGGTCAAAGTCTGCCCAAGTTCGCGCGGCGCGACCGATACCCCCGTAGACAACCAGCTCGTTCGGGTTCTCGGCGACCTCCCGATCCAGATTGTTCATCATCATCCGCAGCGGTGCCTCGGTCTGCCACGACTGACAGCTGAGCTCGGGGCCACGAGGCGCCTGGACGTCACGGGTGTTATGACGCGGATTGGTCATGCATACCTCCTGTAAGCGCACCTGTCCTGACGAGGTGGGTCACGGCATCGATATCATTTGCAACGATGCGGTCTGCGCCCAAGGCTGGCGAGACGGTGCGGATCTTGTCGATCATGGCAATCAGTTTGGGTGACGTCCTCAACGGCGCCCGCATCTCGATACCCTGCGCTGCGGCCAAGGCCTCGATCGCCACGATCCGCTCCAGGTTGGCGACCATCTCCAGCAGGCGGCGCGCCCCGTGGCATGCCATCGAGACATGATCTTCCTGGTTCGCGCTGGTCGGCGTCGAGTCGACCGACCGCGGATTGGCCAGCGCCTTGTTCTCGGACATCAGCGCGGCCGAGGTCACTTCGGCGATCATGAAACCCGAGTTCAGTCCGGGTTCAGGTGTTAGAAATGGCGGGAGTCCAAACGACAGCGCGGGGTCGACCAGCAGCGCAATCCGGCGCTGCGCGATCGCCCCGATCTCGGCAATGGCCAAGGCTATCTGATCGGCGGCCAAGGCGACCGGTTCGGCGTGGAAGTTGCCGCCGGACAGAATTTCATCCCCGATCACCAGCGGATTGTCGGTGACCGCATTTGCCTCGATCGCCAGTGTCCCAGCGGCCTGGTCCAACAGGTCCAGGCAAGCACCGGCGACTTGCGGCTGGCACCGCAGGCAGTAGGGGTCCTGGACGCGCTCGTCATCGTCGCGATGGCTTTCCCGGATCTCCGAACCACTGAGCAACTCCCGCAACCGAGCCGCAGCATGGATCTGGCCAGGCAAACCGCGCAGTGCGTGGATTTCGGGCCGGAACGGGGCGGGCGATCCCATTGCGGCATCGGTCGACATTGCGCCCGTTGCAAGCGCAGTGCCCAATGTCCGTTGGGCGGCAAACAATCCGGCCAATGCCAGCGCCGTCGACACCTGGGTGCCGTTGATCATCGCAAGGCCCTCTTTCGGGCCCAGGGACAAAGGCTTTAACCCGGCAATTGCGAGCGCGTCGGCTGCCGAAAGCCGGGCGCCCAAAACCTCTGCTTCGCCTTCGCCGATCATCACCGCCGTCAGGTGGGCCAGAGGGGCCAAATCGCCCGATGCCCCCACCGAGCCTTGCGCGGGGATCACCGGTAGCACGCCGCGTTCGGCCATGCCTTGCAGCAGCTCCAGCAGCTCCCACCGCACGCCCGAGGCGCCACGTCCCAGGGAAACCAGCTTCAACGCCATGATCAGGCGCACGATGTTGCCGGGCAGCGGCTCGCCGACGCCCGCGCAATGGGACAGGATCAAATTGCGTTGAAGCGTCGCCACGTCCTCAGCGGGGATGCGGACCGAGGCCAGCTTGCCGAAGCCGGTATTAACCCCGTAGACGGGCGCGTCTCCGGCAGCGGCTCGCGCGATCGCTGCCGCCCCTGCCTCGACCGCTTCTTTGCAACCAGGGTCTAACTGGAAGACGTGCCCCTCCAGCACGGATCGGAAGGTTCCCAGTGACACACCCGGCGGCGTCAGCGTGATCATCCTTGGCCCCCGAAGATCCTGCGCTGCAGCGGATTGAAGCCGATGCGGTAGGTCAACTCTGCCGGGTGCGCGACATCCCAGACGGCCAGGTCGGCGCGCTGTCCTGGTACAAGCGTGCCCCGGTCAGCAAACCCCATGGCCGTGGCGGCCTGGCGCGTTACCCCTGAAAGCGCCTCCGCCGGGGTCAGCCGGAACAGGGTCGCAGCCATGTTCATCGCCAGTAACAGAGACGTCAGCGGTGACGAACCTGGATTGCAGTCGGTCGCAATAGCAATCGGCACGCCCGCATCGCGCAGGCCCTGGACCGGTGGCAACTGAGCCTCGCGAAGGGTGTAGAAGGCCCCGGGCAACAAGACGGCGGTGGTCCTGGCCGCGGCCATGGCCGCGATCCCCTCCTCGTCCAAGTGCTCCAGATGATCTGCGGACAGAGCACCGTAGTCTGCTGCCAGTTGGGCACCGCCCAGGTTGGACAGTTGCTCGGCATGCAACTTCACCGGCAGACCGAGTTCGCGCGCCACGTCAAAGACCCGGGCGATCTGCTCGCGAGAAAACGCTATACCCTCGCAAAAGCCGTCCACGGCATCGACCAGGCCCTCGGCGTGCGCGGTGCGCAGCGCGGGCAGGCAGACCTGATCGATGTAGGGATCAGCCTCGTGCTCAGGTGGGATCGCATGCGCGCCCAGAAAGGTGGTCCGCACGTCGATGGGTCTTAGTTCGGCCAACCGCCGGGCGGCCCGCAGCATCTTCAGTTCGTCTTTAACGGTCAGCCCGTAGCCAGATTTGATCTCAACAGTTGTGACGCCCTCCGCGATCAGCGCATCTAGGCGGGGCAATGCGGTTGCGACGAGGTTTTCTTCTGAAGCGGCGCGCGTAGCCTTCACGGTGGACAGGATCCCGCCGCCGGCGCGCGCGACCCCTTCGTATGTCGCGCCTTCCAACCGCATCTCGAATTCCGCCGCCCTGTCGCCACCGAAGACAACATGGGTGTGACAGTCGATCAGGCCCGGCGTCACCAGGCGGCCACCCAGGTCCTCGCCGCCCGTGATTTCGGGGCCGAGTGCCAAGATCCGACCTCTGTCGATATGTATCCCACCATCGACCAACCCATAGCCGGAGCCGGCCATGGTAGCGATTCGGGCGTTTGAGAAGCGGTGCTCCATTCGGGACTCTTTGTTCTGATGCACCAGCTTGACCGCGTCGGCAGGTCATGCGCAAACGGAAATCGAGAGGAGGCGCGATCATGGACCAAGTCTTGCGCGCGAAAA
>JBCCML010000034.1:0-51318 GCA_039026375.1 Pseudomonadota bacterium
AAGAGCGCCGTGGCGTAACGAAGAAGAGGAAAATCGCAAGCCGAACATCAAATCGACAACGGAAAAGAAGACCTCCTTGCTTCGCTGGCCCAAGATCATGCAGCAGCAGTCAGAAAACAGGGTTCTTCAAGGCTTCCAGCTGAGCGCCAGCCCGCCTAATCCAACGGCCGCCGTCGCCGTCGCGAAGAACGCCCAGTTTGCCCGCAGCAGCGCCACTGCCTGCCCGCCCACCGCGCCCTGCCAGAGGTTCGTTACGGCGGAGGGCACCAGCATCAGCGCCATGGCGGTCTTCAGATCCAGCGTCGCTGTCAATATGGCCAGGCTGATCGTGGGCAGGCCCAACCCGATGACCCCCTTGACCGTGCCCGCCAGCAGAAAGGTCGCCAGCACGACGCCCCAGGTTAGCGGGCAGGTAAGCGGCCAAGTAAACGGCCAAGCAAACGGGTCATCCAACACCCGGACAACGCCCCCACGTCACACGCAGCGAACGGCCAGCGCCCCTAGTGCGCCGCCACCAGGTTTTCCCATGCCTGATCCAGCACCTCGGGCGTCATCTGCGCCTGGATCCCCTGATAGGCGCAGATCGACCGGCACTGATCCACCAGGAACCGGGGGTGGAAAGCGTTGTAGCGCGCCGACGGCGTCTTGGCGTAGAGCTCGAACATCAGGTGGGCCAGCGCCTCTTCGTCCAGCGGCAAGCCGGCGCGTTCGGCCGTGCGCACCAGGATGGTCATGAAGGTCTTTCGATCCGGCCGGTCGACCAGGATCTTGTGCCTGAGACGCCTGAGACCCGCTTCGTCCATCAGGCTGCGCGGCTCGAAGTTCGTGGCGAAGATCACCAGCGTGTCGAACGGCACCTCGACCTTGCGCCCGTTTTGAAGCACCAGATGGTCACTGCCGGACTCCAAGGGAATGATCAGGCGGTTGATCAGCTCCTGCGGTGTCTCGCGCTGACGGCCAAAGTCATCCACCACGAACAGCCCGCCCGCCGCCTTCAACTGCAGCGGCGCGTCGTAAAGCTTGGTGACCGGGTTCAGCACCATGTCGAATTTGTCGACCGTCAGCTCACCGCCCATAATCACGGCGGGCCGCTCGCAGGGCACATAGCGCATGTCGCGGGTCTTAGGCCGGCGAAGTGCACCGGGATCGGAATGCTCATCGATCTGTAGCGGGCGGTGAACGGCCGGATCGTAGAAAACCGCCACGTCCGAGCCAATGGCGATCGCGTGGGGCAGGAAGACCATATTGCCGAAAGCCCGGCAGACCGCCGTGGCGATCGACGACTTGCCGTTACCGGGCGGCCCATAGAGCAGGATCGAGGCGCCGGAGTTTACCGCGGGGCCGATCTTGTGCATCAGCTCTGCCGGCAGGACCAATTCCTTGAAGACCACGCCCAGGGCGGACTCGGTCAGCTTCTCGCCGCGGATGCTCTGCTTGTTCAACTGCGCGCAGAACTGTTCGATCGGCACCGGGGCCGGGCCGCTCCAACCGTTCTGGGCAAAGGCCCGCTCGGCCCAGGCGCGGCCCTGGTCGGTCAGCTGATAGCGCATCTCCTCGGTCATCTTGGCGCCACGCTGGCCCAGGATCATCAGCAGTTCTTTTTCCTTGGCCTGCTCGACAATCCGGTCGGTTACGCCGACCGGCAGGCAAAGGGCTTTGGCCATGTCGCTGACACGTTCCATGCCGCGACGGGCCAATGTCTTGACCAACAGATCCAACAGGAAGCTGCCGGACAGCCCCGTCTCTCGCACGGTCTGCGGCGCCTGCGGCACAACACTGCCGGAAGGCTCTCGCGTCATATCCAAGGTCATGTTCATAGCGGCCCGTCCAATCACCAACGCACACGTCATAATAGAACAAAATCAGCCCCGGAACGGAAGAGCAGATCGTGCTGCGCGACGGACAGCTTGCACAGACCCGTTGAGGGATCGAGGGGACTAGTCGAAGGAGGTTATTGTGGGGACACGTTTTCGCAACTTACTACTGGCGCCTGTCGCGGCGCTATTGATTGGGGCCGCCGCGCCAGCATTGGCGGACGGGCCAGATCGGCGTGCCTGGGTCTGGGACCGGGTCGAAGACCGGTTCGACCGGTGGGAGGACCGCATCGATCGCCGGGTTAACCTGGGACCGCGGGACCGCATCGAAGATCGGCTGGATCGACGCGAAAACCGGTTCGACCGGCGCAACGGGCCCGCGGCGTCACGCTGGTCATCGCGCCTGGATCGCCGGGCCAGCCGGTGGGAGCGCCGGGGCTGGCGCTGGCGGCAGTAAGAACCAGCAGGCTTTAAGGTAGGCTTCAAGAACGAGCAGGTCTTCGGTGCAAACCCTCTCCTGCACCGGGGGCATTTTGGGGGCGTGGCGGTGATCCCCTACCGCCGCGCCCCCTTTTTTGTGCGATCGGGGGTGGGCGCTTCGGTCACAGAAAAGTGGGAATTCATGCCCCGGACCTGCGCCGGAGAGTGCGCCCCACCCCGTTAAGCCCTCAGCGACACGGGAAGACCCGTCTGATGGATCCCGTCTGACGGCCTTAGTCGCGGCGCGGCGGTACCCCCCTCCCGCCGCGCCACCCCTTTCCCAGCAGGGTGGCGCGTGACGCCCCGGGCTTAGAGACCGTAAAGATCGCCGTACTTCGCCTGCAGGTAGGCCAACAGCGCGGTTTCATCCGCGGGCGCACCACAAGCCTTGGCCACGATCTCGGCGGGGCTGTGGAGCGAGGCCGCCCCATGCACATGGCGCCGCAGCCAGCCCACGGGGGCGGAGACATCGCCCGCCGCCACCGCGGCATCCATGTCTGGCAGGTCCCGGCGCATGGCCGCGTTCAGCGCCCCCGCATAGACATTGCCCAGCGCATAGGTCGGGAAATAGCCGAACAGGCCCACCGACCAGTGCACATCCTGCAGCATGCCGTTGGACGGTTTGTCCACTGCCACACCAAAGTCCGCCAGGAAGCGGTCGTTCCAGGCTGCCTCGAGATCATTGACGGCCAGATCCCCGCTGATCAGCGCGCGCTCCAGCTCGAAGCGCATCATGATGTGCAGGTTGTAATGCACCTCGTCGGCCTCGGTCCGGATGTAACCGGGCACCACGCGGTTCACGGCTCGGTAGAAGTCGCGCGCGGTGTCGACGCCGATGGGCCCGAAGGTCTGGGTCATCTGCGGGAACAACCAGGTGCAGAACGGCTCTGACCGGGCGATCTGGTTCTCGCAAATGCGCGATTGGCTCTCGTGCACGCCCATCGAGACGCTGCCCCCCGCGGGTTGCCAGGCCAGATCCTGGGGCAGCCCCTGCTCGTAGAGCGCGTGGCCGGTTTCATGGATCGTGGAGTAGAGGCAGTCGAACGGGTTGCCCTCGTCGACGCGGGTGGTGATGCGCACGTCCCCCCGCGTGCCTGAGCAGAACGGATGGACCACCAGGTCGATACGCCCGGCCTCCGCGTCATAGCCGAAGGCGTGCGCCAGGCGCTCGGCCAGGGCCAATTGCCCGCTGCGGGGAAAGTCACCTGACAGGCGCGGCCCAACACCATCTGAGGCCCTGCCGGCGTCAGAGATCTGGGCCCGCAGCGTCGCCAGCCCTGCGCGCAGCCGACCGAACAGCGCCGCCGTGCCCGCCGCCGTCGCGCCGGGCTCGTAATCATCCATCAAGGCATCGTAGAGCGCATCGCCACCGCTGCCCTCTGCCAGACATTCGGCCTGCTGCCGGGCCAGGTCGACCACGCGCGCCAGCACCGGCAGAAAGGCGGCCACATCTTCGGCGGCGCGGGCATCGGCCCACTGCCCCTGCGCGCGCGCCGTGGTCTTGGCGTTCTCCTCGGCCAGGTCGGCCGGGATCTTGGTGGCGCGCTCAAAGGCGCGGCGCACCTCGCGGAGATTGGCCTGGCCGCTGGCGTCCAGGCTGCCCGCATCCACCGCTTCGAGCCAGTCGCCGATCCGCGGATCGGTCCGCAGCCCATGCGTCACCGCCGACAGGGCCCCCGCCTGCTCGGCGCGCTGTTCGGCGCCCTTGCGGGGCATCATCGCCTCCTGATCCCAGGACAACAGACCCGCGACCCCCTGCAGGGCCGAGATCTGCTTCATGTGCCCCATCAGGGCGTCATAGGCTTGCACGCTCATCGGTCGCGAAACGGCACGCCGCCCGCCCCCTGCCCGCGCTTGTCCACCACGGCGGCCCAGGTGGCCGGGTCCGTGATCAGCGCCGCCACCGCCTTGGCCGAGACCTCCAGCAACCGCTCGCCCTTGTCGGCCGTCGCCTTCTCCGGGATGCCGGAGACGCCATTACCCGTCATGTGCGTGAACGGCCGCCAGCGATAGGAGGCGCGCCCTGCCCCCAGGAAGCCGTCGCCCCGCTGCACGCCCAACGATCCCAGATCCGTGTCGTCGACCAGGTCCGGCTCGACCGCCAGCATCATTGCTGTCTCGCCCTCGCAGGCGTGCTGCAGCCCGTCCTGATCGTCCAGGATCTCGCCAAAGGCATCGCCGGCCTCCGACGCATAGCTGGTCGCCACCAGCGTCGCATCGACGGCCCCGCTCAGCTCGTCGCAGATCTGCTGCATGGCGATCACGTTCCCGCCGTGCGAGTTCGAGATCAGGATGTCCCGAAAGCCATGGCGCACCAGCGAGGTCACCAGATCGTGCAGCACCAGGCGGAAGGTCTCGTGGCTCAGGATCAGCGTGCCGCCATAGGCCATGTGATGCTCGGACAGGCCCGACCACACCACGGGGGTGACCACGGTCGGGCGCTGGGGATAGGCTATCTGGGCGGCCCGAACGGCAATCTCGTGACCCAGCCGCGTATCGGTCATCACCGGCAGATGCGGTCCGTGCTGTTCGATCGAGGCGATGGGAATGATCACCACCGCATTGTCGCTGGCCAGAGCGCGCAGTTCATGGGCCTTGAGGCGCGCCCATACGACTTCCGCCATCTCGCTTCTCCCGTGTCCGATTGGTTTGGCGCTGGGTAGCCCAGTGATGGGGCGCTGACAATCCGGGCGCTCACAATCGACTTTGCCGGTTGGGTGGTGCAGATCAACTGATCGGAGGTTCTTCAATTTGGAAGCCGTCGCACAGCTCGAGGGACTGGCATTGGCCGCGACCGACCTGGAGGGCGCATCGCGATCTTGCCGCAACGCACCGCCCCAGACGGCGAAGAACCTTGCCGCCATTATGTACCATAGTAATCGCGCCCTCCTGGCGGAGGTCGGGCGCGGCCCGGCTGCGCCGGGCGGGGAAGGTGGAAATGCTCCGCGCAAATGTGAGTCTATGGAACCGGCTAGACCGAATCCCGGCGCTCAAAATGGCCCTTGCGGGTTGGGTGGTGCAGATCGACCCTGCCGTTGTTCAAGCAGCGGTGAGCCCGACCCGCGTCCCGCCCGGCGCAGCCGGGCCGCGCCCGTTCAGCGGCTCGCTCGGACCAATGGCCCTCGCCGCCTCACCCCCCAGGAGGGCGCGATAAAGATCTCGATCGACACGGGCACCGCGTTCACAAATCGGAAGTCGCACTTATCGGGAACACGGCGCAGCGCCCTCCAGGTCGGGCGCGGCCCGGCTGCTCCGGCGACCCCAACCGCAAAATCCGAAGTCACCCGGAATTACAGGACGAAAGTGATATTATTCAGGATATTGTCACGTCATATCGGGTTAGCGACAAATTAACGGAACAGTATCCGCCGCGATGTCATGTGGCATATCACTTGGCATATCATCTGCGGTTCCACCTCGCAGGCGGCCGGTCGGACTCCCATGCACACCGCCCACCACCGGGGCTTGCAGAATCCCGAAACCAGGCGTATATCTGCCCCAACATCGCGGCGCCTGCTGGCACCCAGCGGGCCCCACCGGGTAGCTGGTACAGCCAGGGAACGAGCCGCGAGGTTCGTTTTTTCGTCTTAAGGCGCGTTTTTTTCGTCTCTAGGCGTTGTCGTTGAAGGCACCGGGGTTCGCGGATGACCGATCTGATTGCCAAAGCACCGATCGACAAGCGGCTGGCCAGCATCGTCCAGCCGTCGATCGAAGGCATGGGCTACGAACTGGTGCGCCTGCGGCTGATGGGCGGCAAGCGCGCCACGCTGCAGATCATGGCCGAACGCCCCGACGGCACCATGGAGGTCGAGGATTGCGCCGAGCTGAGCCGCAATCTCTCGGCCATTCTGGATGTCGAGGACCCGATCGAGGGTGAGTACACGCTGGAGGTCTCCAGCCCCGGCATCGACCGGCCCCTGACGCGCCTGGCCGACTTTGACCGCTGGGAAGGCTACGAGGCCAAGCTGGAGACGGCCGAGCTGATCGAAGGCCGCCGCCGGTTTAAGGGCATACTGGCCGGCACGGAAGACGGCGACGTGCTGATCGAGATCGAAGAAGGCACGATTGGCCTGACTTTTGAATGGCTTAGCGATGCCAAGCTGGTCCTGACGGACGAGTTGATCAGCGAAAGTCTGAAGCGGTCCAAGGGCCGCTTTAACGCCGAAGACTTCGACGAGATCGAGGAAATCGACGACACCACAGACGCCCAGAGCGGCGCAACAGAGGATGGATCCGATATGCGAGAGGACGCCTGACATGGTCACGGCCAATAAGCTGGAATTGCTGCAGATCGCCGATGCGGTCGCACGCGAGAAGCTGATCGACCGCGAACTGGTCATCGAGGCCATGGAAGATTCCATGGGCAAGGCCGCGCGCCAGCGCTACGGCGCTGAGTACGACATTCGCGCGACCATCGACCGCAAGACCGGCGAGACCACCATGCGCCGCGTGATCACCGTCGTCCAAGACGAGGAGATCGAGAACCATTTCACCGAAATCGGGGTTGCTGAAGCCCAGATCAACAATCCGGGCATCGAGATCGGCGGCGAGATCGTCGAACCGCTGCCACCGATGGAATTTGGCCGCATCGCCGCGCAGACCGCCAAGCAGGTGATCGTGCAGCAGATCCGCGACGCCGAGCGCGAGCGCCAGTACGAAGAATTCAAGGACCGCGTAGGCGAGATCATCAACGGCATCGTCAAGCGCACGGAATATGGCAATGTTATCGTGGACTTAGGCCGGGCCGAGGCCATCGTGCGCCGCGATCAGCTGATCCCGCGCGAGGCCTATCGCAACGGCGACCGCGTCCGCGCCTACATCCGCGACGTCCGCTCGGAGACGCGGGGCCCGCAGATCTTCCTCAGCCGCACAGCGCCAGAGTTCATGGCCAAGCTGTTCGCCCAGGAAGTGCCCGAGATCTATGACGGCATCATCGAGGTGCGCGCCGTGGCCCGCGATCCGGGCAGCCGTGCCAAGATCGGCGTGATCTCTTACGACAACTCGATCGACCCGGTCGGCGCCTGCGTCGGCATGCGCGGCAGCCGCGTCCAGGCGGTGGTCAACGAGCTGCAGGGCGAGAAGATCGACATCATCCCCTGGAACGAGGACGCCGCCACCTTCATCGTGAACGCGCTGCAACCCGCCGAAGTGACCAAGGTCGTGATGGACGAGGACGCGCAGCGGATCGAAGTTGTCGTTCCAGATGAACAACTTAGCCAGGCGATCGGCCGTCGCGGCCAGAACGTGCGTCTGGCCAGCCAGCTGACCGGCTGGGACATCGACATCATGACGGAGGCCGAGGAATCGGAGCGCCGTCAGACCGAGTTCCGCGAGCGTACCGCGATGTTCATGGAGACAATGAACGTCGACGAGATGGTTGCGCAGCTGTTGGTATCGGAAGGGTTCAGCTCGCTGGAGGAAGTGGCCTTTGTCGAGATGGACGAATTGCTGGTGATCGACGGCTTCAACGAAGAGGTCGCCGAGGATCTGCAGGCGCGTGCCCGCGAAAGCCTGGAGGAATTCAACCAGAAGACGCTGGACGCGGCCCGGGCGCTGGGCACCCAGGAGGACCTGATCAACTTCGAGGGCCTGACCCCGCAGATGATCATGGCGCTGGCCGAAGATGACGTCCTGGACCTGGCCACATTCGCAACCTGTGCGGACTGGGAGCTGGCTGGCGGCTACACCACCATCGACGGCAAGCGCGTCAAGGATGACGGGGTGCTGGAGCCCTTCGACGTCAGCCTGGACGAGGCGCAATACCTGGTGATGAAGGCGCGGATCGAGCTGGGTCTGGTTGACCCGAACGAGATCCTGGCGGACGCCGAAGAGATGGCCGCCGCCGAAGCCGAAGAAGGCAACGAGGAGGCGGCGCCTGCGTGAATGTTGCAGCAGCGATAGGTGATCAGCCGGTGAGCCGCGGTGGCCGCAAACGGGATCGGGACGGTCCCGAGCGCCGTTGCATTGCCACGGGCGAGTCCGGCAGTACGGATCTGCTGATCCGGTTTGTCGTCTCGCCTGATGGCGAGGCTGTGCCTGATGTTGCTGGCAAACTGCCTGGCCGTGGCGCCTGGCTGACCGCCGATCGCCTGCTGGTCCAGCGTGCCGTTACTAAGCGCTTGTTTTCGCGTGGTTTTCGCCAGCAAGTTCGCGTGGCAGAAGATCTGCCCGACCGCCTGGAAGAACTGCTGGCCCGTCGCCTGATTGAAGGCCTCAGCATGGCTCGCAAGGCAGGCCAGCTGGTCACAGGCGCGGAAAAAGTGCGTGCGCGGATCACAGGCGGCACGACGTCCATGCTGCTGCAGGCGCATGACGGGGCCGCAGACGGCATCGCCAAGATCGCCCGGCTGGCTGACGCCGTTAGCGGTGGCCAAATCGCGCGGATCGGGGTACTGTCATCCAGCGAGCTTGGCTTGGCATTCGGTCGCGACTACGCCGTGCACGCGGCACTCGACCAGGGCGGATTTACAGCGCGTGTGCGGGTAGATGCGGCCAGATTAAGCGGCTTTCGCGCTGTCGAAGCGCCGCAACGGCAAACAGTTGTACAGAAACCGTCGATCGGCCCCCAGGATGGGTCGACCTGTACGGTCAATTCGGGTAGAGAGCGCGCCATCAATGGCGCGTCTAATAAGGACGATACATGAGCGACCAGGACGGCGACAACAAAATGGGCGGACGCGGACGGGGTGGCCCCGGCGGAAGAGGCGGCTCGGTCCGCCAAAGCTTCAGCCATGGCCGCACGAAAGCCGTGGTTGTCGAGAAAAAGCGCAAGCGCATTATCCCCCCTGGCGCCGCCGGCACGTCTGGCGCAGCGGCAGCAGCTGCTGCGGCCGTGGCGAAAACGCGTGATGCAGCCGGTGGCACGACAACGGTCGCGCCACCCAAGACCGCGGAACCGGCGAAACCGGTAGAGGCAAAGGTCGAGGCGCCCGCGGCTGCAACACCAGCAGCTGCGCAGCCAAAGGCTGAACCGGCGACCGCCGAGGCCGCAGCCCCCGCAGCAGAAGCCGCGCCGGCGGCAGAGACTGTGGCAGCACCGCAGCCTGCCCCTGAAGCGGTTCAGGCAGAGGCGAAATCCGAAGCTCCCGCCAAGGCCGAGCGCCAGCCGGCACCCAAAGCTGAAGCACCGCGCCGCGGTCCTGGACGGTCCGCTCCGCCTGCCGGACAGCAGCGCCGGGGTGCTGGGGGCGCGCGTAGTAACGCCGGGTCCATCACGAAAGAGGAAGCCGCGCGTCGTTTGGCGGCCATTCGTCAGCACCAGCGCGACGAAGAGGACCGCAAGAAGCGCGAAGCTCAAGACGAAGCCCGGCGCGCGGAGGAGTCCAAGCGCCGTGCGGCCGAGGCGGCTGCCCGTGCACGTGCTGAGGAAGAAGAACGCAAGCGCCGCGAAGAGGACGACCGCCGAGCCGCAGAAGCTGCAAAAGCGGCTGAGCAGGATCCGGCGGAAGCAACTGCTGCCGCTGCTGCGGCGGCCCCTGCTGCGCGGGCGGACGACGGCCGCAGCCGACCACGGCCCCAGGACGATGATCGTCCCGGTGGTCGGGCAGCCACGCCTGCCAAGAAGCCCGCGCCGTCGCGTGGTCGCGGTGACGAGGGCCGGCGCCGGTCTGGCAAGCTGACGATCACCGAGGCGCTGAGTGACAGCGAAGGTGGCCGCCAGCGCTCACTGGCCGCGATGCGTCGCCGTCAGGAACGCGAGCGCCGCCGGCACTCCAGCGGTCCGGTCGAGCGTGAGAAGGTCGTGCGTGACGTGGTCGTCCCCGAGGCGATCACGGTGCAAGAGCTCGCCAACCGGATGGCCGAGCGTGTGGCTGATGTCATCAAATCGCTGATGTCCAGCGGTGTGATGGCCACTCAGAACCAGTCGATCGACCAGGATACGGCCGAGCTGATCGTCGAGGAGTTCGGGCACAAGATCCGGCGCGTGTCGGCGTCCGACGTCGAAAATGTCATCGAAACCGCTGACGACAGTGCGGACGATCTGCAACCGCGGGCACCCGTGGTGACCATCATGGGCCACGTCGATCACGGCAAAACCTCGATCCTGGATGCGCTGCGCAAGACGAACGTCGTCTCTGGCGAAGCCGGTGGGATCACCCAGCATATCGGCGCCTACCAGATCGTTGCCGAAGGCGGCCACAAGATCACTTTCCTGGATACGCCGGGCCACGCTGCGTTTACATCGATGCGGGCGCGCGGGGCGAACGTCACGGATATTGTCATCCTGGTTGTCGCCGCCGACGACAGTGTCATGCCGCAAACGGTCGAGGCCATCAATCACGCCAAGGCGGCAAACGTGCCGATGATCATCGCGATCAACAAGATGGACCGCGAAGGCGCCGACCCCAACCGGGTGCGCACGGAATTGCTGCAGCACGAAGTGATCGTCGAGGCAATGTCGGGCGACGTGCTGGACGTTGAAGTCTCTGCCATGACCGGGCAAGGACTGGACACTTTGGTCGAGAACGTCGCCCTCCAGGCCGAACTTCAGGAGCTGAAGGCCAACCCAAGCCGTCCCGCAGAAGGCGCCGTGATCGAAGCAAAGCTCGACACGGGTCGTGGTCCAGTTGCCACCGTGCTGGTGCAGCGAGGCACCCTGAAGCGTGGCGACATCTTCGTGGTCGGCGAGCAATGGGGCCGTGTCCGGGCCCTGGTGAACGACCAGGGTGAGCGCGTGGATGAAGCCGGTCCATCGGTCCCCGTAGAGGTGTTGGGCCTGCAGGGCACACCCGAAGCGGGCGACGTCCTGAACGTCGTTGAAGATGAGAACAAGGCGCGGGAGATCTCGGAGTATCGCCAGCGCTCAGCGCGCGAAAAGCAGGCGACGCAGGGCTCTCGGGCCTCGCTGGATCAGTTGCTGGCCCAGGCGCAGTCCGACGCGAACGTCAAGGAACTGCCACTAGTGATGAAGGCCGACGTCCAAGGCTCGTCCGAAGCCATCGTTCAGGCCTTGGAGAAGGTCGGCAACCAAGAAGTGCGTGTTCGCGTCCTGCACTCGGGCGTAGGTGCGATCACGGAGTCAGATGTGACGTTGGCCGAGGCATCGAACGCGCCAATCATCGGCTTTAACGTGCGTGCAAACGCGCCTGCGCGTGAGGCGGCGAACCAGAAGGGCGTCGAGATCCGCTACTATTCGATCATCTACGATCTGGTCGACGACGTGAAGCAGGCGGCTTCTGGTCTGTTGTCCGCGGAGGTTCGCGAGAACTTCATCGGCTACGCCAAAATCATGCAGGTCTTCAAGATCACCGGCATCGGCAAAGTTGCGGGCTGTATGGTCACGGAAGGCGTGGCACGGCGTTCGGCCGGTGTGCGCCTACTGCGCGACAACGTGGTGATCCACGAGGGCACCCTGAAGACGCTAAAGCGCTTCAAGGACGAAGTTCGCGAAGTTCAGGTCAGCCAAGAATGCGGTATGGCGTTCGAGAACTACGAAGACATTCGGGAAGACGATGTCATCGAGATCTTCGAGCGCGAAGAGATCGAGCGTACGCTGGACTAACCTCTAGCCGATCACCCGGAGCATGAGATGGGCGGCGCACTTGTCCTTGGGCGGGGCGGCATCGGATCTGCGTTCGCGCAGGCCCTGTCCGCACGTGGGGCGGTGATGGTATTGTCACGCGAGAATGGGCTTGATTGGGAACAGCCTTCGCGGGCAGAGGCGTGTCTTTCGCAGGCTGCTGCAGCGGGGCCTTACGATCTGATCGTCGACGCGACCGGCGTTTTGGTCTGGCAAGGACACAAACCAGAGAAGAAGCTTGCGGGGATCGAGGCTGAAGCAATGGCTGCTCAGTTTGCCATCAACGCCATCGGCCCGGCCCTGATCTTCAAGCACTACGAGGCGTTGCTGCCCGAAACCGGTAGATCCGTGATCGCAACGCTGTCCGCCCGCGTTGGGTCAATCGGTGACAATCAGCTTGGCGGATGGATTTCCTATCGCGCCGCAAAGGCCGCGCTGAACCAGATCGTGCGGACAGCTTCGGTTGAGATGACGCGCCGGCGGCCTGAGGCGGTGGTCGCCGCACTCCACCCGGGCACCGTTGCAACCGGATTAAGCGCCCCGTTTGCCGGACGTCGAGACGTCTTTACGCCGGAGCAGTCAGCGACAAAGTTGCTAGATGTCATAGACCGGCTGCAACCGGCCAACTCCGGCGGGTTTTTCGCCTATGATGGCAGTCAGATCCCGTGGTGATCCATTTAAACCGTTAGGGTTCAACCAATGGCAGGAAGATTCGACAACCAAAGCGGACCGTCTCAGCGCCAACTGCGCGTGGGCGAATTGATCCGTCGCACGCTGTCCGACGTTTTGATCCGCGGTGAGACGCACGAGCCAGAGCTTGCGCACGTCTCAATCACGGTGGGCGAAGTGCGTACATCGCCTGACCTCAAGGTCGCAACCGTCTTTGTGCTTCCCTTGGGCGGTGTCCAAACTAACGAGGTATTGGCGGCCCTGAACCGCGCTAAGGGTGAGTTGCGCCGTGCGGTCACGAAGGCCGTGAAGCTTAAATTCTCGCCCGAGCTCCGGTTTGTGATTGATGGCAGCTTCGATCGCATGGACGAAACGAAAGCGCTGTTGAACACAGATCGCGTGCGTGCCGATACGCAAAAGGAAAACTGACGCCCCTCAGCAACGCGCCTTATGACTTGGCGAAGCGGTCGGTCGCCTCGATCAGGGCGGACGTGATGCCTGGCTCGGACAAGGCGTGTCCGGCATCGTCGATTACGACCAATTCCGCCTCAGGCCAAAGGGCCGCCAACCTTGCAGCCGTGCCAGGCGGACAGATGACATCGTACCGCCCCTGAACGATGCAACCCGGTATATGAGCAATCCGTCCCATGCGTTCGGCAACTTGGTCATCTGTTTCCAGCCATCCGCGGTGTTTGAAGTAATGCGCTTCGATCCGTGCGAATGACCTCGCGTAGCCGCCGTTCACGGGCGAAGAACCCCGCGGCGGACGCAGTACCGCTGTCGATGTTTCCCAACGAACCCATGGGCGGGCAAATCGCAATTGCTCGGCTTCGTCTGAAGAGGTCAGGCGGCGATAGTACGCACCAATCAGGTCTTCACGTTCGTCCTCAGGGATCGGCCCGATTAAATCCTCCCAAGACTCGGGGAAGAAACGTGCCGCCCCGCCGCCATAGAACCATGCCAACTCATTGGTGGTCATCGTGAAGATCCCACGCAGGACCAACTCTGTCACACGCTCTGGATAGGCCTGTGCGTAAAGCAGGGCCAAGGTCGACCCCCAAGAACCGCCAAACACCTGCCAACGTTCAATATGCAGGTGCTCCCGGATGCGCTCTAGGTCTGCGACCAAGTCCCAGGTGGTGTTGGCTTCCAGTCCACCCAACGGCGTTGACTTCCCAGCGCCCCGCTGATCGAACAATACAATCAAGTAGCGCTTGGGATCGAAGAAACGGCGCATGAACGGACTGCACCCTGCACCTGGACCGCCATGCAGCACCACGACTGGTTTGCCGTCTGGATTACCACACATCTCGACATACAGCTCATGTCCCCCGCCAACGGGGAACTGGAAGCGTCGGAATGGTTCAGTCTGCGGGTAAAGGCGTGGCGTCGTCATATTGATCCGGACTGATGATGCGGCGTAGGCGCGCAAAGGCAGCCACAAACATGGCAGAAGGCTGCGCCCCGCGTTAGGTTCTTGTTCCAGCAGTTGCAGGCAAATGCAACCTCAGGGGTGTGATATGACGATGAGCGATGGCGCGAATGCGTCTGTCGATCCCAGCGAAATCGCTAAGTTTGCAGCGATTGCGGACCGTTGGTGGGATGAAAACGGGCCTGCCAAGCCCCTGCATCTCATGAACCCCTGCAGGTTAGGCTACATTAAGTCGCAGATCGCCGCCGAGTTTGGGCGAGATGAGACCGCCCGCTATGCGCTGGACAGGTTGGCGATTTTGGACATTGGCTGTGGCGGCGGTCTGGTGTGCGAGCCCCTTGCGCGCATGGGGGCAAGTGTTTCCGGAATCGATGCGGCATCTGAAAACATAGACGTCGCTCAGCAGCACGCGAATGATGTGGGGCTGGATATAGACTACCGCGCCATCACAGCAGAGGCTTTAGCCGAAACAGGCGCGACCTTCGACGCCGTGCTGGCACTTGAGATTGTCGAACACGTGGCCGACCTGCAAGCCTTTGTGGCGACGATCGCTCGCCTCACGCGCCCGGGCGGTGTCGCGATCATGTCGACGCTAAATCGCACCGCAGCCAGCTACGCGGTCGCGATCCTGGGCGCGGAGTACATTCTGCAATTGCTGCCAAAGCGTACGCACGACTGGGCGCGTTTCCCAAAACCCGAGGAGCTGGAAGGCTGGATGCAGGCAGCCGGTTTGGAAACCCTGGACCGGCGCGGCATGCGGCTTGACCCACTGCAAGCTGGTTTCTCCCTCAGTCGTGATCTTTCGGTGAATTATTTGATCACCGCAAGCCAGCCAAAGCCCTGATACCACGAGGGCTGGACTACCAAAGCCCGTGCATTTTGTGGTAAGAATGTTCCAGAGACCGGAAAACCGGCTTAATCGAGCAGTCAGGCACCGCAGTAACTGCGGGCTGGAAGGAAGGCAGTTATGCAGAACAGACGATCATTTTGTCTGGGCGCCGGGGCAGGCATGTTGGCCTTGTCGGGGTGCGCGGACAGCGGCGGGCTAAACTCAGGCGCATCCGTCGATCAAAGCGTGAATGATGCAATCGCACTGATGTACGCGCGTCTGCCCTATACCCGCAAGATCGCGTCGAATGCGACTGGCATGCTGATCATGCCAGGCATCGTGAAGGGCGGATTTGTCGTGGGCGCTTCTTATGGTGAGGGCGCACTGCGCCTGCCGCAGGACGACTACCGGGCTTCGGCGCATTACTATTCGTTCGCCAGCGCATCCGTCGGCTGGCAAGCAGGCTTGCAGAAAACCGCCCATGCCTTGTTCTTCATGGCGCCAGGCGCGTTGCGGGAATTCCAGACATCGCAAAACTGGGAAGTCGGGGCTGACGCCGAGGTGACGGTGCTGGACACAGGCGTGAAGGCCGACCTGAACACCACGGTGATGCAACGCCCGGTTCTAGCGGTCGTCTTCAGTCAGGCGGGTCTTTTGGCCGGGGCCAGCCTGGAAGGCGCGAAGTACACGAAGATCCGCATCTAACGAGACGGCCGGGGCTGGACCAGTGCCAGCCCCGCCAACATTAAAGCCAACGCGGACCACACCCAGCCCGAATGCGCCTCATCGAATACGGCGATGCCCAAAGCAACGCCGGACAGGGTCACCACATATCCGACCTGCGCGGCAAAAACCGGACCTGCGCGACCGATAAGCCAAACAAAGCCCCCATAGGCAACCAGATGCAGGACTGCGATGGCAGCGGCAGAGTAATGCGCCGCGCCGAAATCGCTCATATCCATCCACGTGCCTGTCAAAGCAGTGACGGGGAGGATCATCAAAAATGCCATCCAGCTAAGCCCGCAAAGCGTTTGCAGCGCGCCACAGTCCTCGGGCCTAGCTTTGGCGATGTAGACATTTTCTATTGCGTATGAAAGCCCAGTGATCAGCGCCACGCCCACCCAAAGCGTATCACCGGCCCTTGGCAAACTGGCTTCAGGTCCGACCAGTAAAACCACCGCCCCCGCTCCCGCAAGCAACCCAATAAGGCGCCGCGGTTCCGGCCGCTCGACCCGAAACATCATGGCGATCAGAAACGTCTTTAGAGGCACGGCTGCCAGGATGATCGAGACGATGCCAACCGGAAGCTCGCGGATAGAAGTGTAGGCGGTGTAATTGGGCAAGGCGGTCCCCAGCAGACCGCAGATCGCATAGTAGACTAGGTGGCGCCGTCCAAAGGGCAGCTTTACTCCTCTCGCCACTAGGAACGCAGTGATCATCATCACGCCCAGGGAGATCGTCACCAGGCTGATGCCGAACGGATGATGCCCTTCGTTAACGATGATTTTCGAGAAGACCTGGGTTGAACCCCAGGCGATCCCGATGCCAACCAAGGCAAACCACAACAGCGGGCTGGTAGCCGAGGGCGCCTGCACGGAACCAGCAGTCTTGCTCATGAAGGTGTCACGCAGCGTCTTGGCCTGCAGGACTAACCTCAACCGAAACCGACAGCTGTTGATTGCCCGCACCGACAACGACACCGGAGACCGGGCTGACATCCGAGTAATCCCGCCCAACCGCCAACGTGACGTGATCGACACCGGGGATACAGTCGTTGGTTGGGTCGAAATCTACCCAGCCAAACGTCGGGTCCCAGACAGATACCCAGGCATGGCTGGCGTCTGCGCCCTGCAGACGCTCCTTACCCTCGGGCGGGGTCGTCCGAAGGTAGCCCGAGACATAACGCGCCGGGATCCGGAGCGCGCGCAGACCAGCCAGCATCACGTGGGCAAAGTCCTGACAAACGCCTTTCTTGTTCTGAAAGCTCTCGACAGGAAGGGTATCCGCCATTGTGCTACCAGGTACGTATGCGAAGTCCGTATAGATCCGATGGCTAAACTCCTCGGCCGCGGACAGAATAGGGCGGCCTGCTGTAAAGCTGTCCCGCACATAGGCTTCGATCGCTGCATCTGATCCGGTCATCTCGGACGGGAATGCCAGGGGCCCAAGCTCAGCCACTGGGGTCTGGTTCTCAAGGCCTAAGGCGGCCGCACGCACCCGCTCCCAGGGCGCCGTTGCGCTAAAAATCAGGCCGTTAGCCTCTGTACGATCGACCCGGCTGGTGGCCATGATCTCCAGCTCTCCGTGCGGGCGAGAAACGGTGGCCACGTGCACCGCGTTACCGAAGAAATCGGTGTGGCTGTCGATGCTTTCGGGCTCCGGCATGATCTGCACGTGGCTTAGGGCGACCCGCTGGCCAGGCACTGTGATCGGGGTCAGATGCAGCAGGTGCTGCGAGAACACCGCCGGCTGCGCATAACGATAATGGGTGCGGTGGCGGACTTCCAGGATCACGCGTCATCCTCGATGTTGTGCATGCGTGCCTGAATCAACAGGGCTTCCGGCGCTTCGGCATGGGCGAAGAAGGCGCGCGACAGCAAATTTGAAATCTCGGCTAAATCGTCCTCGCACCGCTTTGTGAACGCATCTAGTACCTGGCGATTGCCGTCGTCGGTCGCCACCATCAGACTGTCCGGGTCGGTCAGGCGCAGCTCGGTCAATAGCGACAGTGCCCGTCGATGCTCTGGGCGGCGGTAGGGGATTTCGGTGGGCATATCCGCCAGAACACGCTCCAGGGCAACCATTTGAAAAGCCAGCGAGCGTGGGTTGGTCTCGTCCAAGATCAACAGATCTGCCACAGCCGCCGGTTGCGGCGTCAGCATGTAGCGTGACCGATAGGCAGCTGCCGAGTCGCTCAGCGTTAACCAAGCCCGCAGATACGTCGCTTCGTCATCTCGTACCGATCCGGCCAAACGTTCAGCGGCCAACGCCCCAAGCATCCCGCGTTCGATGCGCCGTCCAAGCTCCAAGAACCGCCAGGCGTAGTTGCGGGTTAGGTTCTCCTGCGCGGACCCTGCGAATGCCGCTAGCGCCAACAGGCCGTCTTCGATCAATTTCGACAGCGCCGCGTTCTGGCGCACCGGGCCCTGTGCCCGCCACCGCCGGTCCGATGACAGGCGGTCAATGAATAGCCAACTTTCAGCCGAAATCGACGCACGGGCGCGTAACGCGCCCGATCGCAGGTTCCCAAGAATCGCGGGCAGTCCCTGACCGTCTGGCGTCCCACGCACCAAGCGCGTGATCGCATCTGCATAGCGCTCGGCCCCCGCAAGATTCCGGTTCGGGCGGATATGTATGCCAGCAAGCGCAGTCAGAACGTCCGGGTCGGAGTCGGACCGGTTTCCGCTGAGGTGGCGAGCGAGGCAGACCGACAAAACGCGCAGTACCGCCTCGGCCCGCTCTGCATTCCGGCCCAACCAGAACAGCTCGTCCGCGACGCGACTAAGAAGTTCACGGCCAGTGCGGCGCAGATGCGCTGTTGAGGCCTGCTGGCCCAAAAGACTGTTGACGACCGCTGGGCGGGCACGATCCTCCTCGGGCAGCACCCAGACGTCCTTCCCGAAGCCCAGAGCCGGCGGCCGGCGGCCATTTTCGACGACGCTGGCAACGCCACCTGCCGCGACGGTCCAACCATCAGGCGTGCGGCAGGCGAACACCCGCATCATCCAGGGGCCGGGCCGGATCGTGCCGTCCACCCAAGCAGGCGCCTGAGCCAGTTCTGGCGTCTCCACCGCACAAAGCCGCTCGCCATAGCGGGCCAGTTGGACTTCCCAGGGCTCATCGCTGTCTCCAGGCGGGTCAAATGATGCGGCCGATGTCAGGGCCTCGATGCGCCAGCGGTCCGGCTCGGCCAGTACCTGCTCGCGTGCCCGCTCGCCGCCCAGCCACAAACAGGGCGCATCTGCCAGCAGCAGATCCTCCCCCAGCAGGTGCTGCGCAAGGCGATGCGCGTAAGGCGCCAAGGCACGGTGAGCGAACGCCCCAGCCCCGATGGCATTCACGATCTTGACCGCGCCCGACCGCGCCGCCAGCGACATTGCAGGTGCCCCATGCGCGGCGCGCCACGGCTGGTGCAGGGCATCGATTGACTCATCGGGCACGCCCCGCAACAGTACATCCAGCCGCTTGAGGCCATCCAAGGTTTTGACGAAGGCCGCGCCATCGCGCACGGTCAAATCTGCGGGTTCGACCAGTGCCGCGCTCATGTACCGGGCAAAGTAGGCATGGCTGAAGAACCGCGGGTCATTCTCGCCAGCGGTCAGCAAAGCCATGCGGCCTTCCCAACCCATCATCTGCTCCAGATGCTCCTGGAACGCCGCATAATGGCTGGCAACACGGCGCACGCCCATATCGACAAAGAGGTCCGCGTAGGCCTGTGAAGCGGCAATTCGGTTTGCCAGCATCCAGCCATCGCCCAAAGGCGTGTCCAACCTATCCGACAGAACCACCCATTGGCCGCTCGCGGTGCGGGCTACGTCGGCTTCGTAGATGTGCACCCAGTGGCGCGGCGGACGCTTCCATCCCGCGCAGTGCGCTGCAAACCCCGGGTTGCCATAGACAACACCCGGCGGCAGCAACCCGGCCGAAACAGTCCGCCTGTCGGTGTAGATGTCCGTGACCGCGGCATCCGCCAGCCGCGCACGCTGCGCGATACCGCGTTCCAGGGAAGCCCAGTCCTGGGCAGAGATCACGACGGGCAGCGCATCCGACGTCGAAAGCTCCGCCGCGTCGCTGGCAGCAAAGGCCAAGCCGCTTTCCGTGCGCAGTCGCGCCAGATCCTGTGCCGCGTCCAGATAACCGGCCTCACCCGCACCGCCCAACCAATCCAGAAGGCCGCGCCAATGCGGACGCGGCGTACCGTCCGGGAAGAAGACCTCGTCAAACCGGCCGGCATCCACGGGGCCGTAGTCCGCGAAGAAGCTGCCGGCGGCGTGGCCGTCCTCCCGATCGGTTTTGGTCAGGTGAAGCATGACCTGCCTGTGCCTGTGTGCTCTATCATACTGGTCCGGCTTCTATCCTTGCCGCCGAAGGTCCAGAGTCATCGGAAACTCTGAGCTCTGACGGGGGGCGACCGGATCGAACAGACCTGGCTGATGCCCGAAGGGCACGAACCTGGCAAGGCGCCGGCCCTCTGCCTCCAGATCGTTGACCGGTTGATCATCGAAACTGCGGCCACCGGGGTGTGCGACGTGATAGGTGCATCCGCCAAGCGACCGCGACGTATAATTATCGTAAAGTTCTATAGTTAACGGAGCGTGCACACCAATGGTCGGGTGCAGGCAGAGGGGTGGTTGCCACGCCCGGAAGCGGATGCCAGCGACCTTTTCATCGGCGCGGGCCGTGCGGGTCATCGGCACCTCGATCTGATTGCAAGTGACACGGTAACGCTCACCCAAATCGCCAGCAACGCGGATCTGAACCCGTTCAAGCGAGCTGTCGACGAACCGCGCGGTGCCTCCGATTGCGCCGGTCTCCCCAAGGACATGCCAAGGCTCGATGGCCGAGCGCAGTTCCAGTCGGATATCGCCGTAGTCGACATCACCCAGCAAAGGGAAGCGGAACTCGAACTGGGCCTTGAACCACTCGGGATCCAGCGTCAGATCCAGCGCCGCGCCAGTCTCGTCCAGAACCTCTAGGAAGTCGCTCCAGACAAAGTGCGGCAGCATCCAACGGTCGTGCAGTGCTGTGCCGTGCCGGATCAGCGGAGCGGTGTAGGGCTGATCCCAAAACCGTGCGATCAGCGCCCGCAGCACCAAAGACTGCGCCAGCGCCATACGCGGATGGGGCGGCATCTCGAAAGCGCGGAACTCGACCAAGCCCAGCCGTCCGGTCGGTGACTGCGGCTCGTAGAGCTTGTCGATGCAAATCTCGGCTCGATGGGTGTTTCCCGTCAGGTCCGTCATCAAATCCCGGAAGATGCGGTCCACCATCCAGGGCGCCGGATTGGCCCCTGCCCGCGAACACTGATCCAGCGCTATCTCAAGCTCGTAGAGCACCTCCTGGCGCGCTTCATCGATCCGCGGCGCCTGGCTGGTGGGGCCGATAAAGATGCCCGAGAACAGATAGCTCAGAGACGGATGGTTCTGCCAATATCGCACCAGGCTGGCCAAAAGATCGGGACGCCGCAAAAAGGGGCTGTCTTCCGGCGTCGCCCCGCCCACCACGATGTGATTGCCCCCACCCGAGCCAACTTGGCGGCCATCGTGCAGATACTTCACGGTATCGAGCTTGCAGTGGCGGGCATCGTCGTAAAGCGCCTCAGTCACCTCGACCTGCTCATCCCAATTAGCGGCAGGATGGATGTTTACCTCGATCACGCCGGGATCAGGCGTCGCCTTGATGACGCTAAGACGCGGATCAAAAGGCGGTGCATACCCGTCGATATGGACCGGTAGTCCGGTCGCCTGGGCGGTTTCCTCTACGGCGGCAATGAGGTCGATGTAAGCCTCAGCGGTCGGCACCGGTGGCAAGAAAACGCAGAGTTTTCCGTCCCTTGGCTCCACAGTGAAGGCGGTGCGGACATGCTCTGTGTGGATGGCGCGCATCGGATCAACCGGCATCACGGGCACTGGGCCGGTTGACCACACATAGCCCGCGGGCACCGGCTCGTTCCAGGGCCATTCGCGTGTCTCGCCAGTCTCGTGATGGACAATCTCAATTGTGTCTTCCGCAGGCGCCCCGGTACCCGGCGGCCCCCAAACGGTGTCGCCGCGGGTCTGAAGGCGGATCGAGCGGCGCGGCAGCGGGGGCCGATCAGCGAACGGGTCGCGCTGCACAACGAAGGGGTACTCCGTTTCCTCGAGATACGGCAACGAGGTCAACGGCAGCCGATAGCCCGCAGCGGCATCACCGGGGGCCAGGAACAGCTTTCCGCGCCGGGTCTTCCACCGTTCGGTTGACCACGTAAAGCGGCGATGCTCCCCCGATCTTTGCACTGCTTGACTTTGCGCCAGCTGGATCGGCAATACCATGCAAGTGGGCTCGCCCAACCCGCGATCGAAGGCCTGTGCCAATTGACGGCGCTCCAACGGGTCGTCCAACTGATTGGTCGCGGGGTCCAGGTTGACCGGCAGCTTGCCTTCCTGGAAGACATAGGTCGCCGGGTCTTCATAAGCTGGCATCGCGAATTCCGGAGCGATATCAAATGCTTCCGCCAAGGCCTCCGTAAAGCGCTGGGCGTCGGCCTGCGTGGTACCCTGCGTCTCCTCGGTGGCGATCAGATCAGCCGAACCCCAAAGTGGCACCTGGTCTTTGCGCCAGTAGAGCCCATAGGCCCAGCGCGGCAATTGTTCGCCCGGATACCACTTGCCCTGCCCATAATGCAGCAGACCGCCCGGGGCGAACCGCTGCCGCATCCGCCGGATCAACTTGTCGGCATAGCGGCGCTTGGTGGGACCGACGGCTTCGGTGTTCCACTCCTCCGCATCCCGGTCGCCATCCGCGACAAAGGTAGGCTCGCCACCCATGGTTAGGCGCACATCTCCGGCGGCAAGGCGCTGATCAATCTCTTTGCCCGCGCTGTCGATCCGAGCCCAATGCGCGTCAGTGAATGGGTAAGTGACCCGTGGCTCTTCGCGGACGCGCCGCACTTCCATGTGGTGCGAGAACTCTACCTCGGCCTTTTCATGCGCCCCTGTGATCGGTGCGGCAGACGCCGGTGCCGGCGTGCAGGCCAAGGGAATGTGCCCTTCGCCGGCAAACAACCCAGATGTGGGGTCCAACCCGATCCAACCAGCACCCGGCACATAGACCTCGCACCAGGCATGCAGATCGGTGAAATCGGCATCCGGGCCGGATGGACCATCCACCGCTTTGATGTCCGGGGTCAGCTGGATCAGGTAGCCGGAGACAAAGCGCGCGGCCAATCCTAGCTTGCGAAGCACCTGCACCAGCAGCCACCCCGAATCGCGACAAGACCCCGACCCCTTGTCCAAGGTTTCTTCGGGCGTCTGGACGCCCGGCTCCATCCGGATCGTATAGGCAACGGCGTCTCGAACAAATTGATTAATCTCAACCAGAAAATCATTGGTCGGCTGCTTTGACTTACTAATAGATTGAACAAACTCATCAAATAATGACCCACCTTTCCATTGCTCTAGATACGGCGCTAAGTCCTTTCGTAACTCTGGCTCATAGGAAAATGGGGATGCTTGCGCGCTTTCTTCTAAGAAAAAATCAAATGGGTTGATGGACGCCATATCCGCGACCAGATCTACCGTCACCTCGAAATGGTCGGTCTTTTCCGGGAAAACCGCCCGCGCCAGATAGTTCCCGAACGGGTCCTGCTGCCAGTTCAGAAAATGCCCCTCGGGCGAAATCGTCTGTGAAAACGAGAGGATACGGGTCCGCGAGTGTGGTGCCGGACGCAGACGAATGACCTGCGGACCCAGATTGATCCGCCGGTCATAGCGATAGCGGGTCGTGTGCGTGATGGCAGCGTTGATGCTCATGAGAACCGATCCCCGTTGGCGATATAGAGCCCACAGTTAACTTGCCCATTGAGGGCGATGCGTCAACGGATCGGCAGGCTTGCCGCTGGGATTTCAGCCGTATGAAAAGCGTATGATTTGCGTCTGACAAACGTATGCGAATCGTGCAGCAGAAAGTCGACTTGTGCTCCCGGACGGGCGCGGCAGGCGGGGTGGGTGGGCGGGCGCCTGCCGCGCCCGTCCGGCGTCCGGCACAGGGTCCCGCTCGCCGGTCAGGCAGCGCTCAGCTGTCCAACGCCTCGCCATACTTCTCCCGGTAGAGATCGCGGGCCTGATCGACCCAACGGTCGCGGACAATGCGGCCCGGGAACGCGTCTATGGCGTCGTTCACCCAGGCAACCTCGTCGTCCGAAAAATTGGCAATCTGTTCGAACAGGTAGATTCCCTTGCCGTTCAGGATCCGCTCCATCTTCGGCCCAACGCCCTTGATCCGTTTCAGATCGTCCGGATCACTCGGCGCCGTGTCCAACAGCGATGCCGGCGCCGTCTCTGGCACCACCACAGCCATTGCCACATCTGCACCATCGAGGGCGGGGGCCTCGCCCGACACCTCTTCCGGCACCTCTACCGGCAAAGCTTCAGGCGAAGCTTCATGTACCGTGGCGCTATTCGGCTCAGCCGGCGCACGGTTCAAGGGCACCGGATCAGCCACTGCCCTGAGGGACGGGCCCCGCTGATTCAAGCGCAGGTGCTCTAGCTCGATGCGCAGTTCTTCACGCTCGGCGAGGGCGGCATCCAGCTGCGCGCGCAGCGGCTCGTTGCCGTCCATGGACGTGCGCGCCGACCGCATCCCCTCGGCCCGGGCGCGTGCAAGTGCTGCGCGCCGCCCCATGCCCCAGATCACAAAACCGATCAGCAGGCCCAGCAGCGCGGCGATCGCAAGATACCCCAGTATTTCCGTGATCAAATCAGCCATGGCATTTCCCCGCCCGTTCTACGGCGAGCCCAAGCCGAAGGCAAACTCGATCCGGCGGTTTTTCGCCCGGCCCTCGGCAGTATCATTGTCAGCAATGGGCTGGCTTTCCCCCAGCCCCTCGGCGCGCATCGCACTGTCGCGCACACCGCGGTCGCTCAGGGCTGCCAGGACCGCCTTGGCGCGCGCTTCGCTCAGCGCCTGATTTGCCGCCTGGGCACCTTGGGCATCGGTGTGACCCAAGATGCGCAGACTAAGGCGCGAACTGTTGAGGCAGCGCAGTGCCACCGCCGCCAGGCGATCCAGCACCCGCGCGCCCGCGTCGTCGATGCGGGCCGAGCCCTGCAAAAAGTTCACGGGCTGGCTTTCAGCGATTGCCTTCGCCTCGTCGGTGCAGCGTGTGATCGAGACGGGAAAATCCAGGTCAGGCAGCCAGAAGCCGGAGCGAAAGACAAAGCGTTCGCCCGTGGTCAGATCCCGTCTGGCATCGCCTTCGTTGGGCACGGTTTCCTCGGCGGTCAGGCCCACCTTCCAACCTTCAGGCATGCGGCCTGCCAGCCAATCCTGCACCGCGTTAGGGCGATACCCTGGGCGCAGTACGCCGTTCAGGGCGATGTCCTGTTCGGCAAACCGCCCAGTCAGCGATTGAAACGGCGATTGACTGTCCGCGATGGCCGTCAGCATGTCCCGCCAGCGTGCGGCATCGCCCTCGCCACCGGTGGCCAGCCCCTCGCCAGAGGCACGATCCCCCAGCAGTGCCAGGGCATCCGGCGCGGTCAAGCCCTGGGGCAGCAACCCCGTCAGCGCGATATCGCCGTCCTGCAGGGAAAACACCGCTTCGGCCAGCGGTGCCGACTCGGTCAGGCTCAGACTGACGGTCCAGTCCCGCGGCATGACTGTGCGCACCGCGGCGCTGGAGCCTTGTGTGCTGAACCCGCGCTTCAACGCGCCGCTTAGGTCAAAGGTCTGCAGGCCGATTTTGGCAGTGGCACTTTTCAACCGGGGCAACACGATGCGAAGCGCTTCGAAGGCGGGCTCCCATTCGGTCAGTGTCCCCGGTGCACCGGGCATCACGGTGCCAAGCTGCGTACCCGGCAAGGCGGCGAGCATGTCTTCTGGGTCGGCGCCTGTCGGCAGCACCCCGTCCGCGGTCATGGTGCCATCGGGGGTCAGGATGATGATCATCATGGCCTGCGGGGCCGGATTGGTAACCGTCACGGCCAACACCCAGTCCGGATTCGCCATTGCGCGCAGCCGATCGGCATCCGCTTCGCTTTCGACCTCTGCTGTCAAAGACGTCGCCAAGCTCGCAATGCTCAGCAATCCCGATGCCGAGGCATCCAGCGCGGCCAGACCGCGAAGGACCTGATCGGGCCAGCCGGCGTGGGGCATGCCTTCGGCAATGCTCAGCGCACCCTCCAGCGGCTGATCGGTCAGCGCTTGCGCCGCCGCCATCAATGCGGCCTGCGTCGGGGCGTCGGGGGCATGGCCGTCAACGATCAGGGTCCCGTCCTCGGTCTTCAGGGCGCTGAAGGTGTAGGGGTCGGCCAGCGGAACCAAGCCGCCAAGCTCCAGCGTCCAGTCGGCGGTCGTCTGACTTGCCGAGGCGGCGGTGATTGCGGCAGCTGCATCTTGGTTGGCAACGTCGCCGGTCAGCCGGGCCGCAAGGTCGACCAACGCGAATTCGCCCGACTTCAACTGGCCCAGCGCTGCGACGCCCGTGACGGCCAGCGAGGCCCAATCCCCAGGCGGCACGCCCCCGGCGATGGTCAGGTCAAAGCGGACGGGGGCGCCACCCGCCGCCCCTCTGGCTGCCACCAGAATGCGGTCCTCGGCGTCCAGCGTGGGCACATGACCCGACAGCGAGATACCGCCATCGGCCGCTTTGACGGCCTGGAAGGTGAAAGGGCTGACCGTCTCGACGATTACCAGCCGGTCCTGGAGGCGTCCGACCAAATAGGCACCGCCAGCAGCGGCCAGCACGGCCGCGCGCTTGTCGGCGCTTTCGACGGGGCCTGACAGGGTCACGCTGCGCCCACTGGTCTGGATCTTGACCGCCGGATTGGGCAGATCGCTCAATTCGTCGGTTACGGCCGCATTGACCATCCGTTCAATCTGTGGGGCGCCGCGCAGACCCGGCATGTCCACCCCAATGTTCACAGCAAACCATGATGTGCCGCCCAGCAGGCCGATCGCGATCAGCAATAGCAGCAGTCGCATCGCGCCCTCCCGCGCGTTACCTAAAACCGCCAGTCTCACGCTGTCGGCTCAATCACCCCGCGCGTATTTTAGCCTGCTTCCCTCTGGAAAGTCAGCAAAAACCCACGGTCTTTGCATTGCGCAAAGGTGTCGCTGTTCGCGCCCTGGCCGGCCCGCTATACTGCGGACATTGAGAATAGGGGACAAACCCATGACCCGTGCGGGCATTTGCGCAATCCTGATCTGGCTGAGTGTCGTCATCGGCGCGCTGCCCGCCCAGGCTCGGGGTGAGCTATCAGTGTTGGTGGAGGAGTGCGCGGCAGCCGACCTGGACCCGCGTGAGACGTTGAACTTTTGCCAGCGGGCGCTGGCCACCGGCAAACTGTCCATCGGGGCGGCGGCACAGGTACGCACCAATCTGGGCATCGCGTTCTTCGAGCTTGCCCAATACGCCGACGCCAGGGCCGAGCTGACCCGGGCAATCGCCGTGCTGCCCGACCTCACGCTAGCCTATCTGTACCGGGCGCGGTCACTCGCCGCAGTGGGTCAGTTACAAGCCGCGGCCAACGATTTTGCCACCGTGCTGCAGCGCGACCCCAATGCGTGGCAGGCATACTATGCACGGGGCGAAATGCTGCTGGCCCACGGTGATCCCGCAGGCGCCGAGCAGGACTTTACCTCGGCCCTGCGCCTGGAGCGTGACCTGCCGGACGCGCATTTCGGCCGGGGTGCTGCCCGCTATGCGCTGGGCATGTGGCAGGGCGCGGCTGAGGACTTTACCGTCGTGCTGCGCGCCAACCCGCGTGATGCTGCCGCCTACCTGAACCGCGCCCAGGCCCGTGCAGCCGGCGGCGACACCGGCGCCACGGCCGATTATGATCAGGCGCTGCAATTGGCGCCGGAATGGTCGCGGGCTTGGTTCGCGCGCGGGGCATACTATGAATCACTAGGTGACCGCGAACGCGCCAATCGCGATTTCATGCGTGCCTACGAGCTTGGCTATGACGACCCTTGGCTGAACGAACGGGTACGGCGCATTCGCGGCTGAGTGAAACCCCCGCAGCAATGGTGCGGATAGATGAAACGGATACGCAAGACAGTGATTTGGATGTTGGGCGCGGGCGCGGTCTGCACGGCTGTGGCGGCGGGCGCGTGGATCTACGCGACCTCGAACGTCGAGGTGCCGCCCTATGTGATCGCCGAGACCGATGGCGATGTGGAGATCCGGGACTACCCGCCCCTGGTGGTGGCCGAAGTAACGACGACCGGACCGCGCCGCGAAGCCGTGCGCGCAGGTTTCGGCCCCCTGGCGGGGTATATCTTTGCCCGCGAACGGCCCGGCGAAAAGATCGCCATGACAGCGCCCGTGACCCAGAGGGCCGAAGGCAACGGCGCCTGGACCGTGCAGTTCATCATGCCAGAAGGGTATTCGCTGGAAGACCTGCCAGCACCCAGCGGCAGCACGGTCAGCCTGAACACCGAGCCCGCCCTGCGGCGGGCAGCAATCCGCTTCTCGGGATCATGGAGCGACGCGCTGTTCGCCGAGAAAGAAGCCGCCTTGCGGGCTTGGTTGACCGCCCGCGGGCTGGAACCCAGCGGCCCCGCGATCTTTGCCTACTATAACGATCCGTTCACACCGGGCTTCTTGCGCCGCAATGAAGTGATCTTTGACCTGGGGCCAGCGGGATGATCGGCGGCCTAATACCGTACCGGCAGGCGCATTAACGGGGACGCGGCAGCGAGGTGCGCCGCTTCACCGTCGACAGGGCAAAGCTGGACTCAATGGACCGGATGCCCGGCAAATGGGTTAACCGCTCGCGCGTGAATGTCTCGTAGGATTTCAGCCCATCACAGACCACGCGCAGCAAATAGTCCCGGCTGCCGGTCATCAGATAGCACTCCATCACCTCATCCAGTTCGGCGATGGCGGACTCGAAGTCCTGAAGGGCCTCGTCGCGCTGGTTCTCCAGGCTGATCGAGACGAAGACATCGACCGGCAGGCCATAGCGTTCCTGATCAACCAGCGCGACATAGCCGGTCAGCAAACCGCTCGCCTCCAGCGCCCGCACGCGGCGCAAGCACGGGGACGGGCTCAGCCCGACACGATCGGCCAGATCTTGGTTCGAGATTCGGCCATCCTGCTGCAGAACATGTAAAATTCGGTAGTCAATTGCGTCCATGACTATAATGATGGCAGAATCTGCTGAATATGTCCACCAAAGCTCTGAAACTCGCAATCCTCTGCCGGCACCTTGGACTATGCTGAAAAACCTGTGGAGACCGCAATGCTTGCCCAGTTTGATCGCTACCCGCTGACCTACGGCCCGACGCCGGTCGAGCACTTGCCCCGCATGACCGATGCCCTGGGCGGTAAGGTCCAGATTTGGGCCAAGCGCGACGACTGCAATTCGGGCCTTGCGATGGGCGGCAACAAGCTGCGCAAGCTGGAATACATCGTGCCGGATATCCTGGCATCGGGTGCGGATACGCTGGTGTCGATCGGCGGCGTGCAGTCCAACCATACGCGAATGGTGGCCGCCGTCGCCGCCAAGCTGGGGCTGAAATGCGTCGTCGTGCAGGAAAGCTGGGTGCCGCACGAGGATGCCGTCTACGACCGGGTGGGCAACATCCTGATGACCCGCCTGATGGGGGCGGACAGCCGGATCGTGCCGGACGGTTTCGACATCGGCATCCGCAAATCCTGGGAAGACGCGCTCCAGTCCGTCAAGGATGCGGGCGGCACGCCCTATGCCATTCCGGCCGGTGCCTCGGTCCATCCGTTGGGCGGGCTGGGCTATGTGGGCTTTGCCGAAGAGGTGCGCGCGCACGAGGCACAGCTAGGATTTCAGTTCGATTACATAATTGTCTGCGTCGTCACAGGCTCGACCCAGGCCGGCATGATCGTGGGGTTTGCCGCCGACGGCCGTGCGGACAAGGTGATTGGGATCGATGCCTCTGGCACGCCCGAGCAGACCCGTGCCCAGGTGCGCCAGATCGTCGACACCACCGCAGAAAAGGTCGGCCTGGGCCGGGCGGTGCGCGACGACGAAATCCACATCAACCCCGACTACGACTACCCCGCCTATGGGGTGCCCTCGGCAGAGACCTCGGATGCGATCCGCTTCGCCGCCCGGACCGAGGCGATGATCACCGACCCCGTCTACGAGGGCAAATCCATGCAGGGCATGATGGACCTGGTGGGCAAGGGCTTCTTCCCCGACGGTGCACGCGTTCTTTACGCGCATCTTGGCGGCGCGCCGGCGCTGAACGGCTACAGTTACACCTATCGCAACGGATAATGGCCATGGATCAGACCCAGATCGCTCACCTGAAAACCGTCGAACAGCGCCTGCTGTGGCTGGCCTGCTGGATGGTGCACAATGCCAATCACCTGCGCGAGAAAGACGAGGTGAAGGTGGGCGGTCACCAGGCATCGTCCGCGTCGATGGTGTCGATCATGACCGCGCTCTACTTCCATGCGCTTCGGCCCGAGGACCGCGTGGCCGTGAAGCCCCACGCCTCACCCGTCTTTCACGCCATGCAGTACCTGATGGGCAACCAGACGCTGGAAAAGCTGCAGAACTTTCGCGGATTTGGCGGGGCGCAAAGCTATCCCAGCCGCACAAAGGACACCGACGACGTCGACTTCTCGACCGGGTCGGTGGGGCTGGGCGTGGCGTTCACGGCCTTTGCCTCGATGATCCAGGACTACATCGCGGCCAAGGGCTGGGGCGATCAGAAACTGGGCCGGATGGTGGCCCTGGTCGGCGATGCCGAACTGGACGAGGGCAACATCTACGAATGCCTGCAGGAGGGCTGGAAGCACGACCTGCGCAATTGCTGGTGGGTGATCGACTATAACCGCCAGTCCCTGGACGGCGTCGTGCGCGAAGGCCTGTGGCAGCGGATCGAGGCGATCTTTCAAGCCTTCGGCTGGGATGTGGTGCGCCTAAAGTACGGCGCCCTGCAGCGCGCCGCGTTCGAGGAGCCGGGCGGCGATCGGCTGCGCCAATGGATCGACGACTGCCCAAACCAGCTCTACTCGGCGCTGACCTTTCAGGGTGGGGCCGCCTGGCGTGCCCGGCTGATGGATGATCTGGGCGACCAGGGCGACGTGACAGCGCTGATCGACGCCCGCTCGGACGACGCCTTGGCCGAGTTGATGGAGAACCTGGGCGGGCACTGCGTCCAGACCCTGGCCGAGGCATTCGCCGACATCGATCACGATCGGCCAACAGCCTTCCTGGCCTACACGGTCAAGGGCTGGGGCACCCCGCTGGCAGGCCACAAGGATAACCACGCAGGTCTGATGACGCCTGCTCAGATGGCGGAGTTTCAGACCCGTATGGGCGTCACCCCCGGCCACGAATGGGCGCCGATGGACGGCGTGGCCGATCCCGCGGCCTTTGGCAACTTCCTGGGCCAAGTCCCGTTCTTTGCGGGCGGCACACGGCGGCTGACCGCACCCGCCGTCGCGGGCCCCGGCCCCGTCACGCTGAAGGACCGCGAGATCTCGACCCAAGCGGCCTTCGGCAAGATCTTGGACGAGATTGCCCGGGACGGCGGGCCGCTGGCCGACCGCATCCTGACGACCTCGCCCGATGTGACCGTCTCGACCAATCTCGGCGCCTTCGTGAACCGCCGGGGGCTTTTTGCGCGCGATGAGGTGGCCGACACCTTCCGTGACGAGCGCATCCCATCCGCCCAGAAATGGCGTTTCTCGCCCCAGGGCCAGCACCTGGAACTGGGCATTGCCGAAATGAACCTGTTCCTGGCCCTGGGCGCGGCGGGCCTCTCGCATTCGCTGTTCGGCGAGCGACTGATCCCCGTGGGCACCGTTTACGACCCCTTCGTGAACCGTGGCCTCGATGCGCTGACCTATGCCTGCTACCAGGACGCCCGCTTCGTGATCGCAGGCACACCCTCCGGCGTGACACTGGCGCCGGAGGGCGGCGCGCACCAGTCAATCGGCACGCCCCTGATCGGACTCAGCCAAGACGGATTGGCGGCCTTCGAGCCCGCCTACGCCGACGAATTGGCCGCGATCATGGACTGGACCTTCGACTATCTGCAACGCGACGGCGAGGGCGACCCCTCAGAACAAACCTGGCTGCGCGACCAGACGGGCGGCTCGGTCTATCTCCGGCTTTCGACCCGGCCGGTGGAGCAGCCGCAGCGCACACTGGACGCCGCCCAAACCAGGGCAATCATCGACGGCGCCTACTGGGTGCGTGAGCCCGGCCCCAATGCCGAGCTGATCATCGCCTATCAGGGCACCGTTGCGCCGGAGGCGATCCGCGCAGCTGGCATGATCGGCAACGACCGGCGCGATATTGGCGTCCTGGCGGTGACGTCTGCCGACCGGCTGAATGCGGGCTGGACCGCGGCACAGCGCGCCCGGCGCCGCGGGATCGCAACCGCCCAGGGTCACATCGAGCGTCTGCTGGCCCCGCTGCCGGCGCATTGCAGGATCATCACGGTGATCGATGGGCATCCGGCAACGCTGGGTTGGCTGGGCGCGGTGCACGGCCACCGCGCCGTCCCGCTGGGGGTGGAGCACTTTGGTCAGACGGGCACGGTTCAGGATCTCTATGCTCACTTTGGGATCGATGCCGACACGATTGCGTCGGCAGCCGAAAGTCTCAGCCCAGGCAGACGCCTGCGCAATCCCGCCTCTCTGGGCTGAGACGGTCAGGCCCCGGTGCGCGGGTGGGTGGGCCGCGCTGCGGGTGACGCCGACCGGAATTCGCAGGGGAGCGCGCGCCGGGGCCGGTCCCATTACCCTTCCCATTGCTCTCGCCCGTCCTGTCGCCCTAGTCTCGGCGCATGACTGAAGCGGATCTTCGTCGCGACATCGTTGCCGCCTGCCGTGACCTGGCCGCAAGTGGGCTAATCCCCGGCACCGCCGGGAACATCTCGGCCAGGGTGGGCAGCGACATGCTCATCACGCCCTCCGGCATTCCCTATGACCACCTGGCACCGGAGATGCTGGCAACCATGGCGCTCGACGGCTCGGGCGACTGGCAGGGGCCAGAGAAGCCGTCATCCGAATGGCGCTTTCATCACGACATCTTGGCGGCGCGACCGCACGATCAGGCCATCGTGCATACCCACAGCCCCCATGCCACGGCGCTCTCGACGACCCGCCAGCCGATCCCCCCCGCACACTACATGATTGCAGCATTCGGCGGGGCATCAGTCCGGGTTTCGGCCTATGCACGGTTCGGGACCCAGGCGCTGTCGGATGCGGCCCTATTGGCGCTAAAGGACCGCTACGCCTGCCTCTTGGCCAATCACGGCGCGATCGCCACGGGTGACAGCCTGGCCCGTGCGATCTGGCGCGCCGAGGAGTTGGAGACCCTGGCCCAGCAATACATCCTGTCGATGTCTGCCGGTGGCCCAGTGCTTTTAACCGAGGCAGAAATCGCCGAGGCAAGCGAGGCCTTCAAAACCTATGGGCCCCGCAAACCCGACAGCTAAGTCCTTAATCCACTTCGAAAAAGTGCTGAAAGGGCGTCCCCTGGAAGTGGCGGCGCAGACCGTCAAAATCCTCGAAGTACTCGGACAACGGCTTGGACGCGATCTTTTGGCTACGCGATTGCAGCGCGACCTGCTCGACACCCAGAAAATCGCAGAGCATGGCGTCGTGCTTTTCCGGCTCCGCCACCATCGTGTCGTAGTCCAATGTGATCTGGCGCTGCTTGGCGAACATTCGTTTGGTGAAGAGACGCGGCAGCGGTTCCGTCTTCAGGTAGGTTTCCATGTCCTTCGGCTCGATCTTGATCTTCTCGGCGTCCGGGATCTCGTGGTTCTTATAGCGCTGCCAAACGCCGGTTTTATTAGCCATGCGCAATGACGCCATGCGCTCGACCACATTACTCCGGTCCAGAAAGATCACCGCCAGATCCTGCATGGACTGGAAGTAGAGCTCGACCTGGGCGGCCAAAAGCAGCGCTTGGCGCTCGAGCATCTTAAAGCCCACCAGTTCCGCGTCGCCGGACGGCGCAGACCAGTTTGCCTCGATCCAGGCGACGGGGTCGGCCTGCATCTCTTCCAAGCCGCCTTCGAAGCCGTCAGGCTGCTTTGCCGGATGCCAGTAGGGTCCGCCCGCATTTAGAATCTCGCCGTAGCAGACGATCTGCGGGTGCGAGTTGAGACGCTCGGTCAAATAGGTCGAGCCAGTGCGCGGGGGGCAAACGATCACAAAGCGCCGGGCTGGCATGTCAATCGAACCGATTGTTCCTGGGGAAACCGCGCGGTGCCATACGACCCGATCCGGCGCGCTTGTGCAGATAGCCGCCCTCGGCCAAACGGTCGGCGGGCTCGGTGCGCGTGCGCCCGCCCTGTTCTTTCCAAGAGAGACCCAGCTCCAGTTTGAAGGTGATGGCATCCGAAAGGCCGCCGTCACGATAGGCCTGCAGGCGGACACCCTTGCCGCGGGTCATCTCTGGTAACTCCTCCAGCGGGAAGACAACCAGTTTGCGGTTTTCCCCGACGACCGCGACGTGATCCCCCGTAACGGGCCGGCAGAGCGCCGCCTTAACCGGGGCCTTTACGTTCAGCACCTGTTTGCCCGAGCGGGTCTGGGCAACGACGTCGTCCTCGGCCACCACAAAGCCGTCCCCGGCTGACGAGGCGACCAGCACCTTGGCCCCCGCCCGATGGACGAATAGCGCGACAAGCTCTGCCTCATTGGGCATGTCCACCATCAGGCGCACGGGCTCGCCCATGCCGCGCCCGCCGGGCAGCTTGTCGACGCCCAGCGTGTAGAACCGCCCGTTCGAAGCAAAGGCCAACAGCCGATCCGTCGTCTCGGCATGAAAGACAAAGCGGCCCGCGTCGCCGTCCTTGTACTTAAGCTCACTATCCAGCGCGATGTGGCCCTTCATGGCCCTGACCCAACCCTGGGCTGAGCAGACGACCGTGACCGGCTCGCGCTCGATCATCGCCTCGATCGGGACCTCGGGGACATCCGGCGCTTCGGCCAGACCAGTGCGGCGCGCACCCTGAGGCCAGTCGGTCATCTCGCGCCTTGCGGCGGCGATATCATCGGCCAGCCGCAAATGGCGCAGTGCGCGTGGCGCCCCGAAGGTGTCGCGGATCTCGCGGATCTGGTCCGAGATCCGACCCCATTGCAGGCTTTCGCCTTTGACCAGCTCGAAAAGATCCGACTGCTCGTCCAATAACCGGTCGCGTTCGGCGCGTAGCTCCATCTCCTCCAGCCGGCGCAGGCTGCGCAGGCGCATGTTGAGGATTGCCTCGGCCTGCACATCGCTGAGGGTGGCGCCACCACCCCAATCTTCGGCCATCAGCGCGGGTTTGGGCTCGTCTTCAGTGCGGATGATCTCGATCACACGATCAAGGTTGAGGAAGGCGATGATATAGCCCTCCAGCACCTCCAGCCGGTGGGCGATCTTGTCCAGCCGGTGCCCGGCCCGGCGCAGCAGCACGACCCGGCGGTGGTCCAGGAAGGCCCGCAACACCTCGCGCAGGTCGCAGACCTTGGGCGTGCGCCCGTCGATCAGCACGTTCATGTTCAACGGCACGCGCACTTCCAGGTCCGAGTGCTTGAACAGCGTCTCCATCAGCAGGCCCGGCTCGACCGTCCGCGAGCGGGGCTCAAGGATCAGGCGCACATCCTCGGCCGACTCGTCGCGAACATCGGCCAGGATCGGGATCTTCTTGGCGTTGATCAGGTCGGCAATACGCTCGACCAGTTTGGATTTCTGCACCTGATAGGGCATCTCGGTGACGACGATCTGGTATTGCCCGCGGCCCAGATCCTCGGCGTGCCATTGCGCACGCAGGCGGAAGCCGCCCTTGCCGGTCTTGTAAGCATCCCGGATGTTCTCGGCCGGTTCGACCAGCACGCCGCCATTGGGGAAATCAGGGCCCGGGATGATGTCGACCAGGGTCTCAACCCTGGCTTCCGGGTGGCGGACCAGATGCAGCAACGCCTCGCAGATCTCGCCCACATTATGCGGCGGGATCGAAGTGGCCATGCCCACGGCGATCCCCGCGGCGCCATTTGCCAGCAGATTGGGGAAGGCGGCGGGCAGAACCTCGGGCTCTTGCTCCTGGCCGTCATAGGTCTCCTTCAGATCGACCGCGTCTTCGTCCAACCCCTCCAGCAGGGCCTGGGCGACGGCGGTCATGCGGCTTTCCGTGTAGCGCATGGCGGCCGCGCTATCGCCATCAATGTTGCCGAAGTTTCCCTGCCCGTCGATCAGCGGATAGCGCAGGCTGAAATCCTGCGCCGCGCGCACCAGCGCGTCATAGATCGCCTGATCGCCGTGCGGGTGAAACTTACCCATAACATCGCCGACGATGCGCGCCGATTTCTTGAAGCCCTGGTCCGGGTTGAGCCGCAGCTGGCGCATGCCCCACAGGATGCGCCGGTGCACAGGCTTCAGCCCGTCGCGGGCATCCGGCAGGGCGCGATGCATGATGGTGCTGAGCGCATATGTCAGATAGCGCTCGCCCAAGGCGCGGGCCAACGGCTCCGCCACCACACCCTTCATATCGTCGTCATCTAAGGTATCTGCCATAGATCTTGTGTACTTCGACGCGTGCGCAGCGTCCAGATCAGACCGCGCCTATCGTTAACGCCACGTTACCGTCTGGGCACGCCTTCTATCAGCCGAACAGATGCTCTTTGACGTCGGTGTTTTCGCGGCGCCACATGACATTGTCCAAGAAGTAATGCTGCACATTCACGAAGACGACCACGATGAAGACGAACATCGCCTGGCCAAAGATATCCTCGCGATAGGCGAAGATCGCGTCCAGCGTCAGCGGGACCACCCAGAACCACATCGCGGCCAGTATGGTGCCGAACCAGACGAAGCGGACCATGCGCATCTGCGCGGTGCTTAGACTGAACAGGCCCAACAGCCTGGTCTGGTCGTGGGCGCCCTCGCCCGCATGTTCCTTGTTCAAGCGGTACCGCCAGACCACGGCCAGGTATTGCAGCGAGTGGAACACCGGCACGACCGCCAGCATCAATGGGTCAATCTGGCTGACCACCAGCCAGACATAGGCCGAGGCGACATAAGCAAAAAGCCCGTTCACCGGGACAGGCCCGCTCACCGCCTTGCGCAGCATGATCCCGGCGGCCAGCAGCCCTGTGATCACGGAGATCGCGACAATGGCAAAGAACACAGGATCCGGGATGGCGAAGGTGGCGAACTGAAGCCCGTAGAACTCTCCGGTGCCCACCGCGCGGTTGGCCCAGGACCAGGACAGGATCCAGATCGCCAGGGCGTTGTAACGCAGCCAGTCCTTCTCGCGCTGACTGAGAAAGGCGCGCTTCATCACCGATTCAACAATCAGGATGCCGTAGCCCTGCTTGACGTAATGCCAGCCCACCGTGAACAGCATTGCATTGACCGACAGGCCCATCAGCCGCGCATCCGCTGTGACCACGCAATAGGTGAAGAAGGCGATCATTACCGCCGGCACCAGCACGCCCGCCACCAGATAGCGCGAGCGCAGCGGCGCCCCTGGGGCAATCTTGGCGGAGAAGCCTTCGTAGAAGATCTGGTAGGAATGCATGAAGTGCGGATTGTTCACGAAATGGCTCATGAACAGCACCGTGGCTGCCACATAGGGCATCATCTCTTGGCTGGGCAGCATCATCAGCAGGCAGAAAATCGGTAGCGACCCGCCGCCAAGCAGCATGAAGTCGATCACGGGGCCGTGCAGATAACCCTTCGCCCGGCCAGCAGGTTTGCCTGCCGCCGGTGTGCTCGGCGCCACCTGACTGTCCGTCGTCACCGTCATGAACGACCCCCGTTCGCTAACAGGTTGTTATAGAGCCGCGTAAAAGTGGCATCGTGATGGCAATTTTCCCAGACCGGCGTTGAACAATTGTCACGGTAGAGGACGCGGCCGCCCCGCTTCGTCGATGGCGACGAAGGTAAAGGCCGCCTCGGTCACGCGGTTGCGGCTGTCCGAGCCGATGGCCTGGGTCCAGACCTCGATTGCGATGGCCATCGAGGTACGCCCCTCGCGCGTCATCGACGAATGGATCGAGACGACGTCACCCACATGGACCGGCCGGTGAAAAACCATGGCGTCGACCGCGACGGTGGCGACCCGGCCCCGCGCCCGGCGTCGCGCCATCACGGACGCCCCAAGGTCCATCTGCGCCATCAGCCAGCCTCCAAAGATATCGCCGTTGGCATTGGCGTCGCCGGGCATCGCGATTGTCTGCAGGGTGATCTCGCCGCTGGGCCCATCTGCGTCTGCTTCTGTCATGGCTTTGGTCTGCTTTGATCTGTGGGGTTGCATCGATCATATCTGGCGCGGGGCCCGCGGCAAGGTGGGTCAAGCGGGCGCGGTCGGGTCAGGTGGGCTTTGCCCGGGTTCCTTCACCGCCTCCATCGACACATAGGTCGAGGTCTGGGCGACGTGTGGCAGGCGCGAGATCTCTTCGGCCAGAAAGCGGCGGTAGTCGGCGATATCACGGGTGCGCACCTTCAGCAGGTAGTCGAAATGACCGGCAATCATGTGGCACTGCTCGATCATCGGCAGTCGCAGGATCGCCCGGTTAAAATCCCCAAGCGCCGTCCCGGTGGTCGAGGATAGCTTCACCTCGACGAACGCAACATGCGCGCGGTCTAGTTTTTCTGGCGCCAATAAGGCCTGGTAGCCCAGGATGTAGCCGTCCGCTTCCAGCCGTTTGACCCGCAACTGGCAGGGCGTTTTTGACAGGCCGACACGCTCGGCCAGACGGGTGATGGTGATCCGGCCATCCGCAGCCAAAGTGGCAAGGATTCGCCGATCAATCTGGTCCAGTGTTTCGTTCATTCCTTCGATCCTAGTCTATTAATCTATAAATTTCACTTTCTTTGGCCATTACGCTCACCGAAGCGCAGTCTTTAGCCGATCTGTCCACGTGTCCTGCTATAGTCAGGCAGGTGTCCCAACTGTCGGAGGTTCCGATGTTCGATGCGCCCGATCAGATCCGCGAGACCCTGCGCCAGGCCATTCTGGAGGATGAGGTCACCGCGCTCGCCCGCCTAATGCAAATTGCGCGCCTTCCCATGGTGACCCGCCATTCGATCAGCCGTCAGGCGGCGGAACTCGTCCGCGCCGTCCGCGATCACGCCGACCCAGGCCTGATGGAGGAGTTCCTGGCCGAGTATGGCCTGTCCACCAAGGAAGGCGTCGCCCTCATGTGTTTGGCCGAGGCGCTGCTGCGGGTGCCGGATGCTGAGACCATCGACGAACTGATCCAAGACAAGATTGCCCCCCACGACTGGGGCGCGCACCTGGGCAAAGCGTCGTCCTCGCTGGTCAATGCCTCGACCTGGGCGCTTATGCTGACCGGACATGTCATCGATGATGACGATGAAGGCGAGGCGGGAATTCTCAGCGCGCTCCACGGCGTTGTCCGCCGACTGGGCGAGCCTGTCGTGCGCGTCGCGGTCGGCCGTGCGATGCGCGAGATGGGCGCGCAGTTTGTCCTGGGCCGTGACATCAACGAAGCCGTGCGGCGCGGTCGCAAGATGCAGGACCGCGGCTATACCTACTCCTACGACATGCTGGGCGAGGCCGCGCGCACCGAGGCCGATGCCCAGCGCTATCACGGCGCCTATGCTCAGGCGATCGCCACGCTGGCAGGCCACGCCAACGCGCATGATATCCGCCAGAACCCCGGGATATCGGTTAAACTGTCGGCGCTGCACCCTCGTTACGAACTGGCTCAGGCGCCGCACATGCTGGCCCAGCTGACCGCCCGGACGCTGCAGCTGGCACAGGCCGCAAAGGCCGCAGGCATGGGCTTGAATATCGATGCGGAGGAAGCCGACCGTCTGGACCTGTCGCTGGATGTCATCGAAGCCGTGCTCAGTGATCCTTCCCTGGCGGGATGGGACGGGTTCGGCGTCGTGGTGCAAGCCTATGGCCCCCGCGCGGCGCATGTGATCGACTGGCTGCATGCCTTGGCCGAACGGCTGGACCGGCGCATCATGGTCCGTCTGGTCAAGGGCGCCTACTGGGACACCGAGATCAAGCGCGCCCAAGTGCTCGGCCTGGCAGGCTTTCCTGTCTTCACCCGCAAGGCGCACACCGATGTCAGCTACATCGCCTGCGCCCGTAAGCTGCTGGATCTGACGGACCGGATCTATCCGCAGTTTGCCACGCACAATGCGCATTCGGTGGCTGCAATCCTGATCATGGCGCGCGAAAGCAAGACCCCGACGTCAGCTTTCGAGTTTCAGCGCCTGCATGGCATGGGCGAGGCACTGCACGACGTGGTCATGGCGCGTGCAGAAACGCGCTGCCGGATCTATGCGCCCGTGGGCGCGCACCGCGATCTGCTGGCTTACTTGGTGCGCCGGCTGTTGGAGAACGGCGCAAACTCCAGTTTCGTGAACCAGATCGTGGACTTAGAAATCTCTGCCGACCAGATCGCTGCTGATCCGTTCCAGGACATCAGCGGCCCTTCTTCGATCCCAACAGGGGCCACGCTGTTTCCAGATCGCCGGAACGCGCGCGGCTGGGATCTGACGGACCCACTTGAGTTGGCGGGTCTGGATAAGGCCCGCGCGCCCTTTGCCCGGGGCCATCAGTGGACGTTCAGCACAGACAGCGGCGCGCGGGTTGTGACCAACCCGGCCAACCCATCGGACGTTGTGGGACAGATCGCTGATACGCCCGTCGCAGAGGCTGGCCATGCCGTCACCCGTTCCCTGGCCGCTCAGGCTGATTGGGCCGCCCGCACCGACCGCGCTAATATCCTGGAACGGGCGGCGGACCTCTACGAAGCCCATGCTGGCGAGCTGATGGCCCTGGCCGCGCGCGAGGCCGGCAAGACCCTGCCCGATGCGGTGGGCGAGCTGCGCGAGGCGGTAGATTTCCTGCGCTACTATGCCATTCAGGCACGAAGCCCGCGACCGGACCTGCGCCCCCGCGGCGTCTTTGTCTGCATCAGCCCCTGGAATTTCCCACTGGCCATCTTCACGGGACAGATCTCGGCGGCCCTGGTGACCGGCAATGCCGTCATTGCCAAACCGGCCGAGCAGACGCCCCTGATCGCCACCCGCGCAATCCAACTGCTGCATCAGGCGGGTGTGCCATCGGACGTATTACAGTGCCTGCCTGGTGACGGCGCGGCTATCGGCGCAGCGCTGACCGCCGACCCGCGCATTGGCGGCGTGGCCTTCACCGGCTCGACCGAGGTGGCTAAGCTGATCGACCGGCAACTGGCCGCAACGGCGCCCAGTGCGCGTCTGATCGCCGAAACCGGTGGCCTGAATGCCATGATCGTTGACTCGACGGCCTTGCCCGAACAGGCCGTGCGCGACATCCTGGCCAGCGCCTTCCAGTCGGCGGGGCAGCGTTGTTCATCGCTGCGGATGCTGTACGTACAGCGCGATATCGAAGCACGCTTTCTGGAGATGCTGACCGGCGCCATGGACGCGCAGCGGTTGGGCGACCCTTGGGATCTATCGACGGATGTGGGCCCCGTCATCGATGCCGAAGCACACGCGACGATCCAGGCCCATTGCCGGAAAATGGAGGCTGAAGGTCGACTGATCCATGCGCTGGATACGCCGGCAGATGGTCATTTCATCGGGCCGCGTCTCTACAGGATGCGCGGAATCGACCGGCTGGAGCGCGAGGTATTCGGCCCCGTACTCCACGTGGCCCGCTTTGACGCTGACCGGCTGGATCAGGTGATCGACGACATCAATGCCCGAGGTTATGGGCTGACCTTTGGTCTGCACACCCGCATCGATGCCCGCGTGCAGGAGATGGTCGACCGCATCCACGTGGGCAACGCCTATGTGAACCGTAACCAAATCGGCGCCATCGTTGGCTCGCAACCGTTTGGGGGCCACGGGTTATCGGGCACCGGGCCCAAGGCGGGTGGGCCGCTATACCTGTCGGCCTTCCAGACAGGGGCGCGGTCAACAAATGTGTCGTCTGCTGAGGGGCCGCAGGTGACCGCAGTGGATGCCGGGGCGGCATTGGCCAAGCTAGATGCCACCAGTTGGGCCCGCCGGGATGATCGAGGCACGCGGTTGCAGACCCTGCTGAAGGGACAGGCGGCGCAAACGATGGCTGCCGCGGCAGCGGTGGATCAGGGGCCGATTGACCTGCCGGGGCCGACCGGTGAGTCCAACCGCTACCGGCTGGAGCCCCGGGGGACCGTGCTGTGCCTGGGTCCGGCGGCAACCCTGCTGGATCAGGTGGTGACGGCCCTGGCCATGGGCAACGCGGTTCTGGCCATTTGTCCCGGTGCAGGAGACGGGTTGGCGGTGTTGACCGACGGGGATCTGCCGCTTTCCGTGCTGGACGGGCGGCTGCCCGTTTCGGTCACAGCCGATATTGATATTGATCTGGTGGTGTTCGGCGGGGTGGCGGACCAGCTGCGCCTTGCGCTCGCTGGGCGCTCCGGACCCATTTTACCGCTGGTCACTGGCCCTGCCCGACCGGAGGATTTCGTGCTTGAGCGCGCGATCTGCATCGACACCACAGCGGCCGGCGGCAACACGGCGTTGTTGGCGTCCACGGAGTAGCTCAGGGCAAAGTAAAATGGCCCAGGCAATGCCTGGGCCAATACGCTAACGCACTCGGGGGGAGACTGTATTCAGGCGAAGGCCACCATGTCGGTAACGGCCGATCCGTGCGTAGCTTCCAGCCGCTTGCGCATTTTACGCAGCGCCTGATCTTCCAGCTGGCGGATCCGCTCTTTCGACAGGCCAAACTTCGTGCCCAGGCTTTCCAACGTCTCGGGCGTATCGTTCAGTTTGCGGGCGGCGATGATGACGCGCTCGCGGTCGGTCAGGGCAGTGAATGCATCGGTCAGCCAAGCGCGCGCCGTGTCGTTATCGGTCTGACGGCTGACGATCTCGTCCGTGCGCGGGCCTTCGTCTTCCAGGGTCTCGACCCACTCACGACCTTCTTCTCCCGCCTGTTGGGCGTTCAACGAGAAATCAGATCCGGCGAGCCGGGCTTCCATCATCTCTACATCACGGAGCGGTACACCCAATTCCTCGGCGATCTCGGCCCGGATCTCGACGCTGTCGGCTTCGCGACCCTCGGCCGCCATCTCACGCTCGATCTGCGCCCGCACGCGGCGCATGTTGAAGAACAGCGACTTCTGCGAGGATGTCGATCCGGTGCGAACCATGGACCAGTTCCGCATCACGTAGTCTTGGATAGATGCCTTGATCCACCAAACAGCATAGGTCGAAAAGCGCACGCCCCGATCAGGATCGAACTTCGATGCCGCCTTCATCAGACCGATGTTCGCCTCTTGGATCAGGTCTGGCATCGTCGCGCCATAGCGGCGATACTTGGCGGCCATCGAAACCGCTAACCGCATGTAGGCGGTGACCAGTCGGTGCAACGCCGCGTCGTCACCGTGATCGCGCCAGCGGGTGGCCAGATCACGTTCAGTCTCGGCATCCAGGAGTTCTGCCTTCATGGCCCGTGAGGCGATACCAATCGAACCGGCGGCAGTCGAAGGAAGTGTACGCATCTCGGTCGTCCCTGTGCTGTTCTTTCAGGGTTTAACGCAGCCATGCCCGATCTGGATCACTCTGTGAAAACGTTTTTCATTAAAAATTTACGAGATCACGCTCGGCGATCCCGCGCATCACGAAAGGTGACTTGCTCGGGTGTCAATCAACCGTGACAATCGCATGACAGGAGGGCAGAGCATGGAATTGACGCTTTTTGTGGGCGATTACGCCTATTCCAGCTGGTCTTTGCGCGGATTCCTGCTGTTGGACGCGTTCGGGATAAAATTCCAGACGCGCCACGCACACATGAATACGCCCGAATTCGAGGCGCTAAAGGCCGAGATGGCGCCATCCAAACTGGTCCCCGCCCTGCTGATCAAATCGCCAGATCACAAAGACGTGATGGTTTGGGACAGTCTGGCGATGGCCGAGACGTTGGCCGAACTGTTTCCCAAATTCGGCCACTGGCCGGAAGATCCGGCGCAGCGCGCCACCGCCCGCTCGATCGCGGCCGAGATGCATTCTGGCTTCACCGCCTTGCGCGGCGCCTGTCCGATGAACATGCGTCGGGCCTATGCGGGGTTCCAGCCATCGGATGCGGTGATGTCGGATCTGGCGCGATTGTCTGAAATCTGGGCCCACGCCCGGTCTTTCAGTGGCGCGGGGCCGTTCTTGTTCGGCGACTTCTCGGTCGTAGATGCCTTCTTCGCGCCCGTGGCTAGCCGGATCGCCACCTATGGCCTGCCCGTCGACGGTGAAGACGGCGCCTATGTTGCCGCGCTGCTGAACCGCCCATCGGTACGGCGCTGGCGATCGATGGGAATGGCAGACGGTCATCTGCAGCAGCACTACGAATTTGATCTGCCGTCCCGCCCAAACCCGCACGAACCGGCGGTCACGGGAGAGGTCATCCCCGGGCTCGCGTCGGAAAACGCCAATTGCCCGAACTCTGGCAAACCGATCGAGCCCGACTGTGTCATTCGGGTCGGTGAACGCACAGTCGGTTACTGCAATCCGTTCTGCGCCGCCAAGTCAGCCGCTGATCCCTTCGCCTGGGCGCCGACACGCGCCTTGCTGGACGCGAAACGACCGTAAGCCGGTTCAGGCGACCGGCGCCACCAAAGGGTAATCCACCTTTGTGAGGTACAGCCCGTCGGGCGGGGCCACCGGACCGCATGCGGCACGATCCGCCGCCACCAGCGCCTGGGCGACATCGTCCGGACTCCAGCGACCGGCACCAACACGCTCCAAAGTCCCCACCAGCGAGCGCACCTGATTGTGCAGGAAACTGCGGGCATCGAGGTAAAAGACAATCTCCTCGCCCTCCGCCGCCACGTCCAGCCGATCCAGCGTCTTTACGGGGGAAGCCGCCTGACACTGCGCGGACCGGAACGTGGTGAAGTCATGTTTGCCAATCAGATGTGCGGCCGCCGCCCGCATCGCGGCGACATCTAACGGCCCCGGCGCACGCCAGACCAGGCCCCGGGTCACTGTCAGAGGCGCACGCCGCGCTTCCACACGATAAATGTAGTGACGCCGAACCGCCGCGAACCGAGCATGAAAGTCGTCCTCCACCCGTTCGGCGGCAACGATCGCGACGGGATGGGGCTTCATGTGGTAGTTCAGCGCCTCTGACAGGCGAAACGGATCCCAGTCCCCAGCCAGATCAGCGTGCGCCACCTGACCCAATGCGTGAACGCCCGCGTCGGTGCGCCCAGCCCCCTGGATCCCAGGGGCATCTGCCTGCAGTTGACGCAGGGCCTCTTCAATCACCCCTTGGACAGAGATGCCCTCGGCCTGGCGCTGCCACCCGACAAACGGGCCGCCATGGTATTCGATTGTCAGCTTGTAGCGCGGCATGGCGCGGACTTAGCCCAAGCCCTGCCATAGGAAAATCGAATTCAGCCAGGACATGGCAGCGGGCGCCCGAAAAGCCGCCGCGCTTCCCTATGCCGCCGCACAGCCATATGTAGGCGCGGGGCGCACTCGCCCGGCGGAAGGAAGTCACCTTGGGCATCACCGATTGGGCAGATGATCTGATCGACGGCGCCAACCAGGCGCTGCGCGGTGCCGGTGAGATTTTCGAGCCGGGGCTGCGGTTGGGCGTGACGGGGCTGTCGCGCTCGGGCAAGACGGTCTTCATCACGGCTCTGGTGGCCAGCCTGCTGAACCGCGGGCGCATGCGTTTGCTGAACGCCGAGGCCGAGGGCCGCATTCTGGCCGCCATGCTGCGCCCGCAACCCGACCCAGAGGTGCCGCGCTTCGCCTATGAGGCACACCTGGCCAAGCTTACAGCCCCCGATCCCGAATGGCCCCAGTCGACCCGGCAGGTCAGCCAGTTGCGGCTGTCCCTTAAGGTGCAGCCCTCGGGCTTTATCTCGGGCCTGACCGGGGCGCGCACCCTGCACTTGGATATCGTCGACTACCCGGGCGAGTGGCTGTTGGACCTGCCGCTGTTGGACAAGTCCTATGCCGAGTGGTCGGCGGAGGCGCTGGAGGCCGCGACCAGCCCGGCCCGCGCGGCGCAGTCGACCGACTATCGCACGCTTTACGCCGCAACCGACCCGACGGCTCCGCTGGACGAGCCCAAGGCAGAGGCGCTGGCCGGTGCCTATCGCGCCTATCTGACCGCCTGCCGGGAAGCGGGCCTGTCCGCGCTGGCGCCGGGGCGCTTTCTGTTGCCTGGGGATCTGGAGGGCTCGCCCGCCCTGACCTTCGCCCCCATGCCCGTGCCCGATACGCGGCCCGGCCGCGGGTCGCTCTACCGCGAGATGGAGAGCCGTTTCGACGCCTACAAACGCGTTGTGGTCAAGCCGTTCTTTCGCAACCACTTCGCCCGGCTGGACCGGCAGGTCGTGCTGGTCGACGCGCTGGGCGCGCTGGCCCAGGGGCCGCGGGCGCTGGGCGATCTGACCCATGCGATGGCCGAAACGCTGAGCGCTTTTCGCCATGGGCAGAGCGATTGGCTGGACCGGCTGTTGGGCGGGCGGCGGATCGACAAGCTGCTGTTCGTGGCCTCGAAGGCCGATCACCTGCACCAAGACCAGCACGACCGCCTGACCGGCCTGGTCCAGGCCATGCTGGCCGAGGCATCGCGGCGCGCGTCTTTTGCCGGGGCCGAAACCTCGGCCATGGCGATTGCGGCGATCCGGGCGTCCTCGGAACAGACGATCCGCCGGGACGGCGCAGATCTGGGCGTCGTGCGCGGGCGCCGGGCCGAGGACGGGCGTGAGGTGGCGCTCTATCCCGGGGCACTGCCCGACGATTTCCCGGCGGTCCTGGCGGAAGCCGCCGCCAATGGCCCGGGTGCGGCGGCCGAGGGTTGGGTCGATGCGGCCTTTGCCCGGCCGGCCTTTGCGCCACCGCGTTGGGGATCGGCGGCTGACGAAGGTCCTCCGCATATCCGCCTGGACCGGGCCCTGGACTTCCTGATCGGTGACAAGCTGGAATGACCCCATGAGCGCGCCCCGCAAGACACCGTTAATCCTGGATGTGGACGAGGCCGCCCTGCCAGAAGTGCCCGCGCCGGCCGAGGCACCGCCTGTCGGCGGCCCACCAGCCGCAGAACGCATGCTCACTGCCGCAGCACCCAGGCGCGGTGGGCTAGGCCGTTGGCTGCTGGGGGTGTTGCTGGCCTTGATTCTGCTTTGGGCCGGGGTCGCCGCGACCGAGTTCGTCACCGGCCTGTTCGCGCGATATGCTTGGCTGGGCTGGGTCGGCGTGGGACTGCTGGGCCTGCTGGTGGTCCTGCTGGTCGCAGTCTGCTTGCGCGAACTGGCAGCGCTCGCCCGGATCGGCCGGATCGAAGGCTTGCGCCGCCTGGCCGACGAAGCCCGCGACAGTGCCGATACCGCCGCCACGGACCGGGTGATGGCAGGGCTTGCCCGCCTCTACCGGGGGCGGCCCGATCTGGAGTGGGCGGAACAGCGCTTGGCCGCGGCCCGCGGCGACACGCCTGACGCGGCCGGACGGCTGGACCTGGCGGAACAGACCCTGATGGCGCCGCTGGACAAGGCAGCGGAGGCCGCTGTCACCCGAGCGGCCCGCGATGTCGCCGCCACAACCGCGCTGATCCCGCTGGCGCTGATCGACGTGCTGGCCGCGCTGACCTGCAATTTGCGCATGATCCGCGAGATTGCCCAGGTCTATGGCGGGCGCGCCGGCTGGCTGGGGTCGTGGCGGCTGATGCGGGCGGTGGCCGCGCACTTGATCGCCACGGGCGCCGTTTCAGTCGCCGACGATCTGGTGGGACCATTGGTGGGCGGCGGCGTCTTGGCAAAACTGTCCCGACGCTTTGGCGAGGGGGCGTTGAACGGCGCCCTCACCGCCCGCATCGGCGTCTCGACCATCGAGATTTGCCGCCCCCTACCGTTCCACGCCCGCACCAAACCGAAGGCATCCGCCCTGGTGCTCAGCGCACTTTCCTCCTGGCGCCGCCAGGACAAGTCAGTCGATCCAGCCGCCGACTGAAACCCCCAAACAACATTCGCCGATTCCGACGGAACGGAATCACGTGACCCGTGCTAGCCTTGGGGCAACGACACGGGAGGGAGCATAATGAAAAGACTTCTCGCCGCGGCACTGGCCGCGACGCTGGCCCTTGCGGCTCAAGCCGGGATCGCCAACGCCAAGCGGGTGGCCCTGGTCATCGGCAACGGCACCTATGACAACGCGCCGGCCGCGGAGACGGCAGTGCGCGATGCCACCTCGGTCGCCCAAGCCCTGGAGCAAGCCGGCTGGACCGTCACGGCCGGCACCGACCTGGACCGCGCGGACATGCGTCAGGCCATCGTCGATTTTGCCCGTGCACAGTCCGATGCCGAAGCCAGCCTGATCTACTATTCCGGCCACGCCTTCCGCAGCGGCGGGCAGACCTATGCCGCGCCCACGGACGCGCTGGCCGTCGAGATCCCCTTCGTCATGTTGGATGGCGTGCCGTTCGACCTGCTGCTACGCCTCGTATCGAACAAACCGGGGCAATCGGTGGTCTTCGTCGATGGCGCTCAGCTACGTGGCTTTACGCCCACCGATTTTGTCGAGCCCGGCATCACCCAGCTGGAGGCACCCGAAGGCGTGCTGATCGTCTCCGCCGCGCCGCCCGGCCGCGCGATCCGCCGCTCGCGCTGGCGCGACAGCCGTTTTGCCCAAGCCATCGTCGACGCCTTCCTCAGCCCCGGCGAGCCGGTCATGCAAACCGTGAACGGGCGCGGTGTGTCGGTCTGGCATACTGGCGCTGTCGACGCCGGTTTCGCCCTGGTCGAGACCGAGGAGATCGCACAGGACAACGACCTGGAGGCAGAGATCGAGCTTGCCTACTGGCGCACAGCCGAACGGACGGGCCGGGTCGAGGATTACCGCGCCTATCTGGATCGCTATCCAAACGGGGTGTTTGCGGACTTTGCCCGGGCGCGCCTGGGCGAAGATGCGGGCGGCGGCAGCGCCGGACCGCAGGTCGACCCGGTGGTCGCCGCCGAGAACCAGCTTAACCTGAACCGTACGCGGCGGCGCCAGGTACAGGAATGGCTGCAAGCACTGGGCTTTGACCCCCGCGGCGTCGACGGTATCTTTGGCCCCGGCACCCGCAACGCCATCCGCCGCTGGCAGCTCAGCCAACGGCTGCAGAACACCGGCTACCTGAACCGCAATCAGATGGAACTGTTGGCCAATCAGGGCACCGCGGCCATCGCCGCCAATCGCCAACAGGCCGAGGAGGCGCGCCGCGTCGCCGAAGCCGAGGACAACGCCTTTTGGGCGGCCACGGGTGCAACCGGTCGGGCCGACGAACTGCGGGCCTATCTGGCGCGCTACCCCGAAGGCCTCCATGCCACCGAGGCTCGCGCTGCCTTGGCCGCCATCGCCGAAGCGGAAGCCGACCAGCAGGCCCGGCGTGAGCGCCGGGTCTGGCGAAGGGCCGAACAGCAGAACTCGGCCGAGGCCTATCGCGACTATTTGGGTCGCTATCCCCAGGGCATCTACCGTGACGAGGCCCTGGCCCGGCTGGACCAGATTGAAGGGGCCGAACGCCGCGATGCCCAATTGCGCGCATTGCAGCGGACCGAAGAGGCCTTGCGTCTCAGCGCTGCGGACCGCAAATCGGTCGAGGCGCGCCTGCAATTTCTGGGCTTCCAACCGGGTCCTGTCGACGGGCGGTTCAATAACCGGACCCGCGGCGCGATCAAGGGGTACCAGAACGCGCGCGGCTTTGCTCAGACCGGCTATCTGAACCGTCAGACGGTGGTCATGCTGGTGCGCGACACCAGCGCCGGACAGCAGGGCCAGGTGCGCATCGACGGCACCCAAGTGATCCGCGGGTTGCTGGATGCGCTGGGCCGATGACGGGATGCAGCCGCCGCGTCAGGCCAAGCCCAACCCGCTGATCAAGGGCCGCCCGACCTCGACAGATCGGGCGCGTGATGCGTAAGTGACGGTCGGGGGAGGTACTGCTTGCGCGGTGCGGCTGGACGGCGTCCGCGGGACGTCAAGGGGGACACAATCAGCGACGTCGTCATCACGGAGTTCATGGATCAGGCTGCGGTCGATGATCTGTCGTCCCACTTCCGTGTCACCTACGATTCCGGATTGGTGGATCGCCCGAAAGATCTGGCCGCGTTCTCCGACTGCCGGGCCCTTATCGTGCGCAACCGCACCCAGGTCAGGGGCGCCGTTTTGGACGCGCTGCCACAACTGACCTGCGTCGGCCGGCTGGGCGTTGGATTGGACAATATCGACGTGGCCGACTGCAAGTCCCGGGGCATCACAGTCTATCCAGCAACCGGCGCGAACGATCTGGCGGTGGCCGAGTACGTGATCGCCATGACGCTGGTCCTGCTGCGCGGCGCCTATGGGGCGACCGAGGACGTGGCGAATGGCAGCTGGCCCCGCCAGCGGCTGATGGGGCGGGAGACATCGGGACGGACCCTTGGACTGATCGGCTTTGGATCGATCGCGCGCGAGACGGCATCCAGGGCCGCGGCCCTGGGCATGACGGTCATCGCCACCGATCCCTTCTTGGCCCCCGACGATCCAGCTTGGTTGATGGCCCGGCCCGTGGACATGCAAACCTTGTTGGCCCAGGCTGACGTGATCAGCCTGCACGTCCCCCTGACCGAAGAGACCCGGGGGCTTATTGGCGCCGCTCAACTGGTCGCCATGCGGCAAGGCACAATCCTGATCAACGCAGCCCGTGGCGGTGTCGTGGACGAAGCGGCCCTGGCCGACGCCCTCAAGGCCGGCCACCTGGGGGGTGCCGCACTGGATGTCTTCGCCGAAGAACCGCTGGCGGCGGGCTCACCGCTGGCGGGGGCGCCAAACCTGATCCTGACGCCCCACATCGCGGGCGTCACGCACGACTCGAACATCCGCGTCAGCCAACTGATCGCAGGGAAGATTGCAGCACATCTGGAGGGGTCGACATGACGCTGAGCGTCGCCGAAGCGCACGAACTGGTGGTCCAGACCCTGGTGCGCTGCCGCACCGCGCATTCGAACGCGGCATCGGTGGCCGACGCCCTGATCGCCGCCGAACGGGCGGGACAGGTTGGCCACGGCTTGCGCCGGGTGCCGTCTTATGCGGGCCAGGCGCTGTCGGGCAAGGTGGACGGCCAGGCGCAGGCCTCGGCCGACCAGCACAAGCCGGGCGCCCTGATGGTGGATGCCGGGCACGGCTTTGCCTATCCGGCGCTGGCCTTGGCGATGGACTGGTTGCCGGAGGCGGCCAAAACTCAGGGCATCGCCGTCGCGGGTATCACCCGCTCGCACCACGCGGGCGTCGCCGGTTGGTTCGTCGAGCGTCTGGCCGCCGACGGCCTGGTCGCGCTGATGTTTGCCAACACGCCGGCTGCCATGGCGCCCTGGGGCGGGGCGCGGCCCCTCTTCGGCACAAACCCCATCGCCTTTGGCGCGCCCATCGAGAATGCGGCGCCGATGGTCGTCGACCTCTCCCTCTCGACCGTGGCGCGCGGCAAGATCATGGCCGCCGCCCAGAAGGGCGAGGCGATCCCCGGCGACTGGGCGACCGATGCAGATGGCCGTCCCACCACCGATCCGGCGCTGGCGCTCAAGGGCATGATGCAGCCCATGGGCGGTGCCAAGGGTGCGGCCCTGGCCCTGATGGTCGAGGTTCTGGCCGCCGCACTGGTGGGCGCCAACACGGGCTCGGAGGCATCGGACTTCTTCGGGGCCGAGGGCGCGCCGCCCGGCACTGGGCAATTGCTGTTGGCGATCGACCCCGGCGCGATGGGCGGCAGCGCTGGGATCACCCGGCTCGCAGGCCTCTTCCAGGGTAATGGCGACGCACGCCTGCCCGGCCAACGCCGCCAGCAGATCGCCGCCCGCGTGGATGCCGAGGGGATCGAACTGGACGCCGATCTGGCCAAACAGATCGACGCGTTGGGGCGCTAACGCCCCACCCGCCCGCTACTGCACGATCCAGTGCGT
>JBCCML010000035.1:0-50506 GCA_039026375.1 Pseudomonadota bacterium
CGGTTGGCGACGCGCCTATAACGCGCGCCCGCATCCAGCCAAGGGGGACACCATGACCGACGAGACCGTTTCGACCACCGCCGTCGCTGCAGGCCAATTGCGCGCGATTGTCGAGCGGATCGAGCGCCTGGAAGACGAGAAGAAAGAAGTCGCCGAACAAATCAAGGAGGTTTACGCCGAGGCCAAGGGCAACGGGTTCGACTCCAAGACGCTGCGCAAGATCGTCAGTCTACGGAAAAAGGACACCGAGGAGCGCGAGGAGGAGGAAGCGCTTCTGGAACTTTACATGTCTGCTTTGGGCATGCTCCGCTAACCACCGGGCCGGGTAAAGCGATGCAGGCTTAGACAATGTCCCAAAGTCTCCGCATCGCTTGCTGGAATATCTGCTGGTTCGCAGGTCTTTTCAATCAGGACGACGCGCTGATTGACGATGACAGTCGCTCGGCGGTGCACGACGTCACTAAGCAGCGGCAGGCAAAGGCCATCGCCCACGTGCTGCGCGCCGTCGACGCCGATCTGTTCGCGATCATCGAAGCACCGAATGACGGCAAACGCCAGTCGACGGTCAGGGCCCTTCAGGGCTTTGCCGAGATGGCAGATCTGCGCCAAACGCGCGCGGTCATCGGATTTCCGTCGGATACCGAGCAAGAGATCGCACTGCTATACGATCCCGATCAGATTTCCGCCTGGCACGACCCGGTGGGTGATCCGACACCCGAAGCCGATGAGTTGCTGGCGGTTCCTTCTGTGCCACGGTTCGATGGCGTCTTTCCGCTGGATCTTGATGGCGATGGTGAGGCCGATCTGCATCGCTTCTCCAAACCGCCTTTGGAGGCACAGGTACATCTGCGCGGCCCGGACAAGAGCCTGCGCCTGATCGCAGTTCACGCGAAATCAAAGGCACCGCATGGCGCAAAATCGGAAGCGGAGGCTACGCGCATCTCGCTGCTGAACCGGCGAAAGCAGTTGGCCCAGTGCGCGTGGCTGCGAGGCCGGGTCGATGAACACCTGCAGGCCGGGGACGATCTGGTCATCCTGGGTGATTTCAACGATGGGCCGGGCCTGGACAAGTACGAGCGTGTCTTCGGTCGATCTGGGGTCGAGGTGGTGATGGGTGATCCCGGCAGGCCCGAGGCGTTACTGCGCAATCCGTTTACGCGACGCCAGGTCACCCGGTTCGGTGCTCTTCCCAGCACGGCGCGGTTCTACATCAGGCAGACCCAAGGCTACCTGAACGCGTTGATCGACTTTGTGATGCTGAGTCCCCGGCTGGCAGCAAACACGGCGCCCGATTGGCGTATCTGGCATCCGTTTGATGACGCCGTGTGCTTTGCTGATGACGCCATGCGCGAGGCACTGCTGGACGCGTCAGACCACTTTCCAGTCTCGGTCGATTTGCACTTTGGGTGATCGAAAGGCCACCGGGGTGTGACCTGAGTTAAGCTGGGGTGAAACCGGGGGTTAGAAGCGCCCCGGCTTGTCGATGCGCAATTCGTCGATCTTGCGGTACAGAGTCGAGCGCCCAATCCCCAGGCGGCGGGCCGTTTCACTCATCCGGCCACGATAGACGCCAAGAGCCTTTGAAATCGCCTCAGCCTCGATCTCCAGCAGGCGTTTGACGTGGCCGTCCTCGCGCAGATAGGGATCAGGGCCGCGTGCTGGCGCATCGCCAGACATCGCACCGTTCATGGTCGGCGATAGCGGCGCGGCGCCCAATCCATGCAGATCTGGCGGCCGGATTAGTTGGCCATCGGCCATGACGACGGCGCGATGGATCGTGTTTTCCAGCTGCCGGACGTTCCCCGGCCAGGGCGCACGGGCGATCGCCTCCAGCGCAGCTTGGCTAAAGCCTTCCACCGGCACGGCTTCCGCCGCGGCGAACCGTTTCAGGAACATCCGCGCCAGCCCAGGCAGATCCTCGCGCCGTTCGCGCAGCGGCGGTATCTGCAACGGGAAGACAGACAGCCGATAATAGAGATCTTCGCGGAAGTTGCCGTCCAGGGCCATCTTCGACAGCCCGCGGTTCGTCGCTGAAATGATCCGAATGTCCACTTTGACCGGTGCACTTGCCCCGACAGGATCAATCTCACCACTTTGTATGGCACGCAGAAGCTTCACCTGAGCTTCCAGCGGCAACTCACCGATTTCATCCAAGAAAAGCGTGCCACCATCGGCCTCTTGAAAACGGCCCATCCGCGTGCTGGTTGCCCCAGTGAAGGCACCTTTTTCGTGGCCGAACAGGATCGACTCGACCAGTTGTGCCGGCAGCGCGCCACAGTTGACGGCCACGAACGGAGCACCCGCCCGGTCCGAAGATCCGTGGATCGCGCGGGCGAAGATCTCTTTGCCGACGCCCGACTCGCCCTCGATCAAAACGGGAATGTCCGACCGTGCGGCGCGGCGGGCCAGGGCGATCGCCTCCCGCGTTGTCGGCGAAACTGCCACCAGCTCCTGAAATGACAGCCTATTTTCGCCAACCTTCGAAAGGCGGCGCACCTCGGTCGACAGGTCTGACATCGCCAGCACATTGCGAATTGAAACCTGGATACGCTCGGGCCCAGCCGGCTTGATGAGAAAATCGCTGGCGCCAGCACGCATCGCCTCGACCGCCCGATTGACGGAGCCATCCGCGGTCAGCACCAGAACCGGCGGACGCTGGCGCGTGCTTTGCATCCGCTTCATGACCTGCAGACCGTCCAAGTCTGGCATTTGCATGTCCAGCATGACCATGTCGAACAGGTCGGCATCCTCCTCGTCCAGCGCGGCCACCGCCGGCAAGCCCCCATCAACCGGCACGGCATCGTAGCCAGCGGCGTTGACCGCCGCGGTGATGAAACGACGCTGCTGAGCGTCATCTTCAACGATTAGGATCCTTGCGGACATAACTCTTGACCCAAAATACGTACTCTCGAACTGTGTTTTATGGTCAACGAGGTTGATTTTTCGTCACCTTCCGGGACGTCACGTGCCAATCTCGCGCATCTTTGCCCTGCAAGACTGTTGTTTATGTGCACCTGCGGCGATAAAGTGTTCGAACAAGGGATATTTCCTGAATCGGGCGATTGTGCTTGAAGCGCATTCGTGTAACAGGAATTTCGCACGCTGGCGTGGGCTGGCAAAGCACCAAAAGGCGCGTGGACAGCGTAGCCGCTCTGAAAACGGAGAGAGGGATGAAGACTGTAACTTATATGCTGCTGGGCACTGCGGCGATTGCTCTCGCCGGCTGCAGCCAGCTGCCGGGGTCGTCGCTGGGGGCGACGTTCGGCGCCGAGCGTTATCTGAACGGCGAGCACGGTGGGCCTGGCTTTGAAGGCGCACTTGCCAAGGAATATACGGAAGTTGCGCGCCGCGCCGCATTCCGCGACGTGCGTTGGCGTAACTCAACCGCTTACATCGCAAAGGCTCAACAGGCCGAGTCCGGTGTGGCACCTGCGCCGTGGGCACCCGAGGAACTGGGTGTTGGCGGTGAAGCGACGTCGCTGTTCCAGTCGACCGTTGCGACCATCACGCAGAACAAGGGTGTTCGCCCCGCCGAGTGCGCACGCGCACAGGTGATGTGGGATCAGTACCTCGAAGCCCTGCGTGGCGGCGACAAGAACTGTATCACGCCGGCTGACGCGAAAGCGCTGTTGGACGAGGCATTGGCCGCATGTGCCGGTACACCTGGCCCGAACGCGTTCATCGTGTACTTCGGCTTCAACCGCACCAACCTGACTGACCGCGCCCGCGCGACGCTGGACGAAGTTGTGTCCGCAGTGCAGGCGATGGGCGCAACCGCGCTGTCGGTCGTGGGTCACGCCGACACCGTTGGCTCGGCTAGCTATAACCAGGGTCTGTCCGAGCGTCGTGCGCGCCGGGTGGCAAACGCCCTGGTGCAGCGTGGCGTACCGGCCGGCGCGATGACGCTGGCAGGCCGCGGTGAGAACCAATTGGCTCAGCCGACTGGCGACAACGTTCGCGAGCCGCTGAACCGCCGCGTCGAGATCTCGCTGTCGAACTAGGGTCGCCGCAGCTACACCCGCAAATAGAACCGCCCCGTGCGATTTGCACGGGGCGGTTCTTGTTTGGAGCGCTCGAAATCCTCCCCATCTACGTGGTACGGTCACCATCTGGTGGTTCTGACGGTATCGGAGGCTGTGATGCGCTTTGCACCCGCTATAATCCTGGCACTAGCACTGTCCGGGGGCACGCCCGCGCCCGCCGTGGCGCACGATCTTAGCGATCAGGCGCAAGAACTCGGTGATACTCTGCGCGACTTCCTGCAGCAAATGGAGCCTACGCTGGACGACGCGATGGAGTTCTTCCAGCAATTTGAGGGGATCGACGATCCCCGGCACTATGACATGCCCGAAGTTCTGCCGAACGGTGACATCATCATTCGCCGCAGCCCCGATGCGCCGCCTTATGATCCCGCGCCAGAGGCCGAACCGGCCGCCCCACCGGATGAAGAGGGCACGATCGACCTCTGACCGCGGGTACGACTGCCGCACAGACCTTTCAACGCAGATGCGTTCGGACTATCTGGGGGTCATCAGCGATGAAAGGCCCCCAGATGACCGCGATGCACCCTGCCCGTCTGCCCATCCCCAGAGATGCAGCCGCCGATAGCGGCAGCGCCGCGTTGGGTGACCTGCCGGATTGGGACCTGACGGATCTATACGCCGGGATGGACGACCCAAAGCTGGCCGCGGACATTGATCAGGCAAAGGCAGACTGCGCCGGATTTGCCCAGCAGTACCAGGGCAAGCTAGCGGATCTGGACGGCGACGGGCTAGCTGGCGCGATCACGGACTATGAAAAGATCGATCTGATCCTTGGGCGTGTCATGAGCTTTGCGGGTCTGCTCTACCAGCAGAACACCCAGGATCCGGCGCGCGCCAAATTCATGGGCGATTGCCAGGTCAAGATCACCGATCTGACGACGCCGCTGGTGTTCTTTTCGCTCGAACTGAACCGTCTGGACGCCGATCACCTGGCCGCTCGGCTTGCCGAAAGCCCGGCCCTGGCCCGTTATCGCCCCTGGCTGGACCGGCTACGCGCCATGGCCCCCTACCAGCTGTCCGACGAATTGGAACGCTTTCTGCACGACCAGTCGGTAGTTGGCGCGTCGGCCTGGAACCGCCTGTTCGATGAGACGATGGCGGGCCTGGAGTTCGATGTCGACGGCGAGGCACTTGGCCTTGAAGCCACGCTCAACCTGCTGACGGACACCAACCGCGATCGCCGCGAGACAGGGGGACGCGCCGTCGCCGACGTGCTGGGGCGCAATATCCAGCTGTTCTCGCGCATCACGAATACGCTGGCCAAGGAGAAAGAGATCGAGGATCGATGGCGCAACCTGCCCCAGCCCGATCACGGTCGCCATCTGGCCAACCAGGTCGAGCCTGAGGTTGTCGATGCCCTGCGCGAAGCCGTGCAGGCCGCTTATCCCCGTCTCAGCCACCGCTACTACGCCATGAAGGCCAAGTGGCTGGGTCTGGAACGGCTGGAGTATTGGGACCGCAACGCCCCCCTGCCCGACACCGATGACCGCATGGTCACCTGGAACGAGGCGCGCACCATGGTGCTGGACGCCTATGCAGGGTTCTCGCCCAAGATGGCGGATCTTGCGGAACCCTTCTTTGACCGCGGCTGGATCGATGCGGGGGTCAAACCGGGGAAGGCGCCGGGTGCCTTCGCGCATCCCACCGTCAGCGACGCGCACCCCTATGTCATGTTGAACTATCTGGGCAAGCCGCGCGACGTGATGACCCTGGCCCACGAACTCGGCCATGGGGTCCACCAGCGCCTAGCCGCCGAACAGGGTGAACTTCTCAGCCGCACGCCCCTGACCCTGGCCGAAACCGCCAGCGTCTTTGGCGAGATGCTGACCTTCCGCAAACTACTGGATGCGGCACCCGACCAGAAGACCCGCAAGACCATGCTGGCCGGCAAGGTCGAGGATATGATCAACACGGTCGTGCGCCAGATCGCGTTCTACGAGTTTGAACGCCGCGTGCACGCCGCACGCCGCGAGGGCGAGCTCACCGCCGACCAGATCGGCGAGATTTGGATGGACGTCCAGGGCGAAAGCCTGGGCCCTGCTATCCACCTGCCGCCAGAGTACGCGACCTTCTGGGCGTACATCCCGCACTTCATCCACTCGCCATTCTACGTCTATGCCTATGCCTTTGGCGACGGCTTGGTGAACGCGCTTTACGCGGTCTACGAAAAGGGCGATCCGGGCTTCCAGGACAAGTACTTCGAGATGCTGGCGGCGGGCGGCACCCTCCACCACATGGAACTGCTGGCACCCTTCGGCTTGGACGCGTCAGACCCCGCTTTCTGGGATCAGGGCCTGGGGCTAATCAGCGCAATGATCGACGAGCTGGAAGGCATGGAGTGATCAATCGGCGGCATCTGCTGGCAGGTGCCGCCGCCCTCGCCGCGCCAGCCTGGGCTAACGGCTTTCCGGATAACGTACCGGACGGATTGGTCTTTTTCGTCGGCAACTCGTTCACAAGACAGCACGGCGTGCCGGCACTGGTCTGCCGACTTGCCCGCCATGACGGCGCGATGGTGCATTGCCACCCCCATACAGCAAACGGTGCTCACTTGTGGGATCTGCTGGATTTCGTCCGGGCGATGGAGGCGGAGCGTACCGGCCCAATCAAAGGCACCGTTGTGTTGCAGGACCATTCGACAGCCCCGCTGACGACTGCCGCGCGCAAACGCTCAGCAGAGGCGATGGCGCGGTTCTCAGCCCTGTTTGAAGGCACGGTATTGTTCCAGACATGGCCGCGGCAGGCGGGCCATTCGCTGTACGGGGAGCCCGGCATGCCAACCACCCCCGCCGACATGGTGGCGGCTGTCGACGCCCACTACATGCAGCAGGCGGACAGGCTGGGCGCCCGCGTCGCGCGGGTGGGGATGGCCTGGATGGCAGCAACGCAGGCGGGCATCAATCTGTTTGCACGGGACGGCTATCACGCCAATGCGATGGGCGCCTGGCTGGCGGCCCTGATGCTCACTGCAGCGCTGGAGATAGCCGATCCGTACACCGCTCTGGACGCAGCCGATCCCTATCCAGACCTTCGACCGGACGGCCTGTCAGCGGATGCCACGCGGGATCTGATCAAGATTGCCCGGCGCTACACTTGAATTACCGCAATCCCATGGTATCCCGCGCCCGACCGACCGGGAGAGCGATATGCAGGACCTGACCCCGATCCGCACCAAGTACCTGGGTGAGATCGCAGAGGCCGCCGACGAGGGCGCCATCGAAACCGTGCGCGTGGCCGCCCTTGGCAAGAAGGGCGAGATCGCGCTGATGATGCGCGAACTGGGCAAGATGACGCCCGAGGAACGCCAGACCGCCGGCCCCGCTTTCAACGCTCTGAAGGACGAGATCAACGCCGCCATTACTGCGCGGAAATCGGCCCTGTCCGATGCCGCGCTGGACGCCCGACTGAAGGCCGAATGGCTGGACATCACGCTGCCCGTGCGGCCTGCCGTCCAGGGCACGATCCACCCGGTTTCCCAAGTAACAGAAGAGCTTACGGCCATCTTCGCGGACATGGGCTTCTCGGTCGCGGAAGGCCCCCATATTGATTCAGACTGGTACAATTTCGACGCGCTCAACATCCCAGCCGAGCACCCCGCCCGCACCGAGATGGACACCTTCTACATGTCCCGGGCCGAGGGCGACGACCGCCCGCGCAACGTGCTGCGCACCCACACCTCGCCCGTGCAGATCCGTCATATGGAGACCGCGGGCGCCCCTTGCCGCATCATTGCCCCGGGCCGTGTCTACCGCAGCGACTACGACCAGACGCACACGCCGATGTTCCACCAGGTCGAGGGTTTGGTCATCGACAAGGGCATCTCGATGGCCATGTTGAAGTGGACGCTGGAAGAATTCTGCAAGGCGTTCTTCGAGGTCCCGGACGTCGAATTACGCTTTCGTGCCAGTCACTTCCCGTTCACCGAGCCGTCGGCCGAGGTGGACATCCGCTGCTCGTGGGAGGGCGGTCAGCTAAAGCTGGGCGAGGGCGACGACTGGCTGGAGATCCTGGGCTCCGGCATGGTCCACCCCAAGGTACTGACCAATGGCGGCATCGACCCAGAGGTCTACCAGGGCTTTGCTTTCGGCATGGGCATTGACCGGATTGCCATGCTGAAATACGGCATCCCGGACCTGCGCGCGTTCTTCGATTCCGACCTCAGATGGCTGCGCCATTACGGGTTCCGCGCGCTGGATCTGCCCACGGTACACGGCGGCCTCAGCGCCTGATGGCGCTGGGATTTGCGGTGTATGACAAGCGTATGACTTACGTATGATTTGCGTATGCCAAACGTGTCGGCGGAAGTCGACTGACCGCCCGGCGTGCAGACTGGCGCGCCCGAGCCTGTGAGGGCGCGCCACAAAGTCAGTCGTCCGCCCATGCCGCAAAGCCGCCTGACGGCCAAAGCTGCGGGCAATGCTGCCATGCGCCCTACCGGGGGGGAGGGTCGGGCGCGCCCGGCTACGCCGAATCAAACCACCCGTCCCAGCCGAAAATCAATCTGCACCTAACAGCCGATCCACCAGCGGCAGGCCGGTCCCCCGGGTCACTTGCGCGCGGCGCCCGCTGAGCACCGTCGACTTGTAGAAACTATCCGCGCCGTCCAGCGCGATCTGGGGCTGCAGCCGGTCCGAGCGCGGACCCGGCGGGTCAATCTGGAACGGCGCATCCCGCTTGGCCGTGGTCAACTCGCTGGTGATGCCCCGGAAGGGCTGATCCGCGGCGATCGCGGTGGCCGTGGTCGCCAGCAGAATGCCGAGCCCGGCGATGAATATTGGGATACGCATGGGATGTCCTCCTGTTGCCTGACCAACAGATGGGGTCGGTCGCGTGCGCTGTCCCCTCGCGCCCCGTCACGACCACGAGAGGGGACGCGAGGAGCGCTCGAACCGCCTGGGGCCGCGCGCCCCCTTCCGGCCCATGACCTTTTGCGCTAGGTAGCCGCCGACACGCACGGACCAGACCGGACAGACCCCATGAAGTTCACCCTTTCCTGGCTGAAGGAACATCTCGACACCCAGGCGACCGCGGCCGAGATTGCCGAGGCGCTGACCGATCTGGGTCTGGAGGTCGAGGGCATTGAGGATCCCGCCGACCAGCTGGGCGCCTTTACGATCTGCCGGGTGATCGAAGCGGTGCAGCACCCCAATGCGGACCGGCTGCGTTTGTGCCGGGTCGAGGCCTGGCCCGACGGCCCGGACGCCCCCAGCCAGGAGGTGCAGGTGGTCTGCGGCGCCCCCAACGCGCGCACGGGGCTGGTGGGCGCATTTGCCCCTCCTGGATCATTCATCCCGAAGTGGTTGGAGGATGATCGAAAGAAGGGCGTGGGTTCCGCAACACTGGAAGCCAACTTCAAAGCTGGAAAGTATGATCTCAAGAAGGGGGTGGTCCGCGACGTTGAGTCGAACGGGATGCTTTGCTCGGAAGCTGAGCTGCTGTTGTCTGACGATCACGACGGCATCATTGATCTGCCCGAAGACGCGCCCATGGGCGTGCGCTATATCGATTGGGCCAACCTGAACGATCCGATGATCGAGATTGCGATCACGCCCAACCGGCCGGACGCGCTGGGCATAGGCGGGATTGCCCGCGATCTGGCGGCGCGCGGCCTGGGCACCCTAATCCCGCGAGATCATGCACCGGTGGCGGGTCAGTTCCCCTGCCCCGTCTCGGTCACCATCGACGAGGATGTGCTGGACAAGGCCCCGGTTTTCTGTGGCCGCCTGATCCGCGGCGTGAAGAACGGGCCCAGCCCCGCCTGGCTGCAACAGCGCCTGCGCGCCATCGGGTTGCGCCCGATCTCGGCCCTGGTCGATGTCACCAACTATCTGACCTATGACATCAACCGCCCGCTGCACGTCTTCGACGCCGACAAGATCCGGGGCACCGGGCTCAATGTCCACTGGGCAAAACCCGGCACCAGCCTGGAGGCGTTGGACGACAAGACCTACACCTTCGACGAGACGATGATCATGATCTCGGACGATCAGGGGCCCGAGGCGATCGCCGGCGTGATGGGCGGTAACCCAACCGGCTGCACCGAGGAGACGGTGAACGTCTTCATCGAGTCGGCCTACTGGGACCCGGTGACCACGGCCGCGACGGGCCGCAAGCTAAAGATCCACTCGGACGCGCGCTACCGGTTCGAGCGGGGGATCGACCCGGAATCCTGCCCCGTGGGCGTCGAGGCCGGGACCGCGATGATCCTGGAACTGTGCGGCGGGGAGCCGTCCGAGATGGTGACCGCGGGCACGGTGCCCAACACGTCGCGCGCCTATCGCCACCGGCCCGACCGGGTATCGAATCTGGTGGGCATGGATATCCCGCGCGACGAGCAGGTGCGCATTCTGACGGCGCTGGGCTTCTCGGCCGCGGGGGCGGGCGACGAGATGGAGGTCTGGGTGCCCTCCTGGCGGCCCGACGTGCTGGGCGAGGCCGATCTGGTCGAGGAGGTGGCCCGCGTCGCCTCGTTGACCAAGCTGCAGGCTACCCCCTTGCCGAAAAGTGCGGGCATCGGCCAGAAGACGCTGACGCCCCTGCAGGTGCGCGAGCGCGATGCCCGGCGCACGCTGGCGGCGCTGGGTCTGAACGAGTGCGTGACCTATTCGTTCATCGACGGCGCGCACGCGGCCCTGTTCGGCGGCGGCGGCGACGAGATGCGGCTGGACAATCCGATCAGTTCGGAGATGAGCCATATGCGTCCGTCGGCCCTGGCGGGTCTGCTGTCGGCGGCGGCGCGCAACCAGGCGCAGGGCACGCCGGATCTGGGTCTTTTTGAGATTGGCGCAGGCTATCACGGACCCGAGCCGGGCGAGCAGGCCTCGCAGGCGTCGGCTGTGCGCGTGGGCGGGTCGGCGGCGCGCCACTGGGGGGGCGGACGCCGCCCCGTCGATGCGCTGGACGCCAAGGCGGATGCCGAGGCGGTGCTGGCCGCCCTGGGCGCCCCCGTGGACCGGTTGATGATCGCGCGCGACGCACCGGAATGGTTCCACCCCGGCCGCTCGGGCGTGCTGAAGCTGGGGCCAAAGAACACGCTGGCGGCCTTTGGCGAGCTGCATCCCAAGGTGCTGGGCGCGTTGGACATCAAGGGCCCGGCCGTGGCGGTGACCGTGTTCCTGGAGGCCTTGCCGCCCAGCCGCTCGAAAGGGCCGGCCCGGGCCGCCCTGACGCTGGAGAACCTGCAGGCGGTGGAGCGCGACTTCGCCTTTGTCGTCGATGACCGGGTCGAAGTGGCCGATCTGGTGCGTGCCGCCAAGAAGGCCGAGAAGGTGCTGATCGACCGGATCGACGTCTTCGACGTGTTCGAGGGCAAGCGCGCGGTCGAGCAATTGGGCGAAGGCAAAAAGTCCGTCGCCCTGGCGATGCGCCTGCAGCCCCGCGACAAGACCCTGACCGAGGCCGAGATCGACGCCGTGGGCGAGCGTGTGGTGGCCAGCGTCACCCAGGCAACGGGCGCCGTGCTGCGGGGTTAAGCAGGCACCCGACCCGCCAAGTTCGCCTTGCCTCCCGTTCTCTCCGCGGTAACCTGCAACCGGGGTGGAGAACGGAGGGCACCATGCTCAAGGAATTCAAAGAATTTGCCGTCAAGGGCAACGTCGTCGACATGGGCGTCGGCATCGTCATCGGGGCCGCGTTCACGTCCATCGTGAACAGCTTCGTCAAGGACATCGTGAACCCGATCATCGGCGTGATCACCGGCGGGATCGATTTCTCGAACCTCTTCGTCAACCTGGGCGACGGCGACTATGCCAGCCTGGCCGCGGCCCAGGAGGCGGGCGCGCCGACGGTCAACTACGGCCTCTTCATCAACGCCATCATCAGCTTCCTGATCGTGGCCTGGGTGCTGTTCATGATCATTCGCTCGGTCAACAAGCTGAAGCGCGAGGACGAGGCCCCGCCCGCCCCCACGCCGGACCCTGAACCCAGCGCCGAGGAAAAACTGCTGGCCGAAATCCGCGACCTGCTGGCCAAGGGGAACGCGTAAACCCCCATTCCATTTACGGTTGTCAGGCCCAAGGGCGCCCCGGTACAATTGATCGGGCCGCCCAAGTAATTGGGCAGAACAACCAGAATGGGGGGATCAAATGGCTTTCGACCCGGAAGTCGTCGCGGAAATCCGCGGCGTTGCCGAAGAAAAGGGTATCGAACCAGAAGCGCTGTTGGCGGTGACCGAAGTGGAAAGCGGCGGCAAGGCGTCCAGCATGGTCGACGGCAAGGCGATGCCGATCATCCTGTACGAATACCACGTCTTCTACCGCTGCCTGCCGGTGTCGCTGCGCCAGGAGGCGATGAACCGGAACCTGGCGCGCAAACGGTGGGGCGATCTGGCCTACAAGAAATCTCAGTCTGCCCGTTACGCCCAGCTGGAACGCGCCAAGGAAATCCACGAGATGGCGGCATATGCGGCCTGCTCCTGGGGCGTTGGCCAGGTGCTGGGCGAGAACGCCGACTGGCTGGGCTATGCGTCGTCGAAGGCGCTGGCCGAAGAAGCGATGGACAGCGTGGCCGGCCAGGTGCGCGTGATGATCCGCTTCATCGAAAAGGCGGGCCTGCGCGACGAGTTGGACCGGCACGACTGGCGCGGCTTTGCCCGGCGCTATAACGGCCCCGGCCAGGTCGAGAAGTATTCGGGCATGATGGCGCGGGCCTATGCCCGGCACGGCGGCTCGGGCGAGGTCGAGCCCGATGATCTGGTGCTGCGCATAGGGGAGCGCGGCGGCGAGGTGGCCGCCCTGCAACGCCTGCTGCGCACCGTGGGCTATCACCTGATCATCGACGGTGACTTTGGCCCGGCCACACGGCGCATGGTGGTGCAGTTCCAAAGCGATCATGGCCTGACCGCCGATGGCGTGGTGGGTCCGACCACCTGGGGCGTATTGGAGGCCATGGCCGGACGCGACGCGGCCGAATTCCTGTGATCTGGGATTCTTGTAATTAAACTTGGGTGGGCTTTGGGCCCACCCAGGTTAGACGCGGGTGGGGCGCATCCCCACCCTACTTGGATAGTGCCAGTTTCGGCGACAGCACGTCGATGCCCAGCGCCTCCCCCACCGCGAAATAGGTCAGATGTCCGGCGTGGACGTTCAGGCCCGCCAGCAGGTGCTCGTCCGCGCGGCAGGCTTCGACCCATCCCTTGTCAGCCAGCGACAGCATGAACGGCATGGTCGCGTTGGTCAGCGCAATGGTCGACGTGCGCGCAACGGCGCCGGGCATGTTGGCCACGCAGTAGTGGATGACGCCGTCGACCTCGAAGATCGGGTCCTGGTGCGTGGTGGCCGTGGACGTCTCGAAACAGCCGCCCTGATCGATGGCCACGTCCACCAGCACCGCGCCGGGCTTCATCAGCGAAAGCTGCTCGCGGCGCACCAGTTGGGGTGCGGCCGCGCCTGGGATCAGCACGGCACCGACGACGAGGTCCGAGGCCAGGACAAGTTCCTCGGTCGCGCCGGCCGAGGCATAGCGCGTCTTGAAGGCGCGCCCAAAGGCGTCGTCCAGATAGCGCAGCCGTGCGATCGAGCGGTCCAGCACCGTCACATCCGCGCCCATGCCCGCCGCGATGCGCGCGGCATGGGTGCCGACCACGCCGCCCCCGATGACAGTCACCTGCGCCGGTCCCACGCCGGGAACGCCGCCCATCAGGACACCGCGCCCGCCATTGGCCTTTTGCAGCGCCCAGGCGCCGACTTGCGGTGACAGACGGCCGGCCACTTCGGACATCGGGGCCAGCAGCGGCAGGCCGCCATGGGCGTCCGTAACCGTTTCGTAGGCGATGCACGTGGCACCGGAGGCGATCAGATCGCGCGTCTGATCGGGATCGGGCGCGAGGTGGAGATAGGTGAACAGCACCTGACCGGGCGACAGCTGCGCACGCTCGGCGGCTTGGGGTTCCTTGACCTTGACGATCATCTCGGCGCTCGCCCAGATCTCGTCGGCGGTGGCGGCGATCTCGACCCCGACGGCGCGGTAGTCATCGTCCGTGAAGCCGGCGCCCGCCCCGGCGCCGCTTTGCACGGTAACGTGGTGGCCGTGGGCGACTGCCTCGCGGCAGGTCACCGGCGTCATGCCGACGCGGAATTCCTGGGCCTTAATCTCGGTCGGGCAACCGATCTTCATTGGGTTTCCTCCTTGGCTTTGACGGCCTCTTTTGCGGGCCTTCCCAAGGGGGAACATGGCGCAGGGGGGCGCCCGGTCATAGGACCACGCCTGTCCTCACCACCCCGCCAGACCGGCCATGTGATAGGCAACCATCCCGGTGAAGAACGCCCCAAAGAGCGAGCGGCTGAGGATACCCACGGCCATGGTCGCCACCGCGCCCACCATGACGGGCACGGGTGCCCAGCCGCCGTCCTCGCCCAATATCATCGCGGGCGCGACCAGGGCGGGCAGCACGGTGACCGGCACAAAGGACAGCGCCGTGACCAGCCAGCCGGGCAGGACACGCCCGGCTAGCAGGCCCAGGAACGAGAACCGCACCATGAAGGTCAGCACGGCAAGGCCGCCGATGATGCCCCAGATTTCCAGATCGCTCATCCCAGCACCCGTTTGGCGAGCATGCCGGCCAGGATGCCGACCACGCTGGCGGCGATGACGCCAATCCCCTGGGGCAGGGCGGTGGCGGGCAACGCTGCCAAGACCGCCGCGGTGCAGGCGATCATGTGCGCGGGCGTGCGGATCAGAGGCGCCGACAGGGCCAGAAACAGCGCGGGCGCGGCCATCTCCAACCCCCATTCCGGCGGCACCTGCGCCCCCAGCGCCACACCAGCAAAGACCGACAGGCACCAGCCGGGGATGCAGCAGCAGCCGGACCCGAAGAAATAGGCCAGCTTTTCGGGTCGGGAGGGCAGGCGCCCGTCCTCGTAGGCCTTTAGCGCGATCGTGTAGGTCTGGTCGTTCAGAAAGTACCCCGCGGCCCAGCGCGGCCCGGAGCCCACGCCTTCCCAATGCGGGACCAACGCTGCCGAATACATCGCCATCCGCAGGTTCACCATCGCGCCAGCCAGGATGACGATCAACGCGGGCGCCTGTTCCTGGATAAGCTCCATCGCCACAAGCGACGAAGCCCCGGCCAGCACAATCACCGTGAACCCAACGATCTGAGCGAGGTCCAGCCCCGTCTCCACCGCCACGATCCCAAAAAACAGGCCAAAGGGGATCGTGGCCACCTGCAGGGGCAGTGTCGCCGCGAATCCCCGCCAAAAGGCGGCGCGGCGGGCAGTCGTCTGAGGGGCGGGCGCGTCCATGCGCGCCTGTTATCGCCGCTTGACGCGGGGCACCAGCCGCGTTTTGTGATGGGCCATGACAGGGATCGAGATACCGGTCGTGCTGCTGCACGGGCTGGGGCGGACCTCCGCCTCGATGTGGCCGCTGGCCTGGCGGTTGGGGCAAGCCGGCTTCAATGCCGAGAGCATCGGGTATCCTTCGACGCGCCAGGGGATTGCGCAATCCCGCGACGCGGTGCGCAATCTGCTGGCGGGACGGTCGGGCCCATGCCACGTGGTCGGCCACTCGCTGGGCGGGTTGCTGGCGGCGGAGTTGAAACGGGAGAGCGATCTGGACATTCACCGGGTGGTGCAGCTGGGCTCGCCCAATCTGGGCAGTCCAGTGGCCGCGCGTCTGGGGCCGCGCTGGCCGTTCCGGGGGCTGTGTGGCCCGGCCTTGGCAGAGTTGGGACCCCGGGACCAGGAGCCACCCACCAACGACCACATCGCCGCCATTGCAGGCATCCGCGGCCCGGCGCTGAGCCCCGACCTGGAAGACCCCCATGACGGTGCGGTCAGCCGCCGCTCGGCCTGGGCAGGCGCAGGCCACCGGGCCGAGGTGCCCGCGCTGCACACGCTTTTGCCCTTGTCCAAGGCCGCCGCACAGCTGACCATCGCGTTCCTACAGACCGGCCAATTTCCGGAGACGCCATGAGCCCGAAGCCAAGCACCACCCCTAGCGAAGGCCGCTTTCTGATCACGCCGGACCCGCAGGCGCCCCGGTTGACGCGCCCCGTCACCGGCATCGATCAAACGGGCGCTGCCACCGAAATCCGCGTCGTCGAGGAGCGGGCCCTGACGATTTATCTGAACAAGCAGGAGATCGTGACGGCCATGACCATCGGCGATTACCCGGATTATCTGGCGGTGGGTTACCTGCTTAACCAGGGCATGCTGCTGGCCGATGACCAGATCACGGCGGTCGACTACGACGAGGACCTAGAGGTCGTGGTCGTGCGCACCGAACGCCAAACCGACTACGAGGAAAAGCTGAAGAAGAAGACCCGCACATCCGGCTGCGCGGTGGGCACGGTCTTCGGCGACATGATGGAACAGCTGGACGGCGTGCGGCTGGAGGCGGGCGAGGTCCGCACCTCGTGGCTCTACGCGCTGGCCCGCCAGATCAACACGCAGCCCAGCCTGTACCTGGAGGCCGGCGCGATTCACGGCACGGTACTTTGCCACCAGGACGTGCCACTGATCTTCATGGAGGACGTGGGCCGCCACAACGCCGTCGATAAGATCGCGGGCTGGATGTTCCAGGAAGGCGTCCCGGGCGCAGGCCACATCCTCTACACCACCGGGCGGCTGACCTCGGAGATGGTGATCAAAACGGCAATGATGGGCATCCCCGTGCTGGCCTCGCGCAGCGGGTTTACCGCCTGGGGAGTCGAACTGGCGCAACAGGTAGGCCTGACCCTGATCGGGCGGATGCGGGGCCAGCGGTTCCATTGCCTAAGCGGCGCCGACCGCCTGATCTTCGACACGGATGTCGACGCAGTCCCAGACGAAAGCGGCAAGCATCGCCGGAAGGGGGCCAAGACGTGACACGATTGCCTTGCGACCCGGGTCTCGCCCGGGGCGCGTGATGATCACTCGTCCTCGTTGACGACTTCCATGCCTTTTACAACCGGGCCAGAGGTCGGAAGTCTGCGCTTGGGCTTTCCGCCCCGCGTGTCCTGGACGTCATTGGACATATGCAGATAGATATCGATCGCACCGCCCTGCGCGCCTTCCAGATCCTCGTCCGCAACATTTTCGGGTTTCTTCTGATCGCTCATTATCGCGCTCCTCTGTCTGGGCCACCATCTAACCACGGGCGGGCGGCCTAGTCTGTAGCAGATGTTACAGGCCCCCTTGCGGCGCAGGGCACAACCGCGAAGACTGAGGGCAGAGCACAAGCGCCCGAGGAGATCCTCATGTCCACCCGATCCACGATCTCGAAGAAAGACGCCATCGCGAACCCGGATTCGAAGAAGAAGGGGCGCATGACCGTGCCGAAGTTCATGGCACGCAAGGGTGGGGAGCCGCTGGTCTGTCTCACCTCCTACACAGCCCACGTGGCCGCGATCTGCGACGAGGTCTGCGATCTGCTGCTGGTGGGTGACAGCCTGGGCATGGTGATCCATGGGATGCCCAACACGCTGGGCGTGACGCTGGAACACATGATCATGCACGGGCAGGCGACCATGCGCGGCGCCTCGACCGCGCTGGTGGTGGTCGACATGCCGTTCGGGTCTTTTGAAGAATCCCCCGAGGTCGCGTTCCGCAATGCCTCCCGCGTGATCAAGGAAACCGGCTGCCACGCCGTCAAGTTGGAGGGCGGCCAGGAGATGGCGCCCACCATCCGGCACCTGACCCGGCGCGGCATCCCCGTGATGGCGCATATCGGCCTGATGCCCCAGGCGATGAACACGGCAGGCGGCTTCAAAGCCGTGCGCGACGAGGCGGAGTTCGATGCCGTGACCGCGGACGCGCTGGCAGTGCAGGACGCCGGCGCCTTCAGCGTGGTGGTCGAGGGCGTGGCGGCCAGCCTGGCCCAGCGGATCACGGCGGAGCTGACGATCCCAACCATTGGGATCGGGGCCGGCCGCGATTGCGACGGCCAGATCTTGGTCTTCGAGGATATGGTCGGCCTGCTGCCGCGCGTGCCGACCTTCGTCAAACGTTACGGCACCATGCAGGAGATGATGCAGGCCTCCGTCCGCCAATATGCCGACGAGGTCCACGCCCGGACATTCCCAGGCGACGAGCACACCTACAAGAAGAAGTGACGCCGCATGGCGCTAGCCAACGAGCTAAGGGCGCTGGCCTTCCTGTCGTTGTTTCTGGGCGTCGTCCTGGTCATCGCAATCCAGGGCTATCTGACGTGGCGCGGGCGCCCATCCGAGCACGACCAGCGACTGCGCTTGTTGCTGCGGCTGGGCGGAATCCTGCTGCTGATCACCATCGTCAACTTTCCGATTTTCCTGCTGCACGTCTTCACAGCCGGCGGGGACGCGATCAACGGCGGCTTCGAAGACGGTCGCTACCTGCTGCGCTACCGCGGCGACGTAATCGACGTGTCAGCACAGCAGTGGTACCTGAACCTGCTGCACTGCTGGTTCACTGGCATGACGTTCGTTCTGACCGGGCTGGTCTTGGGTATCCGGGGTTTGATTTTGAGGCTGATGGGCCGTTGGCGGGGGTTCCGCGGCACACACTAGAAGACACGTTTTCGGCATGGTCATGGGCGGTTAGTTGCGCGATCCGGCGCATCGGCTAGACATCTGGCATGCGCAGGTCAAGGAGCATCCAACCCGGCGGATCGATCAAAGGTGACTGGTTTGCCGCCACCAGCATGGTCCGATGACCGTCGGGGCGATCCCGTTCGTTGTGGCTGTCGCCGCCCTGTGCCTGAACATGGTCCTGTTCGGCGGTGATAGGAGCCGGCTTTACGCGGCCTTGGACGCCCTGCCCGAACACGTGCGTCTTGCATTGACCTGGCCGCGCCCACCCGCTGGCCTGGGCGATCGCTTGGGCCACGAAGAACGCCGCCGCGCGACGGCGAGACTGGCTATCTGGCCCCTGCCGCAGGCGCCTGCCATCCCGGCGGACGTCTATGGGCTGGAACGCGCTTATCGCCGGGCGCTGCGACGGGACGATCTGCTGATCGTTGCGGCGGTACTGGCTTTCGCCTTGGCGGCTAAAGGCGCATGGATGATCTCGATTGTCGGGCTGATCGGGTATGGCGCGCTGTTCGTCTTGCGGCGGCGGCTGATCGCCCCATGGCCACAACCATGAATAGCAGGCGGCTATCGTTATGCGTCCTCTGCCCAATTACGGATGGGAACGACGCCCCATGATGATGGAGCTCGCACTGAAGCTGAAGTCGTGGGCGCTGCTCTGCGTGTTGGCGTTGTCGTTGGTTCTGGCGCTGGTCTGGCTGACCGGATGGCTGCTGGGCCGGGGGCAACCGCAGGCCGAACCAATGGCCCGGCCCCGCTGGGTCACGGTGCTGTGGCCGCTGGCGATCTTGAACCTGCTGGTCACTGCCGCGCTTTACCTGACGCTGGAGGGGTTTGCCCTGAAGGGCGCTGCCCAATTCGACAAGTTCTATGTCTGGGGGCGGCAGGGCTATAACGAGGTCTCAGCCCCCCTGTGGTTCCTCAGCCTCGCCCAAACGTGGGCCACCTTCATGACCTTCCTGGCGATCTTTCTGCACGATGGCTTTGCCAAGGTGCTGGCGGCGCTGCACCGGCGAAACGATCGCTGACAGGCGTGCAACGGGCCTTTGCGACGGCGCATCCCTCGGGTAGAGAGCGCGGATGACGATCGCAGGGATCATATTGGCAGGCGGACAGGCGCGGCGCATGGGTGGCGGCGACAAGGCGTTGCTGGCGTTGGACGGCCGCCCGCTGCTGGCCCATGTCATCGAGCGGCTGGACGCTCAGGTGGACGAGATCGCCCTGAATGCCAATGGCGATGCCAGCCGGTTCTCGCCCTTCGGCCTGCCAGTGATCGCCGACACTGTCGCTGGGTTCGTCGGTCCTCTTGGGGGAGTATTGGCCGGCATGCGCTGGGCTGCCGCCCGGGGGCACAGCCACATCGTCAGTGCCGCAGCCGATACGCCGTTCTTCCCCACAGATCTGGTGGCGCGGCTGCAGGCCGCCAAGGGAAGCCAGCCAATTTCGATGGCCGCAACCCAGGATCCGGAAAGGGGCCTTAGCGAGCACCCGACTTTCGCCCTTTGGCCCGTGGATCTGGCCGATGACCTAGAGCAGGCACTGACCACCAGCACAATGCGCAAGGTGATCGTCTGGACCTCGCGCCACGGCTGCGCCCGGGCGGTCTTTGACGGCGATTACCCGTTCTTCAACGTCAACACGCCCGAGGATCTGGCCCGCGCCGAACAGATCGCGGGGGCAGCCACCCGATTGGCGACTTATGGGACCCTGGCGCCGGGCCAGGTGAACCACCACCACATGGACGGCATGCAGGGCAAGTGGACAACCGGGACAATCCGGGGGCACCTGCAGGCCGAAGGCTGGGGGGCGAAACACGACTGCCCCGGGATTGTCCTGGACCCCAGCGGCGAAGAGGTGACGGTGCACGTGTTTTCGTCCGCCGACCTGCCAGATCACTGGGCGCGTCTGGATGCATTCGAGGGGGCGGAGTATCGCCGTGTCACCGCCATGGCCCAGACGACAGACGGCGAGGTGGCTGTGTCGATCTATGAACTTTCGGGCGTTGCCTCATGAATGTCTACGGCGTCATCGGCTGGAAGAATGCGGGCAAAACCACGCTGGTCGAACGACTGGTTGCCGAGCTCTGTGCCCGCGGGTTCAGCGTCTCCACGATCAAGCACACGCACCATGGCGTCGACGTCGACCAACCCGGCAAGGACAGCCACCGCCACCGGGCAGCCGGGGCGCACCAGGTGATCCTGGCTTCCTCGGCCCGCTGGGCACTGATGACCGAGTTGCGCGACCAGACGGAGACGCCGCTGGACGACCTGATTGCCCATCTCAGCCCCGTCGATCTGGTGATTGTCGAGGGTTACAAGCGCGACAGCCACCCAAAGCTCGAGGCTTGGCGCGCCGTGACCGGCCAACCGCTGATCGCGGTAGAGGACCCCACCGTGCGGGCGGTCGCCTCCAGCGATGCCCCACCCACCGACAGGCCCGTGATCGATTTGGACGACATCCCTGCCATTGCCGACTTCATCCTGGGCGATCTGGGCCTGGCCATGCGGCGATCAGCATGACCCGGCGCCTGCGAGATGATTGTTTTGCCCTGCCCCAGGGGGTCAGCTGGACGCCGGTCGACCAGGCGCAGGAACTGCTGCGCGAACGCCTGACCTGTGTGACAGGTGCCGAGACGGTGCCAGTGACCGAGGCGGCAGGACGCATCCTGGCCGCGCCGGTGTCGGCCCTGCGGGCGAACCCACCCGCCGCCAATGCGGCCGTGGATGGTTATGCCTTTGCCTGGGCATCGTTGCGCGGCGCCGATGCGGGGGACCTGCCGCTGGAGCCCGGCCGAGCCGCGGCCGGTCATCCCTTCACGCGCCCGCTGCCGCCCGGGCACGCGCTACGCATCCTGACGGGCGCTGAGATACCGCGCGGTGCGGACACCGTTGTTTTGCAGGAGGACGCCATGGTCGGCGTCGGCCGCGTGCGATTTACCCCGCCCCGCAAACAGGGGGCCAACTGCCGTGGCCTGGGCGAGGACGCCAAGATCGGGGATATCGTCCTGGAACCTGGCACCCTGCTGGGCCCCGGCGCGATTGCGCGGTTGGTCTCAGTGGCTGTCGCTCAGGTGGAGGTGCGGCCCAAGCTGAAGGTCGCCATTTTGTCGACCGGGGACGAGCTGTTACAGCCCGGCGCCCCTGCGGACGCGCCAGGGATCTTCGACGCAAACAGGCCGATGCTGCAGGCGATGGTCAACGGCTTCGGCCATCAGGTCGTGGACCTTGGCGCCCAGCCGGATGTGGCCGGCAACATCCGCGCGGCGCTGAACCGCGGGGCGGCCGAGGCACAGGCGATCCTGGCGACGGGCGGTGCCTCGACCGGGGACGAAGATCATGTTTCGCGTCTGCTGCGCGAGGAGGGGCAGATCACCTCGTGGCGCATTGCGATGAAACCGGGGCGCCCCCTGGCGCTCGGCATGTGGCAGGGCGTCCCGGTCTTTGGCCTGCCGGGCAACCCCGTCGCAGCCTTTGTCACAGCGTTGATCTTTGCCCAACCAGCGCTGGCCACCCTGGCAGGCCGGGCTTGGCGCGCACCCGACAGCTTCATGGTGCCCGCTGCCTTCGCCAAATCAAAGAAAGCAGGGCGCCGCGAATACCTGCGCGCGCGGCTCGACCCCGATGGCCGGGCCGAGATCTTCCATTCCGAGGGCTCTGGCCTGATCGGTGGGCTCGCCTGGGCCGATGGCTTGGTCGAGCTGCCAGACGAAGCGATGGAGGTCAGCCCCGGCGATCTGGTCCGCTATCTGCCGCTGAGCAGTTTCGGGATCAGCGCTTGATCCGCGGCCATCGCGCGGCCGGGCTGACGGCCGCCTATTATGCCCTGTTGTTCGCGGCCCTGGGCGCGCATTTGCCCTATTGGCCCGTCTGGCTGGAATCCCGTGGGCTGGACGCAGCCCAAATCGGCTGGTTCCTGGGTGCTGCAACGCTGGTGCGCATTGTCGGCACCACCATCCTGCCGGCGCTGGCGGACCGATGGGCGGCCCGACGGGCGATGATCGCGATCTCCTCAGCTTTGACCGTGCTGGTCGGCCTGGCGCTGCTGGCTGTGCCAGCTGACCCGGCATTGCTGTTGGCGGCCACCTTGCTCTGGGCGTTGGTCATGGCACCGTCTGTCCCGCTGGGAGAGGCACTGGGCCTGCGCGCCGCGGGCCAACACGGCTTTGCCTACGCGCCGGTGCGCGCGGCCGGATCCATCGGCTTTCTATTGGCCAATCTGGCCATCGGCGCCCTGCTGGCCTTGGCCGGACCCGATCTGGTGATCTGGGCAGTCGCGTTGGCCTTTGTGGGTGTGGGCGCCGTGGGCCTGATACATCCTGGCGGCGGCGCGCCGGCCAATGCGGGCCAGGATCGCCCTGCGCCAGGTGAGCTGCGCGCCCTGGCGTTGAACCGCACCCTGCTGATCTTCGCCCTGGCCACCGCCGCGAACCAGTCCTCCCACATGGTCTACTACAGCTACTCGGTCCTGGACTGGCAGGCGGAGGGGATCAGTGGCGGAACCATTGGCGCCCTGTGGGCGCTGGGGGTATTGGTCGAGACCGCCTTGATGCTCGGCCCCGGTCGAGCATGGGTTGCACAGCTGGGCCCCGCGCAAGCGCTGGCACTGGCCGGTGTTGGCGGCGGATTGCGCTGGGCAGCGATGGCGATGGATCCGGGTCTCGGCTGGTTGTGGCCGCTGCAGGCGATGCATGCGATCAGCTTTGGGTTGGGACATTTGGCAGCGATGGCGTTCCTGGCCGCTGCGATCCCGCCACGTCTGGCCGGCAGCGCACAGGGCATTTTGTCAGGTGCGGGCATTGGTGCCACCAGCGCGCTGGTCCTGTTCTTGGCGGGCATATTGGTCGCCTGGGGTGGGGTGAGCGCGGGCTATCTGCTGTCAGCCGGGCTATCGACCCTGAGCATCGGCGCTGCCGTCCTGTTGGCGCTAAGCTGGGGCGGCAGCACGATATTGGCCTCTCAATCGGCCGAACCAAACGGACGCAGCACCGACAGCAACAGCTGAACGGCGCGGCCCGGCGGTGTATCCGACATCTCGACCAAGCGTGGATCCGCACCGATCTCACCTGCTGCGCGCCCGATCAGGTCGCCATAGGCCGAGATAAGGCGCAAGCTCAGGGCATGGAACTCGGCATCATTGCGCAGCCGAGCGCGGGTCAGCGCCAGGGCGACATCGTCCTGGACGCTCGTTCCCAGCGCCGCGGTATCGGCGGTACGCTCCCCGCGGCTGAAGGCTGCCCAAGTGGCGGCCGAGGACGGCTCCGGCTTCAGATCCGCGATGAACACGCGATCATCCGACAGACCATCGGCAACGCGGCGGGTCAGGTCCAGGACACGGGCAACATCTGGATCGCCCGCCGCCCGGGTTAACGCCTGGCGGGTGCCGCGACTGGGCGTCGACCCCTCCAAAGCACGCACAACTGCGGTCCAATTCAGCTCGCCACGCTTGTCCTGGGCGGGCAAATGCTGAAACGGTAACGCTGCCGTGTCGTCAACCGGGTCTGTAGCGGGCGGCGGGATCGTGTCTGCAGACTCCATGAGTGGATTGAGCCGTGAGGTTCGGTCAATCGTGTTCAGCAATTCCTCGGCCTTGGCCTCCAACCGCTCAATTCTATCGATTGCTGCCAGCAGAGCCTTGCGCTCGGGCGCAACCTGCGATGCGGCGGCATCACCCAACAAGCTGGCTAGATCCCCGGGGCTCGCTGGGGGGTTGGCCGAGACGAATTCCGCCGTTTTGGCAAGCTGCGCTTGCAACTCGTTCAACTGTTCGGCCTGGCGGCCAAGCCGTGCTTCTAGATCCGCCGTAAGGCGCTGAAGGGTATCCCGCACCAACGTGTCGCCATCGGCAAGGCCGCTGGTCTGCCGGTCGATCGCCTGGGCAAGGCCCTTGTCAATCCGCCCACGCGTCTCGGCCAGACCTGCCTCCAGCCGGCCAGCGGTCTCGGCGGTGACCTGGGCGATGCGCTTGTCCAGACCGTCGCGCAATGTGGCCAGCGCTTCACGCTCCAGTCCAACAGCTTCGATCAACCGCTGACCGTCTGCCTGCAATCGGACGTCGAGGTCCGACACACCCTTTTCCAGCATCTCGGCCAGGCGCTGGCTGCGCTGTTCGGCACGCTCGTCTATGACGACCGCGCTATCCAACATGATCTTATCGACGCGTGCGGGCAGCCCCTCTAGGCGCGCCTCGATACCTGCGCCCAATTGCTCGACGCTCTCGTTCAAGTTGACGATCGTCGCGGCCAGCGCAAGCGCGCTGTCTCCCTGCGCTGTCAGCGCGTTCGAAAACCGATCCGCCCGGCCGAGAGCAACAACCACGATCCACAGCATCGCCAATGGCCCCGCAACAGCGAAGGCAAAGAACAGTAAGTCAAGCGTGGGCAGCAACGTTGTGGTGCCCGCATCCTCGGGCGCAGCGGCCATTCGGTTGTAGAATCCCACGGCATAGGCACCCAGGGCAGCCAGCCAGACCACCGTGGCAATCCAAGCCAGCACAACCAAGGAGGGCCGTCCGGGCGCTATTGGTGTCCCCGGCACAGTGTGTAGCCAGTTCGCAAGCGACTGTCGCCAGCCCGTTGTCCCGCTGTCCTGAACGGGCTGTCGCGCCGGAATTCGCCGGAATGCCGCACCATCATTTGCTGTTTGGTCTGCCATGCCCGCAGACTCTCACGATCGAGAGTCGCCCGCAATCAGATATATTTGACGCTCAGGACCTCGTAGGCGCGGCTGCCACCGGGGGTCGTGACTTCGATCTGATCGCCAGCTTCCTTGCCTATCAATGCACGCGCCAACGGCGAGCGCAGGTTGAGCTTGCCGTTGTCCAGGTCGGCTTCGGCTTCGCCGACGATCTGATAGGTCTTTTCTTCGTCGGTATCTTCGTCGACGATCTCGACGGTGGCTGAGAACTTGATCGTCTCACCGGTCATCTTGCCCGGATCGATCACATCGGCGCGTCCCAGGCTTCCTTCCAGCTCCTGGATGCGGCCCTCGATGAAGCTCTGGCGTTCGCGCGCCGAGTGATACTCGGCATTTTCAGACAGGTCGCCATGCTCTCGAGCTTCTGAAATCGCTTTGATGACGGCTGGGCGCTCGATCTCTTTAAGCGTTTTCAACTCGCCTGTCAGACGCTCGTAGCCCTTGCGGGTCATTGGAATCTTTTCCATGGGCCCCTCCCTTGTGCGGCCCGACAAAGCCGGACCAAAAAGCCGGGGCCACGCCTTTCAGCGCGGCCCGGGACGTTGAAACATAATTGCGCAACTCACCGGGCGCAAGCACATCTCGCCGGATGGAAACGGTCAATGACCTGTCGGTTTCCTGCTACGCGCTGGCGCGAATGGCCACAAAATCCTGCAAGGGGGCCACCTCTAGCTCCCCATCTGACAGGGTTTCAATGGCCATCGCAGCCGCCAACGCCCCGGACGCGGTGGTATAGTACGGGATCTTCTGGACAAGTGCCGTGGCCCGTATGTCGAAGCTGTCGCGGACAGATTGCGCACCCTCGGTAGTGTTGAAGACCAGGACGACGCCACCGTCCTTCATGCGATCGACGATGTGGGGGCGCCCTTCGTACACCTTGTTGATGCGGGTTGTCTGAACGCCCTTCGAGGCCAGGAACTCCTGCGTGCCTGCGGTCGACAGTATCTCGAACCCCAAGCGGTCCAGGATACGCGCCGCCTGCGCGATGGTGTCCTTGTCCTCGTCCCGAACCGAGATGAAAGCGGTTCCTTTGTCCGGCAGCGGTGTCCCAGCGCCCAGCTGGCTTTTCAGGAAGGCGCGGGCAAAGCCGCGATCCAGTCCCATAACCTCCCCGGTGGAGCGCATTTCGGGCCCCAGCAGCGTATCGACACCCGGGAACCGCGCGAAGGGCATCACGGCTTCTTTCACCGCCGTATGGGATGTCTTGGGATCGATCAGATCGAAGGCATCCAGCGACTCTCCCGCCATCAGGCGCGAAGCGATCGCCGCGATCGGCGATCCCACAGCCTTCGCCACGAAGGGCACAGTGCGCGAAGCACGGGGGTTCACCTCCAGGACGTAGATGTCCCGCCCCTTGATCGCGAATTGGACATTCATCAGGCCGACGACGTCCAGCCCCAACGCCAATGCTTCTGCCTGGCGTTCCAGCTCGTCGACAATCTCGGCACTCAGCGAATGGGGCGGCAGCGAGCAGGCGCTGTCGCCCGAGTGCACGCCGGCCTCCTCGATATGTTCCATGATGCCGGCGACGTGCACGCGATCGCCGTCGCAAAGTGCATCGACATCCACCTCGGCCGCGCCCGAAAGATAGCTGTCGATCAGCACTGGGGAGGCGCCGGACACCACAACCGCTTCGGAGATATAGCGACGCAGTTCCGCATCATCGCGGACGATCTCCATGGCGCGACCACCCAGCACGTAGGACGGCCGAATGACCACAGGGTAGCCAACCTGATTGGCGATCGCAAAGGCCTCGTCCGCCGAGTGGGCGATCCCGTTCCGTGGTTGGTTGAGTTCCAGCTTCTGCAGAAGTTTCTGGAACCGCTCACGGTCCTCGGCCAGGTCAATGGCATCCGGTGTGGTACCCAGGATGGGAATGCCCGAAGCTTCCAGGCCCCGCGCCAATTTCAGCGGCGTCTGCCCACCGAACTGCACGATGACGCCGTGCAATGTGCCGGCTTCCTGCTCCACCCGCAGGATCTCCAACACATGCTCCAGGGTAAGCGGCTCGAAGTACAGACGGTCGGACGTGTCATAGTCTGTGCTGACCGTCTCCGGGTTACAATTGATCATCACTGTCTCATAGCCCGCACCGGTCAGCGCGTAGCAGGCATGGCAACAGCAGTAGTCGAACTCGATCCCCTGGCCGATCCTGTTCGGGCCACCGCCCAGGATCACGACCTTTTTCTTGTCCGAGGGGCGGGCCTCGCACTCGGCCTCTCCAAAGACCGGCGCTTCATAAGTCGAATACATGTAAGGGGTCTGGGCCTCGAACTCCGCGGCGCAGGTGTCGATGCGCTTGAAGACAGCCTGCACCCCATGCGCGTGGCGGATCCGCCGGACGCCGTCTTCGGTGAGGTTGGTCAGATCCGCCAGCCGGGCATCGGAAAAGCCCATCATCTTCAGGCGACGCAGGCCGTCGGCAGTGTTGGGCAGGCCATGCTGGACCAGCGCGGCCTCGGTGGTCAGGATCTCGTCAATGCGCTCCAAGAACCAATAATCGAAGCGCGTCGCCGCGTGGATCTCCTCCAGCGTCAGACCCTCGCGAACGGCCTGGGCGATCACGCGAATCCGGTCCGGTGTCTGACGGTTCAGGGCGGCAATGATGGTGCGCTTGCGTTCGGCACCGGTCTGTTCCGGTGTCAGGCCCTCGATCTCAATCGGGTCAAACCCTGTCAGCCCCGTCTCCAGACTACACAGCGCCTTTTGCACCGACTCGTGGAACGACCGACCGATTGCCATGGCCTCGCCCACCGACTTCATAGCGGTTGTCAGCTCGGGCTTGGCGCCCGGGAACTTTTCAAAGGCGAAGCGCGGGATCTTGGTGACCACATAGTCGATGGTCGGCTCAAAACTGGCCGGCGTGACCCCGGTGATGTCGTTCTGCAGCTCGTCCAGGGTGTAACCGACGGCCAGCTTTGCCGCCACTTTGGCAATCGGGAAGCCTGTTGCCTTCGATGCCAGCGCCGATGAACGGGACACCCGCGGATTCATCTCGATGACAACGATCCGGCCCGTGTCAGGCTCGATGGCGAATTGCACGTTCGAGCCACCCGTCTCGACCCCGATCTCACGCAGCACCGCTATCGAGGCGTTCCGCAGCATCTGATATTCTTTGTCGGTCAGCGTCAGCGCCGGGGCAACGGTGATCGAGTCACCCGTATGCACACCCATCGGGTCCACGTTCTCGATCGAGCAGACGATGATGCAGTTGTCCGCGCGGTCGCGGACCACTTCCATCTCGAATTCCTTCCAGCCCAGCAGGCTTTCATCGATCAGGATCTGATTGACCGGCGAGGCATCCAGGCCACCCCGGCAAATCGCCTCGTACTCCTCGCGGTTATAGGCGACGCCGCCGCCGGTACCGCCCAGGGTGAAGGCAGGCCGGATGATCGCCGGCAGGCCCACATGATCCAGCGCGGCCAGGCATTCTTCGATCGTGGTGGCAATCGTCGCCTTGGGATTCTCCAAGCCGATACGCTCCATCGCTTCGCGGAAAAGCTTGCGATCCTCCGCCATTTCGATGGCGTCGCGTTTAGCCCCGATCAGCTCGACACCATACTTCTCCAGCACGCCCAGATCAGCGACCGCAAGGGCGGTGTTCAGACCCGTCTGGCCACCCATCGTGGGCAATAGGGCATCTGGGCGTTCTTTTTCGATGATGCGGGCAACCACCTCTGGGGTGATCGGTTCAATGTAAGTCGCGTCCGCCAGGCCGGGATCGGTCATGATCGTGGCCGGGTTCGAGTTCACCAGAATGACCCGATACCCTTCCTCGCGCAGGGCCTTACATGCCTGCGCGCCGGAATAGTCAAACTCGCAGGCCTGGCCGATGACAATAGGGCCGGCCCCGATGATCATGATGGACTGGATGTCTGTCCGCTTGGGCATGGGGCCTCGCTACCGGCGCAGCCCTTTCGCAGCGGCAATACCGCATTGCGTCCAGGCCGGTCTGGGGTTGGCGCGCGTTATACCTAACCGCAGGGTAAGGGCAAGCGGTCGCGTGCCTGATTTTAACGAATGTGGGCGCGGACGTTTGGAGGGTGCCAGTTTCGGCACAGGCGTACGCATCGCGATGTTCAGTTATCCCGGCTGGCATTGGGAAAGAACAGCTGCTGTCCGTCGATTTTGTATGCGGCGATTGCGGCCTGGCCATCGGCAGATAGCAGCCAATCGATCAGTTCCTGCGCCATGTCGGCGCGCACGTGTGGATGGCTTTCCGGGCTGACGGCGATGATCCCATACTGATTGAACAGACGCGGGTCGCCCTGCACCAGGATCTGGTGCTGCCCCTTGTTGCGGAATGCGATCCAGGTGGCGCGGTCCGTCAGGACATAGGCGCCCATGGCAATGCCCGCATTCAGGGTTGCACCCATACCCTGGCCCATCTCTCGATACCAGGTGCCGGACACGGTCGTTGGGTTAAAGCCAACGTCCTGCCACAGGCGCATCTCGGCCTTATGGGTGCCTGAATCGTCCCCGCGCGAGGCAAAGAGCGCCCCCGCTTCGGCAATCCGCGTGAAGGCGGCCACTGCATTGTTCAGCCCGCGCGTCCCTGCCGGGTCCTGTGGTGGGCCAACAATGACAAAGTCGTTGTACATCACGTCGTGGCGGGCAAGGCCGTGGCCATCGGCTAGGAACGCCTCCTCGGCCGCGCGGTCATGCACAAACAAAACGTCCCCGTCGCCGTTGGCTGCGTTGCGCAGGGCCTGGCCGGTACCAACCGCGACAACGCGCACCTCAATGCCAGTCTTTGCGGTGAACTGAGGCAGGATCGCCGACAGGAGCCCTGAGTTCTGGGTGGAGGTGGTGGATTGCATGATGATGAAGCGATCGCGTGCCAACAAAGGCGCCGCCATCGATGCAATGCCTAATGCCAAAAAACTCCGCCGCAGCATCATCGGGCACTCGCCTCGTGTGCAGTGTTGTCGGAGCCGTCCAACCACAAGCGCCCGGCCAGCCATGCCGCAAGTTGCGGCGAATGGGGCTGGTTCAGTCGTTCCGCTGCAAGCCCTGTCTCGGCCACGCGCCCGGCATGCAGAAAGATCAGATCCTGGCCCAGCCGTCGTGCCTGGCCGGTATCGTGCGTCACCATGACGACGGTTATCCCTTCATCGCTTGCTGTCAGGATCAGGTCCTCGACGGCTTTTGTCGCTGCCGGGTCCAGGCTGGCCGTCGGCTCGTCCAGGAACAAAAGCTGCGGACGACACCCCAAGGCGCGAGCGATTGCCAGGCGCTGTTGTTCACCGCCCGACAGGACCCGCGCTGGCCGATGAGCCAGTGTTTCCAGCCGCGCCTGGCTTAGCGCCTCAAGCGCACGCGCGCTTCGGTCGCGGCGCGGGACCCCGGCTGCCGCCAACGCAAAGCGCATGTTTGCGAGGACCGAGCGGCGCAGCAGCACCGGCCGCTGAAACACCATGGCCTGATTGGCCCGCGCGGCTGCATCCAATGGCCGACCACGCCAGAGCACATCCCCTGCCGTGGGCTGAACCAACCCATGCAACAGTCTCAAGGTCAGGCTCTTGCCCGCGCCGTTCGGGCCCATCACGACCGTGCGCCGCCCCTCGGCAATGTGGAAGCTGAGCCCGTCGACCAGACGGCCACCGCCCGTTTCGAACACCAGGCCATTCGCCTGCATCAACGGCAGCACGCCATCCTCGACAAGGTCAGCCACGGTCTCAGGCATAGGCAGAGCGCACAGCGGACGCCCGGAGTGCCATCACTATTGCGTTCACCACCAATGCGATCACCAGCAGGACAACACCCAATGCCAGAGCCAGTTGCAAGTTTCCTCGCGACGTCTCCAGGGCAATTGTTGTCGTCATGACACGGGTGACGTGGTTGATATTGCCGCCGACGATCAGGACGGCGCCTACCTCTGCTACTGCACGCCCAAACCCTGCTAACGCCACGGTCAGCAAGCTGAAGCGACCGTCCCACAGCAGCGCATAGACGCGGGCGATTGGACCAACGCCCATCGACGCAAACTGCTCGGCATACTCTGTGTTCAGGTCTTCAATGACTTGGCGCGTCAGCGCTGCGACGATCGGGGTGACCAGCACCGTCTGCGCGATGATCATCGCGGTCGGCGTGTAGAGCCACTGCAACGGCCCCAATGGGCCCGAGGCAGATAGCATTAAGTAGACCACCAGACCCACCACAACCGGGGGCAGCCCCATCAGAGCGTTCAGCACAACATTGACCAGGGCACGACCAGGGAAGCGGAACGCACCGACCGCAGCACCTAGTGGCAGACCAATCAGGCAAGATAGAAAGACAGCCGTAAGCGTGACCCGTAACGAGAGCAAGATGATGGCCATCAGGTCACCATCCCCCGCCCAGATCAGCCGGAAGGACTCGCCTAGGATCTGCCAGAAATCACCCATGATCCCTTCCGCTTCCACATTCCGCGGCGCCCACCCCGGTGCCATAGCGCTTACACTTCAATCGGGCCAGACCCGCAGCGCTGCGCCGTCAATGACCGCGACATCGGCCCACTCCACCTGACGACAGGGCAACAACGTCCTATCTGGCAAGCCCAAGCGAGGATGGTACATGCTGGCGATCAGAGACGTCTATAAATCCTATGCGACCCCGGAAGGCCCTTTGAATGTCCTTCGCGGGATCGATCTGGATGTGACTGCAGGGCAAAGCCTGGCGCTAACCGGCGAGTCCGGCTCCGGCAAAAGCACGTTACTGCACGCCATCGGCGGGCTCGAGCCGATCGATAGTGGGACGATCAAGATCGATGAGACCGACATCAGCGGGCTACGGGATCGGCATTCCGCTGCCTTCAGGCGCGGTCGCATCGGGATTGTTTTTCAGCAGTTTAACTTGGTCTCCAGCCTGACCACGGCGCAGAACATATGCCTGCAAGCCAGGTTGTCTGGACAGTTTGATCCCGCTTGGGCCGAACACCTGACCGAGATTTTGGGATTGCTTGGCTTCCGGGACCGGTATCCCGAACAACTTTCTGGCGGTCAGCAGCAACGGGTGGCCATTGCGCGCGCCCTGGCCTTACGGCCGCGTCTGGTCCTGGCCGACGAGCCTACCGGCAACCTGGATACCGAAACCGGTGACAAGGTCATGGAGGTCTTTCTGGACCTGATCGGCGAGACTGATTGCGCACTTGTCATGGTCACGCACAACCCCCGGCTGGCCGGGCTGATGCAGCTTAGCGTCAAGCTGGTTCAGGGGCGACTAGCATGAGCCGAACGGGCTGGATTTTGGCCACTTTGGCAAGCCATTGGCGGCGTAACCCCGTTCAGCTTGCTGCATTGATCGTCGGTTTGGCGCTGGCAACGGCGCTGTGGTCCGGTGTTCAAGCGATCAACGCAGAGGCAAGGTGCAGCTATGCCAAAGCGACCGCGCTCCTAGGCGGGCCGGACGTGGGCGTTTTGCGCCCCGCGCGGGGCAAAACGCTGCCACAATCGGTTTTTGTCGAGCTTCGGCGCGCCGGCTACCAGGTCTCCCCTTTAGTCGAAGGCGCGATCAGCGTGAACGGCAAACGGCTAAGGATCCTGGGCATCGAACCGATAAGCATGCCGTCGCAAGCTGCTCCAGATGGTCTGCAGGGAGATGCCGTTGCCGATGGCATTCCAGCGTTTCTACAACCGCCATGGGAGGCATTGGCCGCCCCGGAAACCGTCGCAGTGCTGGAAGGAAACCCGGACCTGCCACCACGCCGCGCAGACGGGTCGCTGCCCGAGAACCTTCTGGTCGTGGATATCGGCGTGGCCCAAACACTGCTTGGGCTAGAGGGATCCATCAGCCGATTGCTGATGGCACAGGACGTCGAGGTCCCAGATGCCACACTCAACCGGCTGGGTCTGCGTCTGGCGGCACCGAGCGAACAAGATGCCGCAACAGGATTGACCGATAGCTTTCACCTCAACTTGACCGCATTTGCGTTCCTGGCGTTCGCGGTTGGATTGCTGATCGTCCGGGCCTGCATCGGATTGGCACTGGAACAAAGATTGCCCACGTTTCGCACCCTGCGCGCCTGTGGCGCTTCGGCACGGGAACTGGCCATCGCCGTTTTAATCGAAGTCCTGGCCCTGGCGATTTTGGCAGGCCTCGCGGGGCTTGTGCTGGGCTACTTGATCGCGGCTGCACTGTTGCCCGACGTTGCCGGCAGTCTGCGGGGTCTTTACGGCGTGTCGGTCTCGGGAACCCTGCGTTTCGCACCAGAATGGGTGTTGAGCGGGCTGGGCATGTCCGTTCTTGGCGCTCTTGCCGCGGCAACGGCCGCCCTTTGGACCGTCTATCGGATGCCACCGCTTGCAGCGGCGCGGCCAGATGCGTGGCGAGCCACGCAAGGCCGGCAGATGCGGCAGGGCCTGGCAGCTGCCGCACTTTGCGCTGCCGCAGGCGTTGCCCTTTACGCCTACGGCGACAGCCTGGAAGCAGGGTTTGCCACCATCGCCTGCGTTCTGTTGACAGCAGCGCTGGTTCTGCCGGCGATCGTCGGCAGCATCCTTGCCATCGCAGGGAGCGTGGTACGCTCGCCCGTTTCGGAATGGATGATCGCTGATATGCGCCAGCAGCTACCCGGCCTGTCGCTGGCATTGGTCGCGTTGCTGCTAGCCTTGGCAGCGAACGTTGGCGTCGGGACCATGGTCGGTGGATTTCGCGAGACATTTCTGGAATGGCTTGACCGGCGGCTGGCTGCAGAAGTCTATGTCCGCGGCGTGGACGAGGCACAAGCCCGCGCAATCGACGCCTGGGCGGCACAGCAACCCGAAGTCAGCGAGCTGTTGCCTGGCCGATTTGCCGATGCCTTCCTGACAGACCAGCCGGTCGAAGTACGCAGCGTCGTGGATGCACCGACCTACCGCGACGGCTGGCCATTGCTGCGTGCGTCCCCCGACGCCTGGGATGCGATTTTCTCAGACGAAGCCGCCATGCTGAGCGAACAGGCAGCTGTGCGCCTGGGCATGGGCCTGGGCGATACCGTCGATCTGGGCACCGGGCCGCTGCAGATCGTCGGAATCTACGCCGACTATGGCAATCCAAAGGGTCAAGTCATGTTGAGCCTGGAACGTCTGGAGCGTGACTTTCCCGACGCCCGGCGCATGGGAACCGGCATCAGGTTGGACAGGGCGGCGATTGACCCCTTGCTCGAGCGCATGACCCAGGCGTTCGAGGTGCCACCCGACAACATCATCGACCAAGTCGCGCTGAAGCGCCTGTCTCGGCAAACGTTCGAACGGACGTTTGCCGTAACCGCTGCGCTGAACGTGTTGACCTTGCTGGTCGCCAGCATTGCCTTACTTACCGCATTGCTGACCCTGTTCGATCGTCGGCTGGCACAGCTGGCACCTGTTTGGGCGTTGGGCTTGGCGCGACGGCAGCTGGCGGGGCTGGAGCTTGCGAAAACGCTGGTCTTGGCCGCCTTGACGGCGCTGGTCGCGATCCCTGTTGGCCTGATCCTCGCATGGCTTTTGGTCGCGGTGGTGAACGTAAAGGCCTTCGGCTGGCGGCTGCCACTGATCCCGTATCCCGAACAATGGCTAACGCTTGGGTTACTTGCGGTGGCAGTCGCCGCGATTGCCGCCATTGTGCCGACGATCCGGCTGTCGCGCATAGCACCCGCACAATTGCTGAAGGTGTTCGCAAGTGCCCGCTAAGCTCCTGATCGTCGTATGGCTGGTTTTTGCCCCAGCAATCGGTTTGGCACAGGGGTTTGCCGGGCTAGGGACAGACGCAGACGGCTATCGGCAGGTCAGCCCTGACCGGGTGCTGAGCTTTCCGGCAGACCACGGCCCCCATCCCGGGTATCGGATCGAATGGTGGTACCTGACCGCCAACCTGAAGGGTGAGCACGGGAAGGATTATGGCGTCCAATACACCCTGTTCCGGCAGGCTGGTGCCCCGCCGCCTGAACGTGAAGGATGGTCAAACCAACAGTTCTGGCTGGGCCACATCGCCCTAACCAGCGCGGATCGCCACCTTTACGACGAGCGTTTGGCGCGGGGCGGCACCGGTCAGGCCGGCGCCATCGCCGAACCATTCGAAGCCTGGATCGACGCGTGGCATCTTGGCACCACGGGTGCAGGTGCTGCCACTGCGCTTGGCTTTGGGCAGTTACGCTTGCAGGCGGCGGGCAGCGATTTTGCCTACGACCTGACGCTGACGACCGCGGCACCCCCGGTCTTGCAAGGCAAGGGTGGGTACAGCGTGAAATCGGACCGTGGCCAGGCGTCCTACTATTACAGCCAACCCTACTTTCAGGCCCAGGGTAGCATTCAGATCGCAGGGCGGACCGTTTCTGTTTCGGGCCGCGCCTGGATGGATCGCGAATGGAGCAGTCAGCCCCTGGCCGAAGATCAATCCGGCTGGGACTGGTTTTCGCTTCATTTGGACGACACGACAAAGCTGATGTTGTTTCGATTGCGCCATGACGACGGACAGGACTTCCTGTCAGGAAACTGGATCGACGCGAACGGCAGCACACCAATTTCTGGCGATGACATTAGCCTGGAGATCCTGGAGGAAACAGAGCTACCCGGCCGAACCGTGCCCACAAGTTGGCGGGTCAGGGTTCAGTCGCGCGGTGTAGATGTGTCGGTCACCCCGCTGAACGCAGCCGCATGGAACGGCACCCAAATCGGCTATTGGGAAGGTCCGGTTTTCGGTCAGGGCACCCACAACGCCGTGGGGTATCTGGAAATGACAGGGTACTGAGCGCGTCGGCCTCATGCATCACGACGTTGCGGTCGTTGTAGCAGTGTCTTCGCCAAGGCCAGGATCAACAACACCAAACTCGACAGAGATACCCACCAGCCAACACGCTCTGACCACGGATTGATGAGGTCGACGGCATAAGACCCCGCGCCCTCGTGTGCTTCCAACACCAGCATCGGAATATCTGGGGTTGCGGTCAGAAAAGCCTCTGGACCCACGGCCTCGGTGATCTGCCAGAAACGCCAATAGGTCCGCGGCAAGACGATCCTGCAGCCAGCCTGCGGGCAGTCCAACTGCAACTCCAGGCGTTTTGGTTTCACGTCGAACGCTAGCACTTCGCCGCGCTCGGCCACTGGAATAGCGCTGGGAACGAAATGCGGCCCATGCGTTAGCATGTCGTAGGGCGTGAACTCTACGGTCTCGCGCCCCAGCCATTCCAGGGATCCTATCTGTTTGTCCAGCATCCATTGCACCATGGAAACGCGCTGAGGCCCCCGCCAACTGTCGATCATGGGACCGGCGATGATGACCGGAATGCTGGCGAGAAGAACAATACTGCTGAGACGGTTGCGCTGTACCCGCATCGTCAACGCGTAGAGTGCGAGGCCGAGGACCAAGAACACCTCGCCGATTGCGAAAAAGCGCCAAGGAAACTGAATGACATCCAGTGGCGAGTACATCCAAACCAAAGCGGACAATGGCGACACCAGAAACCAGATCGCGCCAACGGGGACCAAAATTGTCGCCCGCAGGGCGCGACCCTCAGGGAACCTCAACACCCAAACAACAGCTATGCTGAGCGCCGCGAGCGGCCACCAAATCCTGGTGTAAGGCGTCTGAAAGTCTTCGATGCCAAAGTCCAGAATGGCGGTGTCCCAGCCAAAGCGGGTGAGCAAGTGGCCGTTGACCGTATCCAACAGCGTGACCGCAGGCAGCCAATAGAGAGCCGTCAAGCCCAAACCCAAAGTCCCGGCAGCGACCGCACGGGCGGCGGTCGCTGCAAGCTGCCTCAAAGGCGGCCGCCAAGCCGTCAGCGACAACACCAGACCAATGACGCAGGCCACCACCAACGTCGGCAGATGCGACAGCGCCACCAAAGCCGTACCAAGCGTCAGCATCCACCAACGTCCATGCCGAAGACAGGTAAGCAAACCCCACAGGAACAACGGTAGTAATGAAGCGCCCGCAATCTCGCCGAAAGCCTGGCGTCCATACCAGTTGTGAAACTGATACGGCCCCAGGATCAGCAGGCAGGCGGCAACGATCCCCACCGACCTGAAACCCAGCGCGTTGGCCAGACCCATCAATGTCAGGGCCGCAAAAACACGCAACACGATCGTCGCCAGCGTGATCAGCTGCTCGGTGTCGCAACTTTCGCACACAGCCCCCGCCGCGGCCCCGACATAGAACGGCAGCGGAGCGTAGAAGTAAAAGTCAGACGAACCGGCGCCCAGCCACAAGCTGGGTAGCCAACGTGGATAGGGATTGTCCCACGCCAACGCCTCACGCAAACCCTGAAGCCAGATGATATTATGCTCGAAGCTGTCACCGGTCGGCAGACCGTAAAAGAGGGCTGGGCCATAGACGGCAAAGCAACAAAGGCAGACGAGGACCAAGCCAACCACCGCGGACGCGGGCGAGAAGCCGTGACCGGCCATTGCACTGTCTGGGCCGACAGACCGGTTCACAGGTTCCGTGTCCATCGACACCCTCGCGTCCGCGCTTTCCAATCGACATGAAGGCACATTCCGGACCGAAATTGAACACTCCTTGACGCGGCAAAGATCGATGGCGCCGCGACAACCGTGGCCGTACTGGCAACCACCACCACCGTCGTGCTGCTGGCGGGCCTGGCCACCGCGCCCTTCGTGGATTGGGTCAGACTGCGGCCTGAAGACATCGCCTGGTTTGCAGCAAGCTGGGCGTTAATCGCGGTCGCCCAAGGCCCTGATGATCGGGGCATTTCACCAGGGTGAGGCCGCGCTGGTCGCGCCCTTCGAGCACTCCTTGCGGCTATGGGGCACGCTGTTCGGCTGGATGATGTTCGGGGACTTGTCCGACCGGTGGACCATCATGGGCGCCTTAGTGCTCGTGACTGCCGGCCTCTATGTCCTGGACGGCGAACGCCAGCTGGCGCGTGCAGCGACCTAGGCAGAGTTGCACGCACACGGCCATGCAGTGTCTAGTGGCGGGGACGGACGGAACGGGACGGGGCACAAACGCAAATGACCGCAGAAACGACGGCCTACATGATCGTCAAGGGGGGCCGGGCGCTGCTGCCGGGCGCCGATGATTTCCAAACAGCAGATATCGTCGTGCAGGATGGCCGGATCGCGCAGATCGGGCCGGATCTATCCACACCAGACGGCGCCGAGGTCATCGACGCCACCGGCAAACTGGTCACGCCGGGGCTGGTCGATTTCCACATGCACGCCTTCCGCTACGGGCACTTTCTGTCCATTGACGCCGACGAGGTCGCGCACCGTTCGGGTACAACTACCTTCGTCGATGCGGGTAGCGCCGGGTCCCTGCACTTCATGGCCTTCCGCGAATACGTCATCAAACCCGCGCAAGCGAACATCCTGGCCTTCCTGCACGTCTCGGCGATCGGGCAGACGACCGATGGCTGCCGCGGCCTGGAGTTTCACGACTCCAGCAATGACGCCCTGCTGCACGTTGAAAGCGCCCGCGAGGTGATCGAGAAGAACCGCGACTACATCGTCGGGGTGAAGGTCCGCGCCTATACCGGGCTGCCCTCCATGCTGTCGATGCAGCGGGCGCGCGAGCTTGCGGACATGGTCGATCTGCCGATCATGGTGCACTTGGCACCAGCTCCGCCGACCTTCCAGGAGGTGATCGCCTACCTCAAGGAAGGCGACATCATCACCCATCCCTATCACGGCGGGGAGACTACGATCTTGGACGACGCCGGCAAGATCCGGCCGGAGTACTGGGAGGTACGGGAACGCGGGATCGAGGTTGACCTGGGTCTGGACCGCTTCCACGGCAACCTGGACATCATGCGCCGCTGTTTCGACCAGGGTTTCTATCCCGACTACCTGTCGACCGATCTGACCACGACGAACATCGACAACATCGTCTTCGACATGCCGACAACGATCGAGAAGGCCGTCGCTTGCGGCATGCCCCTGCCCGAGGCGATCCGGCGTTCGTCGGCCACCGCCGCCGCCAAGCTGGGCCGCGCGGATGAGATCGGCAGTCTCAAGGTCGGCGCCTCGGCCGATATCGCGATCTTCGATCTGGAGACGACGCCGGGCCGGGTCGTGGACTTCGACATGAACGAGATTGCGACGGACCAGCGGCTGCGTGCGGTCGCCACCTATCGGGCGGGTCGGCGCATGATGCCCCCGACTGAGACGATGGAGACGCTGGACGTGCTCAACCGCTCGAACCCCTGGGCAAACTATTGATGGCGAGGGAGGGATCCGATGCCGAATGACCCCGTGCCTAATGACCCCGTGCAGATTGACGGCCAGCGGCTGTGGCAAACCATTGGCCGGTCGTCCGAAATCGGACGGGGACGGCCTGGCGGCCTGCACCGCTTGGCCCTGTCGGATGACGACCGCGACATGCGCGACCAATTCGCCGCCTGGTGTGCAGACACAGGGCTATCAGTCACTGTCGACGCCGCCGGCAACATGTTCGCGCGCATGGCGGGGCGTGAGGATCTGCCCCCCGTCACCATCGGCAGCCACTTTGACACCACCGCGGCGGGTGGGCGTTTCGACGGCGTCCTGGGCGTTCTGGCCGGGCTGGAGATCGTGCGCACCCTGAAGGACCAGTGCATCGTCCCGCGCCGCCCGATCGAAGTGATCAACTGGACGAACGAGGAAGGCACGCGCTTCGCCCCGCCGATGGCCGCCTCCAGCGTGTTCGCCGGCAAGCAAAGCCTGGAGTGGCTGCACGGCCTAAAGGACGATGACGGGATCAGCTTTGGCGATGAGCTGACGCGCACCGGCTATGACGGCCCCGCACCGGTGGGTGGCCACCCACTGGACAGCTATTTCGAGCTGCACATCGAACAGGGCCCCGAACTCCATGCCAAGGGCCTTCCGCTCGGGATCGTGACGGGCGGCTATTCTTCCTATGGCATGAACGTCGTCTTCCGTGGCCGCACCGCCCATTCCGGCCCAACCCAGATGGAGGTACGCCAGAACGCCCTGGTCGGCGCCGCCAAGTTCATCGCAGCCATCAACGACATCGGCTGGGCCTTCGCGCCCGTTGGCAAGACCACCGCGCCGCGCATCCAGGTCTGGCCCAACAAACCCGGCATCATCCCCGATCACGCCGAGGCCACCGTGGACATGCGCCACGCGAACCCCGACACCACCGAGGAGATGGTCCGACAAGCCCACGCCGCCCTGGCCACCGCCGCCAAGGAGGCCAACGTCACCGCCGAGATCGTCACAGAATGGCGTTTCGGCACCGAGAGGTTCAGCGATGACCTAATCGGCCTGGTCCGCGATAGCGCCCGCAGCATGGGGGTCGAACCGCTGGATATGCTCAGCCAGGCGGGCCATGACGCCTACCACCTCAGCGCGGTGACGCCCACGGTGCTGCTGTTCTCGCCCTGCATCGATGGGATCAGCCACAACGAGGCCGAGGATGTCGAATACGAGCCGACCATCACCGCGGTGAACGTAATGTTGCAGGCGGTGCTGGCCCGGGCCAACCGGCCGGACTAGACGCCGACGACCGGATTGGTTTCACCCCGGGAAGCGGCTAGCGTTCGACCGCGTTCAGAAACCGGGCGAGAACATCGCCCTTTAAACCGCCAGTAGAACGGCAGCGGGAGCACGGGCCATGGAACACGGGGCAATCGCCACAGCACAGCCCGAAGCGGCCGAGGCAGGCGTGCTGGTTCTGATGGCCGGCGGCAATGCCATCGACGCGGGCGTCGCCGCAATGCTGGTCCAGGGCGTCGTTGACCCGCTGATGTGCGGCATCGGCGGGGTCGGCACAGCCATGGTTCACGTGCCCGCAAAGGGACCGCCGGAGAATTTCAACTTCCTGGGTGCGGCCCCCCGCGCGGCAACCGAAGACATCTGGGCCGACCGGATCTTGGGCGAGACCGGCGACGGCTTCGGCTTCATGCTGGAAGGCCGCGTGAACGCCCTGGGCCATCAGGCGCCCATGGTGCCGGGCACCCTGGCCGGATGCTGGGCCATGCACCAGGCGCACGGGAAACTGGACTGGGCGGCGCTATGCGCCCACGCGATCAAGGCCGCAGAAGACGGCTGGATGGTGCGCCCGCACGTCTACGCCTATGCTACCCAGGACGAGGGCGCGCTGGGGCGCGTCCACAACTCCGAGATCTTGGGCTTCACCGCCGAGGGGCGCGAGCTCTACATCTCAGCGGCCGGGGAAATGCACCGCCCCGGGCGCGTCATCAAGAACCCGGGCCTGGCGCAAGCGCTCAAGGTCATCGCCCGCGAGGGCGCTGCCGCGCTCTACGGCGGACAGCTCGGCGCCACCCTGGTCAGCGATATGGCAGCACATGGCGGGTTGATCACGCAGGAGGATCTGGAGGATTACCAGGTCATCCGCGAACCCGCGCTGAACGGGACATACCGGGGCTATGACCTGGCCACCAACAGGCCGGGCGGGTCCGGTGTCCAGGTCCTGCAAACCCTGAACGTCCTGGAGCAGTTCGATCTGGCGGGCAGCTATCGGCTTGGCACGTCCGACTACATCACCCTGATGGCCGAAGCGCTCGCCTATGCCTACAACGACAAACGCAGCCGCGTCGGCGATCCCGCCTTTATCGACGTTCCGCTGCAGGAATTGCTGGACAAGAACTATGCCGCCCGACTTGCCGGGCGCGTGCGGGCAGGCGAAAAGGCGACGCTGGACAGGTTGGCTCAGCCCAAGGAATCCACCGAGACAACCCACATCGCGGTCCTGGACAGCGCGGGCAACGCGTTCTCGATGACGCACACACTGGGGGCGCCGTCCGGGGTGATCCCTCCTGGCACCGGGTTCATCCTGAACGGCTGCATGGGCATCTTCGATCCGCGGCCGGGGCGACCCACCTCGATCGCGCCGGGCAAGTCCTATACCAGCTCGATGGCGCCCACGCTGATCTACCGCGACGGCGCGCCCTATCTGATCATTGGCGCGCCCGGGGCCACCTACATCCCGCAGGCGATCGCGCAGGCCATCGTCCACTGCATCGATTTCGGCATGTCTATCAGCGACGCCATCGCTGCGCCCCGCATCGCCGTCACGCAAAGCCAACGGATCGACCTGTCGAACCGCATCCCCCGCTTTGTCGAGGCAGAGTTGAGGGGCCGCGGATACGACACGCTGCGCAGCTACCAAAGCTATGCCTTCGCCGGTGTCCATGGCATCCGGGTTGCGGACAACCAGGTGACCGGCGCCGCCGATCCCGGCCGCGACGGCATGGCGTTGATCGTATGAATGCGCGGCAGACACGGGATGGCGTCCGGCGCCACCAATCAGTCAGGGGAATTCAGAATGTGCGCTGAGAAGTACGACCCAGAAACGACCCGGCTGCGCAGCTTCCACGACCATGTGCCGGCGTTTGTGGACGGCAGCGACACACCGCGCGCTTTCCTGGAGCGTTGCCTGGCCGAGATCGACCAACGCGACGGCGATGTCCGCGCCTTTGTCACGCTGAACCTGGACGGCGCCCGGGCCGCGGCGGACGCATCGGCCGAGCGTTATGCCCAGGGCGCGCCCCTGTCCGAAATCGACGGCCTACCCATGGGCATCAAGGACATCCTGGAGACCGAGGATATGCCGACCGGCTGCGGCAGTCCGAACTTTGATGGCAACCACACGGGCCGCGATGCCGCCCTGGTCTGGGGCCTGCGCCAGGCAGGTGCTGTGATCGTGGGTAAGACCGTATCCACCGAGTTCGCATTCTTCAGCCCGGGCCCCACGCGCAACCCGTTCGATCTGTCGCGGACCCCAGGCGGGTCGTCCAGCGGATCGGGGGCCGCGGTCGGCGCGGGTTTCGTGCCGGTGGCCATCGGCAGCCAGGTGGTCGGCTCGCTGATCCGGCCCAGCAGTTTCAATGCGAATTTCGGCTTCAAGCCGTCGCTGGGCGCCATCAATCGGGAGGGCGCCTACTTCAACCTCAGCCAGAACGCGGTGGGGACGCAGGCGGCCTCGCTGACGGACGCCTGGACCACCGCGCGCGTGGCGGTGCGCCATGCCGGTGGCGATCCGGGATTTGTGGGCCTGACGGGGGAGGCGGCGCTGCCCGCCGCGGCGGCGCCCATGCGCCTGGCCCGGTTTGACAGCGCGGGCTGGGCGCGGACATCGCCGGAGGTCCAGGCCAAGTTCAACGCCCTGCTCGACACCCTGGCAGACGCCGGCGCCCCGATCAGCGGACGCCAGGACGACGCGCGCCTGGAACAGTTCGAGCAATTGATGGCCCCGGCCCTGGATCTGTCGATCGGCATCTGCGGGTACGAGGCGCGGTGGCCGATCTCCTACTACCATCAGCGCAATCCCGCCTCGGTCAGCCGGGATATGGCCGCCCGCCTGCCGGAATGGGACCGCATCTCCACCGATGACTACGCGGTCATGCTGAACAAGCGGACCGCGATGCGGGCCTGCCACGCAGCGTTGAGCCCGGCGTTCACCGCCCTGATCACGCTCTCGGCCCCCGGCGCCGCCCCGGTCGGGCACGCGACCACGGGCGATCCGATCTTTGCGGTCAATTCCTCGATCCTGGGCGCCCCAGCGATCAGCCTGCCCCTGCTGGAGGCCGAGGGGATGCCGCTGGGTGTCCAGATCATCGGCTATCCGGGGCAGGATCGGCAGCTCTTTGCGCTGGCCCAATGGATTATGGTGGCCGCTGGGATGGCGCCCTAACGGGCGGATAAGACCGCCGCGCGGGCAGCGGCCCTGTCGGCCTTGCCGGTCCGGCCAACCGGCAGCGTCTGGACAAAGTGGAAGACATCGGGCGTCTTGAACCGCTCCAACCGGTCCGCCGCCCAGGCGCGCAGGCCCTCCTCGGTAACACCAGCACTATCGTCACCACTAACCACCATCAGATGCAGCCGCTCGCCAAGCTGGTCATCCGGCACGCCGAAGGCCAGCGCCGCCGCAACGCCCGGGTGCTCGGCGAACAGATTCTCGATCTCCAGCGGCGCGATCTTGTTGCCCCCGCGCGAGACGATGTCCTTGGTCCGCCCCACCAGCTGGACCAGCCCGCTGTCCCGCACCGTCACCAGATCGCCCGTCCGGAAATAGCCCTCCGCAAAGGCCGCCGCCGTCTGCGCAGGGTCATCCAGATAGCCCAGCATCCCGGCCGGCGTCTTGATCTGCAGCTCGCCGACGCCTTTGGGCAGCGACAGCTCGGGCAGCGCCTGAACACGATAGGCGACCCCTTCGGTCGCCCGGCCGAGCGTCCCGGTCATGTCCTCCGCATCCGGGTGCCGGGCACAAAAATCACAGGACCCCGTCTCGGTCAGCCCAAACAGATCGAAGGTCGTGGCCCCAGGGGCTTGGGCCTGCAGGGCGCTTGCCAACTCGGGCCCGCAGGGCTCCCCGCCCGTCAGCACCATGCGCAGCGCGGGGCCCGGCAGCGCACCCAGCCCGCACAAGTTCCGCAGCAGCGTCGGCACCGCGGCGAGAACGCTGACCTGACCCTCGTGCTGTCCCAACCCAGTCTTCAGGAGACCCGGCGCCAGCAATAGATGCGCCCCAGACGCCAGGCTCAGAAGACTGGCCCAGATGCCAAAGATGAAGGTCAGCTGTAGCGGCACGGCGACGACGTCATCCTCGCCCAGCTTCAACAGACGCGCCAGCGCCTGCAGCTTCCAGACCAGTCCCGCATGGCCCAGCACCACGCCCTTGGGCTGTCCGGTGCTGCCCGATGTGAACACGATCAGCGCCGCGCCCTGCAGCAGGGGCCGGGACGGCGGCGGCGCCTGCCCCACGGACTCCGCCTGCCCCTCACGGATGGCAAACCGTGCGCCCAGACGCGCCGTCAGGGCCTCCGCCGTGCGCTGGGGCGTGCCCACATGGACGGGCACGGCGACGCCACCCTCCTGCCAAACGCCCAAGAACGCGGTGATGTCAGCCGGCGCGTTGCTGACGCATACGACCACCGGTTCGTCGGGCCCGATCCCCACAGATCTCAGCGCATCCGCGACCTGCCTGGCAGAGGCCACCAGCGCCTGGGACGAACTCATCCCATCAATGCCGCCCAGCCGGGCGGACTCGAATGCCGGGGCGCCGGTCACAAACGTTGCCAGATTGTCAGCCGAGGTCATGGCGCCCTCCCCCTTCCCGCTGACCATGGCGCGAAGCTCGTGCACGCTTCAACCCTGTGGAGACCTTTATGGTTTTCTCCAAGGGCGGTAGCCTTTCCCAAGCCGTCCCAGCCTTTCCCTTGGCAGCAGGACGTGCAGACTGCGAAGCGACGCCGCACGCCACCAGAAGGACGGGGCCATGACACCAGAGGAACTGCACCAGGACGCGCTGGTCATCGACATGACCTGCCCGATCTCCCGCGAGCCCGCCTATGTCGACTGGTTCCGGGAAGGCGGCGTCACCGTCCACGCACCCACCGTCCGGGGTTTTTCCGGCGGGGCCGAGGTCGGCCTGGCCGATATCGGCGGCTGGCACCGCTATTGCCGCGACCGCGACGACGCCATGATCATCCGCTCTGCCGCGGATATCGAAACGGCGCACCGAACCGGCAAGATGGGCCTGATCATGCACTGCCAGGGCACCTCGCTGATCGAAGATCAGTTGGACCTGATTGACGGCTTCGCCGCGGCCGGACTGCGGGTGGTACAGCTCTGCTACAACGCGAAGAACCTGATCGGGGACGGCGCGGGCGAGCGCACGGATTCAGGCCTGTCCGATTTCGGCGTAAAGGCAGTGCGGCGCCTCAACCAACTGCGGCTGGCGGTCGACTGCGCGCATACGGGGCATCGGACGTCCATGGACGCGATCGCGTTTTCCGACGCGCCGGTGATCATCAGCCACGCCAATGCCAAGGCCGTGCACGGCAACCTGCGCAATGTCGAGGATGAACTGATCAAGGCGATCGCCGGGTCGGGCGGCGTCGTGGGGACGGTCGGCTTCCCGGCCTTTCTGACCTGGGACGGCCAGCCCAGCCTGGACCTGTTCATCGATGACATCGCCTACAAGGCGGACCTGGTGGGGATCGACCACACGGGCCTGGGGATCGACTATTACTTGGGCCAGTGGCCGGTCGAGGACGATGCCCGAGCCCAGAAACGCTATGAGCAGATGCTGGCCGATGGCCTTTGGCGGGCCGAGCAGTACCCGCCCCCGCCCTACAGGTACCCGGCGGGGATCGAGACGCCGCGGACACTGCCCAATCTGACGGCCCGGATGCTGGAACGTGGTTTCAGCCAAGAGGACGTGCGCAAGGTTCTGGGCTTGAACTGGCTGCGGGTGCTGCGGGCGATCTGGGGCGGGTAGCTGGGTCGACAGCATCAGAGCGCGCGACGCCCAAAGACGCGTTGCAGCTTTGCGCCGCGCCGTTAGGCTGAGGACGGTAGACGGGGCGGAATCGGCATTAGAAGACATGCGGGTCGGGATCGAAGTTGGCGGGACGTTCACGGACCTGATCGCCGTGGGGCCAGAGGGCGTACAGGTGGTCAAGGTGCCAAGCACCCCCGACGCGCCGGATCGCGGGGCGTTGGCGGCGCTGGACGAGGCGGGGGTTGACCTGGCGCGCGTCACCGACCTGGTGCATGGCTCGACGGTCGCGACCAACGCGGTGCTGGAGCGCAAGGGCGCGCGCGTCGGCGTCTTCGTCACCCGCGGCACGCGTGATCTTTTTGCCCTGCAGCGCCACGACCGGCGCGCGATCTACGATCTGCACTACCGCAAGCCCGAACCCGTGGTGCGCCGCCGCGATATCTGCGAGATCGACGAGCGGATCGGGCCCGATGGCGGCGTGGTCACGGCCCTGGCGCCGGACAGCCTGACCCGGATTGCCGCCTTCCTGGAGGCAGGCAGCTTTGACTCCGGCAGCTATGACGCGGTAGCGATCTGCCTGCTGCACAGCTATGCCAACCCCGATCACGAAGCGCAGGTGGCGGCGTGGGTCCAGGCGCTGGCCCCAGACCTGCCCGTGACCTGCTCGCACAACGTCTCGCGTGAGTTTCGCGAGTACGAGCGTGCCTCGACCACCGCCCTGGCCGCTTATGTGCAGCCGGTGATCAAGGGCTATCTGGGCCGGCTGTCCGACGCATTGTCGGGGCGCGGCTTCACGGGCCGGTTCTCGCTGATGCAGTCCAACGGCGGGCGCATGCCAGCGGAGGCGATGGCCGGCAACCCGATCACCGCGCTGTTTTCCGGCCCCGCCGCGGGAGTGATCGGCGCCATGGGCCTGGCGGCGCGTTCAGGGCACCGCGACCTGATCACGCTGGACATGGGCGGCACCAGCACCGACGTCGCCCTGATCGCGGACGGCACGCCCACGCTGGCGTCGCAGACCGAGATTGACGGCCTGCCAGTGCGCACCCCCGTGATCGATATCGCGACCGTGGGCGCAGGCGGCGGCTCGATCGCCTGGGTGGACGACGGCGACTTGCTGCGCGTGGGGCCGCAATCGGCCGGGGCCATGCCGGGGCCCGCCTGCTATGGCCGCGGCGGCACCGAGCCCACCGTCACCGACGCCCACCTGCTGCGCGGCACGCTGCAGGCGGACGTTCTGCTGGCCGGCAGGATGGAGATCGACCGCCACGCCGCCACCGCGGCCCTCAAGCCGCTGGCCGACCGCCTAGACCTGTCCATCGCCGATCTCGCCGACAGCGTCATACGCATCGCCGAATCGAACATCGTGCGCGCCATCCAGCAGGTCTCGACCGAACGCGGCCACGACCCGCGTGACTTCGCCCTGGTGCCCTTTGGCGGCGCCGGCCCCCTGCACGCGGCCCGGGTGGCCGAGGAACTGGCGATCACCACCGTCGTCGTGGCGCCCAATGCGGGCGTGCTGTCCGCGGCGGGTCTGCTGATGTCGGACGACGTCCACTACCGCGCGAGGACCGACAGGACGCGCCTGAGCCCCGACACCCTGCCCGCAATCCGCGCCTGCCTGGCGGATCTGCGCCAGGAAGTGCAGACCTACATGACCGCCGTGGGCATCCGGGGGTCGCTCAGCTTCGAGCATATCCTGGAGATGCGCTATGTCGGCCAGGCCTTCGAGGTGTCGGTGACGGTCAGCGAAAACACAGACAGCGAAAACACAGACGGCGACGAAACCCACGCCCTGAATGTCGCTGAATTAGAGGCCGCCTTCGCCGACGCGCACCACAAGGTCTTTGAGTTCTCCAAGCCGCCGGGCGACCCGGTCGAGATTGTCTCGTTCAGGGTGGGTGCACGGGCCCAGACGGGCGGGCTGCCCAGCCAGCCCCCGGCCCCGAGCCCACCAGCCAGCGCCCGGCAGATCGCCATTACCGAAGGCGGCGACCAACGGCAATGCCGCCTGATCCGGCGTGCCGACTTGCGCCCGGATGTCAGTGCCGACACCACCAGCGCCCCCACCCAAGGACCGATCCTGATCGAAGATCAAACCGCCACGATCTACGTGCCCCCCGGTTGGCAGGTCCACGCCGACACGGCGGGCGCGCTGATCCTGGAACGCGAGGCCTAAGCCATGCCCCTGTCCGTCATCGACCAGGCAATCATCAACCGCTCGCTGATCGCGGCGGCGCACGAGATGGGCACCAAGCTGATCCGCTGCGCCCATTCCCCCATCGTGCGCGAGGCGCAGGACTGCTCCGCCGCGCTGATCGACCGCGACGGCCAGGTGGTGGCGCAGGCCGAACTGATCCCGATCCAGCTGGGCTCGATCGCGCACACGCTGGCGCCCTGTCTGGCGCTTTACCCGCAGGAGACGCTGGTCGAGGGCGACTTCTTCATCACCAACGATCCCTACCAGGGCGGCCAGCACATTCAGGACATCTTCCTGTTCTCGCCGGTCTTCCACCGGGGCGCGTTGCTGGGCTTCAGCGCATCGGTCGTCCACCACATCGACCTGGGCGGCGGGGCCGCGGGCCTGAACCCCCACGCGGGCGATGTCCACCAGGAGGGGCTGGTCTTTCCGCCCACCAAGTACCAGCAGGCGCGCGACTGGAACGGCGGCCCGCTGCAGCGCCTGATCGCGGCCAATGTGCGGATGCCCGACGCCACCATCGGCGATCTGGATGCCCAGTTTGCCGCCAACCGCATCGGTGCCAAACGCCTGCAGGCCCTGGCCGACCGGTTCGGCGCGGACGTGCTGGCCGAGGCGATGGCGGAAATGCTCAGCTACTCGGAACGCCGCATGCGCAATGCGATCGCCGGGTTGCCGGACGGCACCTACCGGGCAGAGGCGGCCATGGACGATGACGGCATCACCGACCAGCCGGTCGTCGTGCGCACCCAGGTCACGGTGCAGGGCGAAGGCATCCACATCGCCTTTGACGGCACCGACGGTCAGGTGGCGACGAACCTGAACAATCCCTTCGCCTCGACCTTCGCCGCGGCGGTGTCCTGCGCCAAGTCGGTGCTGACCGACCCCGACATTCCGTTCAATGACGGGGTATCGCGGGTCATTACGGTGGACGCGCCCTATGGCTCGGTGCTCAACCCCCGGCCGCCCGCGCCGGTGCGCGCCCGGCTGCTGCCCAGCTACCGGGTCTTCAACGCGGTGATGACGGCGCTGGCCCAGATCGTGCCCGACCGCGTGATGGCCGAGGGCTATGACACGACGACGTCGGTCTGTCTCAGCCAGCTGCGGCCCGAGGGGTACAACATCTATCTGGAAATCTTGGGGGGCGGCTATGGCGCGGGCAAGGACAATGACGGCTGCGACGGGGTCGACAGTCCGCTGTCGAACTGCGCCAACATCCCCATCGAGTCGCTGGAGATGGACCACCCCTTCGCCCGGGTCGAGCAGTACCGTCTGCTGCCGGGGTCTGGCGGGGCGGGCGCGCGGCGGGGCGGGCTTGGGTTCGAGCGTGCCTATCGGGTGCTAGAGGACGGCGTGACGTTTGCCACCTATGGCGACCGGTTCACCCAGCCCGCGCAGGGTCTCTTCGGCGGGGCGGCGGGCCAGGCGGCGGAGACGGTGATTGAACGCGGCGACCAGACCGTGCGCCTGACATCGAAAAGCGGCTGCGCCCTGCAGGCGGGCGACCTGCTGGTGGTGCGCACGGGCGGGGGCGGCGGCTATGGCCCGGCGCCCGACCGGCCCGAGGCTTTGGCGGCCCACGACCGGGCGGAGGGGCTGGTGCCGGATTAAGGTTTTTCAGTGCCTCTCATGCGGGTGCCGTACCGGACCCGCGTCCGGCGTGGTTCGGTAACCATCCGTCAACCCGTCGACTTTGTGTACATACGCTTGCTGTACACTTGCTGCACAGGTGCTGTACGGGTGCTGCACGCTTGCTGTACGGGTGGAATCCCAGCGCCAACGCCGGTGGGTGCGCGTGATTCACGGTTGGGTTTGAGGGGCCAAAATCACTTGCGGGGCGCGTTGTCACCTGGGCACTTGATCAGCTGCACGCGGCCGCTGCTCAGGATTTTTGCAGCCGTTTCGCGATCCAAGACGTCCGGTGCACGGCCGCCAGCGCGGC
>JBCCML010000036.1:0-50413 GCA_039026375.1 Pseudomonadota bacterium
AACCCCTCATATAAAACCCAACCCGCAATAGACGGGATCAGGGGAGGATGTCAGAGCGATGCCCAAGCGCATTCTTTTGGCAGAAGATGAACCGAACATTGTCGAGACGCTGCGTTTCCTGCTGCAGCGCGCCGGCTTCGACGTGCTGGTCTGCGCCAATGGCCGCGAGGCCTTGGCAACCGTGCAGTCTCATCCACCGGACGTGTTGATCCTGGACATGATGCTGCCCGAGATCAGCGGGCTGGAGATCCTGCGCCAGATCCGCGCGCACCACAGCGCCGCCGCCACGCCGGTCCTGATGCTGACCGCCAAGGGACAGCGCGTCGACCGCGAGCGCGCCGAGGAAGCGGGCGCCGATATCTTCCTGACCAAGCCCTTCGCCAACTCAGAACTGGTCGCCGCCGTCGAGCAATTGGCGGCGCGCCAGCCCGGCTAGATCGGTATGGAAAACCAGACCCCCCCACCGCCCAGCAGCAGCCCCACCAATACCCCCTCCCAAACGCCACGTGTGCGCAGTAAGGCGATGATCCTGTTGATCCTGGGGGTCGTCATGCTGATGCCGCCCGTGGCGACGATCTTCCATCTGGAAAGCAAGATCTTGGGCGTGCCGATCACGCTGCTCTACCTGATGGCCGCGTGGGCCGCGCTGATCCTGGGCGCCGCCCTGCTGTCCCGACAGTTGATGGCGATCTCGGATCGCCAGGACGCCCCATGACGATTTCCGGCGACGTCCTGCTGGCGGTATGCCTGCTCTATGTGGTCGTGCTGTTCACGGTGGCGTTTTTCGTGGACCGGGCAACGGCCCGTGGCCGCATGGGCTGGCTGCGCTCGCCGGTCATCTATACGCTGGCGATTTCGGTCTACTGCACGTCGTGGACCTTCTACGGCGCCGTTGGATCGGCCGCCCGCAACGGCCTGGAGTTCATCACCATCTATCTGGGCCCGACGCTGGTCTTCATCGGCTGGTGGTGGATGCTGCGCAAACTGGTGCGCATCGGACGCGAATACCGCATCACCTCGATCGCTGACTTGATCAGCTCGCGCTACGGCAAAAGCCCCAGCCTGGGCGTGCTGGTCACCGTGATCGCGGTCGTTGCCACCACCCCCTACATCGCCCTGCAGCTGCAGTCCGTGACCCGCAGTTACGAGGCCGTGGCCGGCAACACCGACAGCACCAGCACGGCGCTGTGGGTCGCGGTTGGCATGGCGATCTTCACCATCTTGTTCGGCACAAGAAACCTGGACGCGAACGAGCGCCACCACGGCGTCGTCGCTGCCATCGCGGTCGAGGCCATCGTCAAGCTCTTCGCGCTGCTGGCCGTGGGCCTGTTCGTCGTCATCGGAGCGGGCGGCGTCTACGAGATCTTTTCGGACGTGCCGTCCGAGGTGATCTATGGCGGGGAGGAGATCTTTGGCCCCCGCTGGGTGGCGCTGACCTTCCTGTCGGCCACGGCGATCATCTGTTTGCCCCGGCAGTTTCAGGTCACGGTGGTCGAGAATGTCGATGAACGCCATCTGGCAACCGCCTCGTGGCTGTTCCCGCTGTACCTGTTCGGGATGTGCCTGTTCATCATGCCGATCGCCATTGTCGGCCTGAAAAGCATGCCCGTGGGCTCGAACCCCGACCTTTATGTGCTGACCCTGCCGTTGGCAGCGGGCCGGGACGAGCTGGCCCTGCTGGCGTTTCTGGGCGGCTTCTCCTCGGCCACCTCCATGGTTATCGTGGCCGCCATCGCCGTGTCGACCATGGTTTCGAACCACATCGTGATGCCCGTGGCCCTGAAGCTGATGTCCACGGGGCGCGAGGTTTCCGGCGACGTGCGCAATCTGCTGTTGACCGCGCGCCGGATGTCGATCGCGGTCGTGCTGGGCCTGGGGTTCCTGTACTTCCAGCTATCGGGCGGCTCGGATGCCCTGGCGGCCATCGGGCTGATTGCCTTTGTGGGCGTGGCGCAGTTCCTGCCCGGCTTGTTGGGGGGGCTGTTCTGGAAGGATGCCAACCGTGCCGGCGCCCTGGTCGGTCTGGTGATCGGCGCGCTAATCTGGGCCTACACGCTGTTCTTGCCCTCGTTTGACGGGGCCTTTTTGCTCAGCCAGGCGGTGATCCAGAACGGGCCCTGGGGCATTCAAGAGCTACGGCCGCAGGCGCTGTTCGGGCTGGCGGGCTTTGACCCGCTGGTGCACGCCCTGGTGTGGAGCGTTGGCCTGAACGCGATCCTGTTCATGGTGGTGTCGATCCTGACGCGCCCTTCCCCGCTGGAACAGCTGCAGGCGGTTCAGTTCGTCGATATCTTCCGAATATCGGACAACGCACCGTCGACGTTCCAGACCGGTGCCGGGCATGTCGAGGCGCTGTTCGTCCTGGCGCAACGCATCCTGGGCTCGGAGCAGGCGCGGGTGCTGTTTGACCGTCTGGCACGGCAACAGGGCGTCAGTACCGGCCTGCCCCAGCCGACGGACGATCTGGTGCGACGGTTGGAGCGCGAGCTGGCGGGATCGGTCGGTGCCGCCTCAGCCCACGCCATGGTCAGCCAGATTGTCGGCCAGGCCCCCATCGGGATGACGCAGTTATTCGACATTGCCGACGAGACGCAGCGACTGATCGAGACGTCGCATCAGCTGCGCGAGAAATCCGCCGAGCTGGAGGAGGCCGCCCAAAAGCTGCGCGAAGCCAACGAGCTGCTGCGCACGATGGACAAGCGCAAGGACGATTTCCTCAGCCAAGTCAGCCACGAGTTGCGCACGCCCATGACCTCGATCCGCTCGTTTTCGGAGATTTTGCTGTCGATGCAGGATGTCTCGCCCGCCGAACAGGCGCGCTTTGTCGGCATCATCAACGAGGAGAGCATCCGACTGACCCGGCTGTTGGACCAGATCCTGGACCTCAGCCACCTGGAATCGGGGACGCTGGAGATCCCGACCGAGCATCTGGACACCCGAGCGGTGGCCGAGCTGGCGCTGTCCACGGTGTCCGGCCTGGCGCGCGAGAGGAAGGTGATCATCCTGCGCGAGTTTCCAATGCAACCGGTGTTCGCGTCGGCCAACGGTGACCGCCTGCGCCAGGTGCTTATCAACTTATTGGCCAACGCAATTAAGTATAATGTCCACCCGGATCCGGAGATCCTGGTGCGATTAGATCACGGGCCCGCGGGTGAAGTCCTCTTAGACGTCATCGACAACGGCGGCGGCGTCAGCACGGCAGAGGCACGCTCCATTTTCGACAAGTTTGTGCGCGGCGACCGCGCCTCAATGGATCAGGGGGCGGGTCTTGGCCTGCCCATCAGTCACGCCCTCATGCAAGCCATGCACGGGGACCTGTCCGTTCAGTTCGCGGAAGACGGCACCAGCTATTTCCGCGTCACACTGCAACCGGTCCCACAAACCGCCGTGAATGCCGCTGAGTAGTTTGGCCGATAGTGCGACATGACACACGAAGGATACGCCGCCCAATCCGGCCTCAAACGTGTATAGTAAACACACCAACACAAATTCGGACGAGGCCAGCATGCCCGACGGCTCAAAAGAACAACGGCCGTTGCCGTTACCGACGATGGGTGAACCCTTTCTGCTGACGCCAGGACCGCTGACGACCTCGCACGCGGTCAAGTCCGCCATGCTGTGCGATTGGGGGTCCTGGGACGGCGACTTCCGGGCGATGACGGCAGCGCTTCGTTCCAAACTGATCGCGCTGCTGTCCCGGGATGGGTATGACTGCGTGCCCATGCAGGGGTCAGGCACCTATCTGGTCGAGGCGATGCTGGGCACCTTCCTGCCGCGCAACTCAAAGACCTTGGTGTTGGCCAACGGCGCCTATGGGCTGCGCGCGGCCAAGACGCTGGCGGTCATGGGCCGCGACCACGTCGTCATCGACAAGGGTGACTACCTGCCGCCGCGCGGGGCCGAGGTGGCAGAGCAGCTCGCCGCCGATCCCAGCATCACACATGTCCTGGCAATCCACTGCGAGACCAGCTCCGGCATACTGAACCCGTTACGTGAAATCTCGGATGCTGTCGCCGATGCAGAGCGTCGCCTTCTGATCGACTCGATGAGCGCGTTTGGCGCCGTGTCACTGGACGGCGTGATCTTTGACGCGCTGGTCTCATCGGCCAACAAGTGCATCGAGGGAGTGCCGGGCTTCGGCTTTGTCCTGGTCAGGGACGACGTCCTGGCCGCCTCGGCCGGAAATGCCCATTCGCTGAGCCTGGATATCCACGATCAGTGGGCAAACATGCAGAAGTCTGGGCAATGGCGGTTCACACCGCCTACCCATGCGGTGGCCGCCTTTCTGGAAGCGCTGAAATCCCATGCCGAAGAAGGGGGCGTCCCGGCGCGCGGCGCGCGCTATGCTCGCAACCGCGATGTCCTGGTCTCCGGCATGCGGGCCTTGGGGTTCGAGACGCTGCTGGATGATCGCTGGCTGTCACCCATCATCGTGACGTTCTTCAACCCGGCGGACCCGGCCTTTGACTTCGCGCGGTTCTACGAGATCCTGAAAAACAAAGGCTTCATCATCTACCCCGGCAAGCTGACCGTCGTGGACAGCTTCCGGGTCGGCTGTATCGGCCAGTTGGACCACCATGTCATGGCGCGGGTCGTCGATGCCGCAAAATTGGCCCTAGACGAGATGGGGGTCGGCGATGCATCGCCCCCACCATCTGCATTGGAAGAGCGCGCCAAGCTGCTGCGCGCAAACGCGGAGCACGAGCATGTCTGACGAACTCACGGTGAATGGCCGGGCCTATCCGGCCCCTCTGGCGCCCGCCATCGCGATCTGCCTGGACGGGTGCGAGCCGGCCTATCTGGACGCGGCGATGGCCGAGGGGCTGATGCCCAACCTGGCCCGAATGAAGAAAACCGGCACAGACCGTCTGTCGCATTCGGTAATCCCCTCCTTCACCAACCCCAACAACATGTCGATTGCCACCGGGCGGCCCCCGGCCGTGCACGGTATCTGCGGCAACTTCCTGATCGACCCTGAAACGGGCGAGGCCGTGATGATGAACGATGCCCGCTGGCTGCGCGCGCCGACGGTATTCTCGGCCTTCTATAATGCCGGCAAACGCGTTGCGATCGTCACCGCCAAGGATAAGCTGCGCGCCTTGCTGGGCCACGGCATGGCGTTTGACCAGGGGCGGGCCATCTGCTTTTCAACCGAAAAAGCGGATCAGGCCACCATGGCCGCCAACGGCATCGACGATGCCAGCGCCTGGCTGGGTGAACCGGTGCCCGAAGTTTACTCTGCCGCGCTGTCGGAATTCGTCTTCGCCGCTGGCGTAAAGCTTTTGGCGGAGTTCAAACCGGATCTGATGTATCTGACCACCACCGACTACATCCAACACAAGCACGCGCCCGGTGACCCGGTTGCGAACGCGTTCTATGCGAACTTCGACCGCTATCTGGGGCAGCTGGACCAGATGGGCGCGGCCATCGTTGTGACCGCAGACCATGGCATGAAGCCAAAGCACACCGCAGACGGCTCGCCCGCTGTGGTCTACATCCAGGACGTGCTGGACGACTGGCTGGGCAAGGGTGCCGCGCGCGTGATCTTGCCGATCACTGACCCCTACGTCGTGCACCACGGGGCGCTGGGCTCTTTCGCCACGATCTATCTGCCGGACGGTTCGGACCGGGGCGAGATGGTGAACCGGTTGTTGGCGGTGCCTGGGATCGCAACGGCTCTGGATCGCGAGGCCGCCTGCGCGACCTACGAGCTGCCGCCGGACCGCATGGGCGACCTGGTGATCACCTCGACCGAGAACATGACCATCGGCACGTCGGAGGCGGAGCACGACCTGACCGGCCTGGACGCGCCGTTGCGCAGCCACGGCGGCCTGACCGAACAAGAGGTGCCCTTCATCGTCAATCGCCCGCTGCCGGACCTGGCCGCGGCGCCCGAGCTTCGCAACTTTGATGCGCTGGCCGTTGCCTGCCGCGCCGCCGCTCTGCAAGAGGAAACCGCATGAACGCGCCCGATACCCCCGTCCGCCACGAGGCCATGCGCATCGGCGGCAAAAAGGTCACCACCGATGACATGGTTGAGGTGCGCTATCCCTACACCGACGCCGTCATCGGCACGGTGCCCGCGGGCACGCCGGCCCATGCCGCGGAGGCTTTCGAGATCGCGGCCAACTATCGCTGCACCCTCAGCCGGGCTGAGCGTCAGGCGATCCTGTTTCGCACGGCGCAACTGATCGGCGAACGGCGCGCGGAGATCGCGCATTGGCTGACGCTGGAGCTGGGCATCTGCCATCAGCACGCACTCTACGAGACGACGCGCTCGACAGATGTGTTCAATCTGTCCGGACAGCTGGCGATCCTGGATGACGGGCAGATCTTCTCGTGCGACATCACGGCGAACGGCAAGGACCGCAAGATCTACACCAAGCGCGAGGCGGTGCGCGCGGTATCGGCGATCACGCCCTTCAACCACCCACTGAACATGGTGGCCCACAAGATCGCGCCCGCGGTTGCGGCTGGCGCGCCCGTGGTCTGCAAGCCCACGGAACTGACGCCGCTGACGGCGATCACGCTGGCCGATCTGCTCTCCGAGGCCGGCCTGCCGCCCGAAATGTTCCAGATCGTCACCGGCGAGCCGGGTGTGATCGGCCCCGCGATGGTGACCGATCCGAATGCCGAGGTCGTCACCTTCACCGGCGGCGTGCCGGTGGGGAAGCTGATCGCCTCGCAAGCGGGCTACAAGCGCACGGCGCTGGAGTTGGGCGGCAACGATCCCCTGATCATCCTGAACGATCTGGACGACGCGGACCTGGAAAAGGCCGCGACCATCGCCGTTGCCGGTGCCACGGGCAACTCCGGCCAGCGCTGCACCGCGGTCAAGCGCATCCTGGCCCAAGAGTCGATCGCCGATCGGCTGGTCCCAATGATCGAGGAACGCGCCCGCGCCCTGCGCCACGGCGACCCGCAGGACCCTGCGACACAATTGGGTTGCGTTGTCCACGCCAAAGCGGCCGAAACCTTCGAAGCGCGTGTCCACGATGCCGAAAGCCAGGGCGCAAAGGTGCGCTATCACCCGGGCCGGGACGGCGCGCTACTGCCCCCGATCACCGTCGACCACGTGCCCCATGACAGCGAGCTGGTGATGGAGGAGACCTTCGGCCCCATCGTCCCGATCGTGCGCGTGCCGGACGACGACGAGGCCTTGATGGCCATCTCGAATTCTACGCCCTTCGGCCTGTCGTCGGGTGTCTGCACCAACGACTTCCGGCGCATGCAGGCCTATATCGAAGGCCTGAACGTCGGTACGGTGAACATCTGGGAACAGCCGGGTTTCCGGATCGAGATGTCGCCCTTCGGCGGCATCAAGGACTCGGGCAACGGCGTCAAGGAAGGGGTGCTGGAGGCAATGAAGTTCTTCACCAACGTCAAGACCTACTCCCTGCCCTGGCCGCGCTGACCGATGGCCTTTCACGTCGCCGTCCACACCGAGGGAGAGGACAACACCTCAGAAGCCCGGCGCGACTGGCAGGCCGAGAATATCGGCCCCCAGTCGGCGCCGCTCTTGCAGCGGGACTCAGACGCCTTCCTGCACCAAAGCCTGTCGACCCCCTGCGTCAACACCATCGCCAAAGCCGAGGGCATCTGGATCGAGGATCTGGACGGCCGGCGCTACATGGATTTCCACGGCAACTCGGTCCACAATATCGGCTATGGCCATCCGCGCCTGATCGCGGCGATCAAGGCACAGTTGGACGATCTGCCGTTCGCCCCCCGGCGCTTTGCCAATGAACCCGCCGTCGCGTTGGCCGAAAAGCTGGGGAAACTGTCGCCCGGCAATCTTGGTAAGATTCTGTTCACCACCGGCGGATCCGACGCCAATGAAGTCGCGCTAAAGCTGGCCCGGGCCGCCAATGGCCGCTTCAAGACAGTGTCCTTCTGGGACAGCTATCACGGCGCAGGCTTCGGCACCGCCGCGGTGGGCGGAGAGGCGACATTCCGGTCCGGTATCGCGGGCCCGCTGATCCCGGGCGCCGAGCATGTCGCCCCCTTCAGCCCGACGAACTGCCCCTATGGCCACAAAACCCTGGAAGACAGCGCCCAGGCCTGCGCCAACATGGTCGACTATGTGCTGGGCCGCGAGGGCGATGTCTGCGCCGTGATTGCCGAGGCAATGCGCGCCATCCCAAACGTGCCGCCGCCCGGGTTCTGGAAGGCCATCCGGGCCGCCTGCGACCGGCATGGCGCGCTGCTAATCCTGGACGAAATCCCAACGGGACTGGGCAAAACCGGGCAGATGTTCTCGTTCCTGCATGACGGGGTCGAGCCGGACATCTTCACCCTGGGCAAAGCGCTTGGCGGGGGCGTGTTACCCATCGCCGCCGTGGTTGCGCGCCGGGACCTGGACGTCGCGGGCGACTACGCCATCGGCCACTACACCCACGAGAAGAACCCCGTCACCGCGCGGGCCGCCCTGACCACGCTGGAGATCATCGAGGACGAGGGATTGGTCGAGCGTTCCGCCACCCTGGGCAAGGCGGCGATGGATCGCCTGCGTGAACGCATGCCGTCGACCCCGCAGATCGGCGATGTGCGCGGCCGCGGCCTGATGATGGGGGTCGAGATCGTCACCGATCCGGACAGCCGCACCCCAGATATCGCGCGGGCCGAAAAGATCTATTACCGCTGCCTGGATCAGGGCCTAAGCTTCAAGGTCAGCCAGGGAAACGTCCTGACCCTCTCGCCACCGCTGACTATCGCGCAAGACGACCTGGACCGCGCGCTCACCATAGTCGAGGACGCGATTGCCGCAGCCTGATCCCAACCGGTCCCAAAGCCATGCAGACTGACAGCCACACTACCCATGACGCGGATGAAGATCCGCGTAACCGAGACATCAAGATCTACATCAACGGCGATCTGGTGCACCGCGACCAGGCGAAAGTGTCGGTCTACGATTCCGGGTTCCTGCTAGGCGATGGTATGTGGGAAGGAATGCGCCTTTACAAAGGGCGCTGGGCCTTCTTCGACGCGCACATGGACCGCTTCTTCGATTCCTGCAAGGCGGTGTCCCTCGATGTTGGGATGGAGCGCGCGGGCATCCTGGAAGCATTGACCAAAACGGCCGAAGCCAACGGCATGGAGACGAACGTCCATTGCCGGCTGATGCTAACGCGCGGGGTAAAAATAAAACCGTTCCAGCACCCCTCGCTCAGCCGCTCGGGCCCGACGCTGGTCATCATCATGGAGCATTCGAAACCCGTCGACCGCCTGCAATCGGCCGGTATCCGGCTGGCTAGCGTCCCGCAAGTCCGCGGCCTGCCACACAGCCAGGACGCCAAACTGAACAGCCACTCCAAACTCAATTGCGTGATCGCCTGTCTGCAGGCCGAACAGGCCGGCGCAGACGAGGCGCTGATGCTGGACCCGCATGGTTTTGTGAACACCACGAACGCCTGCAATTTCTTCATTGTCCGCCGGGGCGAGGTTTGGACGTCGACCGGCGACTACTGCATGAACGGGGTTACCCGCGCCAACGTGATCCAGATCTGCCGGGACGCCGGCATCCCTGTGTTCGAGAAGAACTTCTCGCTCTATGAAGCCTACGGCGCCGATGAGGCGTTCCTGACGGGCTCGTTCGGCGGGCAAACTCCAGTCGCCTCGATTGATGGCAAACCGATCGGCGAGGGTAACCGGCCGGTTACCTCCCGCATCCAGGCGCTGTACCGAGAGCTGATCCGGCAGGACACTGGGGCCGCGTAGTGGAGGAACCCTGGGGTGATTTGGCGGCGACGCTGAAGGCTGTCTGGATACGCTTGGGGCGTGCCACGAAGGATCGCCGCTCGCCTTGGCGGTTTCCTATGCTGGCCACAATAGGTGCTGCGGGGCCAGAGGTGCGCACGGTGGTCTTGCGCGCCGCGGACCGTCAGGCCGCCGCGCTTCAAATCTACACGGATGCGCGCACCGCGAAGGTCACCGAGATTGCCGATGATCCGCGCGTCAGCCTGGCGCTGTGGGACCCGGGTGCGCGCTTGCAGGTGCGTCTGCGCGCGCGGGCCGAGGTGCTGACGGGCGATGCGGTGGCGGCAGAATGGGCAGCGTTGCCGCCGGTGGCCCGGCGCGACTACGCGGCCATTGCGGTGCCAGGCGCGCCCCTGGTGGGGGAAGATCTGCGGGAGGAAGCACCCGACGCGCGGTACTTCGCCGTGATCTCACTGCGCGTCCACGAGATCGATACGGTGCATCTGGGCCGCGAGGCACACCGCCGCGCCCTGTTTCAAGGGTCAGACGACTGGGCAGGAACCTGGCTACAGCCCTGAGGTTCAGGAACGTTGGGCCGAACCCATGTAGATGATCCAGGTGATCGGCAGGCGACCGAATACGAACTCACCCTTCAGGTTCATCCAGCGGGGCCCCAGACCGGTGATCGGGCCCGGTGTCAGACCGGCCGCCTGCATGCTGGCGCGCAGCTCAGACGGTTGGATGAACATTTGCGGGTCGTGCGTCCCCCTCGGCAGCAGACCGATGATGCGTTCCGCCACCGTTACCACGACAAAACTAGCCAATGGATTTCGGTTGATGGTGTCGAAGAGGAACATACCGCCCGGCCGCAGCACCCTGGCGACTTCCTTCATGACGTCATTGAGGTCGCGGACATGCTCGAGCACGTCGACACACACCACGACGTCAAAGCTGTCATCGGCGTAGGGCAGCGCCTCGCCCACGCCCACGTCGTAGCGGATCTCCATGCCGTTGCCCGCCGCGTGGGCCCGTGCCGCGTTGATCGCCTGCTCGGCCGGATCAATCCCCGTCACGCGCGCCCCGCGTTCCACCAGCGCCTCGGCCATGAAGCCGCCCGCGCAGCCCAGATCCAGCACGTCCTTATCCTGCCAATCCACCAGACGATCGAAATAGCTGAGCCGCCCCGGCACCATGTTGCGCAGGGTCTTCAGCCAGCCCTTGCTGTCGCTCCACCACTCGTCAGCGACGGCATCGTAGATCGTCAGGTCGTTGCGGACCTCGGACATCGGAGCGCCTCGTATTACTGCGGTTGTTGGTCAAATAGGATCGCCCGAACTAGTTACCACGCGCGGAAGGTCGCGCCGGGCACCCCATCACGGCCCGGTCAGACCGCCAGAACCTACCCGAGGTCGCCCTTGCCGATGACGATCCCCTCGCCAACCCGCCTGGTCGTGGCCCTGCTGGCCATGGCCGCGATCACCCTGTCAGCCTGGCAGATCGCGCAGCCGCAGGCGGACTTGGACGTCCAGTACACCCAGGTCGGCACGACGCCCGTGAAGATCTATCGCCAGCCGAACGCCCCGCCAGCCCCCGCCATCGTCATCGCGCACGGCTTTGCCGGATCGCGCCAGTTGATGGAACCCTTCGCCGTCACCCTGGCCAATGCGGGCTACGTCGCCATCGCCTTTGACTATCGCGGCCATGGCCGGAACCCCGAGCCCCTGACCGGCGACACCGCCACCGAAGACGGCGCCACACGGACCCTGTCGGACGAAACGCGCGCGATCCTGGCCTTCGCCCGAACCGCACCCGGCACGGATGGCCGCCTGGCCCTGTTGGGGCATTCCATGGCGTCTGACATCATCGTCCGGGTCGCAGCCCAAGAGCCGGACGTGGCGACCACCATCGCCGTCTCTTTGTTCTCGCGCGAGGTGACGGCGGACCAGCCGCGCAATCTGCTGATGATCATCGGTGGGTGGGAGAACTTTCTGGCGGACGAAGCGCTGAAATCGCTGCGCCTGACCCATGGGCCCGGCGCCCAGGTGGAGACGACCTATGGGGACGCCGCCGCGGGCAATGCCCGCCGCGTGGTCTTGTCGGATTCGGTCGAGCATGTGGGCGTGCTCTATAGCGGCGAGAGCCTGCGCGAGGCCCGCGACTGGGCCAATCTGGTCTTTGACCGCCAGGACGCCGGCGCGGTCGACACCAGGGGCCCGTGGGTCTGCCTGATGATCCTGGGGATCGTAGCCTTGGGCTGGCCCCTGGCGGGACTGATCCCACAGCGCCAGATCCCACAGCGCCAGATCCCCCCCCGGCCAAACCAGATCGGCCGACGCATCGCGCTGGCCATGCTGGGCCCGGCCGTCCTGACGCCCCTGATCCTATACCCCATTCCCACTGGGTTTCTGCCGGTTCTGGTGGCCGACTACCTGGCCGTCCACTTCGCGGTCTTCGGCGCCCTGACGTTCCTGGCCCTGGCCTGGGCCCGCGGGTTGGACGCACCGCGCCCCCGCCTGACCCAAGTCCTGATCGGCATTGCAGCCGGTGCGGCGATGATCGCGGCGCTGGCCCTGGCGCTGGACAGTACAGTGACATCCTATGTGCCGATCACGAACCGGCTGGACCTGATCCTGGCGCTGACTGTCGGCGCGCTGCTGATGACCACGGCGGATGCCTACCTCATCGACGCGGCACGAGGCCGTTGGTGGGCAATCCTGGCTGGAAAGCTCTGTTTTTTCGGATCGCTCGTGATCGCGATCGCCCTGGATCTGGAAGAGCTGTTCTTCCTGATCATCATCGCGCCGGTCATGGTGCTGTTTTTCCTGGTGCACGGGCTCTGGGCGCACTGGCTGTACCAGCGGACGGCGGCTCCACTGGTGCCAGGGATTGCCTGCGCCTTGGCTTTGGGCTGGGCGCTGGGCGTGATCTTTCCGTTGCTGGCTTAGCGGGAATCCAGAGAGGCACTGGGGCCGCGCAACCGCACCAAAGTGCGCACGCCCCCGTCCGGCAGACCCTTGACGCGGAAATCGCCGCCCATCTGCTGCGCAATCCGTTGGCACAGGGACCAGGCGAAGGGGTCGCCCTGCGGGCCCTTAAGCAGATCGGCGCTGCCCAGGCTGTGCCCGAGCTGCTGGCGTCGGGCCGCAAGATCCAGGCCGTTGTCGTCAAGCCAGATCACCGGCGCGCCAGCGCGGTCAACGCCTGCGCCAAAGGTCAGCTTTGGCCGGCGGTTCACCGGGCATTCGCAGATGGCACTGGTGATCATCAGGTCTAAAAGCAGTTGCAGTCGGCCAGGATCGCCAATGACACGGGGGAGCGATGCAAGGTCGATCTGCGCGTTCCGCAGTGTCGCAGGATCCTTTGCATTCAGCAGATCCGACAGCACAGCGACCAGGTTGACCGCCTGTTCGCGCGGTTCCACCCTGCCTGCCAAGCCCGCAATCAACAGATCATCGATCAGGCTGGGGATAACCTCGCATTTGTGGCGGAGGTGCTCGCGCATGCGGTCGTGGCCGCCGCTAAGGGGCGACAGATGTTCGACGGCGTTCCAGCTGAACGACAACAGCGGCAAGACCTTGGCCTTCAACTGGGAGGCGTGCTCCATCATCAGGGTGCGCAACGCGTCCACGTCATCGGCCTCGGCACGCTCGCCCGATCGTTGCATCATGCCCGCATATCTGGCGCTGACGCGCATCGCGTTCTCTAGCGCGCCTTCAAACAGGTCCAGCGTGATCTCGTGCTTTGGCAAAAAGTCCGCCGCACCGGCGCGCAAGGCCTGAATCGGCGCGTCGTCTGACTGGTCACCGGTTACGACAATGACGGCCGGCGTATCCTGGCCGGCGGTCCGGCAGATCTCGCCCGCGAACGCGATGCCGTCACCGTCCGGCACGCGGTAGTCAACCAGCAGGACGTCGGGGCGGCTATCGCCCGCCAGGACTGCGCGGGTCTCGGTGATCGACTGCGTCTCGATGAACTCGGGCTTGAACCGCGATTTGCGGGCAACGCGCAGGATCGCCCGGCGGTCGATCTCGTTGTCGTCCATCAGAACGCATTTCAGCCGGGGCGGCTGCGCTTCGGGTCCGTCCGGTCCGTAGGTGCCCCCGACGGGGTCGTGAGAGCTGGCGGCTGCATTGGTCATGTCGTGTTGTGCCCTGTTTTCTGGTTCGATTGCTGACCAGTGGATGGAACGTCGTGCTGGGGTTCGGGTTGGCCGCGCCGTTGGCGAGCGGGTTGGTGCGCCGCGCGTGCCGCGGGAAGACGGATTTCAACGCGGGTGCCGCGGGGGCTGTCCGCAGGCGGTAGGGCGGACACGATGGCGGGTGCGATGGCGGGTGCGATGGCGGGTGCGATGGCCACCGTACCGCCGAGGCGTGCGACACCCTTGCGCACCAGGGCCAGGCCCACCCCGCTGGTGTCGACCTCGTCACGCGAGCGCAGAGTTGTCATCAGGCTGAAGACATTGTGCTGCTGGGCCGCGGGGATCCCAGGCCCGTCGTCAGTCACTGACAGCACGATTGTGCCGCTGGCGTCGACGGTGCTGGTGATCATCACATGTCCGGTGGGGCGATCATGATGGCGGGCGGCATTGTCCAAAAGGGCGGCCAGGATCGCGGACAGATCAACGCGCGGCGCCTTGATCGTGCTGATCTCCAACGCCAGGTGCAGCGTCAATTGCGTGCCCGGCCCCCGGCGCTGGTCCTGATCCTGATCCTTGGCAAGTCCCTGAACCAGATCCGCCAGGTCCAACACCTCGTCCTGCGCGTCAGTGCGCCCGATCCGCGCATAGGCCGCCAAATCCGCCAGCATTCGGTCCAGCCGGCTGGCCTGCACCCGCATGTCCGCAAGGTGCTGGGCGACCTCTGGCGACCGGGCAAGCACCTCGGCGCCAAGATCTTCACCAACCCATTCGGACAGCATCGCCAGCGCCTTAGCCGGTGCCCGCACATCATGCGTCAGGTGGTAGAGCACCTCGTCCAGATCGGACCGATCGTTCGCGCCGTCCGCGGTGGGCTCAAGCCATGCGCTGCCTGCGTCCGCCAACACTCTCGATCTCCACCATTTTCCTGCTTGAAACCGGCGCCGACATTGCGGGCCAGACCTTACCATCCGGCAAACGACCATCCGGCGAACGGGCCATCGCCAGCGCACGCAATCGCCAGAGCACGCAATCGCCAGAGGGCGCAATCGCCAGAACGCGCCGTCGCCAGAACGCGCCGTCGCCAGAACGCGCCCTAGGCAGCGCCTTGGCCAAGCCACCGAAACAGAGTGCGCACAATTGTGTTTGGCCTGTGTGGGGGTTTGCGGCGATAGTGCCTACAAGATGAGCAGAACCAACATCCGACCCAGCCACATCCTGCTACCCGTCGTGGCAGCCGTCCTATGGCTGTGGCTCAGCGTCAGCCCTCACGCCCAGACGGTCTTTACCCCCCAAGAAGACACCGCACCCGCCGTCACCCTGCCCGAGGAGCTGACGCCCGAGATCGTCGACGGCCTGCTGGCCCGCATGACCGATGCCGAGATCCGCGCGATCCTGCGCGACGAGCTTGTGCGCCGGGCAGAGGCCGAGGCCATGGGCGAAGAAGACATGACGCTGGAGCAGATCCAGACGCGGCTGGTCCAGATGGCGGCCCAGATCGAAGAGCGCACCACCCGCTGGATGAACGCCATCCAGAACTTGGGCGACCGCGCCGACCGGGTCCGCCAGCAAATGGCCCTGGCCGAAAACGGTGTGGGCGCCATGGTGGTGGCCGCCCTGGCCGTGCTGCTGGCGGGCATAGCCGCGGCAACCGCCACCAGTTTCCTGACCCGCGCCTGGCGCAGCTGGCTGTCATCGCCCACCGGTGCCGGATACTGGGAACGCGTGCTGCGCACCGTGCTGCTGGGATTGGTCGAGATCCTGCCGATCATCGGGTTCCTGGGCGGCACCCGGGTGGGTTTCTGGATGTTCACCGGCCCCGACGGCGCCCACGGCACCCTGGGCCTGCTGCGCGATTATCAGTGGATCTACGAGGCCGGTATCTGGAACAGCTGGCTTTTCATCGTCATTACCCGGCGCGCCTTTTCCCCAGATGCCCCGGCCATTCGTATCGCGCCGCTGGACGACGACCTGGCGGGGCGCCTGCACCGATTGCTACGCACGGCGGTACAGATCGGTGCCGCGGGCTGGCTGGTCGGCGGGATCATGCTGCACGCGGGCCTTGGCTTTCCGCCGACCATGGTGCTGAGGGCCCTGGCCGGCACGGTCATCGCGGTGGTTCTGCTAAACGGCCTTTGGAACAATCGCGCCCAGATTAAACGGGCCACTGGGCTGGTTTTCGCGCGGCCCGACGGGTCCATGGCGCGCACGGTTGTCGCGCTGGCGCCGACCATTTTCGGCTTCTACATCCTATCGGCCTGGGTCTATTGGCTGGCCCATTGGCTGGAGACCGGCACCGACCGGCTGGCCGGACCTGCCGGGACGCTGATCGTCTACCTGGTCCTGCCGATCCTGGATCGCATGGGGCGCGAAACCGTCGCCTCGATCATGCGGGCGCGGACACCCATGGCGTTGCGCTTCCAGGATGTCTTTTTCGGCGCCTGGCGCGCGATCATTGGATTGGTGGCCATCATCGTCGTGGCCAATCTGTGGGGCCTGGACCTGGTCAATCTGGCCATCGGACCGGGTGCCCCGGCCTGGGCAACAACCGCTTGCGATGTCGTGGTGACGCTGCTCTTGGGCTATCTGATCTGGAACCTGATCGGCGCCGCCCTCTACAGCGAGAAACGGGTCAGCGATGCGTCGGAGGATGTCGACCCCTCCTCGGTCCCGGCGGCGTCGCGTCTGGATACGCTGGTGCCACTGTTCCGGAACACGCTGCTGGCGTTTCTGGCCACCGCGATCCTGATGATCGTGCTGGCAGCCCTTGGGGTCGATATCGGGCCCCTGATCGCCTCGGCCGGGATCATCGGTATCGCGGTCGGTTTCGGCGCCCAGTCGCTGGTGCGCGATGTGTTCGCGGGGGTGTTCTTCCTGGTGGACGATGCCTTCCGGGTGGGCGAGTACATCGAGCTGGATGCCGATACCCGGGGCGAGGTCGAGTCGATCTCGGTCCGCTCGATGCAGATCCGCCACCATCGCGGTCCCGTGATCACCATCCCCTTCGGCGAGATGAAGCAGATCATGAACCACAATCGCGACTGGGTGATCTATAAGATGAGCTTCCGGATGGAGCCCGACACCGATCCCCAGAAGTTCAAGAAACTGGTCAAGGAAGTGGGCAAAGAGTTCCTGGTCCACCCCGAGCACGGGCCGAAGTTCCTAGAGCCCGCCAAGTCCCAGGGCGTCTACTATGTCGACGACGACAGTGCCCTGGTGATGCGGGTCAAGTTCAAGTGCAAGCCGCGCGCCCAGTTCGTGCTGCGCCGAGAGCTATACCACCGGCTGCGGGCGGTGTTTGCCGAGAACGACCTGAAGCTGGCGCGCCGCAAGGTCGAGGTGGTGGGCACGGGCGGCGGCCTGGACGAGGCCGCGCTGGAGGAAGCCGCGGCCGCCGCCAACGATCCGCCACCGGCGGTATCTGCGGCGACCTAACGGCGCTGTCAGATCGTCAGGCCGCGCCAACTGCGCTTGGGCGAGGACGCAAGCCGCGCCGCGACGGCATCGACATTGCGGGCATAGATCGCGTTGGATTGCCTGAGGCCCGGGATCGGCGTTGTCCTGAGCTGGCGCGCGCATGGATCATAGGCGAACTTTTGAAAGCCATATCCCGTCAGGACTTGTTCAATCTCCGGATCATCCAGTTCCGTGGCCAGGGCCATCAGATTTGGCGCGGCCAGGATGCCATCGGCGCCGCGAAACACCTCACGCTCGAACCCTTCGACGTCTATCTTGGCGAAAACGGCCTGATCGGCGCCGTCAATCCCATCCAGCCGGCGGACGGGAACCGTGCGGGTATTGCTCTGCCCCGGCGTCGCGACGCGATTGGTGGTGTCCAGACCGACTGTGAACGCGACGGTGCCGTCGGTGGGGCCGAGCGCCACCTGGTGCACGGTGACTGCCTGCGCGATGGCGTTGGCATCGATGTTGTCAGCCAGATGAGCAGCCGTTCCGGGGTCAGGCTCGAACGCGATGGTCCGGGCGCCCACAACCTTGGATGCCAGCACGGTATAGCTGCCGACATTGGCGCCGATATCCAGGAACAGGTCGTCCGGGCGCAGGAAATGCAGCAGAAACTCCATGTCGGCAAATTCGTGTAGCCCGCAATAAATGTTACCGGTGGCGCCGGTCATCCCCTTTGACACCAAAAGGACCGAGCCCTCGATCCAGTCGATCCGGTGTTTCACGCGCCAGATGCGACTGCGCGCCTGCCAACCAAAGAACCGCGCATAGGCGCCCAGCCACCGCTGTCCGCTGAGGGGGTGGTGGCGGATGAAATCCAAGGTCTGCCGCATGTCACTGCTCCGGAGGCGGGTGCAAGATGGTCCGGTGGAACGCGCACATGGCACGGTTCGGATGGGCCTGACTCATCCGGGCGCTGACTTCAAGCGATGATGGCCCCGGCTCAAGACGTTGCGGGCGTCGACGCGAGAGTTTTAACGACGTCATTGGCTACCCTTGGCGACGTCGTTAGCGACGTCTTCTTCATCGCTTTCCCTTTATGGACGAAGCTTGGTGCTCGTCGGAACGGGTGGGTTGCTGAACAGATCCTTACCGTGCGGCACAGCGGATGGGGCGTCTATGCCGTCAGCGTGGCCTACAACTCCCGCGCAGTTGCCCGGACAGCGGCTTCCAGGTCATGGGGCCTGTGCTGCTGGCCGATGACCCAGACCGCGGACAACGAGGCAATCAGGCTGCCGCCTGAATCCTTCACCGGCACCGCGACACCCCCGATCCCCGCCAGCATGCAGTGGGAAAGGCCGTGGGCCAGGCCCGCTTTGGCGGCCACGGCAATCCGCGTCGGGGTGGGGGTCTGGACATCTGCGTCCTCTAACGTCGCGGCCAGGTCGCGGGCACCAAAGCCCAGCCGGATCGCGCCCGACGCACTGACGTCCCAGGGCATTGCAGCCCCGGGGGCGCAGGTCGTGTCCATCCCGGTCCGCTCCATGCAGATCCGCCACCACCGCGGCCCCGTGATCACCATCCCCTTCGGCGAAATTAAGCAGGTCATGAACCACAACCGCGACTGGGTGATCTACAAGACGAGCTTCCGGATGGAGCCCGATACCGATCCGCAACGCTTCAAGAAGCTGGTCAAGGAGGTCGGCAAGGAGTTCCTGGCCCACCCCGATCACGGGCCGAAATTCCTGGAGCCCGCCAAGTCGCAGGGGGTCTACTGCGTCGACGACGACTCAGCTCTGGTGATGCGGGTGAAGTTCAAGTGCAAGCCGCGGGCCCAGTTCGTGCTGCGCCGCGAGCTCTGCCACCGTCTGCGAGAAGTCTTTGCCGAGAACGACCGGAGGCTGGCCCGCCGCAAGGTCGAGGTGGTGGGATCCGGCGAGGCGGACGATCAGGCTGAACAAGCCGACTCGGCCGCGCAAGAGCAACGCCTGGCCACCCCGGCGCCTGGGGTCTAAGCGCGCGCACCTGACATTAGGCGCTGCCCCCAAAAAGATCGACAACTGCCATGCCGGGCACGTGCTCCGGCCCAATCTTAGACATCGGGATGGCGCATTCCATCAGGATCTGCACGGCCTCGCCCGGCGGTATGACCTTGGCGCCATCCGTCAGCAGCTTGCGCGCCGTCAGACCCCAAGAAACTGGGAAGTGGGCTGGGTCATTCGAATACCGGGTCAGGATCTTTGAGAACGATGGCCAAAGATGCTTGACGTAATTCATGGGCAGGTCTGGCGCGACCCGGCCTTCGGGCATGCGTGGCACGCCAAACTCTTCGGTGAAGATGGTTCTTGCGACGCGCTGGAACATCTCTTTCAGATCGGGCAGCGTGCCGCCCAGCGACCGAGCTTGGCCTTCGAACTGTCCCCAGAAGCAATACTTGTCCTGGACAAGCGGCCCGTTGACCAACTCGCCAAAGTAGAGCGGAAGCGTACCGTCTGGTCCACCGAGCGTGACGTAGTCGCCCTTCGTTCTCTCTGCCGGGGACATCCGCGACACCTTATGCGCTGCGATCCGGCCCGAGGTATACCCCGCCAGCGAGCCAACAGCGCATAGCATCCCTTCCATCTGGACGCCCTTGTCGTCCTTCATGGCAGCCACGAAGTTGTGGAAGAGGTCTTCGCTCGTCACCTTTGGGAACACCGTTGGATCGTCCTTGGCGGCTGCTCGGATCCCGGCATCGATTGCATCATTCTTCATCTGCTCGGTACTGCGGACCGGTGGCGCCTCTTGACGTCCCAACAAACGCTTCATCCATTCCATCGTCAAAAACTCAGCTAAAAGCGATCCACCCGCTGGCACATAATAAATCGGGTCGGCTCATCGGCCATAAATCCAGTTTTAGTCAAATGCCGCTAGATCCCGATTCATTGCAATGCGGGGCGTGGTTGTAAAGCATTCGTCGCCTCGGGTTGCATCGAACGGTGTCGTCTGGCGGGGTGGCGCCCGCACGCGGTGTTGTTGGGGCAATCACCCCAAAACGGGCCTGGAACTGCCAAGGCCGCCGCGTCAGCGCACCGTCCCACCCCGAGACCACCGCGACCACGCCGGTGGGATAGGCGTCAGTTCGGTAACGCGTCAGGTCTGCAATGCCGATGCCAGATCCGAGGCAGCGGACCGCACAGCATGCGCGACAGCGCCCGCCTCCTGCTGACCCGTGACCCAAACAGCAGACAGAGACGCGATCAATGCTCCCGAGGCATCCGTAACCGGGGCCGCGACCCCTCCAATGCCCGCAAGCATCCCTTCGGACAGGCCGTAGGCGACATGGTCGCGGCGCGCCTCTTCAATCCGGCTCGAGTCTGGTAGCGTTGTCCCCGCCTCCTCCAGCCGCGCCCTCAAATCCGCTGGCCCGTGGGCGAGCCAGATCGCCCCGGAGGCGCTGACGTCCCAGGGCATTGCCGCCCCTACCCGCAGATCGGCGCGCAAGACGCCGCCTGCCTCGACTCGCTGGGCGATGACAATCCGCGTGCCCTCCAGCACTACGAGAGAGCTCGCGCAGCCAGTCTGGTTCGTCAGCGCCTGAAGGGAGGGCAGCACCCGATCCCCCAGCCCTGCCTGATCCAGCGCGGCCCGGGCAATCCGGCAGGGGCGGAGTGACAGCCGGTAGTGCCCATCCTCCGTCCGCTCGACCCATCCCGCGGTCACCAGGGTCAGCAGCCGCTGGTGAGTCGTCGCCCGGCTCTCTCCCACCGCGCGTGCCAGATCGGCCAGACGCCCTGCCCCAGGCTGCGCCGCAACCACTTCCAGCATTTCCAGGCACTTGAGGCCGGTCGACAAGGGGCGGGCAGACATCAGCGCTCTCCAATTTGATTTCTATATAAATACATTGACTTCAAATAATATACAACACATGATTTACCCAACCAGGGAGGATAAAAGATGGCCGCAGGTCGCACAGCTCTGATCGCAGGCGCCACGGGCGTGACCGGGCGCAACCAGCTCCGCCATCTGATCGAGGCCGGTGGCTGGAACGTCATCGCAGTCTCCCGCCGCAAGCCGGACCTCGAGGGCGACTACACCCACCTGCCCGTCGACCTGCTGGATCCCGCCGATTGCGCCGCCAAATTGGGCAAGGATCTGGGCGTCAGCCACATCTTCTACTCGGCCTATGTGGAACGCGAGAGTTGGGCCGCCTGCGTGCCCCCAAACCGCGACATGCTGGTAAACCTGCTGGACGCGGTGGAACCCCATAACCCCCTGCAGCACGTCAACCTGATGCAGGGCAGCAAGTGGTACGGCAACCATTTGGGTCCGTTTAAGACCCCCGCGCAGGAGCATGACCCCCGCCACATGCCGCCCAACTTCTACTACGACCAGCAGGACCATGTGGTCGCCCGCTGCGCGTCCAAAGACTGGACCTGGTCTGCCGCCCGCCCCCACGGGATCTGTGGGCTGGCGATCGGCAACCCAATGAACCTGTCCATGGTGGTGGCGGTCTATGCGTCGGTCTCCAAGGCCCTCGGTCTGCCGCTGCGCCATCCGGGCTCCCGCGCCAATGCGCACGCGCTCTACAACGTTACCGACTCGCGCCATCTGGCCAAGGCCGTCACCTGGATGTCGACCGAGCCCGCCTGCGCGAACGAGCCCTTCAACATCACCAACGGCGACATCTTCCGGTGGGAGGACATGTGGCCCCACATCGCCGACTATTTCGGCATGGACCTCGCGCCCGCCCAGAAGATCAACCTAGCCCACATGATGGCCGACAAGGGACCGCTTTGGGCCGAGATTACGCAGGAGCACGGGCTGCAGGACATCCCGTGGGAGAAACTCGTTGGCTGGGCCTATGGCGACTTCGTCTTCACGCCCGAATTCGACGTGTGTTCCTCGATGACCAAGGCGCGGCTGGCGGGCTTCCACGACGTGGTCGACTCCAAGGCCATGTTCCTCAGCCTTTTCGACGAATTCCGTGACGCGAAAGTGATCCCCTGACAAGATCACCCACCAAAGGGAGGACGACATGCTGGACCAGACCCAATCCGACCTAGCCGCCATTGCGACCCGCTGGCTGGCCGATTTCGAGGCTGCGGGCGACCTGACCGGGCTCTTCACGGCGGATTGCTGGTGGCGCGACCTGCTGGCAGGCACGTGGGAGATCCAGACCACCCAGGGCCGTATGGACGTCACGGCAGCGCTCAGCACCCTGCCCGCCAAGCACCGCTTCACCGGGCTGAAGATCGCCGAGGATCGCTGGCCCCCGTCCATGGTCACCCGCGCAGGCCGCGACTGCCTCGAGGTGTTCGTCGCCTTCGAGACCGCCATAGGCCGGGGCACCGCCGTCCTGCGCCTGGTCGACGACGGGGGTACTTGGAAAGCATGGACCCTCATGACCGCGCTGGACGAGATCAAGGGCCATGAGGAACGGACCGGCCAGGACCGGCCCAAGGGCCAGGCCTACTCCCGCGACTTCCGCGGCCCGAACTGGAAGGACCTGCGCGACAAGGCCCTAGCCTACGAGGACCACGACCCCGCCGTCATCGTGGTGGGTGGCGGCCAGGCCGGCCTCGCCATCGCGGCTCGCCTCACGCAGCTGGGCGTCGACACCCTCATCGTCGACCGCGAGAAACGCATCGGCGACAACTGGCGCCTGCGCTACCACGCGCTGACGCTCCACAACCAGGTGCAGGTCAACCACCTACCCTACATGCCCTTCCCGCCCAGCTGGCCCACCTACATCCCCAAGGACAAGCTGGCCAACTGGTTCGAAGCGTATGTCGACGCCATGGAGCTGAACTTCTGGACCGACACCAGCTTCGACGGCGGCACCTATGACGACGCCGAGGGGCGCTGGGAGGTCCAGCTGACCCACAAGGGCCAGCCCCGCACAATGCGCCCCCGCCATGTGGTCATGGCCACGGGTGTCTCGGGCATCCCCAGCCTGCCCGAGATCCCGGGGATCGACGCCTACAAGGGCCCAGTCCTGCATTCGTCGCAATACACCGACGGGGACGATTGGACCGGCAAATCCGCCATCGTCTTCGGGACCGGAAACTCGGCGCACGACATCAGCCAGGACCTGGTGTCAGCCGGGGCCAAGGTCACCATGGTCCAACGCTCGCCCACGCTGGTCGTAAACGTCGAGCCATCGGCGCAGCTCCCGTACATCCTCTACGAGAGTGGGCCGTCCACCGACGACTGTGACCTGATCTCCCAGGCCTCCCCCGTCCCGCTCGTCCGCGAGATGCACAAGGACTACACCAAGCAATCCGAGGAGTTGGACAAGCCCCTGCTCGACGGGCTGAAGGCCAAGGGCATGCACCTGCATGATGGGATCGACGGGACCGGTTGGCAGTTCCTCTACCTGACCCGCGGCGGCGGCTACTACTTCAACGTCGGCGCCTCGCAGATGATCGCGGACGGGCGGATCGAGATCGTGCAGGCGGACGACATCCAGGGCTTCACCGAGACCGGGGCGACGCTCACCAACGGCGAAGACCGCCCCGCCGACCTCATGGTCCTGTCCACCGGTTATAAGGGCCAGGAGTACCTAGTGGGCAAGCTCTTCGGCGAGGACGTGGCCGACAAGGTCGGCCCCATCTGGGGCTTCGACAAGGCCGACGGAGAGACGGAACTCCGCAACATGTACTGCCGTACCGGCCAGCCGGGGCTGTGGTTCATCGCAGGTAGCCTCGCCCAGTGCCGCATCTTCTCGAAGTACCTGGGGTTGCAGATCAAGGCGGCAGAGGAAGGCTTGCTGGGGTAGCATGCCAACGCCTATCTATGGCGAATGATCCGCCTAGTCATTGCCCTCTGGAGATACTTCGCCTGGAGCGTGACACTCCATGAGAAGAAGGTCTGGGAGGCTGAACTGAAGAGCCGGTACGTGACGCTGTTCAAGATGAAGAACCTCGTGCTTGTCTGGTTCTTCCTGCCGCTGGTTGGCGTGTTGTTCGCGGGACGATGGCTTGAGGTTCAGTTCAGTATCCCGCCTGCCGATCGCGGCACGATCGCCAACCCGCTCTCCATCGGTTTCGCGATCCTTACTGGCCCTTGGGTCCTGCGAATGTACTACATAGGTTACTTCAGCGTTTGGCTCGGCAATGGACGCTTGTGCACACAGCGCGTGGCCCGCCTCGAAGAACGACTTGCCCGCATTGCGAGTGCAGATCCCCGATGAGGTTTCTGCGTTCGATTTGGAGGCCGCTGTGGCGGCGGATGACCCAGCACGAGGTCTGGGCGCTGGATGTGGCGCTCAGCGCACGCCTGCTGGGCATCTTCTCGATCCTGTCGCTGATCGTCTGGGTCGCCGTGCCGACCGTGCTGGTCGGTGGCGCCGGGCTGTGGATCGATGCGGCGACGGAACAGGACCTCAGCCGCTATGTCTTTGGCGCGACGTTCCTGGCCTCGGCCCCCGCCTGGTTCTGGTTCATCCCCTGGCTGATCGTGCTGCGCGGCGTGCTGATTGGCAACCTGCAACCGGCCGAGGACAAGGCGCAGGAGCTGGAGGAACGCCTGGAACCGACGGGGGAGGCAGCAGGTCAGACGCCCCGCTGAAAGCCCGATGGGCGCGCCCTACTGGGTGTAGCTGGGCGGGCGCAGCCCCGCCTGAAACCAGTGCATCATGGTGACCATGTCGAAGACGGGCAGGCCCGTTGCGGCCGCGATATCTGCCGAGAACGGCGTCAGGTTCGTGCATTCGTTGACGATGGCGCCGGTCGCCGGATGGTCGCGCACCAGGCGCTGGGCGGTTTCGACCACCTCGGCCTTCAGGACGTCGAAGGGCACGCTGGCGTCGCCCTCCATGATCCAGCGGTAGAATTCCGAGGCGCGCGGCATCCCGACCACGGGCGTCGAGGGGTCGACCCCAACGGCATCCAGATGTGCGCTGGTCAGCGCCTCGGCCGAATAGGTCAGGACGCCCACCCGCTTGGCTGCGGGGATCAGCCGCTCGACCATCGGCACCTGCAGCAACGCACTGGTCGCCACCGGCACGGGGCAATGTTCGGCCATATCCCTCTGGTAGAGCGCGAGGAAGCCGCAGGTGGTCGCGATCCCATCAACCCCGTCGGCGATCAGCTCTTCGGCGGCGGCCTTGAACGGCGCCAACACGTCCGAGCCTTGCAGGTTCACCATCTCGGCCGGGGTTGCGCCGCGCACGACCTTGTACTGCACGGGGAAGGGCCAGGTGAGGGCGTTGCCGATGTCGCCCACGAACCGGCGAAAGGTCGAGTCCACCATCAGGATCCCGATCGTGACGCCATAATATGTCTTCTGTCGCATCGGATCCCCCTGACGCGACCACCCTACCGCATCGTGTGGTCAAGCCCAATCCGGCGGGCCCAATCCGGCAGGCCCGCCGGAAACCATTCAGAGTCGGAGACTGTTCAAAATCGAAACGACTTCACAATACTTGGCCGTGTGTTACGATTCACGCGTTCAATTATAAGGCTGGGGGGAACAAAGCCATGAACAAGTGGATCGCATCCGAGCACCAGGGCCTGTTCAAGTCATCGACGCTGTCGCGCTATGATCGCGAGGGGGTTGGCGTCAGCTTTTCGGGCGGGGGCTATCGCGCCACGCTGTTCCACGCGGGCGCGGTCCTGCGCATGAACGAGCTGGGCATCCTGGGCAAGATCGACCGGTTGTCCTCGGTGTCGGGCGGGTCGATCACCTCGGCGATCCTGGCGATGGCATGGCCGCATCTGGACATTGTCGATCCGGGCGAAAAGGCGTCCGACGCGGCGATAAAACAGCATTTCATCAAGCCGATCCTCAAAGCCACCAACCGCACCCTGGACGTGCGCGTCGGCCTGGCCGGTTTCCTGCCGCTGGTCAGCGCAGGCAACCGCCTGGCCAAGCTTTACGACCGCTACATTTTCGACGACCTGATGCTGAAAGACATCCCCGAGCGTCCGAAGTTCATCTTCAACGCGACCAACCTGCAGACCCAGGGGCTTTTCCGCTTTACCCGGAACTACATGGCCGATTGGCGGGCGTTGTTCTCGACCACCAAGACGATCCACCTGTCCCATGCGGTGGCGGCCTCGTCGGCGTTTCCACCGGTGTTGGCGCCGCTGCGCCTGGATCTGAGGGGCGAGGACGTGCACACGCCCGAAGGCGCCCGCTTTGACAACCCCGAACTGCACGAAGAGGCGATCCTGATCGACGGCGGCGTCTATGACAATCTGGGCATGGAATCGATCTGGAAGCGCTGCGGCGTGTTGATCGGCAGCTATGCCGGGCAGAACAACGCGGCCGATCCGTCGAACTTCTCGTTCGACCACCTGATGCCGATGATCAACACGTTCCTGGCATCGTCCATCGACTGGCGCGAACGCATCGTGGTGGGCATGTTCCAGAACGAAATGCCCGATGGCCTGCCCGAGCGGGCGGGCACCTACTGGACGGCCGAAACCCAGATCAGCGACTTCCCCGTCCACGACGGCTGGAAACCCAGCGACGCGGAGTTCGCCGCCGCCAAGAACACACCCACCCGGCTGGAAGCGTTGGACTTTGACGAACAGCGCGTCGTGATCAACGCGGGCTACAGCTTCGCGGATGCCGGCATCCGCAGCTATCTGATGCCCGATGCACCGGCGCCCGACGGCCCGCCCGATCTGACCTGATCCCGCATGGCATCGAAGAACGAAACGGGCTTTATGCCGCCGCGGCGCCTGCGCGTGCTGGCGTTCGACCCGGGCACCGGCAACAAGTTCCTGAACCGCTCGATCCGCGAGGTGACGATCACCATCCCGTGGGAGTTCGACCCCTCGGACCCGAATTCGGCCTTCTGGGGGCCACGGGGCGAGTATGTCGAAGTGATCGACTATGACCCGGCCTCGGGCGCGTTCTACGAACCCATCGATCTGAATGAGAAGTCGGTCCTGCTGAACGAGGGCGTCGCCCCCAGCGAGGAGGACCCCCGTTTTCACCAGCAGATGGTCTATGCGGTGGCGATGGAGACCATCGCGATCTTCGAACAGGCGCTGGGGCGCCGCGTCCTCTGGGCGCCGCGGTGGGAGAAGACGGGCCAGCGCAACTGGCAGGACACCTATGTCCAGCGGCTACGGATCTATCCACACGCTCTCCGCGAGGCGAACGCCTTTTACGACCCGCGCAAGAAGGCGCTGCTGTTCGGCTATTTCACCGCGGGGCCGGAAAGCCGCGCGGCCCCGCCCGGCACCACGGTTTTCACCTGTCTCAGCCACGACATCGTGGTGCACGAGACGGTGCACGCCATCCTGGACGGCATGCATCCGCGCTTTGCCGAGGCATCGACCCCGGACATGCTGGCGCTGCACGAAGCGTTTGCCGATATCGTCGCCATGTTCCAGCAATTCAGCCACCCCCAAGTGCTGGAGGATCAGATCGCGCGCACGCGCGGTGATCTGGATCAGCAAAGCCTGCTGGGCGAACTGGCGCAGGAGTTTGGCGAGGCGATTGGCCGGGGTGGCGCGCTCCGCTCGGCCCTTGGGCGGATGGACGGGGACACCTGGGTGCCGACCCCGCCAGATGTGCTGGCGCTGACCAAGGCAAAGGGGCCGCATGCGCGCGGCGCGGTGCTGGTGGCGGCTGTGTTCCGGGCCTTCCTGACGATCTACAAAAGCCGGACATCCGATCTGTTCCGCATCGCTTCCGGCGGATCGGGGATCCTGCGCGACGGTGCCATCGACCCCGATCTGGTCAAGCGCCTGGCCAAGGAAGCGGCCATGTCGGCCAACCACGTGCTGCAGATCTGTATTCGCGCGATGGACTATGTGCCGCCGGTGGCCGTGACCTTCGGCGATTACCTGCGGGCGATCATCACCGCCGACCATGACCTGTTCCCGGATGACGAGAAAGGCTATCGCCGCGCCTTCATCGAGGCATTCACGGCCTGGGGTATCCGCCCGGCCGGCATGCCCGTGGTGACGGAGGCGGCGCTCCTCTGGCCGTCGCTGGCCGAAGCGGCCGCGGATGCGGGCTACAAGGAAGCGCACGCCATCCCCTTCCAGGCCAAGCTGAACGACATGGTCTACTGGGCCGCGCGCCCGTCCGAGGCGATCGAGACCCTGGCCCGGAACGAGCTGATCCCGCAAAGCTCGGTCGACGGGCTGCACGCCGATATGGAGCGGGTGCGCCAGGCGTTCCTGGAGACGATGAACCGGCGTGCCGATCGCAGCGACGGCGAACCGGCCAATGGCAGCACCGAGGCAGGCTTCAATATCAACCTGCTAGAGATGGACCTGAACGTCGACCGCAAGTTCATCTACGAGGTGCGCAAGCTCTACTCGCATCTGTTCTGGGCTATCCTCAGCCGCTGGCCCGACAACATGCTGGAACTGATGGGCATGGCCGTGGGCTCGTTCCCGCAGCGCACGTTCACCCAGTCGCGCATCACCGGCAAACCGACCATCGACGTCTACTCGGTGCGCATCGCGCGGCGGGCGGGCAAGCGGGGCCAGCACGAGGATGAATACGTGGTCGAACTGATCCAGTCGCGCGACGGCTACCGCGACCCGGAGGTGCAGGAGATGATCGACCGGGACGGCAAACCCCAGCTGACCTTTGACGCCGAGAAACGCGCCTACCTGGATGCGGACGGCAACGCGGTGGTCGACTACGACCCCGAACAGCACGACCGCACCCGCGACGGCATGACCTGGCCGCGCGAGACCATCGACGACCCGGCCTACCACCGCGATTTCCGCTATCGCGCGGGCTGCACCCTGCTGATCGATGCGCGTACCTTCACGATCCGCCGCCTGATCCGCACGCCCTTCCGGGCCGATGATGACCGCGGGCTGGACCAGATGCGCAAGCACCTGTCGAACTCGGCTCGGCACGCCATGAACGCCTTCGACGGGCCGGACGGGGTGGGCGATCCGAACAAGGCCTTTGCCGTCATGCACCGCAATATCGGGAAGTATTGAGATGGCCAGCGACCCCACCATGAAAGCGCCGCGCTCGGGCGTGCGCATCCGGATGTACCGCCTGGGCCACGGCGATTGCTTTCTGCTGGCCTTTCCGGGGCAGGAGGGCAGCGCGCGCCCGCCGGTCCACGTGCTGATCGATTGCGGCTACAAGCCCGGCAGCCAGGTCCCCGATCCAGAGACGGGCGAAGATATCCGAATCGACCGGATCGTCGACGACATCGTCGCGGCGACGGGCGGCAAGGTCGACGTGGTCATCGTCACCCACGAGCACCAGGACCACGTCAACGGCTTTGGCACCACCCGCGACCGGGTGCCGATCTTTGACCGGCTGGACGAGATCGGCGAGGTCTGGCTGGCATGGACCGAGGACGGCAATGACAGCCTGGCGAACCGCCTGCGCCGGGACTACCACGACCAATTGATCGGGCTGGCCTTCGCCGAAGAACGCCTGGGCATGGCGGGGGCCGATCCCGAACAGGTGCAGCTGGTCTCGGAACTGCTCGAGCTGGAGCTGGGCGGGGAAGAAGACAGCCTGTCCCCGGGTCAGGCGGCCGCGATGATCCGCGAGCGGTTCCGCGAGTCGCTGGACAAGAACCGCGCCATGGCGATGTCCGGCCACACCAGCTTTGCGGTCGAAGGCATCACCAACAAGAACGCCATCGCCTATCTGCGCGGACGGGCAACCGGCGGCGTGCGCTTCCTGTCGCCAGGGGGCGCACCTGTCGCCCTGCCCCGCGGCGCCAAGGCGCTGGCCTATCCGTTGGGCCCGCCGCGGAACGAGCAACTGTTGACCGATCTGGACCCCCGCGAGCAGGAGGCGTTCCATATGCGCCCGCCCTTCGCGATGGACGGGGCGGCGCAGACCTTCTTTGCCGCGGCCGCTGCGCAATCGGGCGCGGGCGAGATGACAGGCTCGCCCTTTGCGACCCGCTATCGCCACGCGGCGGCGACGGTCTTTGCAACCGAGCGGCCCGAGTATGCCGACGATGCGCTGCGCGAAGCCTCGGGCGCGGTGGGCAAGCTTGAGTTCATGCGCGGGGTCTACGGCCCCAAGGATCCCGACGAAGACCCGACCGACGCGGCGCCCTGGCGGCGCATCGATGCCGATTGGCTGGACGCGTCCGAGGCGCTGGCACTGCGGCTGAACGACGAGGTCAACAACACCTCGCTGGTGCTAGCCTTCGAGCTGCCCGATACCCGCCAGGTCCTGCTGTTCACCGGGGATGCCCAGCGCGGCAGCTGGTTCTCGTGGGCCGATCTGGAATGGCAGACCGAGGACGGCACCGTCGATGCCCGCGACCTGCTGGGCCGGTGCACGTTCTACAAATGCGGGCACCACGGCTCGCATAACGCCACGATGAACGGCACCGAACAGGACAGCTGGGCCAATATCGACTGGTTGGGCCGCGGCCGCTTTGCCGAGGATTTCGTCGCCATGATCCCGGCCAACACCGCCTGGGCGCGTGGTAAGAAACGCCCCTGGGACCACCCGCTGCCCGCCATCGAGGAAGAGCTGCGCCGCAAGGCACGCGGCCGGGTCTTCCGCACGGATGTCGATCACGTGGATCTGGACGATCTGCCCGAGGATACCGAACCCTTGAGCAACGCCGAAAAGAACGCCTTCAAGAAGGCCAGCGCCGAGGAGGCGCTGTACCTGGAGTTTACCGTCTACGATTGAGGGCCGTCAGGGGCGGTCCTGGCTCGGCACGTTGGTGGGCAGTTGGCGCAGGCGGTCTTCGTCCTCGCGGAACAGGGCACGGTATTGGTCGCCTTCCAGATCTTCGTACTGGCCGCGCCGCAGCGCCCAGACGAACGCCAGTAATCCCAACAATCCCAAAAACAACGAAATGGGTATTAATGTTCCAAGTACTGTCATGATTTCCTCAATCGCAATGCATTAAGGACAACCAACACGGAAGAGCCCGACATGGCAAGGGCCGCGATGAGCGGTGTTACCAGACCGGCAAGCGCCAGTGGGATCGCACAGGCATTGTAGACGGCGGCGATGCCAAAGCTTTCCAACGCCCGGCGCCGCGCATCGCGGGCCACGACCATGGCCTTGTGCACCGGGGCCAGGCTTTCCCCGGCAAAGACTAGGCCGGCGGCGGTCTTGGAGACATCGGCCGCATCTGCGGGCGAGATTGAGGCATGGGCCGCCGCCAGCGCGGGCCCATCGTTCAGCCCGTCACCCACCATCAGGACGCGGCGCCCCTGGGCCGCCCAGTCCTGCAGCAGGGCCAGTTTTTCCCCCGGCAACAGCTGGTCATGCCGGATCTGGACCGCCAGGGCATCGGCCACGCGGTCCACGGCCTCGGCCCCGTCGCCTGACAGAATGGCGATCTCGCAGCCCATGTCGCGCAGTTTGGCGACCGTGTCGGCGGCGTCCGGCCGAAGGTTCTCCGAAAACCGGAAGCCGGCCGTGCTGCCATCGGGTGCGCTGACCGCCACATCGTGATGGTTGTCGGCCCCAACCCAGGCCGGGCGGCCGAGGCGGACGACAGCGCGGCCGATCCGGCCTTCGACACCGCAACCCGGCACCTCGCGGATGTCAGTGACCGGCGCGGTCGAGGAATGGTCCAGCGCCGCGGCAATTGACGCCGATGCCGGATGGCGGGAATGCTGGGCAAGGCTGGCCGCGATCCGGGCATGGACGCCGTCGGGGTCCGGCTGGTCCACCAGATGCGGCCGCCCATCGGTCAACGTGCCGGTCTTGTCGAAGGCCACCAGATCGACCTGCGCCAAACGCTCCAGTTCGGCACCGTCCTTCAGGAAAATGCCGGCGCGGAACAGCCGCCCGCTGGCCACGGTGTGGACGGTCGGGATCGCCAGACCCAGGGCGCAGGGACAGGTGATGATCAGCAGGGCCGTGGCGATGGCCAGGGCCACCAGCACCTCGCCGGACGCCCAGTACCAGCCGATGAAGGCCAGCGCCGCCAGCGCGTGCACGCCCGGCGCATAAACCCGCGCGGCCTGATCGGCCAGCTTGTCATAGCGGCCCCGCCCGCGCTCGGCCGCGTCGACCAGACGGGCAATCTCGGCGAGCAGGGTGCCGTCACCGGTCGCCTCGATCTGCAGCTCCACGGGGCCCGTCAGGTTCAGCATGCCGGCATGGATGCGCATACCGGGGGCCGCAGGCTCGGCCCGGCTTTCACCGGTGACCAGCGAGCGGTCGATATCGGTGCGGCCCTCGACAATCAGCCCGTCGGCGGGCACCCGCTCGCCGGGGGCGATGGCAATGCGCATCCCGGCGGTCAGCTTCTCGACCGGGCAGAGCACGCGCTTGCCGTTCGGCAGAACACGCAGGGCGGTGCGCCCCGTCATGGCGGCTAATTCGGCAGCGGCGGACCGGGCTGAGGCACGCGTGCGGTGGTCCAGATACCGCCCGATCAGCAGGAAGAAGATCAGCATCACGCCCGCGTCGAAATAGGCATGCTCGCCCGAGCGCGTCGTCTCGATCACGGAACTGACCCCGGCCAGCACGATGGCCAGCGAGATCGGTACGTCCATGTTCAGTCGCCGTCCCGCCAGCGCCCCCAGCGCCGAGCGGAAGAAGGGCACGCCCGCATAGGCCATGGCAGGCAGCGCGATCAGGGCCGAGATCCAGTGCATCAGATCACGCACCGCTGCATCCGCCCCGGACCAGACCGAGACGGACAACAGCATCACGTTCATCGCCGCAAAGCCCGCCACGCCCAGGCGCAGCAGCAGATCGCGCCCGGTCGCATCGGCGCGCGCCGCACCGTGGATGGTCGGGTCGAAGGGCCGCGCGTCATAGCCCGCCAGCGCCAGTTCGCCGACCAGGGCATCGGCATTGGTGATCGCCGGATCGAACCCCACGGCCACGCGGTGGGCCGACAGGTTGACCCGCGCGCTTTGCACGCCGTCCAGCGCCTCCAGGCGGCTCTCGACCTTGCGCATGCAGCCCGCGCAGGTCATCCCCGGCACCAACAGGTCCAGCGCGTGCACCTCTGGCTTGGCCACGGCCTTGGACTCTGCCTTATTCTCGGCCTTCGCGGGCGGCGCGTTCCTGACCGCATCCAACGCCATCGTCATTTCACCAGCACGACGGTTTGGATGCGATAGGCGGGGCCATCGGTGGTGCGTGCCTCGATCAGCCATTGACCCGAACCCAGCGTCAGGGGCGTGCGGTATCCCTGCCCGTCCGCCGCCAAGCGCAGCAAGCGGTCCTGAACGTCGGTAGTGGGTCGACCCACCGTGACCTCAAGGTCCGGGTCGGTGACGGCCTTCCCGTCGCGATCCGTCAAGGCGATCGTCAGCATGTCACCCTGGTGTGCAATCTCGGCCCGCCAGCCCAGCGCCCGCTGCGCGGCCAGCCGGTCATTCCACTTCTGGCTGGCCACATACGAATTCTTGACCACCAGGCCCGGGAAGCTGCCCAGCGCCGAGAAAAGCATGGTCATGTTGGCGGCGATGATGATGCCGAAGGCGCCAAGCGCGATGGCCAGCACCTTCCGGCCGGTCAGGGGACGTTCCATTGTGGCGGTCCTTGGAAATGGGTGTCGTAATAGCTGCGTTCGCGGGTCTCGAGGTTTTCGACCCACAGGCGGATGTCGACGCGCTCGCCGCGGGCGGCCCAGGTGGCGGCGTCCAGGAAGACGCGCAGTTTCGCGGTCTCGTCGGCGGGCACTTCGAAGATGTGGCCGTCCTCGCCCTGGATGGTCAGGGTGAAGAAGCCTTCCTGGGTCAGATAGCTGAGGCGGAAGGCGTGCGGCTCTCCGTTCATGTTGCGCACGCGGATCTCGTAGCTGTTGCGGATCGTGCCGTCCGACAGCGTGACAAAGACGGGGTTGCGGCTGGGCCGCACCGTCAGATCGATCGAGTCGCGCATGAAAAGCGTGACCAGCATGGCCAGCCCGATCGCCGCCCAAAGACCGGTGTAGAGGATTGTGCGCGGCCGCACCGCCCGGCGCCAGGCCGATAGCGAGGGCTTGCCCGCGCGCTCTAGATTTTCATCAGCTAGCGAGAAATAGTCGATCAGCCCGCGGGGCTTGCCGATCTTGGCCATGATGTCGTCGCAGGCATCGATGCAGAGCGCACAGGTGATGCAGCCCATTTGCTGACCTTCGCGGATGTCGACGCCTGTGGGGCAGACCGCGACGCAGGCATTGCAGTCGATGCAGTCGCCCAGGACGTCGGCAGCCGCCGCTTTGCGGTGCTTGCCGCGTGGCTCACCCCGCCAGTCCTTGTAGGTCACGGTCAGCGAGTTTTCGTCCAGCATCGCGGACTGGATGCGCGGCCAGGGACACATGTAGATGCAGACCTGCTCGCGCATGAACCCGCCAAGAACGAAGGTCGTGGCGGTAAGGATGCCCACGGCCGTGTAGGCGATCGGCGCCGCATACCCGGTGGCCAGGTCCACCAACAGCGTCGGCGCATCGGCGAAGTAGAAGACCCAGGCGCCGCCGGTCGCCAGCGCGATCAACAGCCAGATGCCCCATTTGGCGGAGCGGCGGGCGACTTTGTTGAGCGTCCAGCGCGATTTGAGCAATCGGAACTGGGCGTTGCGGTCACCGTCGATCCAACGCTCGACATGCTGGTAGAGATCGACCCAAACGGTCTGCGGGCAGGTATAGCCGCACCATACACGGCCCAGCACCGAGGTGAACAGGAACAGCCCCACCCCCGCCATGATCAGCAGACCGGCGATGTAGTAGAACTCCTGCGGCCAGATCTCGATCCAGAAGAAGTAGAAGCGCCGGTTGGCCAGATCGACCAGCACGGCCTGATCCGGCAGGTAGGGGCCCCGGTCCCAGCGGATCCAGGGCGTGAGGTAGTAGACGGCCAGCGTGACCACCATGATCGCCCATTTCAGACGGCGAAAGGTTCCCTTGACCGCCTTAGGAAAGACGGGCTCGCGGGCCGCGTAAAGGGCCGGGGGAGTGTCTGCCGCCATTGTCATCACGCACCTTGCCAGGCTGGGGGTGAGGTCATGAGTTCAGAACTACCGGCATGGGCGGCGGGCGGCCTTGATCCAGGTCAAGCGATCGCGTGTTGTCTGAGGGCTCGGGATGGTCGTTGGGGGGTGTTTTGGGGGTGTTTTCTAGTTTCCGAGAGGCGGTGCCGCACGCCCGTCCCTGCCCTAAAGTTGCTTCAATCCTGGCGATTACTTGTCATTGGTCGAGATTTGGACGGAACGGGAACATGTTTCGACAGATGATTCTGATATCGGCGGCGATGGTCGCGGTCCTGGCAGGGGCAAGTGCAGCACTTGCCTGTGCCAGCTATCAGGTGCGCCCCGGCGATACGCTCAGCAAGATCGCGCGGTCAGAGCTGGGATCGATTGAGCTGGCGGGTGAGCTTTACCGGCTAAATGCAACCATCATTGGCGGAAATCCGAACATCATCGAGGTTGGCACAATCCTGACCCTGCCCTGCGGCGGTCCACAGGCATCTGCTGGGTCGTCTGTTGCAGCGTCTGCTGTGGCGTCTGCTGCGGCGACCCTGTCCCCCCTGACCGATACGGCAGGTCTAGAAGGCGCCATGGCCGCGCGACGAGTCCAGGTCGTGGATATCCGGCCAACCGACAAACCGTCGAACGGTGTGCTGCCGCGCACCCTGCCCATGCCGTTTCAGGCGTGGCGGGGCCCGCAGCACAACCCCGGCGCCCCGCCAGATCTGGCGGATTTAGCCGCCCTGATCGGCGCGGCAGGCCTGCGGCTGGACCGGCCGATTGTCATCGCGTCTGGCAGTGGGGCGCCGATGTCCATGGGGCGCGCGGCCTATGTCTACTGGATCCTGAAATCCGTCGGCGCGCGGGACATCGCCGTTCTGGACGGCGGCGTCGCGCGTTGGCGGGACGAAGGGCGCCAGATGGGCGTGGCCCTGGTACGCTCGCGCGCCTATCTGCCAGAGCTGACGTTCGAGAACACATGGCGCGCGGATACCGATGATGTCCAGGCCATTGCCTCGGGTGCTGCCAAGGGCACGCTACTGGATGCCCGGCCCGCCGGGGTTTTTCAGCGACGATCGGCCCAGGGGCAGTCGCTGCCCAGTACGCTGCCCGGCGCCGGCAACAGCCCCGCGACCGAGACGTTGCAGAGCATGCGCCAGGAAAGCGATCCGGTCGCCGGCGTCTACGAAATGCTGGCCAGCCTGAAGGCCGCCCCCGTCAATTGGGAGAGCGAGATCGTGATCAGCTTCTGCAACACCGGCGAGTTGGGCGCGCTGAACTGGTTCTTCGCGTCCGAGGTTGCCGGCATTCAGAACGTCAAACTATTCCCGGAATCGGTGGTCGGCTGGAAGGGCCAGGGTCACGCGCTGGCCGCCCCTGGCGAGTCAGTCCAAACCGAGTAAGGCACCCACGGGATCCGTGAGTCCCGTCGACTCTGCTCCGACAACCTACTCCTCGCCGCCGCCTAAGCTGTGGACGTAGTGGGCCACGGCCTTGATCTCGGCTTCGGTCAGGCGCTCGTTCCAGGCGGGCATCACACCGTAGCGCGAATAGGTGATGGTCTCGATCACGCTCGCCCGGTCCCCACCGTAGAGCCAGATTGCATCGGCCAGGTTCGGCGCGCCCAGGTCGCGGTCGCCCATGGCATTGTCGCCGTGGCACGCCGCGCAGTTATCCAGGTAAAGCTCTTCGCCCGCCGGGTCGGCCACCGCCGCGCTGGACAGCGACAGGATATAGTCGGCCACCAACTCGATTTCCTCCGGGGCCAGGATCTCGTCCGCGCCGAAGGCCGGCATCTCGGAATAGCGGCTATCATCGTCGATGTCCCAGCGGATCCCGTGGGCGACCGTGTAGAAGATGTCGTCGTGGCTGCCGCCCCAAAGCCAGGCGTCATCGATCAGGTTGGGATAACCCACGGCCCCCGCCGCCCCGGCGCCATGGCACTGCGAGCAGTAAGTGCGGAAGACCGCCGCCCCCCCAGCGCGTGCAAAGCTGTCCAGATCGGGATTGCCGGTGACATCGTCCCAGCTGGCCGCGACCAACAACGCCTCGGTCCCCGCATTGCGCGCCTGCTGCACCTGCTCGCGCTCGGCCAGCTCCGCCCGGGTCGAGTACCCCAGCAGCCCCGGCGTCGCCCCGCTGATCAGCGGCCAGGCGGGATAGGCGATCGTGTAGGCGATGCCCCAGACGATGGTGATGTAGAAGGTCCACAGCCACCAGCGGGGCAGCGGTGTGTCGAGCTCTTTGATGCCGTCCCATTCATGGCCGACGGTCATCGTCCCGGTGGCTTCGTCCAGCTCGCGGGTATCGTGCTCACTCATCGCTTTTGTCTCCATCGGCGAAGAAATCGAAGGACCGGGCGGCGCGGCATTCCTCGCAGCGCCCATTGCATTGGCGCGGCTCCGAGGCACCTAACGACACCGCATCCGGCGCGCTAACGCGGCCTGTCGGACGCGAAGGCAGCCCGGGGGTCCGGCCCGTGGTCATGTCCCCTCTCCCTGGGTCTGCAGGGCCCTGGCCTCGGGATAGCGCTGGCTGACCGGGGCATCGTCGCGCAGGGGGATCTGCGCGATATCCTCGTACGTCTTCCGCAATCCCGGTCGAAACGTTCGAAGGATCATGCCCAGGAAGAACAAAAACATCGCCAGCAGCATCCAACTGTCCGCGAAGGCACGTAGGAAGGTGTAGGTCTCCATCTCCGATTCCTCCTCAGCGGTAGTTGGCTTCGGCGTCGTAGGCCGAGAAGTCGACCAGCGTGCCCAGCATCTGCAGGTAGGCAATCATGGCATCCAGCTCGGTCAGCTCCGGGTTGCCGTCGAAATCGCGGGCCTGCGCCTTGGGATAGCGTTCCAGCATGTCGTCGACGAATTCGTGCTCGGGATCGCCCTGGGCGGCCAGGTCGACCTCGGCAAAGCGGATCATCTCGGGCGTGTAGGGGACGCCCACGGCCTTGTTGGCTTTCAGGTGGGCCGCGATATCGGCCACATCCAGCGGTGTTTCGGCCAGCCAGGGATAGGCGGGCATGATCGATTCCGGCACCAGATCGCGCGGCGCGTTCATATGCAGGACGTGCCAGGCATCCGAATAGCGCCCGCCGACGCGCGCCAGATCAGGCCCCGTCCGCTTCGAGCCCCACTGGAACGGCCGATCATACATCGACTCGGCGGCCAGGCTGTAGTGGCCATAGCGCTCGACCTCGTCGCGCATGGGCCGGATCATCTGGCTGTGGCAGACATAGCAGCCTTCGCGGATGTAGATCTGGCGTCCGATCAGCTCCAGCGGCGAATAGGGCCGCATGCCGGTGACCTTCTCGATCGTGCTTTGCAGGTAGAAGAGAGGCACGATCTCGACGATGCCGCCGATCGCCACGACGAGCAGGGCCAGGACCAACAACAGCGTGGCATGACGCTCGATCTTTGCGTGCTGGCGCAAGAAGCGCTGCGTCATGGTGGCTGGCGGTTGCTGGGTATCGCTCATTGCAGAACCTCCTTCGAGCGGCGCAAGGCATCCGCAAAGCCGCGCCAGCGCGGGCGGCGGATCGTCAGGGGCCGGTGGGCGGCAAAGCCGCGGCACTGGCAAACGCAAAGATACGGGCCGTCCTTCAACCTCAGGCGCAGCGGAATGCGCACATGCGCGGTGGGCGGACCGTGCCGGGTGCCGGGCTCTGGCCGGCCAAACATCCGGCAGAACCGGGTGCACAGGATCAGGCCGTCCCCCTGGGGCTGGAGCGGTAGGGCCGAGCGCAGGCGGGGCGGCGGCCGGGTGCGGGAGGGCGAGGGTGGCATCATGCTGCTCATTCCGCCGCCAAGATGGCGCCGGGGGATTGGCCGGGCTGGCCCGCCCCTTGGGTTCCGTCTTCCGCCCCGTCGGCGCCCAGCAGGTCGAGATCGTCGACCAATACCGGGCGCCTTGACCCGGTGCCAAAGAACTGGCGGCAGAGCGCCGAGCCTGCATTACCTGCGCATCGAATGACCATCATGGGCTTCACTCCGCTGGGACAGCCGGCGCCGCTGGGGCGGGATCGGCCTGTCGGGGTTGCTCGCTGGGCCGGACGCGCCGGCGCATGGTCTGGTAGAGATTCCAGAGCATGATGATCGCACCCGCAAGGTACATCACGCCGCCAAGGCCGCGGACGATGTACATCGGGAACTTGGCCGCCACCGTGTCGGCGAACGAATTGACCAGGAAGCCGTGCTGGTCGACCTCGCGCCACATCAGGCCTTCCATGATCCCGGTGACCCACATCGACGCGGCGTAGAGAACGATGCCCAGCGTCGCCAACCAGAAGTGCCAGCTGACCAGGGACAAGCTGTAAAGCCGGGTCGCCCCCCAGAGGCGCGGCACCAGGAAGTAGAGCGCGCCGAAGGTGATCATGCCGTTCCAGCCCAGGGCGCCGGAATGGACGTGCCCGATGGTCCAGTCGGTGTAGTGGCTGAGGCTGTTGACGGCCTTGATGGACATCATCGGGCCTTCGAAGGTCGCCATGCCGTAGAAACCGACGCTGACCACCAGCATGCGCAGCACCGGGTCGGTGCGCAGCTTGTCCCACGCCCCTTGAAGGGTCATCAGGCCGTTGATCATACCGCCCCAGCTGGGCATCCACAGGATGATCGAAAACACCATGCCCAGCGTCTGCGCCCAGTCGGGCAGCGCCGTGTAGTGCAGGTGGTGCGGGCCCGCCCAGATATAGAGGAAGATCAGCGCCCAGAAGTGGATGATCGACAGCTTGTAGGAGTAAACGGGCCGCTCGGCCTGCTTGGGCACGAAGTAATACATCATGCCCAGGAAGCCCGCAGTCAGGAAGAAGCCCACCGCATTGTGGCCGTACCACCACTGGGTCATCGCGTCCTGGACGCCCGCGAACAGGCTGTAGGAGGCCGATCCCCAGACCGAGACGGGCATCGAGATGTTGCGCACCACGTGCAGCATCGCGACCGTGATGATGAAGGCCAGGAAGAACCAGTTGGCCACATAGATATGCGGCTCTTTGCGGTTCAGGACCGTGCCCAGGAAGACCAGCAGATAGCAGACCCAGACGACCGTCAGCAGCAGGTCGATGTGCCAGGCCAGCTCGGCGTATTCCTTACCCTCGGACCCGCCCAGCACATAGGACGTGGCCGCTAGGACGATGACCAGCTGATAGCCCCAGAAGACAAACCAGGCGAGGTTGCCGCCCCACAGACGTGCGGCGCAGGTGCGTTGGACGATGTAAAAGCTGGTGGCGATCAGCGCGTTGCCGCCGAAGGCAAAGATCACGGCCGAGGTATGTAGCGGGCGCAGCCGTCCGAACGACGTGAACGACAGGTCCCAGTTCAGCAGCGGGAAGGCCAGCTGAAAGGCGATGTAGGTGCCGGCCAGAAAACCGACCACGCCCCAGAGCGCCGTGGCGATGCAGCCGGCGCGGACCACGTCGTCCATATAGCCGGTATCGGGGATGGCCGGATTGCCCGCCACCACGGGCTTGTCGCGCATCACCCAGATGAAGGTCGCGCCTGCCGCCGCCAGGACGATGAAGGCGTTCACCTGATAGGCCAGATCCTGGCCGAAGTTCGCCCCCATCGCGGCGAACACCATGATGATGGCCAGTGCCGAGAGTTTGACCGCCGTGCTCATGCATCCCTCCGAAGTACGGCCTGCGCGCCGTGATAGGAGAGACTTCCCTCAAGTCGGGCTGGCCGACTTTGACCTCGATCAATTTGGCAAAGATTGGCGGCTGCGACGGGATTTGAACCCGCAACCTTCGGATAGACAATCCGCTGCTCTCCCGTTGAGCTACGCAGCCGCTTGGCAGGGCGTACGGGGATCGAACCCGTGCTACCTGATAGAAAATCAAGCGTCCTAACCGCTAGACGAACGCCCCGTCGCCGGACATTCAGATAGCGGTCAATCAGGCTGCGTTCAAGGTAAAAATATCAATAAAATCAGCAACTTAATACCAATCAAGCCGATCCTGTTCGCGGACGAAATCGTCCACGCCAGGGGCCCGGGCGCCGGGTGTCGTATGCGTGAGGAAAGGCAGGGACGATCACGACCTCGCGGTCGTCATCGTCCTGGCTTTCTTCAACATCCATGCAAGGCATGGCCGGTCTCCTTCGTGGTGCGGGCACCCGGGGTGCCCTTTCGTCGCAGCGGGCGCTGCGCATAACAGATGGGCAGCGTCGGCTGAAGGAAAAAGGGGCGATGTGATTGTCACGGCCGGTACTGGCCGCTCAGGGCGGCTCAGGCGAAGACCGTGCTGGCCTCGCTAAGACCGTCGTCACCGGACAGATCAACCAGATCTTCCATGCGCAGGATCTTGAAGGACCGCTTGTCCGGCAGCTCGATCACACCGGCCTTGCGCAGGGCTGTGAATTGGCGGCTGACCGTCTCGATCGTCAGACCCAGGAATTCGGCGATCGCCTCGCGGGTCAGCGGGATCGGAATGTCCAGTCGCGATGCGGCACGATCGCTGAGGGCGGCGCGCTTATTCAGGATCAGCAGGAAGGTCGCCAGCTTTTCCTGTGCGGTCTTGCGACCCAACAGCAGCATCCAGTCGCGCGCGGCATCCAGCTCGTCCAGCGTCATCTCCAGCAAGCGCCGTTCCAGCGCCTGGTTGCGGGTCATGATGCCTTCGAACTCGCGCCGGTGGAACAGACACATCCGCACCGGGGTGACTGCCACGGCGTCATAGGGGGCGCGGGGGCGCAGCGGACGGCCGATGAAATCTGATGGGAACAACAGGCCCACCATCTGGCGGCGCCCGTCCTCCATAGTCTTCTGCAATGCGACAACGCCAGAAATGACCGAGCCCAGCGTCGGGATCTGCTCGCCCTCGCCGATGATCTCCTGCCCCAGGTCATATTCGCGGTAGAATTTTGCGGCATTCAACTCGGCCAGTTCAGACGGCGACGAGTAACTGCAGACAGCACGGTGACGTATGGGACAGTCCTGACAACGGTCCGCAGCGGACATTAGATCGGGGACGTTGCTGGAGCTTTGCATCGTTGTTGCACCCTGTCTGGGGGCAAGTTTTCACGGCTAGAAGTCTCAGGTCAAGGCCATGCGACGGTCTGTCCTGCCGGGCTTCCATCATGCGGAGCATCCTCGATTAGCGCCTGCTTACATTGACAATGGAACATAACAGGAACATTTTTAATGAAACAGTCATGAGCGATTCTGCATCTCATAAAGCACGGCCTCTGGCCGACCTGCGCGCCCGCCTTTCTGGACAGGGCGCAGCGGCGCCCGGTCAGGTCAGACCGGTTGATCTGAGCGTGCGGCGCGGCGGCCCACACGATCTGCGGCTGGCCCGCGGACGGGTGCATGAAATCCGCCCCGACCGGCCGGGACATGGCGCGGCGGCCGGTTTCGCGGCGCGCTGTCTTGCGGGTACGCAACGGGGCGACACGCGCCCGGTGCTCTGGGTTGCCAGCCCCCGCGACCGGGCCGAGCAGGGGCGGCTCTATCTGCCGGGTCTGGTGCAGGCGGGGCTGGTGGGCACGCGCCTGCTCACTGCCACGCCCCGCCGGGCCAAGGACGTGCTGTGGGTCCTGGAAGAAGCGCTCGCCTCCGGCGCCCTGGCCGGCGTGGCCGCCTGGGTGGGCGAACTGGGCCTGACGCCGTCGCGTCGGCTGGCCTTGGCCGCGGAAAGCCAGGGCACACCGCTTTTTCTGCTGCGCCCCTGGGCAGACCAGGCCGCCACGTCGGTCGAGACGCGCTGGCGCGTCGGTCCCCTGCCCTCGGCGCCCAATCTCTACGACCCGCAGGCACCCGGCCAAGCGGTCTGGCAACTGACACGGGAAAAGGCCCGCCAAGGGCCGCCCGCAACCTGGGAGGTGGTGTGCAATGGTCCGAAGGATGCTCTCGATCTGGCTGCCCATGCTGGCGATCGAACGCTGGCAGCGCGCGTTGGGCCAGACGACCCCTTCCCAGACGACCGCCAAACCCATCGCCACGCCCGCGCCGGATAGGCAGGGGCGCCATAATCGGCGAGAAGCTACCCACGGAGCCTCTACCCAGGCAAACTTTAGCCCGGAGAATTTTACCAGAAAAGATTTTACCAGAGGAGAGATCGCGCAGACGCCCCCCGCCGTGCTGACCGAAAGCGGCGCCAAAGGCCTGATCATCAGCGCCGCCACCCCCGCCGCGCGCCGGCTGGGCATTGGCCCTGGCATGCGCCTGGCCGATGCAAGGGCGATCTTCCCAGGGCTGGAGACGGCCGTACACGATCGCACCGGCGACCAGGCGCTTTTGCACCAGATGGCCGACGGCATGCTGCGTTTCACGCCTTGGGTGGCTGAAAACGGCGTCGACGGGCTGATGCTGGATGTCACGGGTTGTGCTCACCTGCAGGGGGGCGAGGCGGGCCTGATGCAGGCGATCCGCGTTCTCTTTCAGCGGGCGGGCTTTTCGGTGCGCCTGGGGCTGGCCGACACGCTGGGGGCCGCCTGGGCCGCGGCGCGCTATGGCGGCGAGCCCGACCGCCTGATCGCGCCAGGCCAGCCCCCCCAGGCGCTGGCCCCAATGCCGCTGGCCGCACTGCGCCTGACGCCCGAGACGCTGGCCAAGCTGCGCGCCCTGGGCTTGAAAAGCGTGGGCCAGGTCATGGGGTTGGACCGCGCCAGCCTGCACCGGCGCTTTCCTGCCACCGGCCCCGGCCCCGGCCTTGTGTCCCGGCTGGATCAAGTGCTGGGCCGGGTGGATGAACCGCTCAGCCCGCGCCAGGAGGCACCCGAATACCGGGTGCGTCAAAGCCCGCTGGAACCCCTGATCGACCGCGCCGGGATCGAAGCGGTCTTTCACGAACTGCTGCAAAGCCTGACGGGGATGCTGGCCGGCGACGGGCGCGGCGCACGCCATCTCACCCTGTCGGCCTTCCGCGCGGATGGGCCGGTCATCGCCCTGCCGGTGGGCCTGGCCCGCGCCAGCCGCGATGCCCGCCACATCACGCGCCTCTTTGCCGAGCGTCTGGACGGCATCGATCCGGGCTTCGGCATCGACACGCTGATGCTCAGCGCCGAGACGACCGAGCCCATCGCCGCCCGCCAGCAAGCGCTCGAGGGCGGCGGCGCGCAGGCGGCCGCGGACGCGCTGGACCAGCTGGTCGACCGCATCGCCAACCGCATCGGGCCGGACAACCTGACGGGCCTGGCACCTAAGGCCAGCCACCTGCCCGAACGCGCGGCCAGCCGCCAGGCACCCACCACCACTGTCAGTGCGACCGACGGACAGTCCACCACCCTGCTGCGCACACGCACGACAACGGGCGACAGCACGGATACCGCGCCCTATAGCCCGACCAGGCCACGCCCGTTGACCCTGTTCGCGCGCCCCGAACCGGTCGAGGTGATGGCCGAAATCCCGGAAGGCCCGCCCCTCAGCTTCCGCTGGCGCCGGGTGCGCCACCGCGTGCTGCGCGCCACCGGCCCCGAACGGCTGGCCCCAGAATGGTGGCGCGACCTGGCAGAGACGACGCGCACCCGCGATTACTATCTGATCGAGGATGACAAGGGCGGGCGCTACTGGCTCTACCGCGACGGCCTCTATCAGGAAGCCGCCGAACGCGGCCAGCCCACCTGGTTCCTGCACGGGATCTTCGGATGAGCCCGCCGGACATCAATCCCCCCACCGCTAAAGAGCTGCGCGCGGCGCGGCGCCCCCCGGTTGGCGGCGGGGGTGGGCGGGCGGGCCGTCGGCAACCGGGGGGCGGCCCACCCCAGGCGACTTATGCCGAGCTGCAGGTCACCAGCAATTTCAGCTTCCTGCGCGGCGGGGCACACCCCGACGAACTGATGGCGGCCGCCCATGCCCGCGGGCTCTCGGCCATCGCGGTGACCGACCGCAACACGCTGGCCGGCGTCGTGCGGGCCCACACCGCCGCGAAGGAGATTGGGATCCGCCTGCTGGTCGGCTGCCGGCTGGACCTGCTGGATGGCCCCTCGCTTTTGGTCTGGCCGCGGGATCGGGCCGCCTATGGGCGGCTCTCCCGGCTGCTCAGCGCCGGCAAGATGCGGGCGCCCAAGGGCGAATGCCACCTGACATTGGCCGAGACGCTGGACCATTTGGCGGGCCACGAGGTCGCCGTCATCCCGCCGGAGACACCGACACCCGCCTTCCAGCAGACCCTGCGCGCCCTCGCCCATCGGCTTACCGGCCTGCATCTGGCCGCCAGCCACCGCTACCAGGGTCAGGACCGGGCCCGTATCGGCCAGCTGGCGGCGCTTGCGCGGGCCACGGGGACCCGCCTGCTAGCCACCAACGATGTCCACTACCACCTGCCCGAACGGCGTCCCCTGCAGGACGTGCTCACCTGCATCCGCGAAGGCGTCACCATCCACGAGGCTGGCCACCTGCTGGCCGCCAATGCAGAGCGTCATGTCAAGGACCCGGCCGAGATGGCACGCCTTTTCCGAGGTCACGAAGACGCGCTTCACGCGGGACTTACCATTGCGCAGGCCTGCACGTTCTCCCTCGACGAGCTTGCCTACGAATACCCTGACGAACCCGTACCCCCAGGCAAGACCCCCCAAAGCCATCTGGAGGATCTGACCTGGGCAGGAGCCCAGGCGCGCTATCCGGACGGCGTGCCGCCTGAGGTCTCGGACAATATCGCGCGCGAACTGGCCCTGATCGCCGAGCTTGGCTACGCGCCCTACTTCCTGACCGTGCACGACATCGTTGACTATGCGCGCACGCCCCAGCCCGACAAGGGCCGGCTGGACCCCATCCTCTGCCAGGGGCGGGGCTCGGCGGCCAACTCTTCGGTCTGTTATTGCCTGGGCATCACCTCGGTCGACCCCGCGCGCATCGACCTGTTGTTCGAGCGCTTCATCACCCGCGAGCGCCGCGAGCCGCCCGACATCGACGTCGACTTCGAGCATGAGCGCCGCGAGGAGGTCATCCAGTACATCTATGACCGCTACGGCCGCCACCGCGCCGGGCTGGCCGCCACGGTGATCTGCTACCGCCCACGCTCGGCCGTGCGCGAGGTGGGCAAGGCCATGGGCCTGACCGAGGACGTCACCGCCGCCCTGGCCGGCACCGTCTGGGGCGCCTGGGGTAAAGAAGTCGAGAAAGACCGCGTGCGGGGTGCCGGTCTCGACCCCGACGACGCGCTGCTCGCCCGGGTGATCGCCCTGACCGACGAGCTGATTGGCTTTCCCCGCCACCTCTCCCAGCACGTGGGCGGCTTTGTACTGACCCGCGGCCCCTTGATCGAGACGGTGCCCATCGGCAACGCCGCCATGGATGAGCGCACCTTCATCGAATGGGACAAGGACGATATCGATGCGCTGGGCATCCTGAAAGTCGACGTCCTGGCACTGGGGATGCTCAGCTGCATCCGCCGCGCCTTCGACATGCTGGAGGATCATTTCGGCATACGCCACGACCTGGCCAGCATCCCCGCCGACGACCCGGGCGTCTTCGGCATGATCGGGCGGGCCGACACGCTGGGCGTCTTCCAGATCGAAAGTCGGGCGCAGATGTCGATGCTGCCGCGGCTGAAACCCACCTGTTTCTACGACCTGGTGATCGAGGTCGCCATCGTGCGCCCGGGCCCCATCCAGGGCGACATGGTCCATCCCTATCTGCGCCGCCGCAAAGGGCTGGAGGCCGTGGAATACCCCGCCCCCGACCCCGCACACGGACCAGCCGACGAGTTGGAGCGCATTCTGGGGCGCACGCTGGGCGTGCCGCTCTTTCAGGAACAAGCGATGAAGATCGCCATGCAGGCCGCCCAGTTCACACCGGGCGAGCTGAACGAACTGCGCCGTGCCCTGGCCACCTTCCGCAAACGCGGCACCATCGGCGAATTGGAAGAGCGGATGGTCACGCGCATGGTGGCCCGCGGCTACACCGAGGATTTCGCCCGCCGATGCTTCGGCCAGATCAAGGGGTTCGGCACCTACGGGTTTCCCGAAAGCCATGCTGCCAGCTTCGCGTTGCTGGTCTGGGTGTCGTGCTGGCTGAAGCACCACTATCCTGAGGTATTCTGCGCAGCGCTTCTGAATGCCCAGCCCATGGGTTTCTATGCGCCTGCCCAAATCGTGCGCGATGCCCGGGCCCACGGCGTTGAGGTGCGCGACGTGGACATCAATCGCTCGGACTGGGACTGCAGGCTGGAGGGGGCCTCTGCTCCGGCGGAGGCGTGCGGGTGGGTGGGCGGGGGCACGGCTCCGCCGGGGCAGATGGCGGCCCGTCATCAGAATCGCAGTCGGCGCCCTGCGGTGCGGCTGGGCCTGCGCCAGGTGGATGGCGTGGGCGAGGCGGCCATGGCGCGCCTGGTCGCGCACCGGCCCTATCGGCGCGTCAGCGAGCTGCAGACGCGAGCGGGCCTGAATGTCGGCGAGATCGAGCATCTGGCCGAAGCGGACGCCTTCCGCTCGATCGGGCTGAACCGGCGCCAGGCCCTGTGGGAGGTGCGCGCGCTGCGGCGCAGCAGCGCGCTACCGCTTTTTGCCCAGGCCGACGCGCTGGAGTACGGCGACGAGCCCAAGGCCGCCCTGCCAGCCATGGCCGAGGCCGAGCACGTGATCGCCGATTACCGCACCCTGAAGATGTCGTTGCGCGCGCACCCCCTCAGCTTTCTCAGGGCCGAGTTGGGCCGCCAACGGGTCGTGACGTCTCAGACGCTCTGGCAGATGGCCAACAACACCCCCGCCTCTGTCGCCGGCGTCGTGCTGGTGCGCCAGCGCCCGGGCACAGCCAAGGGTGTCTGCTTCATGACGCTGGAAGACGAGGAAGGCGTCGCCAATGTCATCGTCTGGCCCAAGGTGCTGGAGCGTTTCCGCGCCGTGGTGATGGGCGCGCGTCTGGTGCAGGTGGTGGGCCGGGTCCAGCAGGCCGAAGGGGTGCTGCACCTGGTGGCGCACCGGCTGATCGACCGCAGCACGCTGTTGGACAGCCTGGCCGACCAGCAGATGGAGGCGCCGCTGGCCCGCGCCGACGAAGTGGTGCGCCCGATACCGGAGGCCCCACAGGGCCGCCGCCACCCGCGCGACATCCGCATCCTGCCGAAATCGCGCGATTTCCACTGAGACCTTACCCCCATCACCAGCGCGATGGACTAAGCGGTGCAATGGACTTGGTCCCGCCGCCTTGCTTCATTGCGCCCAAAGGAGAACGCCATGACCGGACCCCGCGTTGCCCTGATGGGCATGATCCTGGAGTCGAACCGCCACAGCAGGCCTGCAAACAAGGCCGATTTCGAGCGGACGACCTGGATGGGCGGCAATGCCCTGATGGCCGAAGCCCGGTCTCAGACGCCAAGCCTGGCGCCGGAATTCGCGGCCTTCGTGCGCGCGATGGACGCCACCGGGCCATGGACGCCGGTGCCGGTCTTCCTGGCGGCCTGCCACCCGCACGGCCCGGTGGAGGAAGAGGTCTACGAGGAGTATGCCCAGATCTGCGATGCAGCACTGGCCAGCCAACAGGTGGATGCGGTCTATCTCTGCCATCACGGGGCCATGGTGGCGACCCATCTTGATGATCCGGACGGCGCCTTGGCCGCGCGTGTCAGGGCCGCCGTGGGGCCGGATGTGCCAATCGTCCAAACCCTGGATCTGCATGGCAACATCTCGGACCTTATGTGCGACAGCGTCGATCTGATTTGCGGCTATCGCACCAACCCGCATGTGGACATGATCGAACGGGGCGAGGAGGCGGCGTTCACCCTGCGCCGCATCCTGGGCGGTCTGGCCCGGCCCTCGGTCGCGCATGTCAAACTGCCGCTGGCGCCGGCCTCGGTCACCCTGTTGTCCGCCAAGGGACCCTATGCGGACATGATCGACTTGGGCCAGCGGCGCCAGGCAGAGCTGGCCGGTAAGATCCTGAATGTCTCGGTCTTTGGGAACTTCATCTTCTCGGATGTGCCGGAGAACGGCGTCTCGGTGGTGGTGACCGCCCGCGACGACGCCCAGCACGCCACGGACTTGGCCCGAGAAATCGCCGCATTCGGCTGGGGCGAACGCGAACGCTTCGTGCGCGCCCTCACCCCGGTAGCCGAGGCGGTAGCCCTGGCCAACCATGCAGACCGCGCCCCGGTGATCTTCTCAGATTCAGGCGACAACCCCGGCGGCGGCGGCACCGGGCGCACCACCGAACTGCTGGCGGCCCTGCACGCAGCGGGTGCGCAGGATGTCTACTACGGCTCGTTCTATGACCGCGCGCTGGCCGACGAGGCGCACGCGCTGGGCGTCGGTGCCACCTTCAAAGCGCGCTTCAACCGTGACCGAACGGATACCAGCGCCGAGCAATGGGACGTGGCGTTCGAGGCGGAAGCCAAAGTGCTTTCCCTTCACGATGGGAACTTCGTCGGCCGCCTTGGCATCTTTGCCGGTCGCCGGATGGACCTGGGCCCCTGCGCGTTGTTGGGCATCGGCGGCATCAAGGTCGCCGTTATCTCAGACCGAAACCAGACTGCGGACCCGATGTTCTTCGAGATGTTTGGCCTGGACATCGCCGACGCCCGCACCGTCTGCGTCAAATCCCGCGGCCATTTCCGGGCGGGCTTTCTGCCATGGTTCCCGCCCGAGCAGGTCTTTGAAGTGGACACCGGGGGCCTGACCTCCCCGGTACTGGAACGCTGGCCACTGGCAAATGTAGCCCGCCCGGCATTTCCGCTGGATACGGATTTCGACTGGACGCCGTGAGCGTTCAGTCCTCGCGGCGCTTCAGCAGTTCGAAGATGCTGATGCCGTCTAACTCGCCGTTGCCCTGGGCGTTGTGGATCCGGTAGAGCGCCGCGGACTGGGACGACATCGGCGCGGGCACCCCCAGCCCCTTGGCAAGATCGTGCACCATGTCCAGGTCCTTCAAAACCTGGCGCGAGAAGCCGCGCGGCCGATAGTCTCGCTCGATCATCAGCGGAAAGTTCACGCCCAGAAGGTTAGAGCCGGCGTGCCCGGCCGCCAGCGCCTGGGGGATCTTCGACGCATCGATCCCGCCCGCTTCTGCCAAGGCCAGGGCTTCGGCGATCACGACGTAGTTGTTTAGAACCAGCACCTGATTGACCATCTTGGCCGTCTGACCGGCGCCGACGCAGCCAAAGTGCGTGTGGGTGGCGGCCAACGCCGCCATCACCGGGGCAACGCGGGCGATATCGGCATCTGAGCCGCCCATCATAATCGCCAATTGGCCGACCGCTGCGGCCGTCGGCCCGCCCGAAACCGGCGCATCGACCCAACCCATGCCGCAGGCAGCATCCAGCCGCGCGGCCATAGCCTGGGTGTCCCCCACCACGGTCGTGGAGAAGTCGATCAGGATGTTGCCAGCGCTGCCCCCGGCGGCGACGCCGTTTTTGCCGAAGACCACATCCTGGACCGCGGGCGTCGCGGTGACGCAGACCAGCACCATGTCGCAGCTTTCCGCCAGGGCCGC
>JBCCML010000037.1:0-49869 GCA_039026375.1 Pseudomonadota bacterium
GATCTGGTAGGGGCAGATCATCACGGTGCCCGACCCCTGCTTTTGCGGTGCCTTCCCCGTCGCCGTCAGGATTGGCAGGAAATAGACCATCCAGCCGAGCGCCGTCTCGAAAAGGGCCGTGTCGACCACGGCGCCCTGACCAGACTGCGCGCGGCGCAACAAAGCCGCCAGCACGCCGATCACCACCCACATGCCGGTCCCGCAATCGATGATCGACGGCCCCACCCGGACTGACGGCGTGCCCGGCGTGCCGGTCACGCTGATCAATCCCGCAAAGGCCTGCATCAGCGGGTCATAGCCCGGCTTCTCGGCCAGCGGGCCCTGGTTGCCGAAGGCATGGATATTGGCATAGATCAGCCGTGGGTTCAGGGCTCTCAGCGTCGCGGCATCGAAGCTAAGGCTGCCTGCCAATCCAGGCTTCTGGTTTTGGATCACCACGTCGGAGATGGCGGCCAGCCGGTGCACCGTCTCGCGCCCGTCATCGGACTTCAGATCCAGCGTGACCGAGCGTTTCAGCCGGTTCATGGCGTGAAAGGTGGGCGAGGCGCCGTGGATCTCCGCCCCCCAGCCCCTAGCATCGTCGCCCGCGCCGGGGCGCTCCACCTTGATGACCTCAGCGCCCAACTCCGCCAGGACCAGCGCCGCATAGGGCGCCGCGATGGAATGGCCGATTTCGACAACCCGGATCCCGTCCAACGGCAATGTCATCGCAACTCTCCCGGCACGTCGTTCATGGGGCGTCGTTCTCGCACGCCGTCGCCCGCGGTCAATCCCAAGACGTGATAACCGACCGTCACGCCGCACCGCTCAGCCTTGCCCGCCACCCGGTGCGATCCCGGCCGCGGCCGGGTGGGTGGGGGTGTGCAGCGGTCAATCTGGGCTGTGTGGCGACGGGGAGGCCGCGGCCGGCCACCTATGGCCAGTACCGAAAGATCGGCTGGCGCGGAGTGCGGCGCGCAACCTCGACGAATCCCACATCCGTCAGCGCCGGGATCGTCCCCCGGTAGAGATCCCACACCAGCGGCTTGCCGGTGTAGTCCACCGGATACGCCTCGACGTAGGGCGCCCCTTTGGCCACGGCAAACGCCACCGCGCCTCGGATCAGCGGCCGCATCAACCCGCGACCGCGAAAGTCACGCCGCACGACCAGGCAGTTTAGCGACCAGACGGGCCGGTCATCCACCGCTGCTAGTGCCTGCTTGTTTCTGACCAGCCGGTCGAACTCTGTGCGCGGGGCCACGCTGGCCCAGGCAGCCGGATCGCCGTCAAGATAGGCGATCACCCCCGGTTCCACGCCGCCCCGCACACGATCTTCCAGCACTGCCTGATGATTGCCCCAGCCCGCCTTGAAGTCCTTCGCCGACAGGTACCAATAAGCGCACCAGCATTTGCCGGGATCACCGCTTCCGGCAAAGATCTCGGTCAGGTCATCCCACCGCTCGGGCGTCGCTGGCAAAACGTCAACATCGTCTCGCATTGCCAAACCCTATCACCCAGGCGATGGCGTGCCACGCCCCGTTGACCGAAACGCCCCCAAGGGTAGTCTGCCGCCCAAAAGGGGAGGTCCGTGATGACGAAGTTCGACACCTTGCAGATCGAAGACGGCGAGTACGGCGTCATGGTGGTCACGCTGAACCGCCCCGACCGGCTGAACGCGATGAACACCGCGATGATGCTGGAGCTGCGCGAGGTTTTCACCGATCTTTACGTGCATCCCGAAAAGGCGCGGGTCGTGATCGTCACCGGCGCTGGTGATCGGGGCTTCTGCCCCGGCGCCGACCTCAAGGAACGCGACGGCATGTCCGACGACACCTGGCGCTCGCAGCACGCGCTGGTCGAACAGATCGCCCGCGCCATCTGGCAGGTGCCCATGCCCATCATCGCTGCGGTCAACGGCGTCGCCATGGGCGGCGGGGCCGAGATCGCGCTGCTCGCCGACTTCATCTATGCCGCCGATCACGCCCGCTTTGCCTTTCCAGAGGTGACGCGCGGCATCATGCCGGGCATGGCCGGGCCACAGAACTTGCCGCGCGCCGTGGGTGTGCGCCGCGCCAAGGAGATCGTGCTGACCGGCACCCCCTTCACGGCGCAGGAGGCGCACGAATGGGGCATGGTCAACCGCGTGCTGGCGCTGGAGAAATTGATGCCGGCCGCGTTGGAGACGGCGCGCACCATCGCCCGGAACGCGCCGATCGGCGTGCGCTCGGCCAAGGCGGCGCTGGATAAAGCAATCGAACTGCCACGCGTGCCCGGCTACGATTTTGAGATCATGGCCTATGGTGCCACCATCTCGACCGAGGACCGGCTGGAAGGCGTGCGTGCCTTCAACGAGAAGCGGCCCCCAGCCTTCAAGGGCAAGTGAGGTGGAGACCATGAGACACGTGAGAGGCCCGGCATGAAAATCGGCCTCGCCCTGTTCGAGGGGCTCTGCCAACTGGACATGACCGGCCCGCAAGAGGTGCTGGTGCGTCTGCCTGGGGCTCAGGTCCAGGTCGTTGCCCAAACCACAGCCCCCGTCACCACCGACCGAGGCCTGACCATCGTGCCCGACATTGCTTTGGCCGACGCGCCGCAATTCGACATCTTCGTGATGCCGGGCGGCCCGGGTCAGCAGGATCTAATGGCCGACGAGACCTGGCTAAGTTTCCTGCGGGAACAGGCCCAAGGCGCGCGGATGATGATGGGCGTCTGCACGGGCTCGCTGGTGATGGGGGCGGCGGGGCTGCTGCGCGGCTATCGCGCGACTACGCACTGGTCCTGCCACGATCTGCTGGCGATCCTGGGTGCCGAACCCGTGGACGAACGCGTCGTCATCGACCGCAGCCGGATCACCGCCGCGGGCGTGACGTCTGGAATAGACGGTGCGCTGGTCCTGGCCGAGCACCTCTTTGGCCGCGATCTTGCCGAGCGCATCCAACTGGGCATGGAATATGCCCCGACGCCGCCCGCAAACGCGGGCACCCCGCACAATGCCCCGGCTGCCCTGGTGGCCGACATGCGCGACAAAGGCCGCGCGTTTTACGATGCGCGCCGCGCTGCCTGCGAAGCCGCCGCCGCCCGATTTTCCTGAGGAGGAACCGCCATGACCAAAGACGTGAGTGCCCGTCACAAGATGGAACGCGACGTAATCGTGCGCGATGTGGGTCCGCGTGACGGCCTGCAATTGGTCAAGACGGTCTTGCCGACCGAGGTGAAGTTGGCCTGGTTGCAGGCCGATATCGACGCCGGGATCCCGGAAGTCGAGGTTTGCAGCTTTGTCCCCGCAAAGGTGATCGCTCAGTTCGGCGACGCCTTCGAAGTTGCGAGCCATGCCGGCAAGATTGGCGAGGCAGAGGCGCACCACCCTGTCGGTAAGATCGGTGAAGCGGAAGCCCATCGCACGGCTGCGAAAATCGGGGAGGCGGAGGCGCACCGCACAGCTGGCAAGATCGGAGAGGCGGAAGCGCATCGCACGGCGGGCTTTGTGCCCTCGGCTCTGACGCCCAACCTGAAGGGCGCGCAGATCGGCTTCCAGACTGGGATCGCGAAAATCAACTACGTCATGTCCGTTAGCGAGACCCACAACCAGCAGAACGTCCGGCGCAGCCGCGAGGAATCGCTACAGGGGTTCAAAGACATCATCGCGGCCCGCGACGCGATCGCGCCCAATGTGCAGATCGGGATCGGGCTGGCCACAGCTCTAGGCTGCACCCTGGAGGGCCATGTTCCCGAGGATGAGACCCTGCGCATACTGGAATTGGTCCTCGAGGCCGGGGCGGACGAGGTGATGCTGCCGGACACCGTCGGCTATGCCAACCCCAGCCAGGTCCGAAGCCTGTTCGCCAAGGCGATCCCCATGGCAGGCGACATCCCCGTCTGGACGCATTTCCACGACACGCGCGGCCTGGGTTTGGCCAATGCGCTGGCGGCGCTGGAGGCCGGTGCCCGGCGCTTCGATGCCTCGATTGCAGGGCTGGGCGGCTGCCCCTTCGCACCCGGCGCTACGGGCAACATCGTGTTAGAGGACCTGGTCTTTCTGCTGGAGGCTGAGGGGATGGCAACCGGCATCGACATCCCAAAACTCGCCGCCTGCCGCGAGATCGTCGAGAAGGCGCTGCCCGACGAGCCAAAGTATGGCCAAGTCTTGCGGGCCGGCCTGCCTAAGGGTTTCCAATCAGCAGTCGCTGCTTAGTAATAGTCGTGGTACAATTTCTCTAGATATTACAATGGAGAAATTTGATGCGTATCATTTTAAGCACCTTCATTTGGTTCTTGCTCCTAAATTTGCCCGCGCAGGCTGAGATGATGCGCGCCCATCCTGGGGCAACTGTCTGCCCTGCGCAGCTGCCCGATCCACAAGCAAGGTGGACACCACAAGAGCACTGGGCGTGGCACCAGATCTGCATGGGCCGGATCGCCGATATGCGCCGTGTGGATATCCTCAATGCCAAGAGCGCAGACTACGACGGTCTCCCTTGTAAGCCAGGCGCGATTGTAAGCGCCGGGAAGAATGTTCCTGGCCATCGCGTGCTAAGTTCGGGGTTTTTGACCCTGCTATTGGCACATGAGCCGTGGAACCGCGTTGCCAAGCAGCCGACTGTCTACATTCAGTGTGCTGAGATTGTGAGCCGACTGTCCCTGAAGAATATGGAAGTTCGGCCTGCGCTGATCTTGCGCGAAAGCCGTCTGCTCCAAGGAATCGATCTTGAGGGGGCGCATTTCAACCGTGCGCTTAGTTTTGAAGGCAGTACCGTGAAGAACAGTTTCAACGGGGATTGGCTAACTGTCGGGGGCGTCTTGTGCCTGAACGGAGACGCCCGTTTTGGCGTTGTCGGGCTCAAAGGAGCGAACATTGTTGGCACGTTGGATGCCAGCGGCTCCAGGTTTTCTGGTTCGTTTAATGCGGATGGGCTGACGGTTGGCGGGAACCTGTTGATGCGTGGCGCTTTGGACTCAAAAACGTCCCATGGTGGATCTTGCGCCGAGTTGAACACTGCCGCCGTTAGCGCGATTGCGTATCAGTCGACTTTCACGCGACTGCTGTTGGAACCTGCGCCTGGAACGACACGGGGCTCACAGCCCGATGATGAACAGAATCAAACAAAGGCCAGGACCCGGGCTAAGAATGGTTGGGGCAGTTATCCGAAGGATGAGTCACCCAACAGCGAACCGAACCGCCAAGTGGTTGCAAACTTTCACCGTGTAGATCTTTCGGCAGCTCGGGTTGACGGCCACTTGCAGTTGGCCGGTAGTCAATTCGCTGGTGAGGTCGACCTGAGTGGCGCCCGGTTGGGTGAGTTGGTTCTCTATTCAAGACGAAGTACCCCGAAACCAGAATTGAACGGCAGAGATGCAATCTGGATGGAAGGCGGGCGCCTGACGTTGCGAAACATGCAAGCCGGTGCATTGCATGCCCGATTGGACTCTTGGAAACACGTTGGCGCCCAAAGCTCCGATGCTGGAGCAGGCGAGAGCAGTACCAATGGCTGCAATGAGAAGTGGATCGTCGTCGATCTGATCGGCTTTCGCCACGAGCGCCTGGGCGGCTCTGGCGCCCATGACCCCCAACTCATGATAACTGCGTCAGCTGACCAGCTTGTTGACTGGCTTAACTGTGTCCGTCCTGTCCGAAATGGTGCGGATGACCACTACGACCCGGGACCGTACGAGCATCTGGCGGCAATTCTGCGGCGTGAGGGCTACTCGGCGAAGGCAGACCTGATTGAGTATGCCAAGTACGAGCGTCGGGCTGCGGCGGGGGTACATGGTGTTGGCGTTTTCGCGGCCTCGCATGATGGCACCCCTTGGTACGACCGGGAAATCTTTTGGCCGCTATCCGGCTGGCTGGTTGGCTACGGCGTCTTTCCCTTCCGCTTGCTGTTCTATTTCGCCGGCTTGGTCGGGTTGGGATGGGTCGTGGGTCTGTTCAGCAAGGATCCGGTGCTTAGTAGTCGAACAGGTCGTGCTGCGTTGAGTAGATTCTGGTACAGCCTTGAGAATGCACTGCCGTTGATCGAACTGTCCGAGGCATACAAGACCGTCGATCATAAGCGGGTCTGGGTTTCATCGATTTATCACATACAAAAGTTGCTTGGTTTTCTCTTGGCGACCTATCTGGTGGGGGCCCTGACATTGTTGGCCAACTGAGATGAGGCGCCGATGAAGGACATTGCAGACGTTACACTGGCGTTGGACGATCCGTGGGTAGATATCCGCGAGGGCGTGGCCAAGGTGTGCGCCCCGTTCGACAATGCCTATTGGAACCAGTTGGATGCGACCTCGGACTACCCGACCGAGTTCGTCCAGGCCCTGACTGAAGCCGGTTATTTGGGCGCGCTGATCCCCGAAGAATATGGCGGTGCGGGGCTGCCGCTGGCCGCCGGTGGCGCCATTCTGGAGACGATCCACGCCGCGGGCTGCAATGCCGCTGCCTGCCATGCGCAGATGTACACCATGGGCACCGTGCTTAGGCATGGCTCGGCCGAGCAGAAACAGAAGTATCTGCCCGGGATCGCCAGCGGCGAGTTGCGCCTGCAGGCCTTCGGCGTGACCGAACCCACGACAGGCTCGGACACCACGCAGCTCAAAACCCGCGCCGAGTTGCAGGGAAACAAATACGTCATCAACGGGCAGAAGGTCTGGACCAGCCGGGCCATGCACTCGGACCTGATGCTGTTGCTGGCGCGCACCACGCCCGCAGATCAGGTCAAGCGCCGCTCGGATGGCATTTCGTGTTTTCTGGTCGACATGCGCGAGGCCTTGGGGAACGGGTTGGAGATCCGCAAGCTGGACGCGATGATCAACCACAACACCACGGAGATCTTCATCGAAGACTTGGAGGTGCCCCCCGACGCGCTGATCGGTGAGGAGGGGCGGGGCTTCAAATACATCCTGGACGGGATGAATGCGGAGCGGGTGCTGATCGCGCATGAAAGCCTGGGCGACGCGACGTATTTCACCCAGCGCGCGGTGGACTATGCCAACGAGCGCGTCGTCTTTGGCCGCCCGATCGGAGCCAATCAAGGGGTGCAGTTCCCAATCTCGAAGGCCTGGGCTCAGGCTGAGGCGGCAAAGCTGTTGGTGCAGAAGGCGGCCGCCCTGTTTGATGCCGGCCAGCCCTGCGGCGCCGAGGCGAACGCAGGCAAGATGCTGGCAGCGGATGCCGCCTGGGCCGCGGGCGAAGCGTGCATGCAGACCTTTGGCGGGTTCGCCTTTGCCACGGAGTACGGGATCGAGCGGAAGTGGCGGGAGGCGCGGCTTTATAAAACGGCGCCGATCTCGGAGAACATGATCCTGGCCTATATCGGTCAGCACGTCCTGGGCATGCCCCGCAGCTATTGAGGGAAACGGACTTTTCGCTGGTCGCGAAAAGACGTCATCCGTGGCGCTGTGCGGCATGCCATCCACCTTGTTTCAGGGGTTCGTGGCGCTTGCGGGGGTGGGTTTTCCCAAACGGCTGCTGATCTCCTGGTGCCTGTAGGGCACACACCCTGCGCATAAACGGCTTGCCATTGCCGCGAGTTGGCTGGCCATTACCGGGTAGATCACCGTCGATTCCTGGCTGATCTGTTATGCGATCTCTTCGCTGTGCGCTCTTGCGTGGGCGGGGTGCGGCGATAGATTGCGCGCCGATAGGGAGGATCGTCATGACGCAATCAACCACCCAACCACCTGGGCAACAGTCACCCCGCCAACGCTTTGCCGCAGCACTCGCCAGTGGCGAGATGATTACGGCGCCCGGCTGCTTTGACGGGCTTACCGCGAAGCTGATCGAACGCGCGGGCTTTCAGGCCTGCTACATGACGGGGGCGGGAACGGCGTCGTCTTTCGGGCTGCCCGATTATGGTCTTTTGACCGCGACCGAGATGGTGGCCAATGCCGCGCGCATTGCCGCCGCCGTGGATATCCCCGTGATTGCGGATGCGGATACAGGTTTTGGCAATGAGTTGAACGTCACCCGCGCCATTCGCGAGTATGAGCGGGCCGGTGTGGCGGCAATCCACATTGAAGATCAGGGTTTCCCCAAGAAATGCGGCCATCTGGATGACAAAGAGATCATTCCGCTGGATGACTACCTTGCGAAGATCCGGGCCGCGGCCGCCGCGCGCACCGATACGGACTTCAAGATCATTGCGCGGACCGACTCGAACGCCATGATCGGCTTTGATGAGGCAGTGACACGCGTGAATGCAGCCTTGGCGGCTGGCGCCGACATCGCCTTCATCGAAGCGCCCAAGACGGATGAAGAGCTGGCCGCCGTGACCAAACGCGTCGACGGGCCCTGCCTGTTCAATCTGGTGCTGCGCGGCAAGACCCCGCCGGTGACCATGGATGGGCTGCGCGCGCATGGCTTTGCGGTCACGATTCTGCCCGATGTCATCTGGCGCGAGATGGTGATGCGGGCTGAGAGCGTCCTGGCCGATCTGACGGGTGGCACGCTGCCCAGCCAGACCGAGGGGCTGTTGGTGAGTGAGCTCTTCGAGCGGGTTGGCTCGAAGGAGTGGGATCAGGTCCGCCACGCCTTCTCGACGCCGGCGCGGGCCGCCGAATGAGCCAGTCGAAGGGCGTCGCCCTGGTTACCGGGGCAGGCCAGAACATCGGCCGGGCACTTGCCGTACAGCTGGCCCGAGATGGTTTTGATCTGGTCGTAAACGGCCTGTCGAACCGGGCGGCTGCCGACGAGACAGGCAACATGGTCCGGGCCGAGGGCCGCGAGGCCGTCATCGCCATGGGCGATACCGGCAAGCCTGACGACTGCGCCGCCATGTTGGCAGCGGCGGCGCCGTTGGGCGATGTGTCCGTTTTGGTCCATAACGCCGCCGTCCGGCCTGCCGCCCCGTTTCTGGAGATGTCCGAGGCTGACTGGACCCGGGTGATGGATATCAACCTGTCCGGCGGGGTCTGGTTGGCGCGCGCGGTGCTACCCGCCATGGTTGCCAAAGGCTGGGGGCGGATCGTGCTGTTTGCCGGGATGAACGCGATCCACGGCTATAATGGGCGGGCGGCAACCTCGGTCTCGAAGCACGGATTGTGGGGGCTGGCCAAGTCGCTGGGCAAGGAGTTCGGCGCTAGGGGCATCACGACGAACATCGTCTCACCCGGACCGATCGCATCGGAGCACGCCGATCCGGAAATGACGGCGCATATAGAGGGGATGAAATCCCGTGTGCCGGTTGGGCGCTTGGGTCAACCTGCGGAGGTTGCGTCCATGGTGAGCCTGCTGGTGTCCGAGCAAGGTGGCTTCATCAACGGTCAGATGTTGCAGGTGAACGGCGGGGCCGAGACCTAGCACGGCCAAATGGCATGGCATGGTGCGGACAAACCGTATCCTGCCGAATTGGCCTATCCGCCGGATCCTGTTGCGGAAAGCGTCGGTGGGGTGCCGCGGCGGCGGCGCAGACGCTCAAGCTGCATTTCCAGATTGTCGGCGAAGACCTGCCGTTCGGCGGGATCAAACTCTTCCAACAAGGTGACCAGCCGTTCGTGCACGATCACGCGCCGATCGGTGCTGGAGGTGCGACGTACTTCCAAAACCGCCCGCAGCTCGCCGGCTGCGAAAGGCTCCGTCCGGATGACCGTGACGATGCGTTCCAGGTGTCCGATCCGGTCAAAGCTGGAGTTTCGCAGGTCGTCGCGCACCTCTCCAAAGTGCGAGCGCGTAAATTCGCGGCGTTCCTCGGGCACCATGCGCAGGATCCACGAGATCTGCTGGCCCGCGCCGCGGCGCTCCGGCTCGTTCAGTTTGTTGCCGATGATCACACCGATGATCGCGGCGTTCACAGCCAGGGACGCGATCAGCAAGGCGCGCATCCAGATCGGGCTGCGGGTTCGGACGACCGCGGGGGCGGGGCCTGGAGCCTGCGTGTCCGAGTTCTGGTTGTTCGAATTCTGTTTGTCTGTGTTTTGGTTGTCGGTGTTCATGCTCTCGCTTCCACGCCCATGGCCGTCACAACAGATCGTCGGACAGCAGGCCGTCATCCGCCGCCATGGCGAAATCCGCACTATCGCCCCCGAAGGCCAGGAGATCGCCGCCCAGGATGTCACCCCCGATGAAATCAGATTGACCGCCCGACATGCCGACCCCGACGCCAAGGGCCAAGCACAGGCTCAGCGCCGCCACGGCCCCGCCGCCCCAGCCAAAAATCCAGGCGCCCAGAGAGAAGCCGCTGCCGTTTTCAACCGACGAGACAGGATCGGCGACGGGGGGTGGCTGCACCGCTGCCGCATCCGCCAATACCCGCGCGGTCAGGTCCGCGTCTGGTCGCGGTGACGCCTTGGCGACCTCCTCGGCCAGATTGGCCAAGGCCTGATCCAGGAACTGTTCTGCTTTGTCATCCATAGCCAAACATCTCTTTCTCTTCGCGCAGGATCTTGGCGAGTTGCCGGCGCGCCCGGGCCAATAAACTTTCTACGGCCTCGACCGAACAATCCAGCGCTTCGCCGATCTGGGGGTTCGACATTCCTTCAAAGTGGCGCAGGACCAAGGCTTGGCGCTGGCGGTCGGGCAGGGTGGCAATCGCTTGCGCGATCATCTTGCTCTGCTCGCTGGCGGCCATGCGCTCCAGGACCGACGGGTCCGGGTCCACGGGTTCCGGCGCATCTTCGACCGGCACCTGCGGGCGGCGTTTTCGAATGCGGTCGATGCACAGGTTATGAACCACCCGGTACAGCCACGTAGACACCTTTGCCTCGCCGATGCGCCAGTCGGAGGCTTGCTTCCAAAGACGCAGCATCGCCTCCTGTGCCACATCCTCGGCCTCGCCCTGGTCGCCCAACATGCGCCAGGCTTGGCGCAGCGCACCAGGCAGCAGCGACGCGGTCAGATCCCTGGCCGCGCCCTGATCGCCAGCGGCGAACTGCAACAGCAGCTCTGCGTCACGATCGGTCTTGTCTGCATCGGCGGTTGCGCTCATCGAGCGGCCGTCCTCCCCCTCAACGGATCGGCTAGCCGCCCTTGCGACGGCGCATCTGATCCCTGGCTTCGGTCTTCGTTACCGCGCCGTTGCCGTCTACGTCCAGGCGTTCGAAGCGTTCGGCGACACGCACCAGCAGTTCGCGGCGATCCACGACTCCGTTGCCGTCGGCATCCAGGCGTTCAAAGCGGCGTCCGGCACGGTCGGCGCTGCGGCGTTTGGAGGCTTCTTCCATCTCGGTCAGGCTGACCAGGCCGTCGCCGTTGACGTCCATTGCAACGAAGCGTTCTGCGCTGAAATCTTCCATTTCGGCCTGGGTGATTGTTCCATCCCCGTTAAGGTCGATCCGGTCGAACATCCGCTCGCCGCGTTGTCCGTCCTGGGCCATCGCCGCTCCGGCCGCCAGGGCCAGCGATGTGGCGGCTGCTGCCATCAGTGTTTTGTTCATTTATTCCTCGTTCAGAAGGGGGCGCCCCGCTGGCGTCCGGTATCCCCCTGAACGGCGGTCTGCGGGTGCTCCGTCGCTCCACTGTGCAAATGCGGTTTTCGCGACATGGTGCCGCAAGACAGATTGCCGACTAATATCCGACCGACCCGGCCCCATATCCTGCACCTATGAAAGTCGATGTCGAAATCGCCCCAGACATACCGTTGAGTGCGCGCAGTGTATGGCGCGCGATGTATTTTGGTTGGCAAAAGCGCTGCCCGGCGTGTGGCGAAGGGACCCTGTATAAAGGGTATCTTCAAGTGCGGCGCACGTGTCCGGTCTGCGGTGAGCTTCTGCACCATCATCGTATGGGCTGGTTGCCCGCCTTGCTGACGGTGCTTTTGGCAGCTCAATTGATCATTTTCGGGTTGGTAGCGGTCGAGATGGTGTTTTCGCCGCCGATCTGGGCCCACTGGGGCCTGTGGCCTGCCCTGACTGCAGCCGCGTGTCTGTCGCTGTTGCCGCGGATCAAGGGAATGTTGCTAGGTCTGCAATGGGCCACGGGCATGCACGGATTCGGTCAGCGCACCAGCTGAGCGGGCCCGCTGGACAGGCGGCTTGGCCTCGCGCATAGTCTCGTTCTTCTCTGGCCGAGGCCCACATGTCCGCCGACACTCCAAAAGACGCTATCCGGAACGCCGCGACCGTCATTGTTGTGCGTCGCGATGGTGACCTTGCGCGCGTCCTGATGGGTCAGCGCGGCAAGAAAGCCGCCTTCATGCCGTCGAAGTTTGTCTTTCCCGGCGGTGCGGTGGATCCGCAGGATTACGAGGTGACAGCCGCGGCGCCGCTGTCGCCCTTGGCTTTGGAAAAGCTGTCCGCCCGGTCTGATGCCGTGCTGGCGCCGGTGTTGCCACTGACAGCCGTCCGCGAGTTGTGGGAGGAAACGGGCTTGGCCCTGTCGACCGACGGGCCCGACGCGGTTGCCGCGCCCAGCGAATGGGCACCCTTCTACGCGTCGGGCTTCAGGCCTAACGCGAGTGGACTGGACTTCGTCTTTCGCGCGATCACGCCGCCGGGACGGCCGCGCCGGTTCGATGCCAGGTTTTTCATGACCGATGCGGCCGGGATCGCCGGTGATCCCGATGATTTCTCCGGCGCCGCCGACGAGCTTAGCCATCTCAGCTGGCTGTCAATCGACGAGGCGCGCAAGCTGGATCTGCCGTTCATCACCGAGGTTGTTCTGGCCGAGGTCGAGGCCCGCTTGGCTCAGCCCGATCCGGATCGCCCGATCCCCTTCTTCTACACCCAGGACGGGAAGTCCTTCATCGACAGGCTTTAGGCGTGGCGCCGATCGGGGCAGCACCATGCGCGCGGTAATCTCGGCAGCGCTGCCATGGGCCGCGCCCGTGGCGACCATGGCGGTGCTGTCGATCGCGATATCGTTCACCTTCCCTTTGTTTGCCCTCTTGCTGGAGCGCATGGGCGTCACCGGCATGATGGTGGGCCTGAATCACACGCTGGCCGCCATCGCCATGGTGGTGGCAGCGCCGATCCTACCCGGCATCATGGCGCGCGTTGGCGCCGTTCCGTTGGCGTTGAGTGCAATCGCTGTGATGGCCCTGGCCACAGCCTCGATCCCCGTGTTCGAGAATTACTGGTGGTGGGGCTGCCTGCGCATTGCGCTGGGCTTCTCGATCACGGCGCTTTTCTATGTCTCGGAATACTGGTTGGTCGCTCAGGCACCCGACAGCAGCCGCGGCAGGATCGTTGCGATCTACACCGTCGTTTTGTCCGGCAGCTACATGGTGGGCCCTGTGCTGTTGGCGTGGTTGGGCCCGGACAGCGTTCTGACCTTTGCGATCCCCGTGACCGTGATCTTGGCGGGCGCCATCCCGGTGCTTGTCGCGCGCCGCAAGGCACCCGAGCCCGATGGCGCGGAAGCGAAGCCACCCCTGGCCATGCTGCGGTTTTTGTGGACGGACCCCATGGTGATGTGGGGCGTCGTGCTGTTCGGCGTCATAGAATTCGGCGCCATGGGGCTGATTGCCAATTGGGGCATCCGATCAGGCTATGACGAGAGTACGGCCGTGCAGTTCGTCTTTTGGCTGGCGGCGGGATCCATGGCGCTGCAGCTCCCGATCGGCTGGTTGGCCGACTGGTTGGACCGGCGATATCTGCTCACGGCGGCGGGTTTGGTCGCGGTGGTGATGCCGCTGTTGATCGTTGCGATCTCGGATGCGTTCTGGGGGGTCGCGGCGGCCATTTTCCTGTGGGGCGGCATGGCTGTGGGCATGTACACCTTGGCATTGGTCGAGCTGGGCGCGCGCTATTCAGGCACCGCCCTGGCCGAGGCGAACGCGGCCGTGGTGCTTTGCTATGGACTGGGCGCGCTGTTTGCGCCGTTATTGCTGGGCCTGGCGATGGATATCGTACCACCCGATGGGGCGCTTTACTTCGCAGCTGTCTGCGCTGTGGCCTATCTGGGTCTGGCCGCCGTTCGCCTGCGAATCCCACGGGCAGAGCCTTGACAGCAGCCGGCAAATGGGTAGGTAAGGCGCTCGCTCAAAGGCCGGGGGACCGGCTTCGATTGGAGATGTGTCATGGCTAAGCCGACGACCGTGAAAATCCGGCTGAACTCGACCGCCGGCACCGGCCACTTCTATGTGACCAAGAAGAACTCGCGCACGATGACGGACAAGATGAGCGTCCGCAAATACGATCCCGTCGCGCGCAAGCACGTCGAGTACAAAGAAGGCAAGATCAAGTGATCTGTCGGCGGACGCACAGTGTCCGCGTCTAGTCCGATCTGACCCCGACCTAGTGGATGTGACCGGAGCGCGGGATACTTACCGCCGCCAGGTCCGGCTCCGCCACCGCGACGTGGCTGCCTCCCAGGCTTTTGGCCCGTCGCAATTCGAAGATAGCTGACATCAGGAACGTGTAGGGGTTGCGCATTCGTGGCGACACCGCCGCGGCGCCCACGCTCACCGTTGGGTGGACATCCCCTAGGGCGCATGCGCTCAGCCCGTCCACGATCTGATCGCGCAGTCTCTCAGCCACCGGGCGCACATGCTTCAGGGTTGTTTCAGGCATCAGGATCCCGATCTCGCCTTTGCTCAACCGGCCGGACCGGTCGTGGCTGCGCAGCGCATCAATAACGATGGCAGAGACCTGGTCGAACCGGGCTATCGCAGCATGGGCATCGCCGCTGGCGACTTGCTTTGCCAGTTTGTCGATCGAAATCAGGACGACCGATAGCGGGCGGTCATAGCGCAACGCACGGGCAACCTCGTCGCTGGTCAGCTCGAGAAAGCGGGCAGGCGACATCAGCGGGCGCCGACCGCCGCGCTGCCTATCGGCACCGTTGTTTCCCGACCGTATCTGGCTGTCCTGCTTATCCATACCACTATCGCCGCCGACCAGTGCGTGATGGTCGGCGTCAAGTCTTGCAAATCCGCTAAAACTGCACCCGGTCGGGCGCAGATTTGCGTACCTAAGTCGGGGATTTCGGGATCAGGTAGACGTAAGCGCGGTCTTGATATTCGTGCCAGGAGCCGGTTGCCGCGTCGGCTCCGACGCCCGCCAGGCTGAATGCCGGGCCAGTCGCGCCCAGAGCCACCGCGCTGCCGACGGCCAGGGGGCTTTTGCCGGCGATCAAGGCGACTGTGTTCGGCTCGTAGCCGTCGGCGGAACACGTCACCACCAGGTTGCCGGCGCGTCGCGGCACCAGGAACGTTGCCGGCGCGCGCTGGGGCGGCACCACCTCAACCCCGTTCTGCACCACCTCGCACAGCGCATCCTTGGCATTGCTGCTGATCGAGATCTGTTGCGACGTGCCGTTCATTACCGTGGCACAACCGGTCGTGGCGGCCAGAATGACCGCCAAAGCGAAGTGTTTCATCTGAAGTCCCCGTATCAACTTCAGACGATAAATGCCCAGATTTGGATGAAAAAACGTCTAAGGGGTATCGTTACCGAAGACGCGCGCAAAGATCGTGTCGACGTGTTTCGTATGATAATCCAGATCGAACAGCGCATCGATCTGATCATCAGACAGCGCCGCGGTCACGTCTGCGTCTGCGCGCAGCTCCGTCCGGAAATCGGCGCCTTCCTCCCAAACCCGCATGGCGTTGCGCTGCACCAGCCGGTAGGCGTCCTCGCGGCTGATCCCAGCCTGGGTCAGCGCCAACAGCACCCGCTGGGAATGCACTAGGCCGCCGGTCTGATCGACGATGGCACGCATCCGGTCGGGATAGACCAGTAGCTTCTCGATCACGCCCGTCAGGCGGGCCAGAGCGAAATCCAGCGTGACGGTCGCATCAGGTCCGATGTTCCGCTCGACCGACGAATGGCTGATGTCGCGTTCATGCCAAAGCGCCACGTTCTCCATGGCCGGCAGGGCAAAGGCCCGCACCAGCCGGGCGAGCCCCGTCAGGTTTTCGGTCAGCACTGGATTGCGCTTGTGCGGCATGGCCGACGAGCCCTTTTGCCCTGGCGAGAAGAACTCCTCGGCCTCGCGGACCTCGGTGCGTTGAAGGTGGCGGATCTCGGTGGCCAACCGCTCGACCGAGGAGGCCACGACGCCGAGGACCGCAAAGAACATGGCGTGCCGATCGCGGGGGATAACCTGGGTCGAAACCGGCTCGGCGCTCAGGCCCATCGCTTTGGCCACATGGGTCTCGACCGCAGGATCGATCGCCGCGAAGGTGCCGACCGCGCCCGAGATCGCGCAGGTCGCGACTTCTTGCCGGGCATCGGCAAGGCGGCTTCGGTTGCGGGCAAACTCGGCATAGGCCTGTGCCAGTTTCAGGCCGAAGGTGGTGGGTTCGGCATGGATGCCGTGACTGCGCCCGATGCAGATGCTGTCCTTGTGCTCGTGGGCACGGGCCTTCAGAGCCGCTAGCAGCTTGTCCATCTGGCTCAGTAGAATGTCGGCGGCGCGCACCAGCTGGACGTTGAAACAGGTGTCCAACACGTCGGATGAGGTCATCCCCTGGTGTACAAAGCGCGCCTCTGGTCCCACATGCTCGGCCAGATGGGTCAGGAAGGCGATCACGTCGTGCTTTGTCTCGCGCTCGATCTCGTCGATCCGGTCAATGTCAAACTCGACGTCCTTGGCGGTCCAAACCGCTTCTGCTGCCGAGTGCGGAATCACCCCCAGTTCGGCCTGAGCATCGCAGGCGTGCGCTTCGATCTCGAACCAAATGCGGAACTTGGTCTCGGGCGACCAGATCGCGGCCATTTCCGGCCGGGAATAGCGGGGGATCATGCGGGGCTCTTTCGTTGAAATCGACGCGTGGGCGGGGTAGCACGCGCCGCATGATCGGCGCAACGCAGAGCTATTTCGAAGGCCCCTGGCAGCTGGTCCGCATCATCGAAAATGTGCGCGAAGGCGTGATTGGCGAGGTTTGGGGCCAGGCCGAATTTGTGTTCGATGGTGAGGGGCTGACCTGTGTCGAGAACGGCGTGCTGCGCTTCAACGGTGCCGACTATCATACGGGACGGACGGCGCTGTGGCGATTTCCGGGCGGTGACCGGATTGACGTGCGCTATGCCGACGGCCAGCCGTTCCACGACTTTCTGACCCGGGATCCAATTGCGCTGCAGATCGACGGCGACTCAGCTTATGAAATCTCGTACGATTTTGGACACGAAAGCTGGTTGAACCGCTGGCAGATGCAGGGGCCAGGCCAGGACTATGTCATGACGACACGGTATCGCCGTTGAGTGATTAATCGGGTTTTTTGTCGCCCAACCAGGCCTTTAGTTCGGCGTTCTCTGCCTGTAGCTGCGCGATCTGCTGACCCATCTTGGTGGTGACCATCTGGATCGTGTCGACCGAGTGAAGCTCGGGGAGGTGCTGCGGGCAGTTGGAATCCCAGGCTTCGACATCGATCAGGAAGGCGCGCTCAGGCTTGGCCTGGTAACCGGCAACGGTGAGTTGGGCGAGCATCGCGGGGTCGTCATCGACCACCTGCGCCCGTCCCCACAATTTGATGCGCTGGCTGTTGGCATAGTCGGTGACGAAGAGGTGGACACGGTCATTCCCGTCGAGATTGCCAGTGGAGATGTACTGACGGTTTCCGGCGAAATCGGCAAAACCAAGCTGTTTTGGGTTGAGCACCTTTAGGAAGCCTTTCGGCCCGCCACGGTGCTGGATGTAGGGGTGCCCGTCGGAGGATACCGTCGCCATGTAAAAGCTGTTCCGCTCGGCCAGGTAGGCGGCGAGATCGGCGGTAATTTCGTCGGACCAATCGCGTGTGGCGGCCCGGCGTTCCAGGTTGCGGCGCGAGCCCATCTGCTCTTGGCGCGCCTTTACGGCATCCGTAAAGGCGATATCGCTGATCAATCTATCCATAGATAGGCCCTCCCTTCGAGCTACCACGTGGTAGATAGACAATCTGGCGCAAGCCTGGCTCACGCAGCCGTGAGATCAGTCGTAGACGGAGACCTCGGCAAGGTTCAGGGCGCCGTTGCGCGCCTCAAGATAGGCGGAGGAGCTAACGGCCGCATATTCGGCAACTGTCTGGACATAGGCAAAGTAGCTTTCGTGGATTCGCCCTGCTAACGCGTCGTGCGCCGCCGTCTGGGCCATTGTCTCCTGCGAAAGCCTGTAAAGGTCTGCCAGGAAATCCTTGGGAAACTTGTGTGTTTCAGCTCCGTACTCGCGCTTCATGGAAACGACAGATTCCCCGTTCAGCTTGTTGAGTTCGGCCTCAAGCAACGAGTTTTCGCGTGAGGCCGCCAGGCGAAAGATTTCGCGCTCGGTCTCGGTCAAACTATCGAAGAGGGCTTTGTTCACCCCAAACGAGCGGATGCCGCCCGGATCGTGCCACCCCGGATACATGTAATGGGGCAGTAGCTTCACGAAGCCGTAGTCCAAGTCGAGATAGGGGCCGATCCATTCGACGGCATCGATCTCGCCGCCGAATAAGGCGTCCACCAACTGCGACCCTGGCAGATTTACCGTCTCCACCCCCGCCGCCGCGTAGACCTGGCCGGCGGCGCCCGGAATGCGGAAGCGAATACCTTCTAGGTCAGCGCGCGTGTTGATCGGCTTTGGGAACCATCCTCCCATTTGGGCGCCGGGACTGCCCGCCATCAGCGCCGTGACGCCGAACTGTCCGGCAAGCTCGTCCCAAAGAGCCTGGCCGCCGCCGAACTTCAGCCACCCTGACATCTCGTGAGGGACCATGCCGAACGGCACAGCAGAAAAGTAGACGAAGGCCGGGTGTTTCTTGATGAAGTATTGCTCGACCGAATGGTAACAGTCTGCGGCGCCTGCACCGACGGCATCCTGCACTTCAAAGGGCGCGACCTTCTCGCCCGAGTGGAAGACTTCGAAGTTTATCTGACCGTTCGTCAGCTGGGTAATCGTCGCGGCGATGCGTTCGGCCGATTGCGGAATAATCAGGGAGTCGCGGGGCCACGACGTGACCAGGCTGAGCGTGCGTGCGCCCCCTTGCGCCAAAGCGGGTGTCGCCAAAGGAGCCATGGCGGCGGCCCCCAGCATTGATCGGCGAGAAAGGTTGTCCTTCATGCGGGCCTCCTCAGCCGGTTCCGAACGCGTCGGCCCGCGCCCGGAGATACGCCTGGTCCGAAATCTCGGACCATCCAGCCACAGACCGGCGAAAGCGCTGGTAGCTGTTGTAGATGCGGGCTCCGAGCAAATCGCCTTTCGCGACATCGGCAACGACCTGATCGCCGACACGGGCAATCTCGTCCCACACTTCGCGTGGGAAGGGGGTCACCGTGACGTCGTGCTCAGCTGCTAACTCGCGCATCGAGGCGCCGTTGTTGGCATTGTATTCGGCGATCATCATGTCGTTCTCGGTCTCGGCGCAGGCCTGGATCAACAGTTGGTCGGCCTCTGGCAAGCTGTCCCACCAGGCTTTGTTGATGCCGAGCGCGATCGCCGTTCCGGGTTCGTGGAAACCCGGGTACATGTACGTCTTGAGAAACTTCTGCAGGCCAAAGGCCAAGTCGTTGTAAGGGCCGACCCATTCGGTGGCGTCGATCCGGCCATCTTGCAGGGCGGCGAAGATCTCGCCGCCGGGTAACGAGACAGGCTCGGCCCCCAGCTGGCGCAGTGTCTCACCGCCCAGGCCCGGGATCCGCATCCGGAGACCGCGGATATCATCCAGTGAAGTGACCGGGTTACGGAACCACCCGCCCATCTGAACACCAGTGTTCCCAGCCAGAAAGGGTTTGATCCCAAACTCTCCGGACAGTTGGTCCCAAAGCTGTTGGCCGCCCCCGAACAGGACCCAGGAATTCAGTTCCTTGGCGGTGAGGCCCAGCGGCACCGACGTGAAAAAGTTGAAGCCCTTGTGCTTGCCCTGCCAGTAGTAGTCGGCTCCGTGATACATCTCGGCATCGCCGTTCGCGACGGCATCGAAGCTGTCAAAGGCCGGGACCAGCTCGCCTGCCGCGAAGAGCTTAACGGTGAGGCGTCCCTCAGACGTCAGGGTAATGCGATCTGCAACGCGCTGGGCGCCCGTGCCCAACCCGGGGAAGTCACGCGGCCATGTGGTGGCGAGGCGCACTTCTTGGCGCCCCTGAGATAAGGCTGGTGTGGCAAGTGCTGCTGTGCCGGATACGGCTGCGGCATGCGTCAGGAATGACCGACGGCGCACGGCTCCCCCCATACTGTACGGTCAGGCTTTCGCCCTTGGACTATCAGCGATACAGCAAAGGGCTTCCAGATCAAGCCTTTGACGGCATGAGTTGCGTTTTGACTCAGCCCAGAATGCGGTCTTGCAGCACCTGGAAGCGGCGCAGCTGCCATTCGTCGATCTCTTCCCGCGACGAGAACCGATGCCAACGCGTGCCATCGCACAGCTCGAACGGCCGATAGGCGATCTTGTAGTCCATTTTGCGTGACCCGGAGACCCAGTAGCCGAGATAGACGTGATCGAGCCGCATTTCGCGTGCCATCTCGACGTGGTCGAGGATCATGTAAGCGCCCAGGCTGCGCCCGTTATCCGAGGGATCGAAGAACGAGTAGACCATCGACAGGCCATCGCCGAGTACGTCGGTCAGGCACGCGGCCATCAACTGATTTTCGCCCGTTTCCGAGTCTTCCATGACGTATTCGACGACGACCGAGTTCACGGGTGTCTCGTCCACCATCGAGGCGTAATCGAAGGCGTCCATGTCAGCCATGCCGCCGTCAGCATGACGGCTGGAAAGATAACGGCGGAAGAGGGCAAACTGCGTCTCGGTCGCCCAGGCCTCGCAGGGACGGCGGATCAACTTGGCGTTTCGCTTAAGGATGCGACGTTGGCTGCGATTTGGTTTGAACGTTTCGACCGGGATGCGGATCGACATACACGCAGAGCAGCCGACGCATGCGGGGCGGTAGATCACCGATTGACTGCGGCGAAAGCCTTTTTGGCTGAGCGCGTTGTTCACCGAGATCGCCGATCCACCGTTGAGCGTGGTGAACACTTTCCGTTCCTCGCGCCCGTCTAGGTAAGCGCAAGGTTGCGGGGCTGTCAGATAGAACTGCGCCTTCAGCGATGATTCGTGGTGGCTCATGCCTGTAATGGCCTCCGATTCTGCCCGACGATAGCCGAATTTCTCGGCATGTCACGGCTCGTCTGGACTGTCCCACCAGAAAGTCGCAAGTGCGGTAAGTCGGACGCACTACTGCCGGTCATGCGGGCTTGTTGATCACGACCGTGCTGAGGGGCAGATCGTGCATCGCGCGGCGCTCGGGCGAACTGGCCATCAGAATCCATCCGATGATCGCAAGTGGCAGAAAAGCGATCGTGAGCATGAAGCCTGCCGTGTGGATGGCGGCCTGGCCGGAGGTCAGGTGATTGCCGGCTTCATCGCGGACTTCGATGCCGGTCGCCTGCATGCCGAGCGTTGCTGAGCGCTTTGCCAGCAGAAGCCAGCGGTAGAGAAAGGCGATGAAGAAGAGCAAGGGGCCGATGAGGACGGTGCCAAAGCCCAATGTGATGACCGAAAAGGCGATGGCGCCGACGATCCAAAGGCCTGCGATCACCACGCTGTCGATCAGAAAAGCCATGAAGCGGCGCAGAGGGACGCCTTGGTAGAACTGGGGATCAGCGGTCGGATCGGGGATGCCCATGGAAAGTCACCTTTGATGTCCGGTCGAGATATTCGCATGTGCCCGCCGATGCAACGGGATGCGATGTCTCGGCTTCCAAGCGCTTGGATCGCACCAATCGGGCTTCCGCGCCGCAAGCGGCTCGGAACACGAGATTCCCTGCGCCCGCCCTGTCCGGGGCGGGCGCAGGTGCTGGCGCTTACGTCACGGGCGTGCCGGAGAGCCGGGAGATCGCCGCAAGTGTTTGCGACGTAGCGACGTGGTGGGGCATGTGCCCGATTCCATCCAACACTGTGAGGCGGGCGTTTGGCAGCAAATGGGCCATTGCCTTGGCGTGGATGTCAGCGGGAACGATGCTGTCAGCTGAGCCGTGCAAGACCTCGACCGGGAGATCCAATTTCGGGTAGCGGCGCGATTGTTCGGTAAGTGCCGTGTTCAGATGGACCAGATCCTGCGCGTTGTGGCGGAGCGTGGTCGGACGCGTCGCCAGAGGAATGCCAATGTGAGCCCCGTAGCCGTCTGGTGTCTGCTGCGGGGCAAAGATGTCCGCAATTGCGTGATTTGCCCGCGCTTCGGTCGCGAGCGACGAGAACATCCGTGCCGCAAGCGGACCGATAAACCGGGATGCGAGCAGGCTGTAGTGCGTGCTGAGTGCACCACCCCAGGGCATTGTCGCCCCGGAGAGCACCACGGCGCCGCGTGTGCGGTCTGCTGCGTCGAGCGCCCATGCCATGGCCAATGCCCCGCCCCAACTGTGACCGACGACGATGGGGTCGTCATCGGTGATCTGGCAAAGCGCGGCCCGAAGATGATCTGCCTGGCGAACAGGCAGCCAGCCATCCCGGTCTAACCTTTCCGAATATCCAGACCCCGGCCGATCAAACGCCACGACCCGGTGGGTTTGGGCAAGCCTGGGTGCCAGCGCGAAGGTCCAATCGCGCAAGTTGCCGGACGCCCCGTGCACCAGCACCACCAGGGGCCCAGCGCCGGACGTCCAGTAGTGGACGCGCTTGCCGTGAACCCGCAGAAACGCACCGAGCGGTGGCCATTGGCTGGCGATTGGTCCAGCGGATCCGGAGGCCGCCGTTGCAGCCGGGGTGTCCGCGGTCAGAAGAGCGCGGCGGATCACGCGACGGCCGCGATCCGGTCAATAGCGGCGATTACTTCATCTTCGGCCACATGATGCGCCATGTGGCCCACGCCAGGCAGAAGGGTCAGGCGCCGGTTCTTGAGACGCTCGGCCAGCGGGCGGGGCTGACGATCGGGATTGATGATGAAGTCTTCGATGCCGCTGACTATTTCAATTGGCAGATTGAGGCGGTGATAGTCCGGCGACATACGCCGGAGGCCGGTATTGAGTGCCGCGATGTCGGCCTTGTTGGCCGCAAGTGCTTTTGTCTGCAACGAAAGCGGGCCGCCCACGTAGTCAGTATAGCCGGGTGGGGGGCTCTGCGGTCGGAAGATCCGCTGGACAAAACGCTCGATCCCGCCTTTGGCCGCGCTGGCCTGCAGGTAATCAAAGTAAACGCCGATGAGCAGTTGGTCCAAGCCGATCATCTCGGCCAGCATGGGGCGCGTGCTCCATGGCATGACGGTGCCGGAGACGGTGACGACGCCGGCAATACCGTCGGGGTCGGCAAGGGCCCAGGCCATTGCAACGGCGGCCCCCAGGGAGTGTCCGACCACGATTGGGCGCTTGACCCCCAGTTCCTTCGCTGCCGCCATGAGCACTCGTGCCTGCGTGGCCGGGTCGCCGCCGGTGCCCTGAGGACGGTCGGAGTAGCCGAGCCCCGGGCGATCAAAGGCAATTGTGCGGTACCGCTGAGATAGGCGGGGGCCGGCCGAGAAGGTCCAGTCGCGCAGATTGCCGGAGGCCCCATGGATCAGCACCACGGGCTGGCCTGTTCCCTGATCCCAGGCATGGATCCGGGCACCGTAGGCCGTGACAAAGCGGCCAATAGCTGGCCAACGGCCGCTGATTTCGTCAGCCGAAAGGCGCGGGACCGGTCCCGCAATACAGCCACCCAAAAGCCCCGCCAAACCGGTCGCCAGAAATCCGCGCCGCCGCATCACAGGTTCCTTACCGTCTGAATGCTCATGGCCAGGAAATAGGCGGCCATCACGCCCCCGCAAGGCGGTAGCGATCAGGCTGTCGTTACGTCAGCCTCCCAGCATGTGGCTTTGACTGTAGTTTGTGCGCACAAAATGCTCGATCATCATGGCAACGACCAAAACCGCCAGGAATATGCCGATCGGATATTCCATCGACGTTGTCCGGGCTGTGTAGTTAACGAAAGCCGCGTCGCGCCCTTGATCCAAAAGGTGGTAGAGGGGGTTCCAATCCATCAGCGGCCGGATGTTGCCGGGGATCATGTTCGCAACGAAGAACTTGCCCGAGGTGAAGAACATCAACCGGATGTAGGCGGCCTGCAGGATTGTGCCCCACGTGAAGTAGCGAACGGCCGCCAGAAAGACGATCCCTACGGCGACACCGCCAACCCAGCACCAGAACATCACGCTCATGAAGAGCAGTAGGTCCTGCATTTCATAGACGTCGCGCAGCAGGTAGTTCATCGCGATCAGGATCAGCAAGGCCAGCACGATCTTGTAGCCAGAGCTAATCGCTTTGACCGACACCAGCAGAAACGGGGACAGGCGCTGGTGGTTGAGCATATCCTCGCGCAGTGCGTTGGTCACCTGACCCACGGTGCGGACGTGCATAAAAAAGATGACAAACCCGATCAGAACAAAGGTCATGTAGTCGCCACGGACCTTGGCCATGCCCCCGCCGATCATCATGATGAAGAAGTAGAAGATCAGACCTGCCATTAGCGGCTGGGCCACGGAAATCAGAATGCCGAGTGAGGCGTTCTTGTGTTCCGTGCGCAAGTCCCGGACCACCAGCGAGTAGGTCAGGGTGAGGAACGCAACCAGTGCGGTCCAGAAGCCCTGCTTTACACCACCTTCGCTTTGGTCACCGAACATATGATCCGTTGCCCTTCAAAGCCTTTTTAGGCCTTTCCCACGCGTAATACCGCCGCTAAACCGGCGTCAACTTCCATACGGTTAACCTACAGACTGTGTATAGCCGGTGAATTGAGGGGTACAAATGGCTTCGGAGATTGAACTGATTGAGTCGCAGCTGACGGAGCTGGCCCTGGAGGGTGGTGCCGCGATCATGGAGATCTTCCACTCTGGCGCAATGGAGACATCGGCAAAGGCGGACCAAAGCCCGGTGACTGCGGCGGATCTGGCTGCCGACAAAATCATTGGTGATGGTCTTGCGGCGACGTTTCCTGGCATACACGCCGTGACTGAGGAATCGGCAGAAAGCCATGCTACCAATGGTTTGGATCGTTTTTTTCTAGTGGATCCGTTGGACGGCACGAAGGAATTCGTCAACCGGCGCACCGATTTTACCGTGAACATCGCGCTCATAGAAGGCGGCGTTCCTGTTGCAGGCGTCGTCTACGCACCGGCGCTGGGCAGACTTTGGGCGACCCGTGGGCCGGTCGCCGTCGAGCTTGGTACGACCGATGCACATCGGATTGCTGCCGGTTCGGCCAAGCGTCTACAGATCTCGACCCCTGATAATCAGGCACTGACGGTCGTTGCGTCGAAGTCGCACCGTGATCAGGCAACGGACGACTACATCGGCAAGTACAAGGTCGGCGACTTTGCCTCTGCCGGATCCTCATTAAAATTCTGCCTGGTGGCGGGAGGCGAGGCGGATTTCTACCCGCGCCTGGGCCGCACGATGGAATGGGACACTGCAGCCGGTCACGCAGTGCTGCGGGCGGCCGGAGGACATGTTGTTCGTTTCGACGATCACGCGCCGCTTGGCTATGGCAAGCCCGGGTACGAAAACCCGTTCTTCCTGGCCTACGCGCCCGGTGTAAATTTATGCGCACCGGCATAAACCTGGGGTGAGCGTCGCCATCGTGATACCGGCGCGGTATGCGTCCAGCCGGTTTCCCGGTAAACCGCTGGCCCCGCTGCGGGGGGCAGGCGGTGAGGTGAAAACACTGCTCGCGCGGTCATGGGAGGCCGCCAAGGCCGTCACCGGTGTCGACAAGGTGCTGGTAGCAACCGATGACACGCGCATCGCGGATGAGGCGATGCGGATCGGCGCGGACATCGCCATGACCGCGCCCGAGGCTGCGAACGGGACGGAGCGGACGGCCGAAGCGTTGGCGGCGTTCGACACACCCCCCGACATCGTGGTGAACCTGCAGGGCGACGCACCGTTGACGCCGCCATGGTTTGTCGAGGCCTTGATTGCCAGCATGCGGGACGCCCCGGAAATACATGTCGCGACACCGGTACTGCGCTGCGATCAGCGCGCGCTAGACAGTTTCCGAGATGACCGCCGAGCGGACCGGGTCGGGGCAACAACGGCCGTTTTCGACCAAACCGGACGGGCGTTATACTTTTCCAAGGAAGTTATCCCCTACACCGACGGCCGCACATTCCAGGAAGGAGAGTGCCCGGTGTTCCATCATGTCGGCGTCTATGCGTACCGACCAGCGGCCCTGAAACAGTATGCCGCCATGTCGCCGGGCCCACTGGAGCGCCTGGAGGGCTTGGAGCAGTTGCGTTTCATGGAGAACGGCGTGCCGGTCCAATGCGTCGAAGTCGACGCATGCGGGGCCACGTTCTGGGAACTGAACAATCCAGAAGACACCCCTCGGGTTGAAGCGGCCCTGGCCGAGCGGGGCATTGCATGAGCGGTGCTGGGCGGGGCCTGTCCTTTTCGGTGGCGGTCTTGAACCATCGCCGACCAACGCTGTTGAAACGTGTGTTGACGGCCGTTTCGCAACTTGATCATTCGAACTTCGAAGTCGTCGTGGTGGGCGATCAGCCGTCGCTCGATAGCTATGCCTTGCCAGATTGGCTGGTGGACCAGGTCAAGTACGTTTCGTTCCCCGATGCCAATATCTGTCGGTCTCGTAACCTGGCAGTCGAGGCGTCTGCCGGCGATATCATTGCGTTCATCGACGATGACGCCGTGCCCGAGCCTGATTGGTTGCGCCGGTTGTCCCGAGCCTTCCGCTTTGGCAGCGTCGGGGGCGTCGGTGGCTTGGTGCGCAAAGACGATGGCGTGCGGATTGAATGGGCTGGAGGGCTTTTCAACCGTGCTGCCGTCGAGGAACCCTTGCCGGTGCGCGACGAAGTTCGGGTCTTCGATGCTGACAGCCAGATGTACGGCGATCAGTTCATCGGAACGATGGGTGCAAACTCGGCGTTCCGGCGCGAGGCATTGTTGTCCGTCGGTGGATTTGACCAGAGCATCAGATATTATCTGGACGAAACAGACATCATGTTGCGGCTGGCCGAAGCCGGGTGGGATGCTGCTTTTGTCCGCTCGGCAGAGGTTCACCACCTGAGAGAAGCCAATGCTGTGCGCGACAGCCTGCGCACGCCGCGCAACCTTTTCCAGATTGCCGCCTCGAAGGCATACTTCTGCCGACGTCATTTGCCAGGTGATCAGGTGGCCGAGGAGTTGATGCGCTTCCGCGAAGAAAAGATCTGGGAGCTGGATCCCTATATCCGGCTTGGACTGATCCGCTGCCGCGAGCGCGAGCAATTGCGCCGTCAGATCACTGACGGCATCACTGACGGCCTGGCCCGTTCCGCCACGTTGCCGCTGGATGCTGACGCGGTGCCACCAAAGTTCCAGCGCTTCCAAGTGCCGGTTCCTTCAGTGTCGGTGGCCATATGCTCTGGTTGGGGTGTCAGCGACCAGTTGCGGGCGGCATCCCTGGCCCGTCGTCTGGCCTCCTGCGGCGCTCGGGTCAGCTTCATCGGGTTTCGGTCGGGTCACAAGCGGTTGAGTGTCAGCTTTGAAGATGGTGTCTGGTGGCACCGAGGGGGCACTTGGCGACTGGATCAGCGACACGAGGGACGTTGGGTGATCGGGCGCGCAGGCCGCGCCCGGGCAGAGATTGCCCGCGCGGCCGCGCGTCGGCGGTTCGACATTGTCCTGACCTGCTATCCGGAGCTGACGGCAGAGCCCATCAGCTTGCCACAGCACACGGGGCCCCTCTACGCGCGGGCGGCACCCGGGACGAAACTGCCCCTGGAAAAAGCCGTTGACCGATTGCTTGATGCGGCAAAGTTGACGAGCCGTCCCACGCATTTACCGCAAACCGCAGATCTGAAACCCGCTGAAAACCAGGTTTCGACCGTTCCCGGCTAGGAGCCGGTATAGATGTCACCCGGATGCGTTATGCCGCGTGACGCACGAGACGACGCCATCGAAGGAGCTTGTTCGACATGGTTAAGAAAATACGCACCGCCGTCTTCCCGGTCGCTGGCATGGGAACGCGGTTCTTGCCTGCGACCAAGTCCATACCCAAGGAGATGCTGCCTTTGGTCGATCGGCCACTGATTCAATACGCCATCGATGAAGCCCGCGCCGCCGGCATCGAAGAATTCATCTTTGTCACAGCCAGGGGGAAATCCGCGCTGGAGGATTACTTCGACGGCGCGGCAGAATTGGAGCGCCGCCTGAGTGAGGATGGCAAGACGGATCTGCTGGACGAGGTCAAGAATTCGACCATGCCGTCAGGTGCAATCGCCTACATCCGCCAGCAGGAAGCCTTGGGTCTTGGACACGCGGTATGGTGCGCGCGCCGTTTGATTGCCGACGAGCCGTTCGCGGTAATCCTGCCCGATGACGTGATCCTCGGCGACAAGCATTGCCTGGCCCAGATGGCTGATGCCTACGAAAGACACGGTGGCGGCGGCTGTATGGTTGCCGCGATGGAGGTGCCGAAGGACAAGACCTCGTCCTACGGTGTCATCGACCCGGCGGAGACGACGGGCGATATGGTCCGAGCCCGCGGTCTGGTCGAGAAGCCCTCGCCCGAGACGGCACCTTCGAACGTCGCCGTGATCGGACGCTACATTTTGACCCCACGGGTGATGGAGACGTTATCGGCAGGCAAGACCGGGGCTGGCGGGGAGATCCAACTGACCGATGCCATCGCCGAGCAGATCGATGCGGGCTTCCCGGTGTACGGCTTCAAGTTCCAGGGTGACCGCTACGACTGTGGTTCAAAGTCCGGCTATCTTCAGGCGACGGTGGAATTCGCGCTTCGCCGCGATGATTTGGCGGCTGAATTCCGTGCGTTTTTGCAATCTACAGTGGGCAACGGCTAGGCAGATGGCGACAGTTCTAGTCACCGGCGGGGCGGGCTATGTTGGGAGCCACGCCTGCAAGGCACTGGCTGCCGCCGGGCACGTACCGGTCGTCTATGACAATCTGTCAACGGGTTGGCGGGCCGCGGTACGGTTTGGCCCCTTCGTGGAAGGCGACCTACGCGACGGTGATGCCCTGGCCTCGGCCTTCGCGGATCATCGCCCCGACGCCGTTCTGCACTTCGCCGCGCTCAGTACAGTTGGCGAGTCGGCCCAGTTCCCAGATGTCTACTGGTCCAACAACATCGGCGGTTCGGCCAGCCTGTTTCAGGCGGCGCGTATTGCCGGCGTCGACGCAATCGTCTTTTCGTCGACTTGCGCGATCTTTGGCGATGCCGATGGTGACGTATTGACGGAAGACAGCCCAAAGGCCCCCCTCAGCGTCTATGGCCGCAACAAACTGGTCGTCGAGGAGATGCTGGCCGATCAGGAAGCGGCGTTTGGGACGCGTTCTGTGGCCTTCCGCTATTTCAACGCGGCGGGGGCAGACCCCGACGGAGAGATCGGCGAAGATCATCGGCCCGAGACACACCTGATTCCGATTGCTTTGGATGCCGCGCTCGGCGACCGTCCAAACGTGACCGTCTTTGGTCGGGACTATGCCACGTCGGACGGCACCTGCATCCGCGACTATGTCCACGTGATGGATCTGGCCGAAGCGCACGTGCGCGGCGTTGAATGGCTTTTGGAGGGTGGCAGGTCGCTGGCGTTGAATCTGGGCTCGGGTCAGGGACACTCGGTCCAGGAAGTGCTGGAGACGGCGCAGCAGGTCACTGGCCACACGATTTCCATTGTCGAGGGTGACCGGCGGGAGGGCGATGCCATGCGGCTGGTCTCAGGGTCGGTTCAGGCCCAAGAAGTGCTGGGCTGGCAGCCCCGGCGCGTTCGGCTGGATGAGACCATTTCCGATGCCTGGCGTTGGCACCGTTCGGGGCGCTATGGCCCATAGGCCGCCCAAACTGCTGATCGACGTCTCGCGGACGGTATCGCGGGCCAGGTTGGCCCAACCGACCGGCATCGACCGCGTCGAGCGCGCCTATATCGCCTGGGGACAGGGACAAGACGCGCTGTACCTTTGCCGTTTTGACGGAAATCAGTATCTCTTGAACGGCGAGACGGTCGCCCGATTGCTCAGTTGGTTGGAGCGTGCGGGACCGACGCCGCCGTTGGACTTGCCCGCAATTCTACGCCCCACGCGAGAGACGCCCCTTCGGCGGGCGCAGTCTTTGGTCCGGGCAGAGGCGCTGTTTCAGGCGCGCCGGCCTGCCGTGCTGATCGCGCGACTACGCAAGATTGCCCCCGAAGGCGGTGTCTACTTGAATGTCGGTCACGACAATCTGGGCGCATCAGATTTTGACGCAATCCGCTCGGCGGGTTTTGGCGCCGTGGCGATGGTTCATGACACGATCCCCCTGGATTACCCGCAGTACTGCCGAGCCAGCACCACCGAGAAGTTCCGCGAGAAACTGTCGACCATCGCCAAAGCCGACCTGATATTGGCGAATTCGTCGGACACGGCGCAGGCATTGGCCCGACACGTCCCGGCTGCGCGGACGCGTGTACATGCCGTGCCCCTGGGGATCGAGATGCCTAGCGCCGATGCACCTGTGGGAACGAAAACAAATAGCCGGGCGGAGTTCATAATCCTTGGCACCGTTGAGCCGCGCAAGAACCACCAATTGCTCTTGGAGCTTTGGGCGGCGATGGCCGCCGAGATGGCCGAGGCTACCCCGATCCTGCACATCATCGGCCGGCGCGGATGGGAGAATCGCGCCGTCTTCGACATTTTGGACTCTCATCAGATCATTGGCCGGACGGTTCTGGAACATGGATCTCTGAGCGATGTTGAGATCCGTGGTCTTCTTGCGCGCAGCCGTGCGCTGTTGATGCCCAGCTTTGCCGAGGGGTACGGATTGCCGCTTGCTGAGGCATTGGCAGCGGGATGCCCGGTGATTGCATCAGATCTGCCGGCGCTGCGCGAGGTCGGCGCTGAGGTGCCAGAATACCTTTGCCCGACCGATGCGGCTCGGTGGTTGCGGGTAATCTTGAACTATGCCGCCCAGGGCTCGGCTTTACGTGACGCGCAGACCGATCGGTTGCGAAAGTGGTCGCCGCCAACGTGGCAGACCCATTTCGGCCAAGTCGAGAACCTCTTGGAAACCATTCTGGTGCACGAGGCATCTGCGGGGTAGAACCCACACACTCGGGAAGAAGACCGGGACGGCATCCCATGGGCCTGAAAGGCGGCCTTAGACGGCTGGAGCTTCGGCTGGAGCGTCGCGCACTTCAGGTCCGCGCGCGCGTCAAGGGTTTGCAATTGCGCCGCGTCTTCGATCGCACCTCCGCCATGCCGCCTGGGCCCATCCTGTTCTCGACGGTGCGCAACGAGGCGCACAGGCTGCCCTGGTTCCTGAAACACTATCGCGATCTGGGCGTGGTGCATTTTCTGATTGTCGATAACGGATCAGAAGACGGTACGGCAGATCTGTTGCACGGAATGCCAGATGTCTCGCTTTGGCAGACGCGTGGCAGCTACCGCGCCTCTCGGTTTGGGGTGGACTGGCTGAACTGGTTGCTGTCCCGGTACGGCGTCGGGCGTTGGATCTTGGTGGCCGATCCTGACGAGTTGCTGATCTATCCGCACCACGATACCCGCAAACTGCCGGCCCTTTGCCGTTGGCTGGAGGATCAGGGCCGCGATAGCTTTGGCACCCTTTTGTTGGACATGTACGGGTCCGGCAGCGTGGAAGCCACCCGCGCGACGCCGGATGCTGATCCCACGAGGGCTGCCTGCTGGTTTGACGCAAACAATTACTATGTCAGCCGCGATCCAAGGTATCGGAACCTTTGGGTGCAGGGCGGGCCGCGCATGCGGATCTTCTTCGCGGACAGCCCGCGCTGGGCGCCTGCGCTCAACAAGATCCCGTTGGTGCATTGGCAGGCGGGCTTCGTCTACAAAGCCGGCGCGCATGATCTTCTGCCGCGGCGCCTTAACCGGACTTACGCCCAGGACGGCGGCAGCATCACCAGCGGGGTGCTGCTTCACCCGAAGTTCATCGATCTGCTGGTCGGCAAGGTCGACGAGGAAATGCGGCGGCGTCAGCACTACGCTGGATCGATGGAGTATGCCTCCTACGCGGCCGAAGGGCCGGAGTTGTCGTTGTGGACATCCCAATCGACGCCATTTCGTGACTGGCGGCAGCTGTGCGACCTGGGCCTGATGGCGCGGGGTGGGTGGTTCTGATGGGCGTTGGGATCGCGATGCTCGCGCACGAGCACCTGGACCGCGCCGCGGCCGTCGCTGGTCACCTCGCCAAACAGGGTGCTGCTGTTTCGGTGCATCTGGACTCCGCTGTCGGGGCAGCAGCCATCGCGGAGTTTCGGGGTGCCTCAGCTGTGGGTGACGCTGACCTTTCAATAACGTCGCAGCATCATGCCGAGTGGGGTCGCTTCAGCATGATCGAGGCGACCTTTGCCGCGGTGTCCTCCCTACTGGCGCGCAAAGACATTAGTCACATCTGTCTGATCAGCGGTGCTTGCCTGCCAATTCGGCCCTTTGCCGAGCTGGCGGCCTACCTTGCGGATCATCCCGAGCAGGACTTCATCGAAAGCGTCCCGGCGCTGCAAGACCGGTGGGTACAGGATGGCTTGGTTGAGGAACGTCTCACCCTGTTCCATCCCTTTTCGCACCGGCATCAGCCTGGATTGTTTTCCTTGAGCGTGGAGGTGCAGCGTCGGTTGGGTGTGCACCGCAAACTGCCACAGGGTCTTCAACCCCACTTAGGCAGTCAGTGGTGGTGCTTGTCGGTAAACACACTTAGGACCATTCTGCACCATCCAGAAGCGGCGCGCTGGCGGCAATTCTTCCGGCATAGCTGGATCCCCGATGAAAGTTACTTTCAGATGCTGGTGCGCGTCGTTCGCCCCGATGCCGAGCCAGCGCCGCCGCTGCATGTCGGCGGCTTCAATGCCCGAGGGCGGCCGCATGTTTTCCATGACGACCATCTGGATCTTTTGAAAAGCGCAGAAGGGTATTTTGCCCGCAAGATCGACCCGGATGCCCATGCGTTGTATCAGCATTTCTTGGCTCCAGATTTAGTATCGGAACCCCGCCTGCGCTGCCGCGTCACCACCGCTTTTCATGCCGCGCGAGAGGAGCGGGCGACGCAGGGCGCCGGGCTGCTGACACCGGCGCGGATGCCAGCTGAGGCAAGGATTACCGTCGCCGATACAGCTGGTCCTTATGCGGTTTTGCTGGCGCACGATCATGACACCCTCCGCCAGCTAAAGCCGGCGCTGCGCGGACTTGCTAGTGTGCGAAGCCACGGCAGGCTGTTCAAGGCCGGTGCGCCGGCCGAGTTCGCCGTGCCGGGGCCAGAGTACATTGGCAATTTGCCGGCGGATCCTGTGCTCCGCGACTACCGCCCGGCGCAGTTTCTGTCGCGGGTTGTCTGGGCGGATGCACCCCAGCGCACAGCTTTCTGGCTGGTGCCCGAGGACGAGGCGCAAATCCGCGTCCATCTGGTGAACGACCCCAATGCTCGGCTGATCTTCGTGGGTATCGATCCGGCAAAGCGCCTCGCCACCCTATGTGCGCCCTTTGACGAGCCATCGGGGCCCACCCTTCCGCTGCACTGCTGGCACCGTCTGGCCGATCCCCGGCCAGACGCGTTACGTGAGGTGTTGGTATCGGATTGGAACGACTCGCGGGATTGGGCGGTGCCCACGTGAATGGTGATCCATACTTTGTGATTTTCGCGGCGATGCGGACAGGGTCGAACTTGTTGGAGAAGACCCTGGCCGAATTGGGCGACACAGTCTGCCACGGCGAGGCCTTTAATCCGGCGTTCATTAGCGGGCCGCAATACACTGACTGCCTGGGTTACGACGTCGCTCGCCGCGATGCCGATCCGCTTGGCTTCCTGACCCGCATGCGTGCGGAGGCCGAGCCGTCAATTCCTGGACTTCGTATCTTCCCGGGACATAGCGAAGACGTTGCCCGCCATGCGCTTTCTGACCAAGACTGTCGCAAGATCGTGCTGCGGCGCGACCCACTAGAGTCCTACATCTCGTTGAAGATTGCGCGCTCGACCGGGAAATGGATGATCCGCAACGCGCGCCGCCGAATGGATTGGCGTATCACATTCGATGCAGCCGAGTATCAGGCTTATCGGCTCAAGATAAGGGCATATTACGACTGGATTACCGATGAATTGGCCCGGTCCGGTCAAGCGGCCTTGTGGTTGGACTATGCCGATTTGACGGATAGCGATGGCATGGAAAGAGCTGCGCGACACATCGGATCGAAGGGGCAACTGCCGTGCGACCCTCCGATCGTCAGGCAGAACTCCCCACACCTGTCCGACAAGGTTTCAAACTATGCGGAGATGTGCGCGGTTTTGGGGTTGAGCCCGGAGCCAGTGCCGCCTTCGACCGGTAAAGCTGCGACAGACGTGGTTGATGGCGTGAAGTTACCCACCCGAGTGCCGCTGGCCTATGCACCGATTGAGGGCCCCGGTTTCGAAGCTGCGCTCTCGTTGATCTACCGCATTGAAAGACGCGCCTTCGGCGGCCCCTCGATCTCGAACTCTGCGCTGATGATCAGTGCCCGGCGTCGCGAGTATTGCCCGACGCTCAGCACGGAAACGGATATCTTCGCGCAGCTACAGGGACGCTTCGCCTTCACGGTGGTGTGTCATCCGATGGAACGGCTGCTTTCGGTGTTCGATCGCGCCGTCTTTGGGCCGGATTGGCAAAGCTCCCCTGTGCGAGCTGTGTTGGGCACCTTGTTTCCCGATCTGCCACGTCCGCAGGCGGTTGCTGAAACCAATGAAAGTGCTCTGCGCGACCTGTTTCTGGCCTTTATCAGGCTCGTCAGTGAGGCGCGCGAAGGGCGCGGCCCGCTCCCCTTGGACCGAGCGTGGCGCGATCAGATCGACATGCTGCGCTGCTACACTGATCGGATTCATCTGGACCGCGTTGTTAGATTTTCTGAGTTGAAGGAGTTTGCGACCGATCTCTCGGATCGTTTGGACGTGGCCCCCCTGCCAGACAACCACATTGACGTGTTGATGGATCGTGCCCGCAAATTGGTCGTTCCAAACTCGATTTTGGAGGATGACGAGGTGATCAGCCGTCTGATCCACCTTCTCGCCGCGGATCTTGAGGCGTGGGAGGCTTCGCCGAACCTCGCCTGAGAATGCGTTCTTGGTCGTGGGCGGCGCGCGCGGATTGTCGTAGTCTTAAGACTGTTGCGATAGCTCATCCCAATTCAAGCGTGCACGGGACCTTTGGGCCCGCGTTACTCGGAGGATGGGGCGCTGTTCGACTTGCCAAACTTCTTGCAGAAGCGGCGGATGACAATCCGCCAGCGGATGCGAACCGCGGCGATTGTCGGATTCGTTGCCATTGTGAGTATCGAATTGATGTCGTTCCGTGCTGTGAACGACATGGCACGGATCCCCGAGCGGTTGCAGCGTCAGGTTATGGCGGTGGGCCTCGCTATCCGGGACATCCAGGGCGATCTCAATGTCATCGATGCCGAATTGTCTGCGGTGGCCGACGCGCCAACAGCGCTGCGTGGCCGTAGTTTCGCCCGTCGAACAGAGGCGGCCCGGGCACGAATTGAGCAGCGGCTTTCCGAAATCGAAGCTGGATCCTTGGGTGCGCCTGCCGAATCCGTGGCATTGAGGCGCCTGCTGGGGGAATGGGAGCAGGCGCGCCTGGACATCTTGGATGCCATCGCAGAAGGGCGGCAGATCGAAGCATACACGCTGGCCAAGACCGAGGGCCTGGGCACGATCGCGGTTTCCGTGGCAGCGTTAGAGCGGATGCGCCTGCAGTCTGCTCAGGCTTCCACGCAATTCATTGCCGAGGCCAAGTCCCAACTGAGCATCGCGATTGCCGGACTGTTGGGTTTTCTGACCCTGGCGGGCATCACGCTGCTTTTGATGGTTCGCTATGTAAATCGTACGATCATCGAACCGACGACCGAGATCAGCTCGGCCATCCACCACGTTGCTGAAGGCGTCACCGAGGTTGCGATCCCGCATACAGATATGCTGGACGAGATCGGCGACATCGCGCGATCGGCGGAAGTCTTCCTGCAGCGTGCGATATCGATCCGAGATGCACAGGTTGACGTCCTTACCGGGTTGCCCACCCGAGAGCATCTTCACGAACGTTTGCGCGTGCTCAGGCTGGATCCGGAGCAGGCCAGCCGGTCGTCAGCTCTCCTACATCTGGATATCGACCGTCTGGGTGAGGTCAACGACAGCCTGGGGCGCAGTATCGGCGATGCCGCGCTGGTTCGCATAGCGCAGTTGCTTCAAAGCTGGCTCGGACCAGACGATATGGTGGCGCGCGAAAGCGGCGACAGCTTCGTCATGCTACTGCTGGATTGTAACGACCTTGCCGAAGTCGAGGCGACGGCCAAGGCAATATCCGAGGCGGTCAAATCACCGATGGAAATCGGTGACAGGCAGGTCGAAATGACCTGCTCCATCGGCCTGACGCTCTGTCAGAAGGACGCCTCGGTCGAGGATCTGCTAATGCAGGCGGAAAATGCGGTGCTTGAAGGGCGCAGACGCTCGTTCGGATGCGTGCAAGTGTACACACCAGAGATCGACGCAAAGCTGCGCCATCGGCGTAAAACGCTCCTTGGTCTCAGGGAAGCTCTGGAGCGTGATGAAATCGAGCCCTTCTTCCAGCCGCAGATCTACGCGGAAACCGGCAAGCTGGCGGGGTTCGAGGCTTTGGTTCGCTGGCACCATCCAGAGCGCGGCCTACTCAGTCCATGGCAATTCCTGGACATCGCGGCGGAAGCGGGCCTGTTGTCCGCTGTGACGCAAACGATGATTGCTAAGGCGACGCGCCAATTATCAAGCTGGCGCCGCAAAGGCTTCGACGTTCCCCGCATCAGTTTGAACCTGGCAGCAAGCGATTTGGTGCGGCCCGACTTTGTGGACAGGCTGCAGTTAATGGTTGAGCGCGAGGGTCTGGAACCAAAGGACGTCTGTGTGGAACTCCTCGAGTCAGCGATGATTGAGGACACAGACAGCCCCGTAAACCGAACGTTGGATCGATTGGAGCGCTCAGGCTTCCCTCTTGAACTCGACGATTTCGGAACGGGCCACGCCGCGATCTCGACGCTGCACATTGTCAATCTGAGCGGCCTGAAGATCGACCAGAGCTTTATAAAACACTTGGATCAGAGGCGCGATCAGCAGCATCTGACACGCGGTATCCTACGCATATCAAACGCGCTGAACATTCTGACCGTGGCCGAAGGGGTTGAGAGTTCAGCAGAGCGGGCGCTTTTAGTCGAGTTCGGATGCGATATCCTGCAGGGCTACCTAATCTCGCCGCCGCTCAGCGCATCTGACGCCACCGCTTGGATTGTAGATTACGACCCCGCGTCCTTCGTCGCCGACCTCCAGGATGCGCAACCGACATACGGTGTTAGCCGCGCTTCTTGATAACTGGCGGTTCATGCGCAGTGACGGCCGGCGGGTTCGCTTCTACTTGGACTTCTACCAGGCAGGAGTGGGCCGAAGGCCCTTGCCCCAGCTTCGATGTGCCCCGGTCCCGGGTCAGAACATTCGGGTTGCCGTGCTTGCAAAACGGCTTGTCTGCCCCCGGCGCAGCAGGATCATACCAGGCACCGGTCGACAATTGGACGACGCCACGGCGTACCTTTTCCGAGATCCTCACACCCGCCAAGCATGCGCCGCGATCATTCCAGACCCGGACGACATCGCCTGAACGGACGCCGCGTTCCCTGGCATCCTCTGGGTTCAAGGTGATAGGTTCGCGACCGGCAATCTTGCTGGCCTGGCTGACGCGCCCGGGGTCGAATTGTGAATGCAGCCGCGTCTTTGGCTGGTTGGAAATCAAGTGCAATTGCCTGGGTTTCGCATTGCCCAGCCATTCGTCTGGGGCGATCCAGACAGGGTGGCCGGGGCAGTCATCGTAGCCAAAACTGGCTATCCGTTCCGAGTACACTTCGATGCGCCCGCTGGGCGTGCTCAAGGGGGATGTGTCTGGATCTGTGCGAAACGCTTCCAGCAGCACCGGTTCTTTCGGGTTCGGCGGCAAAGACGTCGTCTCCATCTCACGCAACTCGTCCAGGGGCGGCAATTCAAAACCCGCCTCACCAGCGCGCTGGCGGGTCTGATCCCAAAGATGGCGGATCCAGTCTTCTGGCGTGCGCTCCTCGGTGTACACAGCCTCGAAGCCCAGCCGGCGCGCGAGGCCCGCGAAGATCTCGTAGTCTGATCTCGCCTGGCCAACCGGCGGCACCGCTTGACGCATGGCGACAATGATTGGCTCCCAATGGGTCATCGCCAGGTCTTCGCGTTCTAAGACCGTTGTAGCGGGAAAGACAATGTCAGCGTGGCGGGCCATGGGCGTCCACCAAATCTCGTTCACGATCACCGTTTCGGGACGCTGAAGTGCGCGGACCAGCCGGCCAAGATCTTGATGATGGTGAAACGGATTGCCGCCGGTCCAGTAGACCAGTCGCACGTCGGGATAGGTCCGGTTCTGGCCATCAAATTGGTAGCGCCCCCCGGGGTTCAGAAGCATGTCGGAAACGCGCGCGACAGGTATGGCCATGTCGATCGGGTTCTGACCTTGAGGCACGGCGGGGTACTTGAAGGGTAGCACCGAGTTCCCGACACCGTTCTCTGACGAGTAGCCGATCCCGAACCCGCCACCGGGCAGGCCGATCTGTCCTAGCATGGCGGCCAAAACCACCGCCATCCAGATCGGCTGTTCGCCATGCTCTGCCCGCTGTATCGACCAGGAGACGCAGATCATGGTGCGTTTCGCCGCCATACGCCGCGCCAGTGCGCGGATCGTGTCTGCAGGAATCTCGGTGATCGTTGACGCCCAATCGGCGTCCTTCGCCTGTCCGTCAGTCTCGCCGGTAAGATAAGGGCGAAACTGGTCCCAACCCACAGTGTACTTCGCCAAAAAGCCCGTGTCAGCCAATCCCTCGGCCCAAAGCGTATGGGCGATACCCAGCATCAATGCCGTGTCGGTGTTCGGCCTGATTGGCAGCCAGTCTGCACCAACCTCACTAATCATGTCCTGGCCAATCGGACTGATCGACACAAACTCGCAGCCATTTGCCTTGGCGTCACGAAGGCCCTCGACCAAGGTGTGTCGACCAACGCCGCCCGATGTGACTTGTGCGTTCTTCCGAGCAAGGCCGCCGAAGGCCACAATCAGACCGGTGTGCTGTGCAATCACAGGCCACGTGGTCTTGGTATTCAGCAACATTCTGAAATTGCCGACGATGTGCGGGGCAATGGCTAACGCTGCCGCGAAAGAGTAATTGCCGATGGAGGCTGTGTACCCCCCTGCACAATTCAAGAACCGATGGATCTGGCTTTGTGCATGGTGAAAGCGCCCGGCAGACGCCCAACCGTAGGACCCGCCGAAGATCGCCTGGTTGCCATGGTCACTGCGCACCCGATCCAATTCTGCAGCGGCGAGATCTAAAGCCTCGTCCCAGCTGACCGCCACAAATGGCTCGCGCCCGCGACCTGTCCGATCGGCACTGGGTCCATCCGTCAGATAGCTTTCGCGGACCATCGGTTGTTCGATACGGGTGGGATGATCGACCATGTCGATAATGCCAGGCCCGATCAGCGCCGGGTCTGGATCGTCTGAATGATCGCGCACTCCGACGACGCGACCGTTCCTTACCTCGGCCTTGTAGGTGCCCCAGTGGGTCGCGAAGCTGGTCAGGCGGGTGTCGGATTGGTCGTTCATGTGCGGATCCTCCCGCGTGATGATCTAGCCCTGGCTAACAGGCACGGCAATCTACGAACGCGTGTCGGCCGCAAGTACGTCCAGCGTATGTTGCGCGATGGCCAGTGACGACGTTAGGCCGGGGCTTTCGATCCCGTAAAGGCCGATGTAGCCCTGCAGCCCATGCTCGTTCGCACCGGAGACCCGGAAATCCGCAACGTACTTGTCCTGAGCATTGGTCAGCTTCGGACGGATGCCGGAATAATCGGGGGTCAGCACGTCGTCTGGCAGGCCAGGCCAATAACGGCGGATGGCGGCATAGAAGCTCTCGCTGCGCGCTGGATCCACGGCGTAGGTCGCCTGATCGGCCCAATCGGCATCCTCCAGCCATTCGACATCAGGGCCGAAGCGCGCCCGCCCTTGCAGGTCAATGGTGATGTGAACACCGAGGCCCCCGGTGACTGGTGCCGGATAGATCAGCCGCTGGAACGGGGCTTTCATGTCGAGCGAGAAGTAATTGCCCTTTGCGGTCCATTGCTGAGGGGCCGCCTTGGGGGGCAGCCCGTCCATGCTCTGGGCAAGGCTTGGTGCGCCGAGACCCGCGGAGTTCACGACCTCCTGCGCCAGCAATTCCATCGGCTCGTCCCCTCCGGTCTTGACCAGAAATCCGCCTTCCGCGACCGAGACCTTGGCAACAGGCGTGTTCAGAACCATCATCGCGCCATGCGCCTCGGCTTCACCCAACAGGGCCAGCATCAGCCCGTGGCTGTCCACGATCCCGGTCGAAGGCGACAGCAGCGCACCGTCGCATTCCAGCTCAGGCTCCATAGCCTTGGCATCGGCGGCGGAGATCTGGCGCAAATCCTCGACCCCGTTGTCCCAAGCACGCTGGGCAATGCCCTGGAATTTCTCAACCTCCTCAGCCGAGCAGGCAACGATCAGCTTGCCACAATTGTTGAAGGGGATGCCGTTGGCCTTGCAGTAATCGTAAAGCATGTGTTTGCCAGCGACGCATAGTTTGGCCTTTAGGCTGTCTTTGGCGTAATAAATGCCTGCGTGAATGACCTCGGAGTTCCGGGCTGACGTGATAGTGCCAAAGGCGTCTTCGCGTTCCAGCACCAACACCTCGCGCCCGCTAAGCGCTAAGGCGCGCGCAACGGCCAGCCCCACCACACCGGCCCCAATCACCACGGTTTCAACGTGCTCGGTCATACCAAATCTCCCGCCCGGTGGACGCTGTAGCAGGCCCGGCCTTCGACCGAAAGCACTTGCCGTCGATGCCACACCCACCGCGGAAGCGAGATAGTGTTGTTCGGTCTAAGTGGCAGGGCTCTCGGTCTGCGCCGGGCCGGTTCCGTTTCTGACCTGTGAAAACGGGCTGATAGCCCGGGCAGGGGTGCCAGCGTGGGGCCCTATGCTGGGTCAGCCGCCATCTGTGTTGCGGCCGGGACTCACTACGTTTCGGATCAGCAGGGCAACACGGAAAGCGCTTTAACCAGCGGTCTGTTGGGGGTTACGTCTACTAGAGCGGCGCGCAAGACGCTGCGTTAGGAGCAGGCATTTGTATCAGACGCTTTGGCGGCAGATTGGTATTCCGACCCTCTACGTCTTCGTCGTGGGTGTAGTGGCGTTGTTCATCCACACAGGTCTGCAGGGCGAGCATGGCCTTGCCGCGCAGCGTGAGGCAGAACGGACCGAGATGCGTTTGGCCGGCGAGCTTGCGGCTCTTCGTGCCGAACGTGCAGCGCTTGCCGAGAAAGTGCGGCGAATCTCAGAGGGCTACCTGGACCTGGAACTTCTGGATCAGCAGGCGCGCACTGTCTTGGGGCTGGCCCGTCCGGACGAGTTGGTCATTCACTGACCGGCTTCAGCGCAAGAATGCTGCGCTGCAATACAACTTTTGCAACAAAGTTTTTTCTTTTTTTCCCCGCCGACTTGCCGTTCAAATTAGAAAAGAAAAACAGGTGGCTTAACGCCGACCGACGCTGCGCCGGGGGAAACAGGAGGATTGAATGGCGGATGATGGCAAGGCTGGTAGAAATTTGCCGCCAGCAGAGGACCTGCTTTCGCATTACGCCGATATGCTGTTGATACGGCGCTTTGAAGAGAAGGCCGGCCAGCTTTACGGGATGGGGCTGATCGGCGGCTTTTGCCACCTCTATATCGGTCAGGAAGCAGTGGTCGTTGGACTGCAATCCAATTGCATCGAAGGCGACCAAGTCATCACCACCTACCGCGACCACGGGCATATGTTGGCCTGTGGGATGGACCCGAAAGGCGTCATGGCCGAATTGACTGGACGTGAGGGCGGCCTGTCCAAAGGCAAGGGCGGCTCGATGCACATGTTCTCGAAGGAGAAGCAGTTCTACGGCGGCCATGGGATCGTTGGTGCCAACGTGCCGCTCGGCGCTGGGTTAGCCTTTGCCAACAAATACCGCGGCAACAACCACGTCGCGATGACATACTTCGGTGACGGTGCGGCAAACCAGGGCCAGGTCTACGAGACCTTCAACATGGCGGCGATCTGGGACCTGCCCGTTGTGTTCGTCATCGAAAACAACCAGTACGCCATGGGCACGGCGCAGTCTCGGTCAACCTCGACCCCAGACCTCTACACGCGCGGCGAAGCGTTCGGTATCCCGGGCGAAGTTGTAGACGGCATGGACGTCCTGGCCGTTCAAGAGGCGGGCGCCCGCGCAACCCAGCACTGCCGCTCCGGCAACGGCCCCTACATCTTGGAAGTCAAAACCTATCGCTACCGGGGCCATTCGATGTCGGACCCGGCGAAGTACCGGACCCGGGACGAGGTGTCCAAGATGCGCGAGACCCGCGACCCCATCGACGGGCTGCGCAAGGTTCTGCTTGAGAACAGCTTGGCCGATGAAGACGCCTTCAAAGAGATCGACAAGAGCGTCAAGGCAGTGGTGAACGAGGCGGCAAGCTTCGCGCAGGAAAGCCCCGAGCCGGCGGAAGCCGAGCTTTGGACAGATATCTACGCCGAAGCCTGAGGGGGCGAAAGACATGGCAATCCAAGTACTTATGCCGGCGCTTTCGCCGACTATGGAAGAGGGTACGCTGGCCAAGTGGCTAGTCAAAGAAGGCGATACGGTCTCTTCCGGTGACATCATGGCCGAGATCGAGACCGACAAGGCCACGATGGAGTTCGAAGCTGTCGACGAAGGTGTGGTTGGCAAGATCGTCGTCGCCGAAGGTACAGAAGGCGTAAAGGTCAACGACCTGATCATGGTGCTGCTGGAAGAGGGCGAGGATGCCTCCGCCGCAGAGGCTGCAAGTGCCGCTTCGAGCGCCGCTGCCCCAGCGGCCGCCGAACCGGCGGAAGCACCGGCCGAGGCCGCGCCTGCATCGCCGCCTGGCCTTGCTGCCGCCGCGGCGATGGTTGCCGAGATCAATGCGCCAGAACCAGACTATCCCGAAGGCACGCCGATGAAGACGCAGACGGTGCGCGAGGCGCTGCGTGATGCGATGGCAGAGGAGATGCGCCGCGACGAGGACGTCTTCCTGATGGGCGAGGAGGTGGGCGAGTATCAGGGCGCCTATAAGATCAGCCAGGGCTTGCTGGACGAATTTGGGGAAAAGCGCGTCATCGACACGCCGATCACCGAGCATGGCTTTACCGGGATTGGCGTCGGGGCGGCGTTCGCAGGCCTGAAACCGATCGTCGAGTTCATGACTTTTAACTTTGCCTTGCAAGCCATTGATCACATTATCAATTCGGCGGCAAAGACCCTTTACATGTCTGGCGGTCAGATGGGCTCACCCATTGTCTTCCGCGGCCCAAATGGTGCGGCCGCCCGCGTGGCTGCACAGCATAGCCAAGACTTTGCGGCTTGGTACGCGCAGATTCCGGGCTTGAAAGTTGTCCAGCCCTACACGGCCGCGGACGCAAAAGGTTTGATGAAAACGGCGATCCGCGACCCCAACCCCGTCTTGGTCCTGGAAAACGAGATCTTGTACGGCAAAAGCTTCGAGGTCCCGGACCTAGAGGATTACACGGTGCCGCTTGGCAAGGCCCGCATCGCACGAACCGGTAGCGACGTGACCCTGGTCAGCTTCGGTGTCGGGATGGGCTATGCGCTGGAGGCCGCGGACGCCCTGGCTGCAGATGGCATATCGGCCGAGGTGATCGACCTGCGCTCGCTCAGGCCGATGGATCGAGACACAGTGGTCGGCTCGGTCATGAAGACCAACCGCTGCGTGACCATCGAGGAAGGCTGGCCTGTCTGTTCCATCGGGAACCACATCTCGGCGGTGTTGATGGAGCAAGCCTTTGATTTCCTTGACGCTCCGGTGATCAACGTGACCGGCAAGGACGTTCCCATGCCCTATGCGGCGAACCTGGAAAAGCTTGCGCTGGTGACGACACAGGAAGTCGTCGATGCCGCCAAAGCTGTCTGCTACCGCTGAGGAGGGGGCGATGCCAGTTACGATAACAATGCCAGCGCTTTCTCCGACAATGGAGGAAGGAACGCTTGCTAAGTGGTTGAAATCAGAAGGTGATCAGATTTCAGCCGGCGACATCATTGCCGAGATCGAAACCGACAAGGCGACGATGGAGTTTGAAGCCGTCGACGAGGGCGTCCTGGGTAAGATCCTGGTCCCTGAAGGCACCGAAGGGGTTAAGGTCAACGATGCCATCGCGATCCTGTTGGAAGAGGGCGAGGGTGCGGATGACATAGATCTTGCGGCGGCGAGTACGCCGACCGCAGTATCTGGTGTTGTGGAGGCCGCGCCAGCGCCCGCAGCGTCCGCCCCTGCAGCCGAGCCCGCAACCGCTGCGGCGCCGGACCCAGCACCGGCGGCCCCTACAGCGGGAACGAGCAGGGTCTTCGCCTCGCCGCTCGCCCGCCGAATTGCCAAAGATAAAGACATCAACTTAGCAGAAGTCACAGGCTCGGGGCCAAAGGGCCGCGTCGTCAAAGCGGATGTCGAGAACTACACGCCGAAAGCTGCAGCCCCTGTTACTGCGGCGGCAGCGCCAGCTGCTGCACCCGCTTCTATGCCAACTGGGCCAGCCACAGAGACCGTGCTGAAGATGTACGCGGACCGCGAGTATCAGGAGATCACGCTCGACGGTATGCGCAAGACGATTGCAGCACGCCTGACAGAAGCCAAGCAGACGATCCCGCACTTTTATTTGCGGCGTGACATACAGTTAGACACGCTGATGGCTGTGCGGAAGAAGATCAACGCGGAGGGCGAGAAGTCTGGCATCAAACTCAGCGTCAATGATTTCATCATTAAGGCTTGTGCGGCCGCCTTACAGCGGGTGCCGGAGGCGAATGCTGTTTGGGCGGGTGACCGGGTATTGCAGCTGAAACCGTCGGATGTGGCGGTCGCGGTGGCGATCGATGGCGGTCTGTTCACGCCAGTGATCCGCGATGCCCATGCCAAGGGACTTTCGGAATTATCCAGTGAAATGAAGGACTTGGCTGGGCGTGCGCGGGATCTTAAGCTGGCCCCGCATGAATATCAGGGCGGCAGCTTTGCGATCTCGAACCTTGGGATGTTCGGCATCGACAACTTCGACGCGGTGATCAATCCGCCCCATGCCTCGATCCTGGCTGTGGGCGCGGGCGTCCAGAAACCTGTTGTAAAATCAGGGGAAATCGCTGTGGCGACGGTGATGTCGGTGACGCTGAGCGTCGATCACCGGGTGATTGACGGGGCCTTGGGCGCCCGGTTCTTGGACGCCATCAAGGCGAACCTGGAAGACCCGATGATGATGCTGGTCTAGGCGATTGGGCCCCGGTCCACCGGGGCCTGCCGCTGGGATTTCGCTGTATGATCCGCGTATGATTTACGTATGACAAACGTATGCCAACCCGGTTTTTCCAAGTCGACCGGGGTCGGCCGCCATTAATCCGGTGCTAACGGGGCGCGTAGGGTGTGGTGGCGGCGCCAACCCTCAGGCCAGCATCGCCTTCACCGCCTGAATGGCGTCTTCAGCCGCGGCGCCGTTCGGGCCGCCGCCCTGCGCCATGTCCGGACGACCACCGCCGCCTTTGCCGCCGAGCTTCTCGACTGCCGTCTTGACCAGATCGACCGCAGAGACGGAGCCCACCAGATCCTCGGTCACGCCCGCCGCCACGGCGGCCTTGCCGTCGGTATCTGCGATCAGCACAACCACGCCGGAGCCGAGCGTCTTCTTATGCTCGTCGATCAAGCCGCGCAGATCCTTCGGGGAAATCCCCGGCAGTACCTGAGCCAATACCTGCTTGCCGCCGATCTCCTCGGCAGCGGGGCCTGAGCCGCCACCGCCGCCCAGCGCAACCTGCTTGCGGAGCTCGGCGATCTCGGCCTCCATCTTCCGGCGCTCGTCCATGAGGGTGCGGATCCGGTTGGCGGCCTCTTCTGGGCGGGCCTTCAGAACCGAGGAGACCTCGGCCAGCCGATGGTCCTGGGCCGAGAGATATTCGTAGGCGGCCGCGCCGGTCAGCGCCTCGACCCGGCGGATGCCGGAGGAGGAGGCGCCTTCCGAAGTCACCACGAAGGTGCCGATCTCGCCGGTGCGCCCGACGTGGGTGCCGCCGCAGAGTTCCAGGGAGTAGGTGGTGCCCGCCGGTCCCGTCTCGCCCTCGGGGCGGGTGCCCATGGAGACCACGCGGACTTCGTCGCCGTACTTCTCGCCGAAGAGCGCGCGTGCGCCGATCTCCTGCGCCTCGTCGGGGGTCATCAGGCGGGTGCTCACCTCGGCGTTCTGGCGGACGTAAGCGTTGACCTCGGCCTCGACGGCTTTGATTTCCTCGAGGGTCATGCCCTTTTGGTGCGTGAAGTCGAAGCGCAGCCGGTCGGGGGCCACCAGCGAGCCGCGCTGGGCCACGTGATCGCCCAAAGCCCCACGCAGCGCCTCGTGCATGAGGTGCGTGGCCGAATGGTTGGCGCGGATGGCGGCACGGCGTGCGGTATCCACGGTGAGCACCGAGGCATCGCCGACCTTGAGCGTCCCCTTGCTGACCTTGGCCTGGTGCGCAAAGACGCCTTGCTTCTTCTGAACGTCCGCGATCTCGGCGGCCCCGTCGTCGGTGCCGAGGGTGCCTGAATCGCCGACCTGGCCGCCGCTCTCCCCGTAGAAGGGGGTCTGGTTGAGCACCAGCCAGCAATCTTCGCCTATGTCGGCCTGCTGGACTAGTTTTCCGTCCTTGACGATGGCGAGGATCTGGCCCTCGGCGGTTTCGGTATCGTAGCCGAGGAACTCGGTCGCGCCGTATTCTTCAGCGATGTCGAACCAGATGGTCTCGTCGGCGGCCTCGCCAGAGCCTTTCCAGGCAGCACGTGCGGCGGCCTTCTGGGCCTCCATGGCTTTGTCGAAGCCGTCGGTGTCCACGGTCCGGTCGCGCTCGCGCAGCGCGTCCTGGGTCAGGTCCAGCGGGAAACCATAGGTGTCGTAGAGCTTGAAGGCCGTCTCGCCGGGCAGCGCCTGGCCCTCGGGCACGCCCTCGAGTTCCGCGTCCAGCAACTTCAGCCCCCGGTCGAGCGTGGTCTTGAAGCGCTTTTCCTCCAGCTCCAGCGTCTCGGTGATCAGCGCCTGGGCGGTGGAAAGCTCCGGGAAGGCCTGGCCCATCTGGGCGACGAGCGCGGGGACCAGGCGGTACATGACCGGGTCCTGGGCCCCGAGCAGGTGCGCGTGGCGCATGGCGCGGCGCATGATCCGGCGCAGCACATATCCGCGGCCTTCGTTGGACGGCAGCACCCCATCGGCGATCAAGAAGCTGGTCGCGCGCAGGTGGTCGGCGATGACCCGGTGGTGGGTTTTGCCGGGGCCGTCCGGGTCGCCATCGGTGGCGTTGGCGCTGGCCTCGATCAGGGAGCGGATGAGGTCCGTGTCGTAGTTGTCGTGCTTGCCTTGTAGCAGCGCGCCGATGCGTTCCAGCCCCATGCCGGTGTCGACGGAGGGGGCGGGCAGGGGCTTCGACTCGCCGCCCGGGAACGTCTCGAACTGCATGAAGACGAGGTTCCAGATCTCGATGAACCTGTCGCCGTCCTCTTCCGGCGATCCGGGAGGGCCGCCCCAGATCTCTGGCCCATGGTCATAGAAGATCTCGGTGCACGGGCCGTTGGGGCCGGTGTCGCCCATGCGCCACCAGTTATCGTCGCTGTCGATGCGGATGATCTTGTCGTCCGAAAGGCCTGCGATTTTGGCCCAGAGGGCGGCTGCCTCCTCGTCGGTCTTGTGGACGGTGACCAGCAGGCGCGACTTGTCCAGGCCGAAGTCCCGGGTGACCAGGGTCCACGCAAGCTCGATCGCGCGGTCCTTGAAGTAATCGCCGAAGGAGAAGTTCCCCAGCATCTCGAAGAACGTGTGGTGGCGCGCGGTATAGCCGACGTTGTCCAGGTCGTTGTGCTTGCCGCCCGCGCGCACGCATTTCTGCGAGGTCACCGCGCGGTCGTAGTCGCGGCTCTCCAACCCTGTGAAGACGTTCTTGAACTGCACCATCCCTGCGTTCGTGAACATCAGCGTCGGGTCATTGCGGGGCACCAGCGGCGAGGAGGCCACCTTCGCGTGCCCGTTCGCGGCAAAATAGTCCAGAAAGCTGCTGCGGATATCGTTCAGGGATGCCATGGGTTCGTCCGGGGGTTTCTCGATGTGTGGTGTCTCGATGTCACGTGTCGGGCGCTATCTATCCCGGGTCCCCGCGGCTGTCCATGGGGCCGGGGGGCGTCGGTTGGGCCGACGATTTCGCGGCGATTTCCCGGCGAGTTGAGCGGTCTTTAATCATTTAACGGAAATATCCGCGTGCGTGTCGACACCGCAGAGGAGGTTTCCATGAACAACAAGTCGCTGCTGCGCGCCGTCTATGACGCGCCTGATATGCGCGCGATCGAGCGGTCTTATGTCGAGATGGAAGCCTTTTACCTGCCGTCTGGTGCGGCGCCGGTGGCCTGCCGGATCAGCAATATCTCACCCATGGGCGCGCAGGTCAGTTTTTCAGGTGCTCATGCGGTGCCAGAGGATATTCGCCTGCGGGTGCCGCATATCGGCCTGATCTTCGACGCCGAAGTGAAGTGGCAGGAGGGCGACCGTCTGGGCGTTCAATTCACCGGATCCGAGCGTGAGGATGACCCGCTGGCGTGAGTTGGCACCCCTGCTAGGGGGAGCCGCGCTCGGCTCGCCATCGGCAAGGGTTGGCACACCGGAAACGGTGCCACTCAGCAATCAGGAACGATGTCCTCTGGGTCCAGTGAGAGTACGTGATTCATCGACAGGCTAGGCCGGTCGCACCCCGCCTCACCCACGATCTTCGCTGGAATGCCCGCCACGGTCTTGCACGGGGGCACATCCTTCAGCACGACTGAGCCCGCGGCAATACGCGAGCAGTCGCCAACGCGAATGTTGCCCAGCACCTTCGCGCCTGCGCCGATCAGCACGCCGTCCCCAATCTTCGGGTGACGGTCTCCGCCTTCCTTGCCGGTGCCGCCCAAGGTGACACCGTGCAGCATCGACACATCGTCGCCCACCACGGCCGTCTCGCCGATGACGATCTGGTGGGCGTGGTCGATCATCAGACCGCGGCCGATCCGGGCAGCAGGGTTGATATCCATCGAGAACAACTGGCTGATGCGCATCTGGATAAACATCGCCAGATCGCGCCGCCCCTGGTTCCACAGCCAATGGGCAACCCGGTAGGACTGGATGCCGATGAAGCCCTTGAAGTAGAGCAGCGGCTGGATCATCCGATCGCAGAATGGATCGCGGTCGTAGACCGCAACGATGTCGGCGCGGGCGGCAATGCCAATCTCCGGTTGGTCCCCATAGGCCTGGTCGCACATCTCACGCAGCAGTAGGGACGGCATATCGTCGGATGCTAGCTTTTGGGCGATCCGATAGCCTAACGCGTCCTCCAGTGTGCGGTGGTTCAGCACAGTGGCGTGGACGATTGAGGCCATCAGAGGCTCAACCCGGGCGATGGTCTCGGCTTCTTGGCGGATCTGAGTCCAGACTGGATCCAGCCTAAGGTCGTCAAACCGCGGGTTCGGACTTGCTGTCATCAGATGTGCCTCCCAAGGTCTGTTCGGCTTGCGACATAGGGCGTTGAATGAAAAGTTACCACAGATGGATGAAAAACTGCGCATTCAATTCCGTGAACGCCTTGATCAGGAGGCAGCTGAGCGAACCCGATCCGAGGCGGCGACCGAGGACGAGCGTGCGCCAGTTGAACTAGATCAAACCTCAGTTGGCCGTCTCGCACGCATGGATGCCTTGCAAGTGCAAGCCATGGCCAGTGCACAGTCGCGGCGGCGCACGGCCCGGCTGGCGGCAATTCGCGCCGCACTGGCTCGGTTGGACGCGGACGAGTTTGGTTATTGCGAAAGTTGCGGCGAGCCCATCGCGAGGGGCCGGATGGAGCTGGACCCCTGCGCGATGCGCTGCGTCGCCTGCGCGCGCTGAGCAAGCCGAATCCCATTCCGCTCCATCAGGGTGCATGGCTGCGCCATGACCCTGCTGGGCCGTCCAAGCCCGCCCCCACCCCCGCCGCCACCAAAAACGC
>JBCCML010000038.1:0-49596 GCA_039026375.1 Pseudomonadota bacterium
AGAGCGCCGTGGCGTAACGAAGAAGAGGAAAATCGCAAGCCGAACATCAAATCGACAACGGAAAAGAAGACCTCCTTGCTTCGCTGGCCCAAGATCATGCAGCAGCAGTCAGAAAACAGGGTTCTTCAAGGCTTCCAGTTGCACCGTGATGAGCCACAAAGAAAGCGCCGTTACGCTCGCTATAATACTTCGTCAGGTCCGCAAACTCATCCTGCAAGCAGCGCGCGACGTACGTGTCAAATGCAGCTTTGAGATCTTCAGGTGCAAGTTGCTGGTTCACTTCCACAAAAAGCTTGCGAACCTGCATCGCATCTGACGGGCGAAATGGTCTTATCTCGTATTGCAGAGTCATGGTGGCCTAACGTGAAGGCCTTCGCCACTAGACTGTCAATCTTGCGCAAGCGCAAACGATCAGTTTCATTGAGATTTCTGAGCCTTCCTTAGCGAACTCTACGCGTCCCGCCAAAGTTCTGAAATAACTGGCTTACTGCACGGTTCTTGTTGTTAACTGTCGTCGCGGCGAGTTCATCGCCGTCTGGGGGGATTGTGGACTTTACGGCAACCGCGAAGAAGCTAGCGTGCGCGGCTCTTCTATTGATCGTCACATCGAAGGCGGTCGCGCAGCAACTTGATCCCAACGTTTACCCGCCTGCATCTGAGGCGGATGCCTATCGCGCGATGTTGGCAGATCCTTCAAATCCCGATCTGACAGCATCTGCCGCGCAGCAACTGGAGAAGCGGGGAAGTTATCCAGATGCGATCCGCCTATACCATCGCCTGCTGCAGATGGTCGGCAACGATCCTAACATTCGTCTGCGCATCGCGTTGCTGGAATATCGGCTCGGCAATTTCCCCGCCGCCCTGACACAGGTTCAACTGGCTGAACTGGCGGACCTGCCGCCTGACAGTGCAACCGTCGCCGATCGACTTCGCACGGAGTTGCAGAAGCGCCAGTCTCGACATCAGTTCGATGGCCAGATCCGCACCGGATGGCGTTATCGCAGCAACGCGAACTATGCGCCGGATGACTTTCCGTTAGTGCTGGGGTCAGAGTTCGAGACGTCCCCAATCCGCATCGAGAATTCGGTGCCGACCTTCGACAACAGCCTCTTTTCAGAGCTGCAACTCGCGCACATCTACGATCCACAGGTCCAGGAGGGCACAACGATCGAGACCTACCTGGCGGTCGGCGGTGAGAAGCAGATCAGATTGGACCAATTCGACCGGATCGCCTTGTCGATTGCGTCCGGTCCGCGCTTTCAGATGGATCCGTCCCGCCCCGGCTGGGCAAGTGTGCGGCCCGCCTTCACACTGGATGTGCTGAACTTTCAGGGTGAGTTTTACTCGGTAACCCCCGGGTTACTCCTCGAGTTTGATCATCGGCCCGCATCGCGCATTTCGCTAAATGCAAGCCTGGCCGCCCAATGGCGATTTCATGGCAGCGCGGCGGACGTCCGCTTTGTTGGCAACACGCTGCCGCCGGACGCGGTTGTAACGCTGCCGGTGCGTGAGGGCGAGGATCGCAATGGGCTCAGCCTCTTCGGTACCGCGGGCGTCGAATGGTCGCCAACCCTGATGACGCTGCTCAGCGGCACGGTGTTCGCCGAATATCACGATTCAGCCGACGACGCCGTGTCGCGGGCTGTCACGGGCGTCGAGATGTCTGGGACGCTGTTCTTTGACATAGACGGAAAGCTGCCAGCAGCGTCCCTTGCGGCAACAGGGGGCTATGCCTTCGCGGCGTATCGCGATGCAGACACTCAAGTCACCAGAAATCCTGGGTTTGTGCATCCAGAGATCTTCACGAGAACACGGCCCAACCAGAAGCGACTAGATCACGAGTTTTACCTGGGACTAGAGGGCGAACTACCGTTGACCCATGATCTCTTCCTCACCGCAGGTGTTCTCTACGAGACCACCTTTGGCACCGTCCCTAACTATCAGTTCGAGAACTTCACCTTCGGCCTGAGCGTAGGCTGGGAATTCTAATGGGAATGACTGATCCATCCGAACCAAACGAAGACGAGCGGGCCGGTCTTCAGGATGAAGCGCGGCAACTCGCCGGGTCTGTGCGCAGCCAATTCCTGCTGATGTTGGGCACGGGCGCCTTCATGCTGATCGCGCTCAGCGTGTCTGACGAGACGCTGATCTCCGGTCAGGAGACGGTGACAATCCCCATTCTGGAAATGCCCACCTCGCTGTCGTCGGTGATCCTTGCGGGCCCGATCATTCTCGCGGGGCTGCTCTGCTACATGCACCTGCTGTTGGGTCGCCTGTCCTGGCTGAGCGCGCACGGCATCAACCCGCCGCAGACCGACTTTTTCACCATTCGCGAACCTGTCGCCCGGGCCGTGGCGGACATCTGCTTTTACGTGGCCGCACCGCTCAGCTGCGGCTGGTTCTTTCTGCGGACGATCTTCCGGCCCGAGGCTGGATTGCTGCTGGCGATCTTCTGCTTGACGCTAATGGTGTGCAGCATCGCCTGGTTCCAGCGCTGCCGCAGCTCAGGCGCACCTATGCGCCTGAGGATGGCACAGGTCTATCTTGGGTCGTCGGCGCTGTTGGTCATCGGCGCCGGTGCCACCTTCGCGTTCGAAGGCCGGGCGCCTTTTCAAAAAGCTGCCGCGTTGATGACCGAACTTGAACTCAGCGGCGCGGACCTTTCCGGGTTGGCCGCCAATGTCAGCTTCCGCGGGTTCAATTTCGACGGCCAGTGCCTGAGCGGTGCGAACCTTAGCGGCTTGGATCTGGCTGGTGCCAGCTTTGTGGGCGCCGATCTGTCCCAAGCCGACCTGAGCGGGGCCTTGCTGGACGGGGCCGTGCTGGACGGGGCCAGCCTGGACGGGGCCAACTTGACCGGGACCGCCTTGCCGGGGGCCAGCCTCCGCCAGATATCCGCCAACCGGATCTCGGCTCAGGGCATCATTCTAGACGATGCTGACCTGACCGCATCGCGCATGACAAAGGCGCAGTTGGCGCGCGCCAGCATGCTGAGAATCCAAGCGCAAGGGCTGAACCTTCGGCAGGCAACGATGCAGGGCGCACGTCTCAGCAGTGCAACCCTGGACTGTGCCGATTTCCGCGAAGTGGACGGACCCCGCATGCTGTTTCAGTCCGTCTCATCGGCTAAATCCGCCCGCTTCGACGATGCCACACTGACCCGTAGCAACTTCAATACCGGCAACTTTAACGGTGCCGTTTTTACCCGAGCCCAACTTAGCGCCAGCACATTCGGCGCGGCCTCCCTCGACGGTGTTGTATTGGATCGGGCCATCACAGATGGCGTGGATTTCGAAGCCGCCGGGGTCTTTGCCCCCGCCAGCCAGGGAACAACATACAGTGGTCCTATCGCCGGTCTACCCGCCGCACCCAAATCGGTGGACGTCTGCCGCTGAGCCCGCGATCCTCAGATCATGGAAACGTAGCAGCCGCACCAAAGTCGGTGCCAGCGGTCGCTGCATCGCAGAAATCACCGCTGGCACAAGCACCTGCCAGGGGTGCACCTAGATCCCGGCGTTCCGCGATGGCGCGATCAACCTCGGCAAATGTGGGTGCTGCGACAAGACTTGCCGTCCGGGCGGTGGCATCGGTTGCGATGTTCGCCGCTTCTATTCGCTGCGCATCTTCCGGTTGGGCAAGTTCCGGCTCTGAGAGCCCATCACCCGGCAGATACCGCACGGAAAAACCGGGGCGATACAGCACCGCTGTCCGGCCGTTGTCCTTCGCTTCGACCGTGACGCTGCCCTGACCAACACCAAGCCCACCGTTGAAGACGACAACCAGCCTGGCCGGATCGCCGGGCGACTTCGTCAGCTGGACAGTCCCCGGCCCCGCTTGCGAGAGGGGGCCAGCCGGTAGCGCCGCTTGCGCGCTACTCAGATAGCTGATGCTCGCCGATGCCTGCTCGATCGTCACGATTGCGATGGGGGTCTCCAGCACCAATGTCTCGCCCCCTGCCCCGGTCCGGACCACGCAGACCGTGTCCGAATTAACCTCGAAGCTCACGACATCATCCAGCCGCGGATCGTAAAGCGTCTCATCCAGGACCAACGCGCAGGCCGGCCCCACCAACATGCGCGAGCCCCGCTCGAACAGAATGTCAATCGCGCCACGACCGTCTGTGCCCAACGACACGTCCCGCTCCAGCGCGACAAACGTATCCAAGGTCGCCCTCGTGGCGCTGGAAGGGGGCGTCTGCCAGGCGTTCGGATGCACCCATTCGGAAACAGCAATGGTCTGCTGCGCCCAGGCAACCGGGGCAAAGCACATCAGAAAGATCAAAACGGCACAGCGCATGGGCCGAGTATGCCGATCTCAGGCATCGCTGTAAATTTCCCAGATACATCGCTGATCTTGCTGCCTGGTGACGCTGGATCGCTGTTCGACCCGCGACCACGTCGAATGGTGTTGCATTGATCCAGGCGGCTCTGCCATCTCAGCGCAGCAACAAACGCAGGGGGAGCCGCCATGTTCATCGATGGCAAGTGGTGCGACGCAGACAATGGCCAGGTCTTCGAGGTACTGAACCCGGCGGACGGCACCGTGATCGGCAACGTGCCCGATGGCGGCGCAGAGGAAGCCAAACGCGCCATTGCCGCCGCGGATCGCGCCTTTGACAGTTGGTCCCGCACCACAGCCTACCAGCGGGCCGAGATCCTGCAGAAGGCCTATCGCCTGATGCTCGAGCAGAAGGAGGATTTGGCCCGCACCATGACCCTGGAACAAGGCAAGCCGCTGCGGGCCGCGCGAACCGAGGTTCAGTACGGCGCAGACTTCCTGTTGTGGTTTGCTGAAGAAGCCAAACGCGTCAACGGCGAGATACTGCCGTCCGCGCGGGCAGACCAGCGGTTCATGGTGCTGAGACAGCCCGTGGGGGTTGTCGCAGCCATAACCCCCTGGAATTACCCGATTTCTATGATCACCCGGAAGGTCGGCCCTGCCTTGGCCGCCGGCTGCACCGTGGTCCTGAAACCGGCCGAAGCGACGCCCCTTTGCGCCGTTGCGATGTTCCGGATCTTCGAGGAAGCCGGCGTTCCCCCCGGCGTGGTGAACCTGATGACGGCCTCGGATCCCAAGCCGATCGGCGCCGAGTTTACCTCTCATCCCGCGGTCCGAAAGCTGACCTTCACGGGGTCCACGGCGGTCGGCAGAATGCTGGCCGCCGAAGCCGCCGGCCGAATGAAACGCGTGTCGATGGAACTGGGCGGCCACGCTCCCTTCATCGTCTGCAAGGACGCCGACCCGGTGCACGCAGCCAAGGGCGGATCGCTCGTCAAGTTCCTCAATACCGGGCAGGCTTGCATCAGCCCAAATCGCTTCTTCGTGCACAGCTCGATCTACGATCCCTTCGTCGAAACCCTGACCGCTCGCGTCGAAAAGATGAAGGCTGGCAGCGGGTTAGAGGAAGGCGTTGCCATCGGCCCACTGGTCAATGATGCCGCAATCCAAAAGGTCGACCAACAAGTGACCGACGCCGTCGGTAAGGGCGCAAAGGCCGTCATCGGTGGCACGCCCCTGACCAGTGGCACCCTTGGCCAGGGGCACTTCTATGCCCCGACGGTGCTGGCAGGCGTGAACCCCGACATGCGGATCTACCGAGAAGAAACCTTTGGCCCTGTCGCCCCCGTGATACGCTATGACGATGACGACGACGTGCTGGCCATGGCCAACGACACCGACTATGGCCTGGCCGCCTACATCTACACACGCGACCTCAGCCAAGCGATGCACCTCTTCGAGGGATTACGCTTTGGAATCATAGGGATAAACGACATCAATCCCACCTCTGCCGCTGCCCCGTTCGGCGGCATGAAGATGAGCGGACTGGGCCGAGAAGGGGCGCGCGAGGGCATCGAGGAGTACCTGGAGACCAAGCTAGGCGGCTTCGCCATCTAGCCGCCACCCCAACAAACCGCTCATTGCCGCTGGGATTCCACCCGTACCGCAGGTGTGCCGCAAGCGTACAGCACCTGTACAGCAAGTGTGCAGCACCTGTACCGCACCTGTATGTACACAAAGTCGACTTGAGCGGCCATGTTCCGGCCCCGGCAACGGGCGGGCGCGGCAGGCGGGGTGGGTGGGTGGGCGCCTGACGCGCCCGTCCGGTCGTCCGCATCACGCCCAGATGTCCCGGCCACAGATCGATCCCCCAAGTTGATCCCCCAGACCGATCCGCCAGCCCCCCACCTACAACCGATAGAACCGCCGCGCGGTCCCTGCGTAAAGCGCCTGCTTCTCCGCCTCGGATGCGCCCGCGGTGATCTTTTTGAAGGCGTTCCACAGATTGGCATAACCGGTCGAGATCCGGTCCACCGGAAAATTGCTTTCGAACATGCAGCGCTCGGGCCCGAACATCTCGATGGCAGGCTCGATGAACGGACGCCAGGACGTGGCCAACGCGTCCGACGAGGGCGCCTCGTCGCCGTGTTCGAACCCGAACCCGCAGATCCGCATGCCCAGGCCCCCAAGCTTCAGCGTCACATTGGGGCAGGCCGCCAGCGCCCGCATGCCCTTGCGCCAATCGGCCAGCACCGTGTCGCGTTCACCGGCATAGCACTCGACCCCCAAGGGCCCACCGACATGGTTCATCACGATCGGCTGGTCGGGAAAGCTGCGGGCCAGATCGACCACGTCCATCAGCTGCGGGTGATAGCACCAGGCATCGAAGCTGAGGCCCAAGCGCCCCAAGACGCCAAAGCCCGCGCGAAAGCCCTCGTGATCCCGGTAAAGATGCCGCGGCGGGTTCGAGTGGCTGAGATGCACGCTGCGGGTCCGGTCCTCCCACCCGGCCGTGTGGCGGATGCCCTTGAAGCGGCCGCCGCCCGCGGCGATCTGGGCGGTCAGCACCTCCTCGACGGCCGCACCGCGGGTCAGGTCCGCCGTGCCCACGATACCAGCACAGGCCTGTGTGCCGCCATATTGGCCAGAGGCCGCCATCGCCGCGATGCCGTTGGCGAACTCCACCTCGCCAAGCACCTCCATCCCAGGCGCGGCGCCCGTCCGGTAGAAGACCGCGCATTCGATGAAGACCGTCGCCTCGATCCGGTGCCCGGTGGACGTGTCCGCCAACAGCTCCGGCAACAGATAGCGGTGCGAGGGATAGTCCCACAGGTGATGGTGCGGATCGACGATGGGCAGGTCCGGCTCCAGCGCCGGCTCGGCCGCGGCGTCGATGGCGGCCCGGTCCAGGTTGCTGGCCAGGCGCGACTCGATGGTGGATTGCTCTTTCTCGATCATCTGCCGCCGCCCTCAGGTCTTTGCCGACACCGGCGGATTCTTCCATCCCGGCGGGGCAAAGGGCTGGGAAATGGCGCGCTCCACCAGCGCCAGGTGGTCCTGGCCGTAGAAGGGATCGTCGTCGACGATATAGGTCGGCGAGCCGAAGACCTTTTGGTCCTTGGCCCAGTCCGAGTTGGCACGCAGCGTGGCCTGCACCGGCTCGGAAGCCGCCTGTGCCAACAAGGCCGCAGCGTCGTGGCCCAGATCCGCCGCCACCTTGGCCAGCGTCGCCCGGTCCGACAGATCGGCATCGTCGCGCCAGTGCACCTCCAGCAGGGCATGGGCCATGGCGTCGGTCTGGGGGCCTGTCTCGCCCAGCGCGATGATCATGCCCGAGGCCAGCGCATAGTCCGCATCGTGATAGGTCGGTCGGAACTTGACGATGGGCACGTCGCGGTACTCGGCCCAACGCTCGATCTCGCGCCCAAAGAAATAGTCCACATGGGCCTGGCTGCGGGCGCGGAAGGGCTGGCTGCGCTGTGCCTCGACCACCGGGGTCAGCAGCACCGGCTTGTGGACCAGCGTCACGTCGTTGCGGGCGCAGATGGCGGCCAGTTCCGCCGAGCCCAGATATGCGTAGGCCGAATGGGCGGAATAGACGTATTCGATCGTGGTCATGGCGGGGTCCTCACAGGTTTGACCCACCTGATAGCGCGCGCCCGCCGGTCGCGACAAGCAGTGCTCAGCCTGGGGCGTCCTGGGTATGGCGCGATCGGATCGGCGCCCGGAAATAGGCCGAGCGCGGCGTATCCTCGGCGTCGAAGGCGCGGATCACGCTGGGCAGCGCCTCCAGCCGTTCCAGCAGCGCGTTCAGATGCGGCTGGCCGGTGACGGCCTCGGCTGGCAGCGGGTCGTGGCGCGGCGCGAACAGCGTCCAGCGCACGCAACCGCCCAGGTAGAAGTCGCATACGCTGAGATCTGGGCCCAACAGCCAGGGCCGCCCGCCATGGGCCCCGATGGCGCCGTTCAGCATGGCATAGTGGACGCGGATGCGGGCGTGGATCGCCGGGCGCGCCCCCTCGGCCAGATCCGGTCCCACAAAGCGATCGGTGTAGTACTGGACCTGCGCATCGGCGTGGAGCGTGTTCGACAGGAAGTAAAGCATCTGCAGGAACGCCGCGCGTGCCGGCGGGTCGCTGGGCGGCGGTGCCAGGCGGCCGCTCCAATCGGCCAGATAGTGCAGGATGGCGCCGGTTTCGGACAGGGTGACCCCGGCGGCTTCATCGGCCAGAACGGGCACCAGGCCGCGGGGGTTCAGGCGGCGGAATTCGGGGCTGTGCTGCGCGTCCTGGCGCATGTCGACGATTGCGTCCCGGTAGGGGGCGCCCAGCTCCTCCAATGCCATGCGCACCACATGGCTGGCGCAGTCGGGATAGGAGTATAGGATAAAGCTCATGGGTCGCTCCTTGCTGGGTGGCGCGGGACCTTCCGGGATTGCGGCAGTCGGGCACGATTTGGCCGTTCAACGCCGCTAAACCGGCGCAACCGCATCACACCGCCACGCGCATCCAGGCAACCCTACAAAGGCGACACTTCGTATCCGGGTTGGTATCCGTCTTTGTATTTAGGGGGGCCTTGTGACGCCTGACGCCGCGCCGGGACCATTGCCGCCGCACCGACTGATCCTGGGCGTCTCGCTGATCCTGGCGACAGCGTTCACGATCTCGGTCCAGGACGTGGTCTTCAAGGTTTTCAGCAGCGAGATGACGCTGTGGCAGATCTTTGCGCTGCGCGGCTGTATCGCGGTGCCGATGCTGCTGGCGCTGGGTCTGCTGCGCGGGACCCGTCTGGCCACCTTTCGGGCCGCGGCGAACCGCTGGGTGGTGCTGCGCTCGCTGTTCATCACCGGGACGTTCCTGGCGTTCTATGCCGCGATCCCGTTCCTCAGCCTGTCGACGGTGGGGGCCGCCAACTACATCGCGCCGATCTTCGTCACCCTACTGTCGGCCTATGTGATCAACGAACCCGTGCGCTGGCTGGGATGGGTGGGCGTCCTGGTGGGGTTCGCGGGCGTGGTCATCCTGCTGCAGCCGGGGACGGACGCGTTCTCGCCCTGGGCGCTGCTGCCGATCGTGGGGGCCGCTTTCTATGCCATGGCCCACATCATCACGCGCACCAAGTGTCAGGACGTGCCCCTGGCGGCCATCGCGCTGGGCCAGAACATGGCGATGCTGTTGGCGGGGGTCGTCGTGAGCCTGATCATCCTGGGCGTACAGCCGCAGGGCACACTGGCCGACGCTTACCCCTACATCTTCGGCGGATGGTCCGAGGTCGGCCCGCGGGAGTGGCTGATCCTGGCCATCCTGGCCGCGTTTGCCATCGGGCTGGCGATCATGCTGGCGGGTGCCTACAAGGCCGCGCCGCCCGCCATAATCGCCACGTTCGAGTATAGCTATCTGGTCTTCGTCGCCGCCTGGGACATCCTGTTCTTTGGCCTCGTTCTAAGCGGCGCGACCGTCACTGGCATGATCCTGATTGCGGCGGCAGGCTTGCTGGTATTGCGCGGCAAGGCCTGAACCCCACTGCACTGCCTGACCCCGCCGGATCAGACGCCATCCCCCAGGTGCACAAAACTCATCTTGTTGCCGTCCAGATCGCGGACATAGGCGCCATAGAACCCGTGGCCATAACGCGGGCGCTCGCCCGGATCGCCTTCGTTCACGCCGCCCGTCGCCAGGGCCGCTGCGTGGGCGGCCTGAACCTCGGCCCGGGTCTCGCAGGCCAGCCCCAGCATGGTCCCGTTGCCGGGCGATGCTGCTTCTTCGTTGAACGGTGTGGCCACCCAAAGACGGCCCCCGCCGCGCAGCTGATAGCAAAAGGCGTGCGGCATATACTCGGCGATTACCTGACCGCCGATGACCGGCAGCACGGCGTCGAAGAACACGCGCGCCCGGGGCACGTCGTTCGAGCCGAGCATCACATAGTTCAAGGACATGATCTGCTCCTCTCGTGCCCTTCGCATCGGCCTCCGAACGACGCCTCACGCCAGCGCCTTAGCCTTCCGCGGGCAGCACCTCCAGGAAGCGCATCGGCTGGCCGATGGACGGCGTTGTCAGCTCGCCCTGCCACATCACCGTATGACCCCGCACCACGGTGCCCACGGGCCAGCCGGTGACCTCGACCCCGTCATAGGGCGTCCATCCGGCCTTTGACGCCACCCAATCGTTGGTGATCGTCTCCCGCCGGTGCAGGTCCACGATGGTCAGATCGGCGTCATAGCCCACCGCGATGCGGCCCTTATTGGCAATGCCGAACAGGCGGTTGGGCCCGTGGCTGGTCATGTCCACAAAGCGCTCCAAGCTCAGCTTGCCCGCGTTCACGTGGTCCAGCATGGTGGGGACCAGCGTCTGCACCCCGGTCATGCCCGAATGGCTGTCGGGATAGGGATGCTCCTTCTCCTCGCGGGTATGGGGCGCGTGGTCCGAGCCCAGGATATCCGCAACCCCGTTGGCGACCCCGGCCCAGATCCGGTCCTGATGGCTTTTATCGCGCACGGGCGGGTTCATCTGGGCAAACGTGCCCAGACGGGCATAAGCCGTGTCGTCCAGCGTCAAGTGATTGGGCGTCACCTCGACACTGGCCACGTCCTTGTGGTCGGCCAGATAGGCGATCTCCTCGCCCGTCGAGATGTGCAGCACATGGATCCGCTTGCCGGTCTTGCGCGCCAGGTTCACCAGCCGCTTGGTGCAGTTCAGCGCGACCTCGGGCGAGCGCCAGACCGGGTGGCTGGACGGGTCGCCCAGCACGCGCAGGCCTTCGCGCGCCACCAGCATGTACTCGTCCTCGCTGTGGAAGGCCGCGCGCCGGTTGATGGCGGCCAGGATCGCCTCAACGCCCTGGTCGTCCTGCACCAGCAACGAGCCGGTAGACGAGCCCATAAAGACCTTGACCCCGGCACATCCCGGCAGGCGTTCCAGGTTGGCCAGCTCGTCCACGTTGTCGTGCGTGCCGCCCACATAGAACGCGAAATCGCAGTGCATCCGGCCGGTCGCCGCGGCGATCTTGGCGTCAAAGGTCTCGCGCGTCGTGGTCAGCGGATTGGTGTTGGGCATTTCGAAGACACCGGTCACGCCGCCCATCACGGCACTGCGCGAGCCGGTCTCCAGATCTTCCTTGTGGGTCAAGCCGGGTTCGCGAAAGTGGACCTGGGTGTCGATGACGCCGGGCAGCACGTGCAGACCGGCGCAATCGACGATGTTATCAGCGGTCTGGCCGCTCAAATCGCCCAGGGCCGCGATACGCTGGTCGCGCACGCCGATATCGCCGCGCCCCCGACCATCCTGATTGACGACGGTGCCATTCTTGAAGATGACATCATAGTCCGGCATGCATTCCCCCCCCGGCTGGCGCCTCTTGACCCTGGTGCAGCGCGGATGGGCCGCCTGCTCTGAGGGACCTATCACGGGGCCGAAGCGAATGTCCTTCTCATTCTTTCGCCCCCGACCACACTGACCAGATAAACGAGGGGGCGACACCCCATGATCACGCCTGAACTGCTTCAAACCTTGTCACAGTATAACCGGTGGCGGAACGCCAGCCTCTATGGCGCGGCCGATACGCTGACGGCCGCCGAACGTCTGGCGGATCGAGGGGCGTTCTGGGGCTCGATCGAAGCGACGCTGAACCACATTCTGTGGGGCGATCGCATGTGGCTGTGGCGGTTCGGGGCCGGGGACCCGCCCCGCAACAAAACGATCGAGGGCATGCTGACCGAAGGCGGCGACTGGGACAGCCTGAAGGTGGCACGCCAGCGGCAGGATGCGGCAATCGCCGCCTGGGCCGAGACGATCGAGCAAGCGCAGCTGGATGGGTCGATGACCTTTTTCTCGGTGGCCGTGAACCAGGAGCTGACGCGGAACACGGGTCTGCTGGTGATGCACATGTTCAACCATCAGACGCACCACCGCGGGCAGGTGCACGCGATGCTGACGGCGGCGGGGGCAAAGCCCGACGATACGGACATTCCGTTCATGCCGGGGCAGTAGCTTTGCTGCGGGCCTGGGTGTCCGTGGGCGACCTGACGCGCTAGCGCACCGGCAGACCGCGCCGCGCGCCACCGGCCAGCAGGGTGCGCGACACCTCGCGCCGCGCGTCGAAGTCATCCGGCAGGGGCAAGCCCTCGGCCACGTTGAAGGTGCCGTCATAGGGGCCGGAGAACAGCGCGCGCAGATCGCGGAAGGCGCCCAGGACGGCGCCGTCGTCAAAGCTGTGGCCCAGCCCCGCGACGGTGAAGGACGGCGCCTGGGGCACCGGATCCAGGAAACCCTCGACCGACAGGGCGGTCAGCGGCCCTGCGGCGCCGACAAAGCGGTTGGGCACGATACGGCTGGGATAGGCACCGATGCCGCCGCCGCGCCATACCAGGGTGACGAAACTGCCGACGGGGGGCAGCAGGCTGCTGTCCATGGCGATGGCGACCGGGCCGACGGTGGGACCGGAGCCGTCCGGCGCGCGGCCCACAACACCGGCCAGTGCCGAGGCGCCCAGATCGTCCAGCTGGTCGACGCGGGAGGCCACGACCTCTCCGCCCTGCCAGACGCCCGACACGGCGACGCGCTTGCCCGCGTTCAGCGACCCCAGCATGCCCGGTTCTGGCCGGACGCGGACCCCTTCGACAAAGGCCACGCCGTCCGAGCGCCCGCCGCCGGTGACCCGGCCGATCACCGGGTGGGTCAGGTGGATGCGGCGCGCCACCAGCCGGTCCTGATCGGTCGCGGCCTCGATCGTCAGGCTTTGGCCAAGGGCCAGAGCCGTCTCGCTGACGGACCCGAAGGCGCCGGTCAGTTGGGTGCCCCCATCCAGTTCCACGCGCAGACCGTTGACGATGACGCTGCCAAAGTCGGTCAGCGTGCCGACGATCCCGGTGCCGCCGATTCCGCCCTGCGGGTCTCGCTTGCCCTCGCCGATCTGCAACGGCCCCGCACAGCCAGCCAGTGTGCTGGCACCCAGGGCTGACAGGACGGTCCTGCGATCAACTTTTGTCATCGTCATCCGTTTCGGCACCGTCGTCAGCGGCACCCTCATCTTCGGCGTAGAAGAAGACCCCAAAGCGAAACCGCTTGGTCCCGTCGGGGGCGTCCAGATCTGCCGCCTGCCGCGCATGGGCCAGCTGGTTCAGCTCGGCCAGGGCCGCGCCGCCCAGGCGTTTCGCCTCGCCTTCGATCGCGTCGACCGAGCCCGGCGTCAAGCGGTTGTAGAAGACGGCGCGCTCCATGAACACCGGCTCTTCGGCGAGCAGGTTGTCGACGGCGGCCGCGATGTGATCGCCGACGTTTTCGGCGAAGAAATGGATCTTCTGGTCTGGATCAGACGGCCCCAGGAACACGTCCGCGCGGACGTGGACGTGACCGTCGACAACCTCGACGAGGCCCTGGCGAACCAGTTCGTCCAACACCGTACGCGGCCTGATGTCCTTGCTGACGGCCTGGACCAGGGCCTCGAAGCTGGCGCCATCGCCGCTGCGCGGCAGCGGCAGGGGCCGCCCGTCTGCGTCGCGCGTGCTGTCCGAGGCCAACCACCGACCCAGCACGGTCGCCAGCGTCGTCACCTTTTCCTGCGCGGCCGTATCGGCAGACCGGTCAGCATCGCGAAAGCTGCGCACATCGCGCCGGTGCACGCCGGTCAACATGCTGATGCGGCTGTCGGTCTGGCGTTCGTCATCCAGCTTAAAGTCGTGCTCGGCCACCTCGACATAGACGCACTTGATGATCCGATAGAAGGCCGGCGCAGTGACCCCCTGCGCAATCAGGGCCCGCACCAGCGGGCGCAAGAGCGAGCGCATCACGCGGCTGAAAGCGGCCGCCGGCGTCCCTGGATCATCGACACTCATGCGCATGGTTTAGGTCTGGGTGGGAAAAATGTCCACGCCCACTCTTGACGCACCCCAAACCCAACCCAACTCCATCGTCACGTGTGTGGGAAATTTGCACACAAACAGAAAGCTGACCTCGAACCCAAGATGGAGAGACCGATGAGGACCATTCTTGCTGTGATGCTGGCCGGTGTGCTGGCAGCCTGCGCCCCGACGACTCAGACCGCCGAGCAGGCACCGAAAGCCGATATCGTCGACACCGCTGTCGCCGCCGGCAGCTTCACCACCCTGGTCGCCGCCGTGCAGGCCGCCGGTCTGGTGGAAACGCTGAAGTCAGACGGCCCGTTCACGGTCTTCGCGCCGACCGATGACGCCTTTGCCGCCCTGCCCCCGGGCACGGTCCAAGCTTTGCTGAAGCCCGAGAATAAAGACCAGCTGGTCGCCATCCTGACCTACCACGTGGTGGCCGGTAAGGTGATGTCGGGCGATCTGGCCGGCAAGCAGGTTGCGGCACCGACCGTCCAGGGCTCGACCGTGGACATCAACGCCACCGGCGGCGGTGTGGCCGTTGACGGCGCCAACGTGATCGCCGCCGACGTCGACGCATCGAACGGCGTGATCCACGTCATCGACAAGGTGCTGTTGCCCTAATCAGGCATCCGTTCGCCTGGACTGAGGGGAGCGCGCACAGCGCATGATCCTATCGCGGTCTGAGCGCGACACAGTTTGAACCGACCAGGGGTGGGCTGCCAAATGGCCGCCCACCCTCTTACTTTTGGCGCGCGACTGGGACCGCCTTAGCTGGTCTTCAGCGGCGATACAATCATGACCCAGATCGAGAGCGGAGGCCAATTCCGCGCCAGCGACGCTACGGGCGGTGGATCGCGCGTCCCCGGCGCGCTACCGTCTCGCTTATGATGATGCAGCCCACCGCAACACCCCTATGAACCGCCCCGGATTCTCCCGGCTGTCTCAGCTGGAGGCTGAGATCGCCCGCGACTTTCAGCGGCTAAACCATCCCCCTGCGGACTGGATGCCACCGCGCATGGACGCTGCCGGACAGCGCATGGCGGACGTCGCCATTATCGGCGGGGGCATGTGCGGGCTGGCCGCCGCCTTTGCACTGCGCCGTTTGGGGATCTCGCACATCACGCATGTGGACCAGGCGCACCCGGGCCAGGAAGGGCCCTGGATAACCTATGCGCGGATGCGCACGCTGCGCTCGCCCAAGCACCTGACCGGCCCGGCGCAGGGCATGGCGAGCCTGAGCTTCCGCGCCTGGTGGGAGGCACAGGGCCACGATTGGGAGGCGCTGGACCGTATCGCGCGGGCCGATTGGATGCGCTATCTGACCTGGTATGGGCGGGTGACCGGCGCCCAGGTCCAGAACGAGGTGCGGCTCGAACGGGTCGTGCCGGGCGATGACTGTGTTAGGTTGACGCTCGGCGCACCGACCGGTGCCCGGCAGTTAACGGCACGGCGGGTTGTCCTGGCCACGGGGCGCGAGGGTCAGGCCCTGCCCCGCGTGCCCCAGGTGCTGGCGCCCTATTACGGGGCCCATGTGCGCCATTCCTCGGACCCACTGCGGCGCGACGATGTCCAGGGCCGCCGGGTCGCGGTTATTGGCCTGGGGGCATCGGCATTTGACAACGCGGCGGAGGCGCTGGATCTGGGCGCCAGAGAAGTCACGCTGATCGGCCGGGCGCCCGTCATCCCGCGCCTGAACAAGATGAAGCAGACGGTCTATCCGGGCTTTTCCCACGGCTTTCCGGAGCTGCCGGACGCCGACAAGCTGCGCTGGCTCCGCCACGTCATGGAGCAGCGCATCGCCCCGCCGCGGGCAGCCGTGCAGCGCTTGTCTCAGGACGCGCGTGCGACGCTGATCCTGGGTGCTGCGATTGATGCCGTGCAGGAACAGGACGGCGCCCTCACGCTGCAGTTGCAGGTCCCGCTGCCAAGGCGGCCGGTGGTGGCCGACCACGTCATCCTGGGCACGGGCTTTGCCATTGACCTGGGCGCGCTGGACGCGGTGGGCGATTTTGCCGGGTCGATCGAAACCTGGGGTGACCGCGTCCCCACCGCGGACGGCGAGTGGGGGCAGATGCCCTATCTGGGGCCGGGCTTTGAGTTTCTCCCCCGCCAGGGGACAGACGTGACAGACGCGGCGGGCCTGTCCCGTCTGCATTGCTTCACCCATGCCGCGCAGCTGTCGCTGGGCAATCTGTCGAACGACATCCCAGCTGTCTCGGAGGGGGCCGAGCGCCTGGCCCGTGCGATCGCCTCGGCCCTGTTCCTGGAGGATCGGGAAACCCACTGGGCGCGTCTGCAAGACTATGCGGAACCGGAACTGTTAGGCGACGAATGGCCCGGTGTCACCGCGTGGGATCCGCCGTTGGGCTAGGCCCCGTCGCCCCCCACCATGTCAGCCCTTGGGCCTGAACACTTGCCTGTGTAGGCTCACCCCCGCAGCACACGGGATCAGGGAGCGCGACCATGGACGCATTGGCAAACGAGCGGGTCGTCTGGATGAACGGCCAATTCATGCCGGAAAGCCAGGCCCTGGTGCCCTATCGGGACCGCAGCTTCCTCTACGGCGACGGCGCGTTCGACCTGACGCGCACGTTCAACGGCCGGATCTTCAAGCTCGACGAACACATCGACCGCCTCTACCGCTCGCTGAAAGCGCTGCACATGGACGCGACCATGCCGCCCGAAGAGATGACCCAGATCACCCGCGAAGTGCTGGACCGCAACCGCCACCTTCTGGGCGAGAACGACGACTACTGGGTCGGCCAGCGCCTCAGCCGCGGTGTCCTGAAGGTCGAGGGCGACAACTGGGACCACTATGGGCCGACTGTGATCGTCGAATGCTCGCCCATGCCCATCGCCGAGCGCGCGCACATGTTCCGCGACGGCATCCAGGTGGTGACGCCGTCTGTGCGCCGGATCCCGCCCGAATGCCTGACGCCGCGGGCCAAGACGCACAACTATCTGAACCTGATCATGGGCGACATGGAGGTGAAGGCGCAGAACCCAGACGGCTGGGCCATTCTGCTGGACATGGCGGGCAACCTGAACGAGGGGCTGGGCTCGAACATCTTCCTGGTCCAGGACGGCAAGATCCGAACCCCGCGCGAGAAGTTCGTGCTGCCAGGCGTCAGCCGCCAGACCGCCATCGAGCTGGCCGAGGATCTGGGGATCAGCTGCACCGAGGATGACCTGGACCTCTACGATGCCTACAATGCGGACGAGGCCTTCATCACCTCGACGTCGCTTTGCATCTGCCCGGTCGCCTCGATCAACGGCGTGGCGATGCCTGCGGGCGCCTATGGCCCTGTCACGCAGCAGCTGATCGATGCCTACCGCGCGCTGGTCGACTGCGATTTCGTGCAGCAGTATCTCGACCGGGTGTGAGGAGTATATCCGGCTACAGCGCGGATGAAGCAAACTACCCTGAAGTGTCCATTTTGAGTGGAGCGGATATTGGAACTGGCCGGTAAAACAACCCTAATTGGCATTCAGGTGACGGGTTTGGTCATCTCTCTTTTGCTCTTCATCGTGACCTTCTCAAGCTCTGATGAAATTGAGGAGCGCCTTCGAGAGTTCGCTATTGCGGAAGTTGAACGAGCGGCGGGAGAGGTCTGGTTAGACACAGGAAACGAACCAGGCGATGGTAGTCGATCCGAAAAGCTCATGGCTCTTTCGGAACGCCTAGGCTTAGATGCTGCGGCTCTTGATGCACAGCGCAAACAGGTCGTGCCTGAAATACTCGCCCTCGCTAAATCGGAGACTTGCCAGGGGAATTGCGAATTTTGGATTCTGGCATCAAAGCTGGCGAACGTTGCGATGACCAAACGCATTGCTCAGCTTCAGATCGGGCAACGCAGTGTAGGCGACTTCCTGGTTGAGCGCTACGAGGCATCAGTGAAAGGCTTGTTGACCGACTTACGGAGGTTTGCGCTTGTCAACGCTTTGGTGCTTGCTTTGATGATTGGGTTAGTTGCGTTTCGAAACCACTTGAATTGGCGCTTTATTGCATTCTCAGTCGCCTTGACCACCTACACTGCGTGGGCGGCATATGGGTATGTATTCAATCAGAATTGGGCCCTTGCGATCCTATTGCATGATTGGGCGTCACCCGGATACCAAGCTGCAATGATTTTCGTTTCTTTGCTTTTCTTCGATTGGCTGTTTTTGCGCGGACAGGTCACTCAAGCGATCAGCAACTCGATAGCAAGTGCTTTGACTGGCTAAGGACGCATTGTGAGACGCAGAGCATCAAGGACGTGGCCCATAGGCCGCCGCGCCAGCGCCCAGGCTGTGGGCGATTAGGCAGGTCAGCTCGAACATCAGGTTTGCCGCCGTCACCGAGGTGATGCCCGTCGGGTCGTAGCATGGGGCGACCTCGCAGATGTCCGCGCCCACCACATCGCAGCCCATCAATCCTTGCAGAATTTTTTGCACATCGCGGGGGATAATACCGCCGATCTCGGGCACCGGCGTGCCCGGGCAGAACGAGGGGTCCAGCCCGTCGATGTCGATGGTGATGTAGAGGGGGCCGTCGCCCACGACCTCTCGGATCTTGGCGATCGTCGCGGCGCGGCCCATCTCCTCGTAGTCGTCCATGGTCATCACGGTGAAGCCCGCGTCGATGCCGTACTGGATGTCCTGGGGCACGAAACGCGATCCGCGCAGGCCCAGTTGCACGACCCGGGCCGGGTCGATCAGGCCCTCTTCATGGGCGCGGCGCATGAAGGTGGCGTGGTTGACCTTGGTGCCGCACATCTCGTCCAGCACGTCGGCATGGCTGTCGATCTGCAGCAGGCCGACGGGGCGGTCCTTGGCCAGCGCGCGCAGGATCGGCGTCGGCACCGTATGGTCACCGCCGATGGCGATCGGGCGGATGTCCAGGGATTTCAATTCGGCGAAGAAGCCCTCGATCATCTCGATGGAGCGGTCCAGGCTCATCGGGTTGACGGGCGCATCGCCCAGGTCGGCGATGTTGCACAGCTTGTAGGGTTCGACCCCGGTGGAGGGATGCGCCATCCGGATCAGGCGGCTGGCATGGCGCACAGCGCCCGGCGCCTCGCGCGGGCCGGCACGGTAGTTCAGCCCGATGTCGAAGGGCACGCCCACCAGGCCGATGTTGACCTCGTCACACGGCGCCACCCGAGGGGTCCGCATGAAGGTGGCCACATCCGAAAAGCGCGGCACCTGCGTCGCGTCGACGGGTTGATATTTCGAGTTTGTCATTGGGAACTGCTCCGGGCCGATCTGTCGGGAGTTTTGCACACTTCCCAGGCGCCGCGGAGCGGTTTCTGCGGGCGACTCTCGCCCCACCGCCCGCGGCAAGCCGCAAATCCCGCCAACGCCCCGTTCCGCTATTGACCGGTGGGGGCGACTCAGGTTCACTCCGTCGTGTGATGGTTCTCGACGGTGATCGGCCGGAGAGATGAAAAGGGAACACGGTGCGGCGTCGCCAATCGGCGCCAAATCCGTGACTGCCCCCGCAACTGTAAGCGGCGAGCAACCCCGAAGCGTCCACTGGGCCACGGCCCGGGAAGGATCGGGGGCGTGTCGACCCGCAAGTCAGGAGACCTGCCATCGCACCAGAAACTTGTTCGGGCGGGGTGCCCCGAAAGGAGATGACATGTGCCAGGTGGCTAACATGAAGAGTTCTGCGGCGCCCCAATCCGGTGGGAGGGCGCCATGCAGCAAGGTGCGGTTCAGACTAAGCGTTCGTTTCGCGGGTTCGGTAGGGTCTCCGCCTTCGGGCTGACGGCTCTGGTCCATGGTTGGGCGCGGATGTCGGTCCGATGAGCCGCCGTCAACGCCGCGCGCGGCCCGGGCGGACCGCCAGCCTGTCCGTCCTACAGCACCTGATGGAGCCAGAGATGCTGCTGCAGCGGACGATCTCTCAGCTGGATGTGGGGCCATTGCCGCCGGCGCGTGCCGAGGAGATGGGCCAGCTGGGCTATCTGCAGTGGCTGGGTGCCCTGAAGGGCAGGTCCAGCTATATCCAAGAGGCCATGCGCGCCCATGAGCAGGCAGCACCCTTCCGGCAGCGATCCCCAGCGATTGCCGTCTTTTGTGATCTGCTGCTGGCATCCACGCGCACGCCGATGGAGCCGCTGCCCCTGGCCATGCCGGACCGGCGGCGGCGGGGCGGCGCCCTGGCACGACGGCGCACCGTCTGACCATGAAGCGCTTTCCGCCCGAACGCATCGTCTGCCTGACAGAAGAGACGGTCGAGACGCTTTACCTGCTGGGTGAAGAGGACCGGATCATCGGCGTCTCGGGCTATGCGGTCCGGCCAAAACGTGTCCGGGAAGAAAAGCCCCGCGTGTCGGCCTTCACCTCCGCCGATATCCCGAAGATCCTGGCGTTGGAGCCTGATCTGGTCCTGACATTCTCGGACCTGCAGGCGGATATCGCGGCGGATCTGATCCGGGCGGGCATCACGATCACCGCCTATAACCAGCGCACGATTGCGGGCATCCTGGCCATGATCCGCCACCTTGGCGCAACGGTCGGCCAGGGCACGCGGGCCGCGCACCTGGCGGACAGCTATGAACGGCGCCTGGGCCAGCTCGCCCGCGACATAGCGCAAGGGCCGCGGCCGCGCGTCTACTTCGAAGAATGGGACGAACCGATGATCTCGGGCATCTCCTGGGTGTCAGAGTTGATCGCGATTGCCGGTGGGCAGGATATCTTCCCGGATCAGGCCAGCGAGCCCGCCGCCAAGGATCGGATCGTGACATCAGAGGCGGTGATCGCCGCCGCCCCGGATCTGATCCTCGCCTCCTGGTGTGGCAAGAAGGTGCGCCCCGAAAAGATCGCCGGGCGCCCGGGCTGGAACGGCATTCCCGCGGTCCAGTCGGGCCGCATCATCGAGATTAAGTCGCCCCTGATCCTGCAGCCCGGCCCCGCGGCGCTGACCGATGGCCTGGCCGCCATCCAAACCGCAATTGCCCAGCTATCTGAAGAGGTTGTCGAATGACGCTCGCAAGTCCCTGTACCGGTGTCTGCAAGCTGGATGATGCCACCGGCTGGTGTTTGGGCTGCGCCCGCAGCGGGCCCGAGATCGCCGACTGGCGGGCGGGCACGACCGACTGGCGCAGCGCGATCTGGTCCGCAATCCCCGTGCGCCTGTCGCAAATGGGCGTGGCGTGCCGCAGGCTGCCGTGGTCAACGGCCGAGATCCGGGACTTCGCGGCCAAGTCCTTGCGGGACGGGGCGGGGACATGGACCATGGGCGTGATGGGCGGGGTCGCGGAATTCGCCCCGACCCCCGGCCATTCGGTTCAAACCGCGGTCATGGGCGATACGATCGAGGCCCGCACGTCCGGTGGCGCGATCCGGATGCTGATTGACGACGGCGTCCGCGCGCTGACCTTCGATCCGCCCTCGACGCCGATGGAACAGGCACGGGTTGTCCTAGCCGTGAAACGGGAGCGCGGGCGCCTGCCCGTCGCGAACGGGATTGCCGATCTGGGTCCGGACGCGCCCGCCATCGTCACCGAAGATAGCGGGCAACTGTTCGATCTGGGCCTTGGCCGCAAGGAAGCCCGTTTCTGCGTGCGAACGTCCGATCCGGACATGATTGACGCTTTGACGGCGGCGGCGGGACTGCCGCTGGATGGGTGGTTGCGCACACTGGGCCCCGTCCTAGGCGCCAAAAGCCCCACGCGCGTGGTCGAGACGGCGCTGGGACGCATCGAGGTGACCAGCCGGATCCCGCCCCCTGGTGGCACGTCGCCCGAGGGGCCGCACACGCACCTGTTGCCGGACCACCTGCAAACCGATCGGGCGCTGCCCGCGGGTATAGACCTGCCGCGCGCCTATTTGCCGGGCGCGATGTTTTACCCGGCACAGGCCGCCTAGGGCTCAGAAGCCCAGGACTTCTCGGCCAATGATGCTAAACCCGCAGGTGCAGGCCCCTGCGCAGGCGGGCCAAATTGTCTCTGCCTGCCCATGTTGCTGGCGCAGTTGCGGAGTTATAGTGTAACGCTGAGCCGCGGCGTCGGGCGGATGTCAAGCTCCGCCGCGCCGCGAACAGCCCGGATGTTTCATCCCAGCCCCAAGACTAACGGCCCGCGGTTTAACCCGGGCAGGAGGTACCGACCTCCGACGACGTGGTGATGGTCCAACGAAAGGGCGTCCATGATCTTTGAAGGCGATATCGGTTTCCCCGATCACATGCGGGTGGTGATTGTCGGCGCAGGGCCGGCAGGCCTGGGAGTCGCGCGCGTCCTGCGCGATCTGGCGATCCCCGATGTCTGGGTGTTGGAACGGGGCAAGATCGGCCAAAGCTTCTTGGACTGGCCCGCAGAGACACGGCTACTGACGCCGTCCTTTCCTGGCAACGTGTTCGGCCTGACCGACCTGAATGCCATCAGCTTCGACAGCTCTCCCGGATGGTCGTTGCGCAGCGAACATCCGAACGGTCAGGCCTATGCAAGTTACCTGAAGTTCGCGGCCGAGGCGTTCGGTGTGAACGTGCAATGCGGCATCGACGTGCAATCAATCAAACCAAACGACGAGGGATTCTCGCTGCAGACCAGCCATGGCGCATTCACGGCCGACTTTGTGATCTGGGCCTGCGGGCATTTTGGCGATCCAGCTAATGATGGCCTGCCAGGCGCCGAGCTTGGGCGCCATTATGGCACTGTGAAGACCTGGCAGGACGTTCCCGGTGACTTGGTATATGTTATCGGTGGCTACGAAAGCGGCATCGACGCCGCCATCGGTATTGCACAGACAGGAAAAGAGGTTGTGGTGCTGGATCGCGGCGCACCGTGGCTGGACGGAGACAAAGATCCCAGCCGGGCGCTGTCGCCTTACACGCAGCAGCGTCTTTTCACCTTTCACAAGTGTCTATCGATCACCCTGATGCCAGATGTCGACGTAATTGGGCTGGAGCAGGAAGACGATGGCATCCACATCCTCGCGGGCGATGGGCGCGGATGGCTGTCCGATGGGCCGCCGATCCTGGCCACGGGGTTTGGCAGCGGCACGGCGCCGGTGTCCGATTGGTTTCAGTACGACGCGGACGGCGTGCCATTGATCACGCCACAGGACGAATCGACGGTGATGCCGGGGCTTTTCCTGGTGGGGCCGGAGGTGTCACACCAGGGGCATCTGTTCTGCTTCATCTACAAGTTTCGGCAGCGCTTTGCCGTCGTGGCGCGCGCCATTGCCGGGCGGATGGGCGTCGATACCGGCGCGCTCGAGATCTACTACGATAACAACATGTTCCTGGACGATCTGACGTGTTGCGACGACGACAAATGTCTGTGCTGAGCACCAACGCTATGGGGCAGCCGGTGAGACCAGTTGAAGATCCATGACGGTCTCCGCCGACAGTACCGCGATCCTGGACGCTCCCAGCGGGGATCGGCCGGCAGCATTGGGCGCCGCCGTCCTGTTCATGGGGGCGATCCTGGTCGGCGCCGCACTGGGTCTGGCAGCACCAGCGACCGGCGACGTCTTGTCTGCAGGGACGGACGCCACGCTGATCGCCATGATCAGCCTGCTGTTCTTCGAGCTTCGCCTTCGAAACTTCCTGCTCGCATTTGGCAACCTGCGGTTTCTGTCCATCGCTTGGGCCGCAAATTTTCTGGTCGTTCCCTTGATCGGCATTGCCGCGGCAAGTCTGTTCCTATCCGGTCAGCAGCTGATGTTTGCGGGTCTGATGCTGTACTTTCTGGCGCCCTGCACCGATTGGTTTCTGGGCTTTACCCGCATGGCGGGCGGCGACACCGGGCTGGGCGCTGCCTTGATCCCCGTGAACATGCTGACGCAACTGATGCTGTTCCCGCTTTGGCTTTGGCTGTTCACCGAACAGACGGGACTGGTCGATTTCGCGGCGATGCCCGGGATCCTGATGCAGTGGTTCGTGCTGCCGCTGATCGCGGCGCAATTGGTGCGCTGGGTTGTGAAGCGGGTGTTGTCGGACCGGGCGTTCGAGATTTCCCTGGACGTCAGCGGTCGGTTGATCCCTCTGGTCCTGGCCGTGCTGATCCTGCAGATCTTCGCCGGCAACATCGGGTTGATCGCCGCGCAGATATCCGCCTTCAGCTCGGTCGCATTGGCGGTCCTGGCGTTCTTTGTGGCGACGTTCTTTGTCAGTCAGGGGATTGCGCGCTTGGGATCAGCCAGGTATCCGCAGCGCGCCTTGCTGACCATGACCATGGCCGCGCGCAACGCGCCGTTGATGATTGTGATGACGGCGGTTGCCATCCCGGGCCAGCCGCTGATCCAAGCGATCATCGCCTTCGGAATGCTGCTGGAAATCCCCCATTTGACAGTGCTGCGCCAAATCCTGCTACGGAAGCGCCGCGCCCGTTAGCATGGGCGCCGTAAGGACCGACCGGCAAAGAGCCAGCGCAGCCAGGCCGCTACGCCATCACTTGCCGGGGCGCCGTCCGCCAGAACAGCGCATCGAGCGAGAGATGCCCCGCACCTTTCACGATCAAAACCAACAGCAGAAAGACCCAAAGCGCGCGCTGATCCATGATCGTCGCTGACGGGAGGCGATCGAACAGCGTGCCAATCGTCTCCGCATCGACGCCATGGAACGCGATGTCGACATAGCTTTGCACGACGATGAAGACGATCATGCCAAGGGCGGCCAGACGCGTGAACAAGCCAACGACGACCAGGACCGGCAGCAGAAACTCGGCATATGTCCCAAGCGCGACGATCAGACCCCAGGGCAGGAACGCAACCGCGCTGGCGTCATAGCCCGCGGCTTCGACGACGGGCGGCACGATCTGGAAATAGGCGCCGTCGGCGATCTGGAAGATGCCGAAAAAGCCCTCTCCAATCTTCGTCAGCGCCGCGTTCCAGTAATATAGAAACAGCACGGCCGCGAAGACGAGCCTGGCGGCGAGGCCCAACAGCCAGCCATCGGTGGCGTGATCGATCCCCCGTCCAAGCGCCGTCCCCTGACGTATGATCGCTGAAAAAACTGCCATCTTCATGCACTCCTGTCGTCATCGTCGCTGCGCGGCTCGGTTTCGTCCGGTGCATTAAGCGCCGTAACCAAGCCCAGCTGGAAAAGCCCGCCAATACATTCGGCGATCTGTTGCTGATCGCCATCCAGCGTTTCCGCCGCCCCGCCAATCGTGGCGCCGGTCTGCAGCGCACTTAGAAACACGAACAGTCCCGCCGAGATCGCGCGGACATCGACCCCGTCATGCGGGCGCACGACCAGTCCGCGTTCGGGCGTCGAAAGATCTAGCTGCGTGGCCGGCACGCGTTTGGTCGCCTGTGCCCAGATCGAGACCGCGGGATAGGGCGAGGAGATCAGCGCCAGGGACGGGCGCAGCGTGACGCGCGTTCCGATCAAATCCTCAGGCACAATGTCAGCCAGGCAGGCACCCTCCACCGGCGCCGCGTCGGCCGCGTTATAGGCGCGATTCCAGGCCCATTCCAGCGCGGCGACGTCCCCCAGATAGGGCACGCCCGCCGCTGGCGGGAAGGCCGAAATCCAATCGGGGAAGGACCCCCCATAGGAAATCAGAACGGGGGACTGGGGCGGATGCTGCAGCACGAACTCCCGCGCCGCGGCGCGAAAGAAGTCCTCGCCGACCAGGGCCAACACGGCGGGGTACGTGGCGGCGATGGCATCGATCAGGCCGACGACGACGTTGTTGCGATAGACCGAGAAACGACGCGGATGGGCAACGGCCCGGGGTGCCGGACGCTCGGGCGACAACAGGGCCGATGCCAAAGCCCCCTCCCCGTCCGACGTTTGTACGGCCTCCCTCATTGCGCGGCTATCACCGTCGACCACGCGTCGACCATGGCGCGGTCGGCGATGGCTGCTTCATCCTGCAGGATCGCAAAGTCCGGAATGTCGCTGTCCCATTCGATCAGGACCGGCAGCAGGCCGGTCATGGGGATCAGCTGCTTGAAGAGCGACCAGACTGCTTCATCCACTCGACGGTCGTGGCTGTCGATCAGCAGGCGACCGCCGTCCGCTTCGATTTCAGTGGCATGGCCGGCCAGATGCACCTCGCCAACCAGCGTGACAGGGAACGCGGCCAGGTAATCCTGGGGCCGGAACCCCTGATTGTTGGCCGAGATATAGACATTGTTCAGGTCCAGCAGCAGGCCGCATCCGGTGCGCTTGGCGATCTCTGTCAGGAACTCGATTTCGTCCATGGTGGAGCCGGCAAGCTCGGTATAACTGGACGGGTTCTCCAACAGCATCCTGACACCCAGCTTGTCCTGCGCCTCGTCAATATGCGCCGCCACGCAGTTCAGGGTGGCCGCATTGTAGGGCAATGGCAGCAGGTCATTAAAGTAGATGCCGTCATGGGTGGACCAGGCCAGATGCTCGGAAAAGCTGGCAGGTTTGAACCGCGTGATCAGGGACTTCAGACGGGCTAGGTGATCGGGGGAAAGGCGCCCTTCCCCGCCGATCGAAAGGCCCACCCCGTGAAGCGACAAGGGGCGCAACTCGCGTATCTGCTCCAGCATCCGATGCGGTGGGCCACCGTCGCCCATGTAATTCTCCGCATGCACTTCAAACCAACCGGCGCCGCCGTCGGCAGCCACGATCTCGTCGAAGTGACTGTGCTTGAACGGCAACCCTGATTGCGCGGGAAGAAGGGGTGTCACGGCCTTGGTCATCGGTTCACCATCGATCGGGGTGTGGCGCAGGCCGAGATGCCCCGGCCTGCATGAGACTGCGCGCGGGGCAATCAGGACGGCAGGTCGCGCTCCAACTCTTCCAGCGACCCCTTGCGGCCTTCGGGCAGTTGGAACTCAGCCGTCTGCTCCACGCCGAACTTCAGGCAGTCGCCCTTGGGGACCAGAGTCCAGGCATTCCCTTGGTAATCGACCGTCGAGGTTCCGGCACATGTGGTGCCAGCGCCGGCTTTACAGTCGTTCTTGCCGGCCAACGAAATGCCGTAGCACTTTTCCTTGCCCGCGGCGTTGGCGGGGGTAGAGGTGCCGACCGATACGGCGGCAACAGCGGTCGCGATGGCCGCTGCGGTAAGTAGCGTCGTCTTTCCTGACATTCTCGGGTCTCCCGTAGGTGCTTTCAAATGCAAGCTGCACGTGGCGGCCTTCACCGCGCTGGGCGGCACCCTGCAATTGTTCATTCGCAGCGCGCCGAAAGACATTTCACGCTCTGACGAACTGGTGATCGTGCTGTACGGCGTGCTCACGGGATCGTTCCCTCGTGCAACCCTGCGATGCGGTATGGTGATACAAGCGATAGACGGGGTGGAATGGACGATCGCGAACAGCTTTGGCGCAGATGGGCGTTGGCCTCACGCGATGGCGACCGCGAGGCGTATAACAGACTGCTCGTCGGTGTCGCTGATCGGGCCCGACGCTTTGCCAAATCACGGCTGGGGCGCAGCGGCCATGGTCTGGATGATGCAGAAGACATCGTTCAGGAGGTGCTTGTCGCGATCCACACGAAACATGGCACCTGGGACCCCGACCGCCCGATCGCGCCGTGGGTCGATGCGATCATCCGCTACAAGACCCTGGACGCCCTTCGCCGCATTGGCCGCCGGGCCGTCGCAACCGACGATATCGACAGGATCGCCGAACATACAGCACCTGTGCACGCAAGTGAGCGGTCCGGGTACATCGGTGATCTTGATCGGCATCTCGACGCTCTGCCGGGGTTGGAGCGAGGGGTTGTCGCTGCCCTGGGCCTTGAGGGCTTAACCGCCAAGAAATGTGCCGAGAGGCTGGGTGTTTCGGAGGTCGACGTCCGCGTCGCCTTTCATCGCGGCCTGGCCCGGCTGGCGCGCTTGGCAAAGGTGGATGCCGGATTGGCGAGACAACGGGCTGGGCAAGAACAATGAAGACGGACGAACTGATCGCTCGGCTTGTTGACGATGTGCCAAGCCTCGCCGGCGCCCGGCCACTTCCGGCGCGCGCGATGATCCTGATTGCAGTGCTGACTGTCGGCGTGACGGTTGCCGCCTCCATGCTGCTTTACGGCGTACGGGCCGCTGGGCCAGGCAGTGGCATCATGGGCTATTTGGTCTGGGCGGCACTGGCCGGCTTGGCGCTGGCCTCCGTCGCGCGGGCGCGTGCCCCCATGCCTGTGTCCAAGCGCACGTTGCTGGCCCCCGTCTGTGCCTTGCTGGCCCTGTTGGGCATCCTTGCCGGCTTGTCCCTTGCCGACCAGAAATCCGTTGTCCGGGTCGACCATGTCATCCATTGCCTGCAGACGATCGGCTTGCTCGCAATCGCACCGTTCGCGGCACTGTCTGTTCTGATGCGGCGCAGTGCGCCTGCGTCCCCTGTCATTGCCGGTGCGCTTGCCGGTCTGGTTGCAGGGGCGATCGGCGCCCTCGCCTACTCGGTCAGTTGCCCGATCAATGACCCGCTGGCAGCCCTTTCCGCGCACGCAACCACCGTGCTGATCATCGCAGGTATCGGCGCTGTGGTTGGTTGGCGGCTATACGCCTGGTAGCGACACGGCATCGCTTCGAGCGCTCACCTAATCGCTCCCTATCACCGGGTCCCTCTGCCGAATCTGCCGGGTACCTCGTCCGCGCCAATTGCTTTTCGGTTGCGCAACTTCCCCCCTGAATGCACTGTTATACTGTTACACAGCCGCGGTTGACTGCGCAAAACTGGGCCTTGCAGCGGTATCGAACATGCGTGTTCCGGCACGTCAGCGTTCGATTGTGACCCCGCCCAGCACAGAAAATCAGGGAGAAACCTCATGCACGATCTCATGCTCACCCGGCGCAGCGCGCTATTGGGCGCTGCCGGTATCGCGGGCGCGTCGGCCATTGGTTTGAATGCCGGGCCCGGTCACGCCGCGGCGCCGATGGCAACGGACCAAGCGCCGTACTACTATCGCTTCAAGCATGGTGCGATGCAGGGCACGGTGATCTCGGACGGGATCCTGCCGCTCGGCGATCCGTCTGCGACCTTCCTGGGCACCACGAAAGAGGAGGTCGGCCGGATGCTGACCGACAACTTCCTGGACCCGAGCAACGTGATCCTGGAACAGAACATCCTGGTGTTGAACACCGGTTCACATGTCGTGCTGTTCGATACGGGAATGGGCGAGTCGACCATGTTCGGCACCACGACCGGCCGCATGATGGCGAACCTTAAGGCAGCTGGTATCGACCCCGCATCGGTCGACGCAATTCTGTGCACCCATGGTCACTGTGATCACGTCTGGGGCATCATGTCCGACGATGGCCAGCGTAACTTCCCGAACGCCCAGATCTATATCTCGCAGGCGGATTTCGACTTCTGGACTGACGAGGCAAAGTTAGGCTGGACTGACCCCGGCTACATGAAACCCTTTGTCCAGGGCGCCAGGGACAATCTGCTGCCAAACCGCGATCGCATCGTCTTCTTGAAAGACGGCGAGGAGTTCCTGCCCGGCATCCAGGCGATGGCAGCCCCAGGACACACCGTGGGCCACACGATGTTCCTACTGACATCGGAAGGCCAGACCATGGCGGCCATTGGCGACACGACCCACCACCACGTGTTGTTGCTTGAAAAGCCGCTGCTAGAGTTCGCGTTCGACACCGATCCGAAGCAATCGGCCCAGACGCGGTTCAAGGTCTTGGACATGCTGGCCGCCGAACGCATGCCCATGATTGCCTATCATTTCCCATGGCCTGGTATCGGTCACATCGCCAAGCGGGGTGAGGGCTTCCAGTACTACCCGGCACCGATGGTCATGCAGGAACTGCCCAGCTAACGAACCGAACAGCTGGGCCAGACCCGGCAAGCGCACTGCTGAGAGCCGACACCCATCGGCTCTCAGCCCCTAGTCAGAGCGCGCGGCGGCGATCGCCTCGGAGAGGTTCTTGCCCTCCTCACAGGGCCAGGAGCACAGCGTCTCGATCCGGCGCAGATTCGCCTCGGCGCGTTCAAGATCGTGTAAGGCCAGGAACAGTTTGCCCTGATACTCCAGTGCTTGCAGGTGGTTGGGCTCCAGCGTCAGGGCCTTGTCGTAGGCGGCCGCACTGCGTTCCAGATCACCGGTGTTGCGATAGGCAAAGCCTAACCAGTTGAAGACGTCTGCCTCCTCGGGGGTCTCCTTCGCCAGATCCGTCAACACCGGGATCGCCTCCGCGAACTTCTCGGCTTCCATCAAGTCTCTTGCCGTTTTCAAACGCGCCTGAAGCTCGGGATTGAAGTTCATGCTCCACTGATCGGCACTGGGAAACGCCTTGGCGGCACACGGCACCGCAAGGGCCAATAGCAGGATCATCACGTACTTCATTGTCTTCGTCCTGGCGTTACCGTTCGGGTCTGAAGCTTCTCCGAAATCGCGGGGCGCATCAACCAGCGTGCGGTCTGGCGTCAGCATTCCCGGATCGACGGCATCAGCCACTCGCCCAGATTGACGGCATCGCGCAATGCTCCAATTCAATCGCAAGCAGAGGGTTTGTGATGCGCCATTGGATACTGTCCGGATTACTGATCGCCGCGGCGGCCCCCGCCGCTGCCTTAGACCTGGTGCCAAACGGCCGGTATGACCTGAACCGACCTGCCAGCCTGGATTACGATCCGACGTTCTGCGGCCTTTGGATCGCGAACGAAGGACCTGAAGCCGTGCTGGTCACGCTCCACGGTGACGAGTTGCGCCGGTTTGGCAGCGACCTTTACCGCATCAAGGCCATCGCCTTGGAAGGCGACCATCTGATCGTCGCCGACGGTTTGGGCGATTTCCAACGGCTGACGAAAGACGGCGCCCCCCTTGGCCCGCCGTTTTCGCTGACCGAGGGGTATGCTGACACCGAGGGGATCGCCGTCGCCGCCAACGGCGACATCATCACGGTCGAGGACGATCCAGAGCGCCTGACTTGGTTCAGCGCAGACGGCCAAATGCTAAAGCAAATCAATACGATGGACCTGTCACCACCCCTAAGCGAAGCGCAGGGCATCGCGATTGACGAGCGCACGGGCCACCTGCTGATCGTCGACGACTGGGAGGGATCAAACAGCCTCTACGAGTTCACGTCGGATGGGGAGTTCCTGGCGAAGGTGAACCTGCTGCAGTATGGCACAGACCCGGAGGGCATCGCCATTCGACCTGGGTCTGATCAGTTGTTCATCGCGTTCGATGGCGGCGCCCGCATCATGACGTTCAGTTACACTCCAACGCTACCGGCGGGAGCCGATCCTCTGCCCGAGGGTGCTGATTGTATGATGTTCTAGCTGGCAGTTGGCCATTTTTTTGGTTTGGACGTGGTCCGCCCGCGCGAATGCATTCTTAACGAGCACTGTCAATTCACAAATACAGGGCACCGCTCGCTGCCGATCTGCGGTACGCCGAATAGGGATGGTTTCCGAAGCGCTCAAGCCGACACCGGAGTTTTCTCGGTCTTTGCAGTACAGGTTGAAGTGTCGATGAGGTCTTCACGCGCGGCAAAGCACTATGAAGATTCTGGTCTAAGTAAAGTTGACCTAAACACCCTCCGGCACGGTGAAGGAGCAGCATCACAGGAAGACGATTGCGTTTTTGGTGGGTGTACTAGGGCTCGAACCTAGGACCCGCTGATTAAGAGTCTTATGTTGCATGGTTTCTGCAGTTTTCGCATGACTGCGCCGTTTCGCATTTAAGCACTGACAATATTGGATTTTCTGGGCTATCTTGCCTCCCATGGCTTCTGCGAGTTTCGTTTTGCGTGGAAGATAGGTGGAAGATGGATTCCCGAAACATCAAACTGACCCAGTCAGCCGTTGATGCTGCGAAGACAGCAGAGAAACGTTACGCCCTGCATGACACCGTCATCGTCGGTTTTCGCCTGTATGTCCTGCCGAGCGGGCGCAAGACCTATCACTACCGCTACCGCGTCGGCGGAGGCAGAGGGGCTACCATTCGCGAGCCCAAGATTGGCGACGCTAAATCCATGAAGGCCGAGAAAGCGCGGGCTATTGCGCGAGATTGGCAAGCGGAAGTGGCGAAAGGCGGCGACCCAGGGGGTGAACGCCAAGCTAAGCGTCAAGCGCCTCGGATGACGGACTTGTTCGATCGGTTCCTGGCGGACCACGCACGACCACACAAGAAAGCGTCCAGTGTTCGAAACGATGAGCGCCTGATCAGCAGCCGCCTTCAAGATGCGCTTGGTCGAAGGAAAGTTGAGGAAGTTACTCGGGCAGATATCGACGGCCTCCACAAGGCGTTGGCGTCGCTACCTTATGAAGCCAATCGCTGTCTCGCTTTGCTCTCCAAAGCTTTCAATCTCGCCGAGGTCTGGGGCTGGCGAGCGGATGGGACAAATCCATGTCGCCATGTACGAAAGTACGCAGAGAAGAAGCGCAAAAGGTTCCTTTCACCAGCAGAGTTATCGCGCCTGGGCGAGGTCTTGCGGACGGCAGAACACGACGGATGCCTGACCTTTCCTGCTCGCAATCAAGCTTTCCCTGGTTCGCGAACGGTCCCCATCATTCCGTCCGCCGTCACAGCAGTCCGTCTTCTGATTTTGAGCGGAGCCCGCAAGAGCGAGATCCTGGGGCTGCACTGGGATTGGATCGATTTTGACGGCCGCCGGATCAACCTGCCCGACTCCAAGACCGGGGAAAAGTCGATCCCCCTGAATGCCCCTGCACTTGAGGTTCTGGCGAACACTCCGCGTGTAGATGGGAATCCTCACGTCATTGTTGGTCGGAAGCCGGGGGCGGCACTGGTGAACTTGAAAGACCCTTGGGGCGCAATCCGCGCGGCAGCCGGGCTAGAAGATGTCCGCATTCATGACCTACGCCATTCCTTTGCGGCGGTGGGAGCTGGTGGTGGTGCATCTCTTCCGATCATCGGGGCGCTCTTGGGGCATACTCAGCCATCAACGACGCAACGGTATGCGCATCTCGCTGACGATCCATTGAGGGCTGCTTCAGACGCTATTGGAGCAAAGATATCTGCTGCAATGGATGAGCGCGAGAACAGCATAACGGTGGTTCCTTTAAGCGGTGAACGAGATGGCAGAACGAGTTAGATCGCCTTATGGCGGAACGCCTCGTTACGTGTCCTACGGGCACTTTCCGTGGGGGGAGGCCGAACTGGCCGCGGGAACACAGTTCAGTGACGAGATGCGCCTGGATATCTTCCACGTCTGGCAAGTATATGAAATGGGGACGAGGGAGTATGAACAGACATTCACATTGGCTGAAATCGAGGCGTTAAGGTCTCACTTGAAGCAGCTATGCTCCGATTTGCACGCAGCTGTAATTGCGGATGAGACCAGCGATAAGTTTAACGCACTCTGCTGGTACCTAGGCGACGGACGCCGAGACGCCTTGAACACTGCGGCCGAGGCGGCACACGAAGCCCTAGTTCAGCTTTCACTTGAGCCTAACCCTGGCGCGATTGTTGAAGATATTCGTTCACCCTACACCAAACCACTACGAGAGGCGCTTGAACTCATGCGACGGCCAGTTTCTGTAGGCGGGCCGAGGAGGGCAGAGACCTGGGGCATCAGCCCTGGCCGCCGTAACAAAGCTTTTCGGTCGTTCCTGTCAGTATTTTGCCATCGCGAGATTTCTGAAAATGAACTTCAGAATAGGCTCGCAGAGCTTTCAATGTCCAAAGAAGAATTGGAATAATAGGGGTCCGCAAAACAGCGCTCCAGTTATCCTCTTTCTGTGAATCTACTCTTGTCTAACGTTGTCACCAGTAGGCGAGCGCAATTCCGCGTCGCCAAAAGTGGCAACGGAGACACGTTCTATGGACGGATACTCAAACTCCAATGAACTCTTATCGCGCCAAGACATTGAGCGCGAAACCGGTGGCGGGATCACCAAGCGCTGGCTTGAGCTGGCTGCCCACCAGGGAAACGATGGCCCCCCGTATGTAAAAGTGGGGCGTCGCACTGTTCGGTATCGTCGGTCTGACTTCGAGGCTTGGCTACTGGCCAATACCGTAACCTCCCAGACGGAGGCCGCGTAATGACCTCGAAAATGAAAACCCCGGTGCTGGCGGGCACCGGGGCTATGGAGTGTTCAGCTGGCCGCTTGAACAATTGCAATCATAGCCAAACTGGCCCGGAAATCCACCAAATTCTCCAAATGCAGCGGCTTCGCCATCGCTTTGGGATGCCTGGCCATCGAGCTCGCTTGGTCGCCTTTCACGCATTCGGGGGGCGCTATCATGGTTAAGAAAGAGCAGGATGAACGCCGCATTGGACTAAAGGGCCGCGCGGCCTGGGCGCTCGCAGAGTTAGAGAAAGCCGGTTCCGGGGGGATAACCTCCTGGGACTACCCCGGTGTGCGCCTCAGTGATGCGATATTCAGGCTGCGCCAGGCCGGGTTCGTGATCGAGACAATTCGCGAACAGCATGGCGGCAAGTTCCCCGGCAGCCATGGCCGGTACTGCTTGATCAAGGTTGGTCAAGAGGTGTCCAAATGATGGATGCCAGAGAAATCACAGTCAGCCTTGGTGGGCGGTGGCAGGGCCAGTTCGGAACCGCGCCTTGCCCAGTTTGCCAGGGTGAACGCCGCAAGGGCCAGAATGCCCTGACACTGGCCGATGGCGATGATGGGCGGTTGCTGGCGCACTGCAAAAAGAGCGCGTGCAGCTTCGTAGATATCATCACAGCACTGGGTCTTCGGGACGGCAGTTACGCCGCCCCGAGCCCGCACGAGATGGCAGCCCGCAAGGCAGAGGCCGCGGCGGACCAAAAGAAGAAGTTGGAACGCTGCCGCCAGATCTGGGACCAGGCCAAGGCGCTCGCGGGCACAAAGGGCGAGGCCTATCTCCGTGGCCGCGGCATTCAGTTACCGCTGGCCCCGTCTTTGCGCTGGCGGTCTGACATCTTCCATTCGCCGTCCGGCGCATGGGTGTCAGCAATCATCGCGAAGATTGAGCCAACAGGCGCCGTCCACCGCACCTTTTTCCTGAAGGACGGAACCCGCGACAAGCTGATGTTTGGGCCATGCTCTGGCGGTGCTGTACGGCTCGCTGATGGCAGCGGCCCTCTTGTTGTTGGCGAGGGGATCGAAAGCACGCTTTCGGCCCTTCAACTCTTAGACCAGCAAAACCTCCGGGCATGGGCCGGGCTGAACACATCCGGCATGCGTGGCCTGACCCTGCCTAAGGAGCCAGGTGAACTGATCTTGGCGGTAGATGGTGATGCGCCAGGCCGTGCTGCTGGTGCGGATCTGGCCGAACGGGCCACCGCGCTGGGCTGGTCGGTGTCGACTGCCGATCCAGGCGATGGCCTCGATTGGAACGACCGCCTTATCGAGGAGGTCGCGGCATGAGCGCAGTGAACCCAGTCCAATTCATCGCAGGCGACAGTTGGCCCGAACCAGACCCAACGATCCTGAACCCGATTGAAGCGCATGCACCGGAGTGTCCTGTAGCGGAGGTGTTTGGCATGACATGGGCGGCTTGGATTAGTCGCGCTGCGGAAGCCAAGGGGGCGCCTGCTGATTACGTTGCAACTTCACTGCTCTCGGTTGCTGGCTCCTTGATCGGCAACGCTCGCTGGGTGACGCCTTGGGACGGTTGGAGCGAGCCGCCCATTCTCTGGACCATGCTGATCGGGCAACCCAGCGCCAACAAGAGCCCAGCGCTTGACGTAATAACTGACCCGCTCAAGGCGCTTCAAAAGCGCGTCCGTCAAGCGGCGGCGAACGAGCATGATGAGTGGGCTGAGCGCAAAGAGGCCGCGGACATCGCACTATCTGCCTGGAAGCAGAGTGCCCAGAAGGCCGTCAAAGACGGTGAAGATCCACCGCACAAACCCACAGAATGCGATCCTGGACCTGAGCCACACCTTCCGCTGCTGGCGGTGAACGACTCGACCATAGAGCGGTGGGCGGCAATCCTGGAGGCCCAACCGCGTGGTGCGCTGAACATGCGTGATGAGCTGTCAGGCTGGCTCGGTAACATGAGCCGATATGCCAATGGCGGGTCCGACAAGCCTTTCTGGCTAGAGGCCTATGGCGGGCGCGCATACTCGGTAGAACGAATGTCGCGGAATTCTCACGTGGACCGGCTAACGATTGGCGTTTTGGGCGGCATTCAACCGGACAAGCTTTCCAGGCTTCTGCTGAATGTGGACGACGATGGGATGTTGGCCCGCTTCATGCCGATCTGGCCTGAACCGGTGCCGATTGTGCAGCCCAACGTTGGGCCGGACTGCGCATACGCGGAACGAGCTTTTGAGCGGCTTTACGGGCTTCGGCTGACTTCAGAGGCAGACGGCAGCGTCCGACCCTGGTTCGTGCCGCTATCAGATAATGCCCGCGTAATGCTTACTCGCTTTCGGCTTTGGGCACGAGGACAAGAAGCTGAACACACAGGCCTTTTGGTGTCCTTCATCGGCAAGCTCCCAGGCATTGCGATCCGTCTTGCTCTGATCTTGTCTTACCTGGATTGGGTGGAAGCCGACGGTCAGCCCGAGCCCCACGAAGTAACCGAAGTCCACCTTGGAAGGGCCTGCCACTTTGTTGATGCTTATCTCTTGCCTATGGCGGAGCGCGCTTATGCTGGCGCGTCAGTTTCGCGTACCGAGTGCGCCGCCAGAGCGCTCGCGAAGCTGATCGTCAACGAGCAGATCAATGCCTTCACCGTGCGCGACATACAGCGCCGCAATCGTTCTGGACTGAACGAGAAGAAAGGGATCGAAGCAGCCATCAGTGATCTCGTTCAAGCTGACTGGATCGCTGAAGCGCGCACCCCCCACGGGAAGGCCGGAGGAAGGCCGCGTATTGAATACCTGGTCAACCCCAAGCTCGGGAGGCTGAAATGACCAGGTGGCTTGAGGCCGCGCAGCGGGCCAAACCAGAGGTTTTGTCGGTTTCGTCAGTTTTGTCAGTGGGGGTTTCTTGTGAGGCGGCAAACGCGGCCGATAGCCCGAAGACAAAACCGACAAAACTGACAGAACCCGCTCAGGGTGACCCAGCGGCATATCTCGACCATCTTCGAAAGCACGGTCCGAAGCCGTACGGCGCAATGGCGTTCTCTCTCGGCTGGGGCGCAACACGCGCCTGGCAGGCCGAGGCAAAGCTTCGCGCAAGTGGGGTGATCACCCTCGATAATCGCGGTTGTCCCGTCATTCATCCGGGCGCCCCGTTCCCTGCAAATGCAGGGGGAATTCAGGAATGAGCAGGTTCAAGAAAGGCAAATCCGGCAACCCTGCAGGCAAGCCGCGCGGGACACGGCACAGGGCGACCCTGGCTGTCGAAGCTTTGCTCGAAGGCGAGGCGGAAACCCTGACTCGCAAGGCCATCGAACTCGCCAAAACGGGTGACACGACTGCCCTTCGACTCTGTCTAGAACGACTGGCACCCGTACGCCGTGACGCACCCGTCAGCTTCGATGCACCGGCCATGGAGAGTGCGACTGATGCCACGAAGGCGCTGGGCGCCATTCTTGAGGCGGTCGCGTCGGGCGACCTCACACCATCGGAGGCATCAAGCCTGTCAGGGCTGATCGATGCGTTCCGCAAAACCCTGGAAACCGAAGACCTGGAGCGCCGCATCACGGCACTGGAGGACAACAAATGAAACTAACCGGACGACTGGAAAAACTAGAGGCTGCTGAGGGCACAGACACGCTCACAGCCGTCAGTATAGTGGGCGTTTCCCCGAGCGACGACGGCCCTGTCACCAAGGGCACTGGTTGCATCTTCGTGCTTGGGAAAGACGGGCGGAGCTTCGCGCGCAGCGACTACGAGACAGACGCCGAACTCTACGACGCCGCCGATCAACTGCACCGCGAGATCCACGGCACCCCGCTGCCGTGCGAGCCCGAAGGAGAATCCGAATGACTATCCAGAAGCGCGTAGCAAAGCTGGAATCCGGGCAACCCGACGACGAGCTGGTTGTAAGCGGATACGCACCCGCCACCTGGCCTGAGTCGAAACGGATCGCGGCGATCAAAGCGCTGGCAGACGAACAGGGCATTGAACAGCCCTATCGGATCAGTCTGCAAGACGGCCCCGAGCCGCGCATCCTCTACGCCTTCACGGGCAGGCAGTTGGGTGACCTTCTCAAAAAGATAGCCGCAAACGGGCGGCGGATTACCGACCCACCCTTACAAACCAACGAGGTAGAGCAATGAGCATTCTCAACGCCGTGAACGGCACGACCAAGGCGCCGTCCGGAGGCATGGATAAGCCTCTCGGAATTCTTGGCTTCCTACAATCCCCTGACTTCAAGGCCGCAGCACCGCACGCGCTGATGGCGCTTGGAAAGACACTGACGGCTATCGACCAGAACCGCCCAGCCGACTTTTCCCCAATCATGCAGGCGGGTGTCCAGCACCAGCAGGGCAAGCAAATCCGTGGCATTCTGGATGCCGCTGGCATCGGCATTTCGCCACAGCAGCGCGGGATCTTGGGGGCTTACGCTGAAGCCAACCCAAGCGGCGCACTTGGCGTCCTTGCCGAGCATGCGTTCCAGCAGCCAGAGAGCTTCTGGGATCAACACAAGGTGGTCGGTGATCAAGTGGTTGGGCCAGATCCCAGAACAGGTGGCGTGCGGTCGGTTTATAGTGCGCCAAGCACGCCGCAAACGCGCCAGCCTCCTGCCGGTTACCGGTTTGCCGATGGAGGGGCGCTTGAGTACATCCCCGGTGGCCCTGCTGACCCCGCCGTTAGGCAGGCGCAGCGCGGTAATGGTATTACGATTGGGCCGGACGGCACCGTGCAGATCGGAGGCAATCCTCAAGGGCAGTTGGGCCGCTCAGCAAGGAACCAAGAAGAGAAAGCGCTCGCCACAGAAACCAACCTATTGTCGCGCATGTCAGGCCTGGGCGAGTTGGTGGGCATTGGGCCGGATGGCCGTATGTCAACGGAAGCCCGCGACATGCTCACCTACCAGTCCCAGGCAGAAGACTGGTTCACGCGTCAAGCAGAGAAACTGGGCGTGGAGCCAAGCGAGGTGCAGCGCCAAGCCGTTGGACGACGGGCGCAGTTCAACACGACGGTTGAACAACTGTTCAATGCGTACCGCCAGGAAATCACGGGTGCTGCGGCGGCTGTCCAAGAACTAGAGCGCCTGAAGAAGAGCTTCATCAACATCGATATGAGCCCGTCACAATTCGAGGCCGCCTACGCCCAATATATGGGCGAATTGCAGCGCTCAATGCGGGTGCGCAACAAGCTGATCCGCCAGGGCTTTGACCCGTCCACGCAACAGGGCGGCGCCACCTTTGACCGTGAATTCCTGTTGGGCGGCGACGATGACCCGGCACAGCGCTTCTCTGAATTGGTGGCCGGTGGCCTGTCCGAAGACGACGCCTATGCGCGGCTGATCCAGGAGGGCTACTAATGTTACCGATGTCCGCTCTTGTCCCTGCGGCAGGGCACAATCCCGACCTTCAGGGCGTTCGAGGCAACGTGAAGCAGATCTGGGAGCGCGTCCAGAAGCGCTTCGGCCAGGATCTGCCCATCACCTCGGGATACCGAGACGCCGCCCGCAACCAGGCCTCTGGCGGCGCCAAAGGCTCACAGCATTTGCACGGCAACGCGCTCGATATCGATGTGTCTAGCCTTTCAAACGATGATCGGTTGCGCCTTATCCGTCTCGCCTCTGCGGAAGGCTTCAACGGCGTGGGCGTGTACAACAACACCGTGCACTTTGATGTTGGTGGCCGTCGAGCGTGGGGGCCAACTCACGGGCGGAACTCTGTCCCGGCCTGGGCTGAGGAAACCATTTCTCAGCACCTCGGGGATGGCTTTCAACTTGCGGAAGCAACACCCGGCCACGTCACCTTCGACGCGCAGAGGTATCAGCAGTTCAAGGAAGGCCGTCATCCGCGACCGGCTCAACAAGAGCCTGCCAAACAGGGCGGGTTTGATCCGGCCAGATATGAGCAGCTGAAGCGCTCGCGGTTGGAGCCGACCATGAGCACGCAGGCACCAGCAGCCCCTGAAGGCATGGACGCACAGCCGGACCCGAGCCTCTTTCAGCGGGCCGTTGGTGGGGTCCAGCGGGCGATTGTCGGTGATGCCGAGTTCGATGCCCCGGAAATCGAGGGCAGCCTGGAGGCGCAGCGCCAGGCAGGTGACCCGGAACGACAGGCCGCCTTCCGGCGCGCGCTGTTCGCTGCCGACGGCGAGAAGGCGATGGCGCAAATCGTCAAACGGTTCATTCCCGACGCGCAAATCATCGAGGATAAGAACGGCAACCTTTATGCGGATGTCGCGGGCGAACGATATGCGCTGGACAAGAGCGGCCTCTCTGGCAGGGACGCCACCGAACTTGTGAAGCTTGCGGGTGCTGCGTTGATCGTCGGTGGTGCCGCCCGTGCCGGTGGGGCCGTCGCTGGGACTGCTGGTCGGATTACTGGGGCTGGTATTGGTGCCGGGGCTGAGCAGACCGGTGAGCAGTTGCTCTCCAACTACATGGGCGGCGATCAACCGTTCGACAGCACGCGGGTAGCTCTGGCTGCTGCCTTTGGGCTTGGTGGCGAGACGGCCATGAAGGTGGCAGAGTTTGCCGGGCCTAAACTCCTGAACGCACTGGGCCGGACCAAGGGCTCAACTGTGGAGCAGGTAGAGATTGAACTTCTCGGCTTCGGCTTCGATCCAGACGAGGTGCGCAACGCTCTTAATGGGGCGCTGCAATCTCAAGGCGTCAAGGACTTCGGTGAAGATGCCATTGCACGGATTGTTGCCGCCCGGTCCATGGAGCCTTCGATTGAGCTGACGGCAGGCCAGGCTACACGCGATCCGGCGCTCTTTGCCAAGGAGAGTGTCCAGCGCAGCACCAATGCCCTGGGGACCGATATCCATGAACAGGCCTTGGCGCATTCTCAGCGTCAGCAGGCGTCCCTGGCTCAGAACGCGCAGCGCCTGGTGCCGGACGGGGATCGGGCCTCCAGGGGCGCCATGGTTCAGGACGAGCTTCTCCGTCGCCGTGAGGCTGCCTGGCAGTCGGTCGATGTGGCCTACGCCGCGGCGCGCAATGCACCGGGTCAGGCACGCATCGCGGTGCAGCCGATCCAAGAGTTCATCGATGGCATGAGGCTGAAGACCCGCCAGATGGCTGTGCCCTCTGGCATGCCCATGACAGCTGAAGCGTTATCGGAGCTTGAGGGCATGCTGCGTGCAACGGGGCCTGGTCGCATCACGGCCCTGGATGTCCGCCAACTTGAGATGTGGCGCTCACAGCTATCAGGCACGATGAACGGCGCTCAAGGCTCTGACAGGGCGGGCCTCTCGGTGTTGGCACGCAACTATGACGTGGCGATGAGCAAAGCCTTCAAGGATGGCGTGGTGCGGGGAGACGCCAAGACGCTGGGGCTATGGCGCGCGGCAGCAACCAGGCGCCGGATCTTCGGGGAGCGCTTTGAGCAGAACGATATCGTCGGTCGTTTGACGCGCCAGGCGAAAGGGCGCCGCAATGAAGTTGAGTTGGACGCCTCTGACGTGATGGGCGAGATCCTGGGGATGACGACGCTCGGCAATCGCAAGGGTGCTGTGCGCGAGATCCGCAGGCTGAAGAACTTCCTCGGTGAAGACAGCCCGCAGTTCGCCGCGATCAAGGCACAGGGTATCGTCCAGCTCCTCGGCTTTGAGCCGCACGCCTTTGCTGGCGGCAACGTACCGACAAGCATCGTGGGCAACATTCGCCGCGCGCTGAAGGACCGCCCAGAGGTCATCACGGCACTTTACAGCCCGAACGAGTTACGCGCCCTTCGCCGCTTCGAGAACGTCGTTGAGAGCATCAACGTACCGCCGAGAGACGCGGGGACCGTCAACGCAAGTGGATCGGGTGTTGTCGCTCTGGAGGCGGCCTCAAAGGGCATGCAGAAGCTGGAACGTGCCCTGGAGGTCATCGGGCGTCAGTTCGGCACTGGGGGACGTGTCGTGGCGCACATCTTGAGCCGGTCGGTTCGGGGCGCCTCAGACGCTGCACAAGCGGATGCCATGCGGCGGTCGTTCCAGGGCTTGCCCCCAGTACAGAGGCTCAATCCTGCCTATCCAGGTCTTGGCGGGACGGCTGGTGGTACGGTTGGCGGCGAATTCGGAGAATGAGGCGCACCAGCCAGTCGGTTACGGGCTCCACCTTCCAAAGCAGAATGAGGGAGAGCGGTACGGCGATCAGCAGCGCAATGTCGCCCCCAGCCCACCAGATCAATGACATGGAGCCGTAGCCGATAATGCCTGCCCAGAAAGGCCATTTGAACATTAACCAGAAATGGCCACGGCGGGGGCCGATTGCAATTGGATAGGGCGCGCAATTGCTAGTTTGATGACCGAACAGGAACCGAATGCTGCGTTAACCGACAAACCTCGCGCCTTACCAGCTACTCTCTGCTCTAAGATCCAACCAGCCAAAGGAAAACTTACCTCGATTTCGGAAGTCTTCCGTAATCCAATACCCACGCATATCGCCGCCCGCTGAGATGTGCATGTAAAAGACTGTGATCCAAGAGAGCCCGCGCTTTAGAACTCGCCCGCCAGCCGAAGTCTGAACCTGGCGTACGTACACACTCATTGCTACTTGACCTTCAAACCCGTTGGTGCGCCTACCAATGTATTCACCCCGGCCAATAATCTCGTGCGGATACCAAACACCATCCTGGTCCTGGCAATCGAACCGACACTTCAGTGTTACTTTTCGGCCATGAGCAACAACTATCCCGTCGCTGTATCGGTGATAGAGGTGTGCTTCGCGAACGAAGTCGCTTCGGAAGTCATACTCCCCAACGCTCGCATCTGCTTCTGCTCGGCATCTCCCACCTGTGATGAAGATGTCCCCGCCTTGGCCGGAGAACCTTCTTTTAGCTCCCCAGAGGTTTAAGCGCACTTCCGGGGACTGGGTATAGAGATAGTGCCCTACGGCTGCGCCAAACAGGGCAGATAAGAGCGCCAGAGACACGTCATACGCCAAGAAATCCATCGGGTCGCCTCAGTCAAATGTGATGACTTAAGAACTGGTGTTCTTAGTATCTCGCTCAACTCTTGGCTTGTCATCTTCTTCTTTAACTCTCTTGGCCCGACGCTGTGTGCCGCAAAACCAGCGTTAGACTTACTGTTCTCATGCGATAGCAACCGACAACGATTTGGGAGAGTGTCTGCTTTGGAAACAAAGCACTGATTGATATCACACCTGCATGGAACTCATTGAGCGGCTTCAAATCGAGTGGGCTGTAGTAAGCCAAGCCCCTTTCACCTTCGCTGTTTTCGCGGTCCTAATGCTTGGTGCGGCGTTTGGGGTCGCCCGGTTGCTTTATGCTAGCCGCATCGACAGCCTTAAAGAGCGTATCCAGCTTCGTGACGATCAACTCGCAGACATTCGGCGGAAGGCCGGAACTGACTCGCCGGAGGAGCTTGCGAGCAAGATTGACGATCTGGAGAGACGGGTAGGTGCCGCAGAGAGCGCACCGATACCGACTCCCAACAGCGGTTAGTCCTCACCGGACGAAGAATGGACTGAAAGTCTACCGCTTGCGCAGATCGTGCTAGCGGAGCTTGCAGGAATTCGATGCTCTGATCCCTTTGCTCACCACAGCTCTTTTTGTCGTCGCTGTACTAAATCTCTTACGGTCGGCTGAACCTGCGGCAACCTGTTTGCTTCACGAGCCTTAATCTCGTGCTCTTCGACAAGCTCCAGTAGGGGGCCGAGGTAAGCTCGGATAACTCGCTCTTGCGCCTCAAGTTCCTCTTGGTCGGTAGGACCGCTTAACGAGCTGCGGTCGATCTTTGGGCCATGCTCGTAAAGCGTCTTCTTAAAGTGCTCGCTCTCAACTACAGGCATCTTTACGCACATAACTGTAAGGACGTGCCTGAGAACAGTCTCGATGCCCATGAGCCGAACCTCATTGACCGCATCCTTGTTGGTGTTCTCTTCCATTTCAACTTCGTCCGCCGCTCTCTGCGAGCCAAGCTTGGATGCTAGCAACCATTAGCATCCACACTATTCGCTCTCTGACTCAAGGGTTCTGTATTGGCCGCCTTGCGCGCCCTCGCTAACACTCAATGCGCTCATACTTCTCCGGAACCTCCCGAAGCACCAACTCTTCCTCGTTGCGCTCCGTGATGTAGAGCGCGGCATCCCATTGAGGGCAGATTTCAGCGCGCCATACGACAGGGTCTCCCGCAACTGTGCCGCGGTGTCCCGCCGCAAAGTTCTTCGCTACGTTGATGTCTAGGGTCCAGCAGTGCCGAGGTGGTTCTCCATTGGGCATCCCACAGTAGACGATGACACTCTCGGGCAGCTTTGCCATCACCTTGGCGAACGGCCAATCATCAAACATCTCCATGTAAAACCCAAAAGCAATCTGATTGATCCGATCAAAGCCCGCCCATTCCTCGAACAAAGCTTTCCAAAAGATGGGGCCAGCGGCTGGATGATCGACGTACTTATCGCACCAGTCGAGAAGTCGCTCTGGTCTTTCGACGCTTGTGGTGAACGAAAAGTCAGGAGGTGGTATCGACATCGGTGGCCCTCATTGTGCTGGCGCGCGCATGGGTCTGTTCGCTGGTTTGGCTCAAGAGCGTCATCACCTCATCCGCACAGCGCTCGACTTGGTAGTGAATCTCGCTGCCGGTGAACCGCATGGTCGGCCAGCCCTTCGATAGGAACCACCGATCCCGCTGCTTGTCCCTCGCAGCCTGCTGTTTGGTCTTCTCGTGGAAATCGTGGCCGTCGCATTCAACGACAACAACGCCGCCTACTCGTGGCACGGTCACGAAGAAGTCGGCCCGGTACCTACCAAAGTCATGCTGCATGTACAGCACCGCAGGAATGGTCGTGTCAGCCATGTATCCATGCACGTAGCCCACATTCACGGGCGGCAAGACCGCACAGCCACGGCGGACCAACTCTAGGCCCAGGGCTTCCTCAATCGGGCTGTTGGCGTACTGCGAGACCATGCGCTCCCGGTGTGCCTGTTCCTGGGCGAAATGGAAGAACAGCCTGCCGCGTAGCTCGCTCAGGGCCTGAACAGCATCGTTGGTGGCGCTGAGCACATCGAACAGCCTGGACGGCCGCGCCTGGCCTATCCACATCTCAGCCGCGCTCATCAGCAGTTCACGGTCATCAGGAGCCGCGTCGCTTCGCACCTGGTCATAGGCGACCGCAGCGGCCTCCCCGGCGCAGTACTCTAACAGCTCACGGGTAGCGGCCACCTGGCCGTGGTTCTCCACGTCTCCGAAGGTGAACAGGGCGCCGAGATACATCCACGCATCGGCCGCTGGCTCAGAGAGCGTGAGGCCCAGTATCTGAGGACTTACCGCAACCGCGCCCTCGCGACGAACGCCATCAAACAACTTGTCGTGGATCATTCTCTATCTCGCATCCTAACACCGGCCCCGCCTCCGTTCTCTGGAATGAAGAGGACACCGGCTGTTTCAAGAGCAGACTGGATCGCTGTCATATTGTTGGGGTGAGGCTCGCGAGTGCCGCGCTCGAAGTCGGCGATGGTAGCCCGAGATACCGTGGCAGCTTCTGCAAGCTTTGACTGCGACCAATCCAAGATGCTCCGTGCGGCACGGCACTGCGCTGCAGTTATCGCCATATTGCACAACCTCATACATTTTGTTTGACTTCCTTATAGTCAGTCAGTATGTTTGATGTATCGCATTTAGTCAACGAGGCGAACATGTACAACCGCAGAGCCATCATGCAGCGCGCCTGGGAAATCTATCGCCGTGCCCGCCGCATTTCCGCCGCCGCTGGGGAGGATGGCATCCACCTTCCGCACCGTGTCTTGCTGCGCAACGCGCTCCTGGCAGCGTGGTCTGACGCGAAGTTCGAGCGGAAGGTTGCCAACCTACCCCCGCAGCCAACCAGCGGCCCAGCCGCGGAGCTAGCGCGTCTGAACGCCAAGAGCTTCTGGTCGCGGGAAGACTACCAAATGGCAGATGAACTACGGAGGGCTGCATGATGGACGGTGGAGCAAACAAACCCGCTGAGAACGTCGTCGCAACAGAAAACGAGACCGCTCAGGCCGCCCCAGCGGAAGCCCCAGATGTCGATCCCGCCATTGCTGCTGTCCGCAACTGGGAGGCCGCACAGATGGCGGAAAGTTATTACTTCTCGGCGGCTCAACTTGGATGGGACGAGTGCTCATACGCGCAGGCCCTCAATGCCGCCACTCACGCTGCGTACTTGGAGATGACCCAAGTCAGGCCGACGACTCTTGAGGGCTTATCCCTCCTGGTTCGGGCATGGGCTTTCGATCGAATTGCCTATCGAGCGGGTGCAAAAATCACGCGCCCATATACCTGGGCGGATAACTTAGGTGAGTGGCACGACAAGCGTGACGCCGCCCTGCTCATCAACATCATGTCGTTTGCGGAGGAACAGCCATGACCACGATGTACGACCACGGGCGCCAGGACGACCAGGTGGACCTTCTGGCGCAAATCGTAGGGCTCGCCATTGTCGGCGCAGCGAGCACTGACACCTGCTTGAACCTGAAGCCATCGAGCATTGAGTGCGGACAGCGGGCGCTGTTCGAGGTGATCTACCGCCTCGCTGCTGAGGCGCACGATATGGCCGATGAACAGTCAACGCAGCTGACTAAAGCGGCGTGATGCAGAGAAAACCGGCGCGACTACAGTAGATAGCAGAGTGTGACTGATCCCATAAAGGATTGCGGACCCCGATATCTTCACGTTGGACATCCCTGGCGCAAGCCGCGGCTAGTCCAAGATTTGCGCGGTCGCGGCGGAGACTTGCTGCTGTTTGACAAGCCATCGTCTCATCGATAGCCATAATGGTGCAGAGCAAGCTGCGCCCGGGCCCGCGGGAAAGGCATAGCCTACTTGCTGCTTTGTGAAGTTGGTTCATCCAACCTTTGTGCAACCGGTTTGCGGGTCATCGGTCTCAATGCACGGAGGTTTCGATGAAATCGCTCCCAAATAATCCCAATATTGATCACCTGAAGCGTCAGGCAAAAGCACTGCTTGCCAACCTACGCAGTGGCTCGCCGGAGGCCGTGCAACGGTTCCAGGCGTCGCTGCCAGCTGCCGCCGGCAAAGATGCTGAGCGTCTTGCCGGGCTTCGCTTACACGATGCGCAGTCCTGCATTGCCCGGGAGTACGGCTTTGTCTCTTGGGCTGACTTGAGCACGTTTGTTGACAAAGCCCGTGCTCGGCTCAGCGATGAAGTGACAGTAGCCGCCAAGTTTGCGCACCTCGCCTATGCCGGAGGTATTGCCGAAGGACTGGACAAACCCCAGCCCACGCAAGCCGCACAAATCCTTTCGCTACTGAAGGAATTTGGACCGCTTGATCCTTGGGTTGCCTGTGCCGCAGGAGAAGCCACCATCGTGCAGGAAGCGATTGATCGCGACACGACCTGGATTTCCAGATCAGGCGGCCCTTTAGACTTGCCCCCACTCGTTGCCGCCGCGCACACTAGCCTTGTTCGCTTGCCAGAGCACAGATCTGGCATTCATGCGACGGTCAGACTGCTGCTCGATGCCGGGGCCGATCCGAACCAGTCCGTTCTCGGGCGATGGCCGCCAGAAGTAGATGGCTCGCCGTCTCAACACCGGCTATCGGCGCTTTACGGCGCGGCGGGAGTGAACCACGATCCTCTCCTGACCCGCATGCTTCTAGATGCCGGGGCAGATCCCAACGACAACGAGTCCCTTTACCATTCCATTGAAGCCGGGGACCCCGAGCTTGTGCAACTACTGCTCAATGCGGGCGCGATTGTGCAGGGCACCAACGCACTCTACCACGCGCTGGACTACGATGATCTAGACACATTCATACTTTTGCTGACGCGCACAAAGACCGTTGACGAGCCATCCATGGGTCCCTTGCTCCACTGGGCGATCAAGCGCCGTCGTTCGGTCGGACATGTGCAGGCAATCCTCGACGCTGGCGGTGCCACGGAAGGCGCCTCTGCCCTGGCGCACCGCTGCGGGCTCGTAGACGTTGCGGCCTTACTGGGTTCTACGGCGCAGGAGTTGCAAGGCGACGCGGATCGCTTCGTCGCCGCATGCGCCCGCGCAGACGGGGATGAAGCGCGACGCTTGAAGGAAAGGCACCCGCGGTTTCCCGCGGCCCTGGATGAGCCGCAGTTGAAGATTTTGCCGGAACTCGCCGCGTCTGGCTGCCATGACGCCGTGACGCTCATGGTGGAGCTTGGCTGGCCCCTCGACATCCGGGGCGGCGACTGGAGCGCGTCGGCATTGAACCAAGCCGTCTTTCGCGGCGATGCCCGGCTTGCCTCCACACTTCTTGAGCACGGATCGACATGGACGGAGGAGCACGGGTTTGGCGACAATGCATGCGGGACCCTGAGTTGGGCGTCAATCAATCGGCCGGAACCTGATGGCGACTGGGTGGGCTGCGCCAGGGCGTTGGTTGCCAACGGGATGCCCGCAGCGACACGTGACCCGACAAACCCGGAAATCGTGCTTGTCGGGGGCGAGCGCCGCCAGTTCTCAGAAGAGGTAACGCAATACCTCTTGTCTGTCGGCTTTACCTAGAAGACTTGCTTTGCCGCACTCACTCGCTGCTATGGCGTGTGAGGGCGTCGCAGCCTGCGCTGCCGCCTCAGATCCAGCCTGTCGATACATTTGAAACGTCCGCCGACATACGTCTGAGACACGCGGCCGTCACAGTCTCCATCAGCGCAGCAGTTGCGCATTCATTAGTGGAGAAAGTGAAAATGACGACCAAGACCAACAACCCGACTGAAGTTGCAGACAACGACCTGGACGAGCTTTCCGGCGGCCCACATATGTATTCGTGGGATAACTTGCAGTGGTTTGCGGCCCAACCAAAGGGCGGGTACTCCTGGGACGAAAAGCCCATGGGTGGCCAAACTCAAACACCTAAGCCCAAAGGCTAACGGGCGCTGCCTACCTCAGCGTTAGAGAGGTCCCTCATCCGGGTGCCAGAGGCGAGGTTTAGAGAGTGCTGATCCCGCGCAGGGCAGCGCCAACTAATCCTCGCCCAGATCCAGCAACTCTTTGGCGACAACGTCTTCGGTTGGTTCGTCTGGGGTGGCTGGTGAACGTTTCGGCTATCCATCTTAAAATCGTGGCCTTCGAAAAGAGCCCGAGTTTATGTGTTTATCTTCACGCCGCCCAACAGCCAATCCCATCCCACAGGTGGTTGAAGTCAGCCCTGGTGGCGAACTCCCCGTCTGTTAGGTCGTGGACGTCAGCAATCGCGTCATGTAGGGAGCTTACACCGTAGATCTCGTGCAGGCATTCGCCCGCCGCGCGGATGCGAGCGACCGCTTCATTCTGTTCTCGCAGCATTTGCGGGAGCCCAAGCGGGGCAATGCGTGCGCACTCGATGGCCAGTTGGTCGATTATCTCGGTTTGGCTCGACATGGTGTCTGCTCCTCAATGGCCAAGCCATGAAGTGCTCCTGTGGTTAACAGTGTGTGAAGAGCAACTAGGCGCGGTCGGAATGCGGGATAGCGATAAGAAGATGCGCGATTAAACAGATCACCCGAGAAGTGTTAAATCTAGGTAACCGTCCGGTGTGACCGCTAGAGACGGTAGCCTCCGGAGACTTCGAGAATTTGCCCGGTTACGAACTCCGCATCGTCGCTTGCCAGGAACCTGACAGCTTTGGCGATGTCTTCCGGTCTCCCGATGCGTCCAAGTG
>JBCCML010000039.1:0-48090 GCA_039026375.1 Pseudomonadota bacterium
CGCCTGCCCGGCCAACGCCGCCAGCAGATCGCCGCCCGCGTGGATGCCGAGGGGATCGAACTGGACGCCGATCTGGCCAAACAGATCGACGCGTTGGGGCGCTAACGCCCCACCCGCCCGCTACTGCACGATCCAGTGCGTCGCGTCGGCAACCGGCGCGCCGTTCTGGTCTACGATGCCTTGGACAGGGTCGCGCGTGCAGTCACGCTCGATCGTCGAGGCGTCCGGCCCCGCAGCAGGAAACGGGCTGATCCAAACGGTGAAGGGCGGGTGACCCACAGGGGCCGTGGCAATGGGGTTCCAGACCATGTCAGTCCTTTCGGCATGTCTGGTCCAGCGGGGCGCAGAAGATGCCGAGCCTGGGCCGCCCGTAACGGGCGCCGCGTCCCGACCGGACGAAGGCTCGACTGCGCCCGGTCTAGCGCCCGTTCGTTAAAATTTGCGTAAAAGCGCGAGAGTTTATTCGCCAGGTCAGCGAAACATCGTGGTCGGGGCGCCCAGATTCGAACTGGGGGCCTTCGGTACCCAAAACCGACGCGCTACCAGGCTGCGCTACGCCCCGACGGCGTCCGCCTATCGCGAAAGCCGCGCCCGGGCAAGGGGCGAGCACAGCCAATCCATATGGCAGGAAACGATGCGCACCTCATGGCGCCTGCCGGATCGAAAGCAAAACCGCACCCAGCACGATCGCCCCGCCCAGCACCGTGGCCATGGCCGGCACCTCCGCCAACACCAGAAAGGCCAAGATCGGGGCCAAGGGCGTCTCCAACGCGCCCAGCAACGCCGCCTGCACTGACGGGACGCGCTTTGACCCCTCGGCCAACGTCACCGAGGCAATGGCGAACAAAAGCCCGAACGCCGCAAGGATGGCGATCTCGACCGGTGCCACGGCAAACGGCTGACCCAGGACCGCCGCGACCAGCAGCAACAGGATGGATTGCAGCGCCGACGGCCCTGCCCCCGGCGTCTGGGGATACTTGCGATAGATCACCATGATCGTGGCCATGGCGACGGTCATCCACAGGGCCAGCGCATCGCCGAGCAAACTGGCCTGGCCGACCGAGCCCGTCACGATCACCGCCACCCCGGCCAGGGCGCCGATGCAGCCCAGCCAGGTGCGCGTGGTCATCCGCTCGCCGATGAAGCGCCAGGCCAAGGCCGCCGCCAGCAGGGGCGCGACCGCATAGATCAGCGCAACGTTGGCGATGCTGGTCAGCTTGAAGGCCGGGATGAAGGCCGCGGTCCCCAGGGCGCCGATGATGGCCACGGCCCGGCCGCTGCGCCCGATCCCGAAGAAATTCGACCGGAAGGTGCCGCGGCCCAGCGTCCACGCGGTCGTGAACGCCGCCGCGAACAGGCCACGCCAGAAGATGACGGCCCAGGCGCCGGCGACGACGCCCTTGGTGAACAGACCGGCCGTGCTGTAGGTCACCGCTGCCGTGATCACCAGGGCCACGCCCAGGGCGTACTGCCCCTGCAACGCCGTGCTCATACCGGTCTCCGGGCAGGCATAGACGGGGCTGCAAACGGGCGGTGGATTACTTTTTCTGATCTCAAGCTGGCACCTGCTCTTGCGGTTTCATTGTGACAGGCGCAGTTTCGGCGGGTGACAGTCAACTGACAAACGGATCCTCCTCATGCAATGCATGAGAAATAATTGAACATGAGCCGCGCACTGCCCCCGTTGAACGCCCTCAGGGCCTTTGAAGCTGCGGCGCGCCATCTCAGCTTCACCAAAGCGGCGGAGGAACTGCACGTGACCCCCGCAGCGATCAGTCATCAGGTGAAGGCGTTGGAGGCACAGCTGGGTCTGGCGTTGTTCCAACGGCTGACCCGCGCCCTGCGGTTGACCGAGGCGGGGCGCGCGGCGCTGCCGCTGGTCTCCCACGGGTTTGACTTGCTGGCACAGGGGGTCGATCTGGCCCGGCGCCAGAACCGACAGGACTATCTGACGGTCAGCGTCAGCCCCTCGTTCGGGGCGATGTGGCTGGTCCCGCGGCTGGAGCGGTTTCGACAGGCGCACCCGGCCATCGAGCTGCGCCTGGACGGCACGGACCGGCGCGTGGACGTACAATCGGGCGAGGCGGATGTGGCCATCCGCTATGGCCCCGGTGGCTACCAGGGCGTGCAGGTCGACCGGCTGTTCGGTCAGATGAACACGCCCGTTTGCAGCCCCGCGCTGCTGGCAGGACCGCATCCGCTGAACGCTCTGGACGATCTTCGCCACCACACGCTGCTGCACATCGATTGGAAGGATGCCGAGGCCAGCTGGCGCATGTGGCTGCTGGCGGCCGGGCTAGACGGCGTGGACCCGACGCGCGGCCCGCGTTTCAGCCAGGAAAGCATGGCCATCCAAGCGGCGCTGGATGGTCAGGGCGTGGCCCTGGTGGGCGAGGCACTGGCGGGCGATCACCTGCGCGCGGGGCGGCTGGTCCGCCCGTTCGGCGCCAAGCTCAGCACGCCGTTGTCGTTCGCCTACTACCTGCTGACCCCGCACGAGGGCGCGGCAAACCCGCAGATCTCGGCGTTCAGGGCTTGGCTGTTGGCGGAGGCGGCGAGCCAATAATAGCGTGCAGACCATGCCAAGTTCATAGCAGCGCGGCGCTTGCCAACTACCCCGCCCGGCCCAGCCTGGCCGCGCCCGTTCGGCAGCTCGCTCGCACCAATAGCGCTCGCCGCCTCACCCCCCGGGAGGGCGCGACTGGCGCATGCGATTTAGGCGTCCCAGTGCCCGTCCAAGGCGCCAAGCATCCAGACATAAACCCGCTAGGTCTCTATGTCCGCGCCACCTTCCTCGGTGCGCCGCGCGATGAAGGCGTCGATCTCCTCCAAGCGGGCGGGGTCCATGGGCGGGGCCTCATAGGCGGCCAGCGTCTCGTGATAGATCCGGTTGGCCCGGCGCGTCGTGTCGACGGAGCCGCTATCGCGCCAGGTCTCGAAATTGCGCCAATCGGACAATAGCGGCGAATAGAACGCGGTCTCGAACCGCTCCAACGTGTGCTGCGTGCCGAAGAAGTGCCCGCCAGGCCCCACATCCGCGATGGCATCGACGGCCAGGGCCGCCTGGTCCACATCCAGCGGCTTGAAGAGCTCGGCGAACATCTGCAGCATCTCGACATCGATGATGAACTTCTCGGCCGAGGCGGTGAGCCCGCCCTCCAGCCAGCCAGCCCCGTGCAGCAGCAGGTTTGTGCCGCCCATCAGCGCCCCCCACAGGGCCATCTGCGTCTCGTAGGCGGCCTGGGCATCCGGCGCGTTCGAGGCGGTTACCGCCGACGAGCGCAAGGGCAAGCCATAGCGCCGCGCCAATTGACCGGAGGCAAAGGCCGCCTTGGTGTATTCCGGCGTCCCGAAGGCCGGCGACCCGCTGCGCATGTCCACGTTGCTAGTGAAGCTTCCATAGCAGACCGGCGCCCCCGGGTGCGCGATTTGGGCCAGCGCGATGCCGGCAAGCGCTTCGGCGTTCTGCAGGACCAGTGCGCCGGCCAGTGTCACCGGCGCCATGGCGCCTGCCAGCGTAAATGGCGTCAGCACCATCAGCTGGCCCGCCTTGGCTGCGTCGATGATGCCCCGGCACATCAACACATCCAGCTGCAGGGGCGAGTTCGAGTTCGCCACCGAATAGCTGGCGGGGGTTTGGCGGAACGCCTCCTCGCTCAGCCCCAGGGCGATGCGAATGATCTCGAACGCGTCGGCCACGGCCTGGGTGCCTCGAAAGAACACGAACGGCACCTTGTCGGTCATCGTCAGCACCGTGCGCGTCATCGGCAGGTGGCGCAAATGGGCGGGCACGTCCTGCGGCTCGACGAAGGGGCCAATCAGGTGGATGACGTCGAAGCTTTGCGCCAGCTTGCAGAAATCGCCCAAAGCCGCCAGCGAGCCCGGCCGCCGCCCGTGATCTAAATCCGAAAAGTTGGGCGTGCCTCCGGTGGTGCAGATCCCTACCTTGCGCCCGCCGATGGTGACATCGCGGCCAGAACCACGGGCCGTCAGGGTCACCTCGCCGGGCGCCTGGGCGATCAGGGCCACCAGCGCGTCCGGATCGAACCGCACCCGCTGGTCGTCACCCAGCGTCATTCCGGCCCGGCCATACATTTCCCGCGCCCGGTCGTCCAAGACCCGGATGCCCGTGTCGCGCAGTACGTCCAGCGAGGCCTGGTGGATCGCCTCGATCTGATCGGCGCTGAACTGTTCGACCGGCGGATAGGGGTTCACCCATTGCCGCCAGGCCTGGTCAAAGGCTGCTGTCGCCGCATCCTGGCGCCGGGCTGCGCGCCCGCTGCGCCCACCGCCGCGTCTGACTGTCATGATCTGTCACCCGTCATCTGTCACCCGCCCGTTCGCCGACTAGATCACCCGCGCGATCACTCATGCGTTTCAGGAAATCCGCCGCCCCGGCCGCGCTGATGCCCTGGCCTGTGAAAGCGCGCATATAGGCGTCCAGATAGGACCGGCGCTCGGCCATGGGCTCGTCTATGTTCAGGGCGTAGTAGCTTAGCTGGGTGAAGTAGATCACCCGGGCGCGGATGAAGGCCTCGGTCCGGTCCATTGCCATCCGACGGAAGAAGGCGGCGATGGCGGCCACGCGGGCGTCATCTTCGGCGCTGACGACCTGGTGCAGGGCTGCGTCACGCCTGGCCCAGTCGCGCACCGCCTGATCCAGTGCCGGATCAAATCGCGTGTGATCGACCCAGACGGCGAACAATTCCAGGACACCGGCCTCGATGGTCGGGGCTTCGGCCATCGCATCCAGCATCACGCCCGAATTGCGCGCCCGCCACTCATCCAGCAGCGCGCTCAACAGCGCCTCGCGGTTGGTGAAGTGCCAGTAGAAGCTGCCGCGCGTCACGCCCAGCCGCTTGGCCAGGACCGTGATCTGCACCGCTTCGATCCCGTCTTCGACCAGGGTAGCCAGGGCCGCAGACACCCAGTCGTCGGCCTGCAATTGCGGGGCACGGCGGGGTCGGTCGCGGGTGGAGAGTAAGTCTGACATGAACGGTCGCGGGCGCATTCCAAACTGGGTTGCATGGCAACATACAGCCCTGTATGTTTGACGTCAATCGAACTGGGGAGGCTGCGCACACATGACTGCGAAACCCGTCACCGCGACACCCGAGAGCGCCGACCAGGTGCCCGCGCAACGGGGCGCACAACCGGCCGCGAAACTGGTCCCCTTCCCCGCCGCAGGCTTTGCCCCGCGCTTTGCCTATGGCGACCAAGCCCAGGTGGTCGAGATCTCGGGCACAAGCCTTGGCACCCCGCTGGGGACAGGCTTTGCCCGCCTCGCTCGGGCCGACATCCCCTGGACCGTGCGCTATGACGAGGTGCTGCTGGTGCTGGAAGGGACCGTGACCGTGCGGACCGCCGCGGGCGACCTCACCGCCCGGCCCCACGATTGCATCTGGCTGCCCGCGGGCACTGAGCTGAGCTATATCGCCGAGGACGCGCTGGTCTTCTACGCCATGCACCCGGCCAATTGGGCGGAGGCCAGCTGATGCAGATTGCCCGTCTTCCCACCAACGACCGCACCAATGGTTGGAGCGGGGTCCTGTCGGCGCGCACGCCCAACGCGGCATTGCAGGGGGATGTGACCGCGGATTGGATTGTGCTGGGCGCGGGGTATGCGGGCCTGGCTGCGGCGCGACGTTTGGGCGAGACGCGGCCAAACGAGTCTGTGGCGCTGATCGATGCAGGCGCTGCGGGCGAGAATGCATCCGGGCGCAACTCAGGCTTTGCCATCGACCTGCCCCACAATGTCGGTTCGTCGCTGGACGAACTGGAAGGCTCGCACCGGTTCATGCGGCTGGCGCGGTTTGCCATCGATCATCTGCAGAACCAGATCCAGACCTATGACATCGCCTGCGACTGGTCGGCCGATGGCAAGTATCACGCAGCCGTCTCGTCCCGCGGGGTCACGGATGTGCTGGAGCCCTTTGCCAAGGAGCTCGACGCGCTGGGCGAGCCCTATGAATGGGTGATGCAGGACGATCTGCGCCAAAAGATCGGCTCGGACCACTTTACCGCGGCAATCTACACGCCGGGCGGCGCGCTGATGAACCCGGCCGCGCTGACGCGGGGGCTGGCCGACAACCTGCCCTCGAACGTCACGCTCTACGAGAATTCGCCGGTCACCCAGGCCACCTTCCAGAACGGCATCCAACTGACGACGGCTGAGGGCAGCCTGCGGGCGCCGCGGATGATCCTGGCGGCGAACGGCTATTCGGAACAGTTCGGCTTCTACCCCAAGCGGTTCGTGCATCTGGTGGCGCATGCCAGCCTGACCCGCCCGCTGACCGAGACAGAGCGGCGCGATTACGGGGTCGAGGCGCCCTGGGGCCTGACGCCCGCCAATGCGTTCGCCGGGATCACCCTGCGCTATACCAACGATCACCGGATCCTGATCCGCCAGGGCCTGGCCTATTGCCCGTCGCAAAAGGTCACGCCCGCCGATCAGCAGGCGGTGCGCGCGCGCCACCAGCGGTTGTTCGCGGGGCGCTTCCCGTCGATTGCGGGTGTGGAGATGGAGCACACCTGGTCCGGCATCGTCTGCCTGTCGCGGAACTCGGCGCCGGGGTTCGGGCAGCTATCCTCGAACGTGTGGTCGGCTGTCTGTCAGAATGCGGTTGGCGTCACCAAAGGGACCTTCGGCGGGATCCTCGCGGCTGACATGGCAACGGGCCAGGACAACCCGCTGATCGCCGACATGCAAAGCCTGGGCGCGCCGAGCCCGCTGCCGCCCCGCCCCTTCCTGGACATCGGCGTGAGGAGCCGCTTTGCCTGGGAGCTTTGGAGCAACCGGCACGAGGCCTGAGAGCGGGGGCCTGAACGGCGGGATGCCGGAAGGCCCGGATGCCCGCCCCGATCCGGCGCACGCCCCACCCACCCACCCGCGCGCACCGGATCGGGGCGGGCATCCTTGGCGGCATCGGGAAAGGCGTTTGGCGTGACGGAGACGGCACCCGACTTTCTGCACCCGACTTTCTGCGTCGCAGTTGGCATACGCTTGTCATACGCAAATCATACGCAAGTCATACACTGCAAATCCCAGCGTCGGGGGGCTGTTAGGGCGGCTGCAACAGGGGATTGACCTGAGCACAACATCCGTTCTTCCTAGGCACTTAACGGCAGCAAGAGGTGCCAAATGGCGGATACACGCCACATCGTGCTTACGTCCCACCCGCCCAGCGGCAGCAGAAAACCACCTGAAATCAACTGGGGGGCACCCGGCGCACAGATGCGCGGGCCGGTCATTGGGGGCCTGTCGCGGGACAGCCGAAACGTCATTGGGGCGCATTCCGGCAGCTACAGCGTCTACCGGGCGCTGTCGATCGCCAGCGGCGATCTGGACCCGGTACACCGCCCCGATCTGACCCACACGCGCCCCTCGACCGATATCGGCCCCTTCCCCCAATGGGAGGGGGAGGACCGCATCGTCTCGTTGGACCCCTACGGTCACATCGTGGCGGATGCCTTCTCGGCCGAGATCGCGGCGGGCGAGCCGATCCAGCCGACCATCGCGATCACCAAGGCGCGGATCATGCTTCCCGAGTTCAAGGAGGCCATGGCCGCCGGGCGCCTGGTCCCCGACGGCCAGGTTCTGACCGAGGCTGGCGATGCCAACGTGACCAAGGTCGCCATCGAGCCGGTCTGGTACCTGCCCGGCATGGCCCGGCGGTTGGACGTGACCGAGGTGTCACTGCGCCATGCCCTGTTCGAATATACCGGCGGCATGTTCCCGGAGCTTGTAACACGCTCAGATCTCAAGGTTTTTCTGCCACCAATCGGCTCGATCTCGCTTTACATCTTCGGCGATCCGGCCGCCCTTTGGACCGCGGGACGCCGGGTGGCCTGCCGGGTGCACGACGAGTGCAACGGCTCGGACGTGTTCGGCAGCGACATCTGCACCTGTCGCCCCTACCTGACCCACGGGATTGAAGAATGCGTGACCGAGGCACAGCAGGGCGGCGCCGGGCTGATCGTCTATAACCGCAAAGAAGGCCGGGCCTTGGGCGAGGTCACTAAGTTCCTGGTCTACAACGCCCGAAAGCGGAACCCCGACGGGGACACCGCCGCCGCCTACTTTGAGAAGACGGAATGCGTCGCCGGCGTCCAAGACGTTCGGTTCCAGCCGCTGATGCCCGATGTCTTCCACTGGCTGGGCGTCAGCCATATCGACCGCTTCGTCTCGATGTCCGACATGAAGCACGACGCTCTGGTCAGCCAAGGCATCACCATCGGCGAGCGCGTGCCGATCCCGGACGAGCTGATCCCCAGCGACGCCCAGGTCGAGATGGATGCCAAGAAGGCCGCCGGCTATTACACGGACGGCACCGTCTCGACCCCGACCGATCTAAGAGACACCAAGGGGCGCGCGCTTGGCGAATACTGATGGCGGGGAAGCTCAGGACGCCGATTGGCTGCTGAGCCCCGAGGCAGTCCGTACTCAAGCCCAGGCGCTGGCCGATTACTGCACGGCAGGGCAGTCGGAATACTTCACGGTGGACCGGGACCAGCTGGCCGCCTGTGCCGACGAGGTGGTCACGACCATCCGTGCCGCCTATCCGACGTTGGAGGTGCCTCCCCATGCCCGTTGGCGCCACTTCGTCCTGAACGGTCGGGACCGTTGGGCCGAACGGATGGACTGGCAATGGCAGACTGTGGCCGAGCGGGCGCGCCGCGAGTGTGAAGTCGCGATCCTGTCGGTGTTGCTGGATGCGGGCGCGGGGCCCAACTGGCGCTATCGCGACAAGGACGGCACGATCTTCACCCGGTCCGAGGGCCTGGCGCTGGCGTCGTTGGATATGTTCTTCGATGGGGCCTTTGGTGAAAAGGCCATGGAAGTGGATGTCCACAAACTGGCCAGTTTCGGCCCGCTGGACCTGGCGCGCGGCTTTCAGGTGAACCCGGGCAATCCGCTGGAAGGCGTCGCGGGCCGCGCTGAGCTGATCGCGAATTTGGGCAAGGCGGTTCTGGCGCGCCCAGACATCTTTGGGGAGGCGCCCCGACTGGGCGGTATCGCCGACCGCCTTATGCACCGGCGCACCAGCGTCCCGGCGCGAGAGATCCTGATCGCGGTTTTGGATGCGCTGGGGCCAATTTGGCCAGGCTGCCCCGTGGTGGACGGGCGCCACCTGGGGGATTGCTGGGACCATGATCAAGCGCCAGGCCCGGGCATGGTGCCGTTTCATAAGCTCAGCCAATGGCTGTCTTATTCCCTGGTCGAACCGCTGCAGCGCGCTGGCTGTCGGGTCACCGAGCTGGATGAACTGACCGGGTTGGCAGAGTACCGAAATGGCGGCCTGTTCCTAGATACTGGTGTCCTGGCGCTGAAGGACCCGGATTTGGCCGAGGCTGAGCACGACCTGGACAGCCCGCTGATCGTCGAATGGCGGGCCCTGACCATCGTGCTGTTGGATGAGATTGCGGATCTGGTCCGGGAGCGCCTGGGGAAATCCGCCGAGGAGATGCCGCTGGCCGCTGTGCTAGAGGGCGGAACCTGGGCGACCGGGCGACGGCTGGCTGCCAAGCTGCGCCCGGGTGGCTCACCGCCCCTCACCATCCGTTCGACCGGAACCGTGTTCTAAAGAGGCCATCCCATGTCCGCCAATCTGATCGTCATCGACCACCCGCTGGTCCAGCATAAGCTGACAGATATGCGGCGGCGCGAGACGCCGACGGCGGACTTCCGGCGCCTGCTGCGTGAGACTGCGCACTTACTGGCTTACGAGGTCTTGCGCGACCTGCCGCTGCAGAAAACCCCGATCCACACGCCGCTGGAGCCGATGCAGTCGCCCACAATCGAGGGCAAGAAGCTGGTTTTGGTCTCGATCCTGCGCGCAGGCAATGGATTGCTAGATGGGGTGCTGGATCTAGTGCCGCAGGCGCGCGTGGGGCATGTGGGGCTTTACCGGGATCCGCAGACGCTGGTGGCGGTGGAGTACTACCTGAAGGTTCCTTCGGACATCGAAGACCGGCCGGTGATTGTGGTCGATCCGATGCTGGCGACGGCAAACTCGGCCTCTGCCGCGATCACCCGGATGAAGGAGGTCGGCGCGCGAGACATCAAGTTTATGTGCCTGTTAGCAGCGCCCGAGGGCGTCGAGACCCTGGGCCAAGATCACCCTGACGTGCCGATCTATACGGCGGCCGTCGACGATCGGCTGGACCACAAGGGGTACATTCGCCCGGGCATGGGTGATGCGGGCGACCGGATGTACGGCACGCAGTAGATCCCCTGGCCGCCAAGATGCGTTCGGGCGCGACCTAGGACTGTGGGCCCTGGTAGTAGGGCAGATGGTCCGTGCGGAACGCATGTCCCGAAGCTTCAAGGCCATCCAGGTGATCGGCGATATCGCAAAGGCGGGTGACCCAGACATCGCGGGTGGAAAGGACGTCCTCGAGCCACTTCTCGACCAGGCGCCAGCGGGCGAGGCGCCCAGTCAAAAACGGGTGCACGATCAGCATGAAAAAGCCGCCGGCCTCGTACTGGGCCTCGAATTCCTCCCAGAACCCTGCCAATCCTGCTGACGGGCTGCGCACCGGCATCATGTAGCCGATCTCGTCATAATGGGCGAAGGGCGGCCAGTCATCTGTGCCCCAGTGAACCGGAAGCTCCCACAGCGCACCGCCGGGCGTCCTCATCCGGTAAGGAATGTCATCGGCCATCAGCGAGCTATCATAGCGGATGCCATTGGCGACGCAGAGATCCAGCACCTGATCGGTGATGTTGTAGACCGGGGCGCGATATCCCTGGGGTTTGGCGCCGCAAATCCGCTGATGTGCCTCGATCGTGCGCTCGAAGGCCTCCGCCTGCGCTGGGCCTTCGGTTTCGACCGGATCTTCATGGATCCAGCCATGCTGGCCAATCTCGTGCCCCCCAGCCAGAATTGCCTCGACGGCATCGGGGTATGTTTCGAGGCACCAGCCAGGAATGAAGAACGATTGTTTGAGGCCAAGGCGTCGATAGGTTTCAAGAATGCGGGGGATCGCAACCTTCGGGCCATACTGGCCCATCGAGATCGGGTAGAGCCGGCGGTGCCCGTCCTGAGGCCGTGCGACATGGATCAGGCTGTCCGCGTCCATGTCGAAGGTGATCGCCAAGGCACATCTGGCCCCGTTTGGCCAAGGGATGGGATTAGCGATCATGGCGCGGCGCGCTCCCTTGCAAAGTTCTGGTCAGATGTCGCGTTCGCGGCAGGCCCACCCGCCCGCGCGCCGCGCCCGCACTCATCGGAATGGATGGCAAGCATGCTTAACCCTCGGCGATCAAATGGGCCGCGTCCGCAGGCCAACTGAGATGGAAGGTGCCGCCGCTATGCAAATCCAGATCGGCAAGCGCCCGCTCCTGGACCTGCACTTTCAACTCGGTGCCGTCCGCTGCTTCCAGAAACAGGGTCACCATCGCGCCCACAAACTCCTCGGAGATCAACGAACAGGGGATCGATCCGGACTGCGGCGCCCGGGAGACGTGCATCAGATCAGCGGCGATCACCAGCGAGGCCGATCCTTCAGGCCCATCCGATGCCACGGTAAAGGTGCCCAAGCCGGTCTGGATGGTGCCATCCCGGGCCGTGCCCGCGAGGATGTTGTTCCGACCGACAAACTCCGCAACGAAGCGGGAGGCGGGGGCGCGATAGATCTCGCGGGCTGAACCGATCTGCGCAATCCGGCCCTGGGACATGATCACCACGCGGTCGGCCATGGCAAACGCCTCGGACTGCGAGTGCGTCACATAGACAAAAGTGATGCCCAGATCACGCTGCAATCGGGTCAGCACCCCCTGCATCCGGATCACCAGATGCGCGTCCAACGCCGAGAGCGGCTCATCCAATAACAGGATCTTCGGTTCGGTCACCAGACTGCGGGCCAGGGCGACGCGTTGGCGCTGGCCGCCGGACAGCGTGTCGACAGGGCGTTCCGCGAACTCGGCAATCTCCAGCTTATCGAGCCATTCCAGCGCACGCGCCGACCGCTCGGCCGGCGTAACGCCGCGCATCTTCAGCCCGAACTCAACATTCTGCCGGACATTGAGGAAGGGGAAGAGCGCCAGCGACTGCCAGACCATCGGCGTGTCCCGCTGGTGCGGCGGCACCTCGTTCATGAGTTGCCCGTCAATGCGGATTTCGCCTTCCGTCGGGCTTTCCAACCCCGCCAACATGCGCAGCGTGGTCGTCTTGCCGCAGCCGGAGGGGCCCATGATCGCGATGAACTCGCCCGACCCGATCGCCAGGTCCAGCGCATGGACAGCTGTAAAATCGCCATACCGCTTGACGACGCCGGACATGGTGACAACGGGCTGGTTCATGTGCGCGCCACCTTGGCAACGAAGAAGACCTGGGCCATTACGACCAGCGTGATCGAGGTCAGGAACACCAGAGATCCGATGGCGTTGACCTGTGGATCGATGTTTCCGGTGACGATCTCCAGCACGACGACGGGCACGGTTTTGTTCAGGCCCGAGACGTACCACGCCACCATGAACTCGTCGAAGGAGACAGCCGCAGTCAGGCATGCCGCGGAGAATATCGCCGGGCGGCAGAAGGGCAGGATCACATGTGTCAGCGCCCGCCATTCCGACGCGCCCAGGTTCCAGGCCGCGGCCTCCAGGTTCTCGTCGATCTGGCTGAGCCTGAGCCGGATAATCGCCATGGCAAAGGGTGCCGTCAGCACAGAATGCGCGATGATGATCGACCAGACCTGGCCGGATGCACCGATCCGGCTGAGCCAGGCCAACATTGCCAAAGCCATGATGATCAGCGGGATCGTCGGCGGCAGCAGGATCAGCGCCAGGTAGGGGCCCTTCAGGCGAAAGTTGAAGCGATAGTCCGTGTAGGCGGTGCAGAAGCCCAACGTCGTAGCGATCAGCGCGCTGCTGGCCGAGACGATCAGGGAGTTCAGCGCTGCCTCGCCAAACTCGGGTTTTGAAAAGATCGTCTCGTACCAATGCGTCGTGAAACTGCCGAGCGGGATGGTCGGGAAACGGTCCGAATTGAACGAGAAGATCAGCGAGGCGACGATGGGCGAAAAGACAAAGATGAAGACCAGCCCCAGCCAGCCGAACAGCACCACATTGATGACCCGCGCGGTCATGTGCGGGGCTTTCGGTAGGCGAGCCAAATCGCGGTGGCGGCGATAGCGAACAAGGTGAGCATCATCATCACGGCCACGACCGAGGCGCGGGGCCATTGCTGGCCGGCCTTGGTCGTATCGAAAATCAGGATTGGCAATGTCGGCGGCTTGGACCCACCCAGATAATAGGGCGCGATGAAGTCCCCAAAGGACAGAATGAAGGCGAAGAGCGCCGCGACGATCAGACCCGTCTTGGCCAGCGGCAGGATCACCTCCCATAGCAGTCGTGCGGGCGGGCAACCCAGATTGCGGGCCGCCTGGATCAGGTTACGGTCGATGTTGGCCAGCGTCACCGTCTGGAGGATGACCACCAAGGGCAGCGTCAGCGTCAGATAGCCGACGACAGAGCCAAAAGGCGTGTTCAGCATGGTGTAGGGGCCAAGGCCCAGCTGTCCCAGGCCGGCATTGATCACGCCTGACTCGGCCAGAATGACCATCCACGAAAAGGACCGCACGAGGTACGACGTGAAGAACGGGATGATCAGCAGCAGGATCGCCCAGCGGCGCACCGTCTCCGACGCGTGGAAGGCAAGCGCCCAGGCAGCCGGAAAGGCCGCAAGCGAGGCGGCCACCGTGGACACAGTAGCGAGATAAAGGGTGTAGCGATAGCTGTCCCAGACATAGCCGCGGGACAGCATCCGCTCCCAGTTTCGGAATTCAAACGCCTCGACCATCTGGAAGTTGCGCACCAGAAAGAACGACATCGCGACCATGAACAGCAGGGGCCCCAGGAAAAAGAGCCCCTGCCAGACGATGATCGGCAGCCGGAAGGTGAGCGCGAAGCGTGTCATGCGGTGCAGGCCGGGAGTAAGGCCCGGCTTACCCCTGTCGTCAGGCGTTCTTGTACTCGGACCAGAAGTCGTTCCAGTCTTCCAGCGATTGCTGCACCGGGATGTCGCGATAGTGGATGCGACCCTCGTTGATCATCACGATGGGATCTGCCGCGGTGCCATCGATTTGACCGGACCGTTTGGCTTCCCCCGGGTCAACCTCATTCAACATGGCGCGGCCCGCCTTGGTCACGCAGTGGCCCGGATAGGCCAGCATCTGCGCGGTCTTGACCTGGCCCTTGGGCGACATGGTGTAGGCTAGGTACTTCAACGCCATCTCCTTCTTCTCGGAGGTGGCCACAATCGAGTAGCTCTCGGTCCACTGGATCCCACCCTCCTTTGGTACAACCGAGGAGACCGGCGCGCCGTCACGTTCCAGAATACCCGTCACCCAGTCACCGATGCCCACCATCGCCAGCATCTCGGCGTTCTTCAGGCCCGAGAACGTGCCGCCAAAGTCAAAGTAGCCGCCGACCTGCGGTTTCAGCGTCAGTGTCTTTGCCTGGACTGCATCCCAGGAATCCTCGCCAATGTCGAACGGGCTGGCGTTACCGTTCAGCAGGCTCATCTGCCCCAGGCTGGGCAGGTGCCAGTCAAAATGGCCGACCTTGCCGGTCAGTTTCGGCGACCAGAACACCTCGTAGGTGCTGGCCTCTTCAGCCGACAGGACGTCCGTGTTGTAGGAAACACCAAGGTGACCAAAGCGCGAGATCAGTGAGTAGAGCTTGCCGTCAGGACCCCAGTGACCGGAGAACTTCGCGAAGTCTTCGTGCAGCAGATCATCCATCGGGTAGTCGGCCGGATCCAGATCCATGACCAGCCCGTTCGCGATCAGCAGCTTGGCGTATTCAGCATCGGTGTGAATGATGTCGAACGTGCCCGGCGGGTTCTGGGCAAGGGCCGCCAACATGTTGTCGCCACCAGCATAGTACTTCGGAACGAACTTGACGTTATTGGCTTCCTCGAAGGCGCCCACCATGTCCGGCTCGGCCGTCCCGTACCACCCCAGCATATTCAGCTCGACGGTCTGGGCCCAAGCGCGGTTGACGAACGGCGCGCTCAGCGCCGTTGCCCCGGCCAGCTTCATCACCGTGCGGCGGCTAGGTTTCAGCAGATTGGTCATGGTACTTCTCCCGTTCGATTTCGCGCATCCAACCCGCAATGCTGCACCGCGGCAAGAATTTTCTTTGACCGCCGCCGGTCCCGGCGGCAACATCCGGACATGACGCGGGGGGAATTCCACAAATGCTTCAAGGCAACGGGACCGATCGTCCTGCCCGTGATCCACGTGCTGGACACGGATAAGACACTGCAAAACGTCGAAGTCCTTATCCAGGAAGGTGCGGCTGGATGCTTTTTGATCAATCACGATTTCGGCGTTGATCCATTTCTGCCCATCGTTCGGGATGTGCGCGCGGCTTATCCGGGCCTCTGGATGGGCGTGAATTTTCTGGGCGTTACCGGAAGGGATGCCTTCCCGATCCTGGGCGATCTGGCCCGCGCCGGGTGCCCGGTCGACGCCTACTGGGGCGACGATGCCCGCATCGAGGAGGCAGGCGGCAGCCAGCCAGAAGCCACCGCCATTGCCGACGCCCGGCGCAATTCCGAATGGAATGGGCTCTACTTCGGGGGCACGGCCTTTAAGATGCAGCGCCCGGTGGCGCCGGACGACTGGCAGGCCGCAGCACGCGAGGCCGTGGCCTTCATGGACGCTGTCACCACCTCGGGCATTGCCACCGGCAAGGCGACGGACCTGCGCAAGATAGAAGACTTTCGCGCCGGCATTGGCGACGCCCCACTCGCCATCGCGTCAGGGGTCACACCTGAGAACGCAGAAGACTACGCCGATGTTGACGCGTTCCTGGTGGCGACGGGGATCAACGTGCCCGGCGATTTCTACACGATCGACCGGGCCCGTCTGGCCAAACTGATGCAGATCACCCGCCGACTGGGGAGCGCCCGATGACCAATCGCCCGCCCGACGAAGGGCCCCGCGACGATCGCTGGTATCTGCGACTGATGGCGCCCAACACCAAGGGCGGGCAGTTCGCCTGGCTGGACCCGACCTCGATCTACATCAATGGGGCCGCGTTCCATGATCTTCTGGACGACCTGCAGGCAGACCTGAAAGGGGTGTCCGCGGATGTCGTCGGCGGGTTGGACGCGATGGGGTTCGTGCTGGGGTCGGCATTGGCCACGCGGTTGGGTATCGGGTTCCTGCCGATCCGAAAGGCCGGAAAGCTGTGCGTAGACACGGACAGTGTGAGCTTTACCAACTATTCCGGGCGCACCCAGGACATGGAGATGCGGTTGCCAGCCTTTGCGCCGGGCACCCGTGTACTGCTGGTCGATCAGTGGATTGAGACCGGCGGCACGATGAAAGCCGCGGCAGAACTGGTCAAGCGCCAGAATGGCATTGTCGCAGGTGTCGTCGCGATCGCCATCGAAAGCTCGGACGGCGCCAACGAGCTGCGCAACAGCCATCCCTGTGTCAGTGCTGTGGTGCCCGGCTCTCCCTGGCAAGCGGAGTGCGACGCGCAGCGTCTGAGCAGCTTTGACAGCTATCGCCCCGAAGACGCCTTTCCGACCGCGGCCCGCTAAGGGAACCCATCAGTCGTTCACCCCACGCGTCTCGCCAGACAACCAATCAACAAATGCTCGGCTTGGGGGTGTCGCATCATGGGCGGGTGCAGCCATTAAGTAGTACGCCTCGGCCAAGTTCGGGCGGTGATCGAACGGCGCCGTCAGGCGGCCCTCAGCAAGCATGCCATCCACCGACGGGCTTTGCGCCATGCTGATAATGCTCACCTGCATCTAGCAATGCAGCGTCAGGTCTACCCCTGGCCCCGCCGCATCTTTAGGCGGCGTAGGCAACCATGCCCGTTGACGGCCAGAGAGTCGCTGGTTTTAACTTTAAGCGGTAATCGTGCCGCGTTGACCGGGAACGAACGGCAGCGGACGCGCGATATCCACAACGTAAACAGGGAGAACGACATGAAGGCTCTCGTCGCCACTTTGATGGCAGCAGGTCTTGCAGCAGGCGCCGCTCAGGCGCAGCAACAATTCTTTTCGATCGGCACCGGCGGTGTCACGGGCGTGTACTATCCAACGGGCGGCGCGATCTGCCGGCTGGTGAACAAGGACCGCAAAGTGCACGGTCTGCGGTGTTCGGCCGAGTCGACCGGCGGATCGATCTACAACATCAACACGATCAAGGCGGGCGAGCTGGAGTTCGGCGTTGCTCAGTCGGACTGGCAATACCACGCCTATAACGGCACCTCGAAGTTCGAAGAAGGCGGCGCCTTCGAGAAACTTCGCGCGGTCTTCTCGGTCCACCCCGAGCCGGTGACAATCATTGCCCGCGGCGACGCCGGCATCTCGAATGTGACCGACCTGAAGGGCAAGCGCGTCAACATCGGCAACCCCGGCTCCGGTACGCGCGGCACCTGGGAAGTCATGGAATCCGCCATGGGTTGGGATCGGTCGGACCTGGCGCTGGCCGCCGAAATGAAGTCGGCTGAAACCGGCCAGGCTGTCTGCGACAACAAGATCGACGCCTACTTCTGGCTGGTTGGCCACCCGTCGGCGCTGACCCAGGAATCGCTCGCCTCGTGTGACGCGGTGCTGGTCAACGCCACGGGCGCCGAGATCGAGAAGCTGGTTGCCGACAACCCGTACTACCGCTCGGCCACGATCCCGGCCGGCATGTACGGCGACAACCCGGACATCCAGACTTTCGGCGTGGGCGCGACCTTCGTGACCTCGGCCGATGTGCCGGATGAAGTCGTCTACACTGTGGTCAAGGCGGTCTTTGACAACTTCGACCAGTTCAAAGCGCTGCACCCGGCATTTGCCAACCTGACCGAGGAAGAGATGATCTCGGACTCGCTTTCGGCACCGCTACACCCCGGTGCAGTCAAGTACTACAAAGAGCGCGGCTGGATGTAATCCGGCCCGGGTGGGCGCAAGCCCACCCTACCGCCAACGGCGCGGGCATCGCCTTGCCCGGGCCCAGCCCGCATGACGGAGGGGACGCGCTTGGCCACTGTTGACAAATCTGCCGAGGAACTTGTCGCCCAGGTCGATACCGGCGGGCGAAACCTGACGGGCAGCATGTCCCGCCTGATCCCCATCGTCTGCTTCGTTTGGGCGATCTATCAACTCTACATCGCCTCACCCCTGCCATCGATGCTGTCGGTGAACACCGGAATCGGCTTCTTCCAGTTCATCGGAAGCCTGTCGATTTCGCGGAAAATCCACCTGGCCTTTGCCCTGGTCCTGGCCACTATGGCGTTCCCGCTGCTGAAGTCATCGCCCCGCAACCGGATCCCCTGGTATGACTGGGTGCTGATGGTCATGGGCGTCGGCACCATCCTCTACATGCTGGTGCTGAACTCTCACATCGCCGAGCGGTCGGGGAACTTCGTCCACCCCTATATTCCCTATGACATGACAGTCGCCGCCATCGGCATCTTCGCGCTGACGGTTGCCGTCTTCCGCTCGCTAGGTCTGCCGCTGATCATCGTCGCCGCAGTATTGGCCGGCTACGTCTTCGTGGGCGGCGGCAACTGGGGCGGCGCCTCTTTCGTCAAAGGGATGTGGCACTTCTGGATGCAGGAGGAGGGGATCTTCGGCAAACCGCTGGAGGTATCGACCCAAACGATCTTTCTGTTCGTCCTGTTTGGCGCAATCCTCGAGAAAGCGGGGGCCGGCAACTACTTCATCAAAATCGCCTTCGCGCTGTTAGGCCATCTGCGGGGCGGCCCGGCCAAGGCCGCCGTCATCGCCTCCGCCATGTCAGGCATGTATTCGGGTTCGTCGATCGCGAACACCGTCACCACGGGCACCTTCACCATTCCGCTAATGAAGAAGACAGGCCTGAAGGCCGAAAAAGCCGGCGCGGTCGAGGTTGCCTCCTCCACCAACGGTCAGCTGACGCCGCCCGTCATGGGTGCTGCCGCCTTCCTGATCGCCGAATTCACCGGCGTCGCCTACACGGAACTGCTGAAGCACGCGCTGCTGCCAGCCTTGGTCAGCTACATTGCGCTGATCTACATCGTCCATCTGGAGGCGCTGAAGATCGACCTGAAAGGTCTGCCCAAGCCGCCGTCCTCGCTGACCTTCCTGTCCAAGCTCATCGGCGTGCTGGGCGGTTTTGTGAGCATAGGCATTCTCTTCGCCATTGTGCACGTCGTTAAAAGCTGGGTGAACGCGGCGTTCCCAGGGCTGACGCTGGGCTACATCGTCTTGGTTCTGGTCATCGCATACTTTGTGCTTTTGTCCATCGCGGCAAAGCGGCCGGATCTTGAGGTAGACGACCCCGAGGCGCCGGTGACCGAGCTGCCGCCGGCCGGCGCCACGGCGATGACGGGTCTCTACTACATCCTGCCGATCATCCTGCTGCTGTGGTGCATCCTGCCGACCCCCGACAAACTGTCTGCGCATCTGTCGGCCTTCTACGCATGCATGCTGATGACAGGCATCGCGCTCAGCCAGCGCCCGCTCAAGGCCCTGCTGCGCGGCACCGGCAATCTGGGCGCCGAGTTCCAGCGTGGCGTGTCGGACTGGACCGAAGGGATGGTGGCCGGCGCCCGCAACATGATCTCGATCGGTATCGCGACGGCGGCGGCTGGCATCATCGTTGGATCAATCTCTCTGACCGGCGCGCACGGCGTTGTGGGCGAGTTCGTCGAGTATCTGTCCGGCGGCAATCTGTTGTTGATGCTGATCCTGGTCGCAGTGATGAGCCTCATCCTGGGCATGGGCCTGCCCACCACCGCCAACTACCTGGTTGTGGCCGGTCTGATGGCCCCCGTTGTCGTCTCGGTCGGTGCACAGCACGGGCTGATCGTACCGCTGGTCGCGGTGCACCTCTTCGTCTTCTACTTCGGGATCCTGGCGGACGACACACCACCCGTGGGCCTGGCTGCCTATGCTGCCGCCGCGATCAGCCGGGGCGACCCGATCATGACCGGCGTCCAGGGCTTTGCCTACGACATCCGCACCGCGCTATTGCCGTTCCTGTTCATCTTCAACACACAGCTGCTGTTGATCGGGTTGGACTGGCAGATGGAGATTGGCGGGACCGTCTATTCCCTTGCAATCCTACAGGCGCTTTTCATCTTCCTAATCGCCGTGGTCGCGATGATGCTCTTTGCGGCGGCAACCCAGGGCTACTTTTTCGCGAAGAACCGGATCTGGGAGACGGTGGCCCTACTGCTCATCGCGTTCACCTTGTTCCGGCCGGGATATTGGCTGGATCAGGTCCAGGCCCCCTATATCGACCACCCTGGGTCCGAGGTTGCCCAGCTGGTTGGCGCCGCCGCGCCCGGCGACGAATTCCGCATGCGGGTCGAGGGACCGGACTTCAACGATGTCGACGTCACCAAGGTCTCGAACATCCAGATGTTCGTTGAAGGGGTCGGCGATGGCACCGCTCGACTGGCAACGCAGGGCCTGAACCTGCTGAGTGACGAAGGCCAGATCGACGAACCCTTTGGGGGCCCCTTTGGCGATCTGGCCACCCGGTTCGACTTCTACACCGATGACCCGGTCAAGATCGTCACCGTCAGCGTGCCGAACAATGATCGGCTGCCGAAGGAGGTCTTCTACCTTCCTGCCCTGCTGCTTCTGACATTGGTCGTGTTGTTGCAGCGGCGCCGGCAGACCAAGCCCGCGTTCTGAGGACATTGACATGGCAAAGTCCGTTCTGATCCCTGTCGACCTCGATTACCCGGAGAGTTGGGCTGAGCCCTTTCAGGCGGCAAAAGATCGGTTTTGCGACGCAGACGCGGCCGTGCACGCGTTGTACGTGTTGCCCCGCTTTACCTCGTCACTGGTCGGGTCGTTCTTTCCCAAAGACTTTGAAGGCCAGGCGCTGGATGCCGCCCGGACGCGTCTTGAGGACATGGTGGGCGCGACCGATGCCGGCGCGCTACCCCAGCCGAAGACCCACGTCCTGCATGGCGAGGTCTATCGCGAGATCCTGCTGGCCGCCGACAAACTAAAGGTCGACGCGATCCTGCTGCTGGCGCACCGGCCCGGGCTCGGCGATTATCTGCTCGGCTCGAACGCGGCGCGGATCGCCCGCCATGCGCGGCAGTCCGTCTATCTGCTGAGAGGCTGAGGTCACATGACCGGCGGATCAGCACCGCGCAGAAGCGGCCGTCGCTGTGTGCCGGTCCATCTGGGCGCATGAGCTTGAACGACATATCCGTACAGGAAACCGTCTGGATCACCATGCCAGACGACGCGCGCCTGGCGGCTCGGATTTGGATGCCAACCGGGGCCAAAACCTCCCCGGTTCCGGCCATTCTGGAATACATCCCCTACCGCCGCCGCGATCGCACGCGCCTGCGCGACGAGACCATGCACCCCTACTTTGCCCGCGCCGGTTATGCATCGGTCCGGGTGGACATCCGGGGTACAGGCGACAGTGACGGCATCATCGAAGACGAGTACTCCGAACAGGAAATCCAGGACGGTGTCGATGTGGTCGCGTGGCTGGCCGCCCAAGCCTGGTGCGATGGCAGTGTCGGCATTTTCGGGAAGTCCTGGGGGGCCTTCTCGGCCCTGCAGATTGCGTCCCGTCGGCCGCCAGCGTTGAAAGCAATCATCCCTGTGATGGGCACCGACGACCGCTGGCACGAGGATATCCACTTTTCCGGCGGCGTGCTTCGCACCGATAACTTCTGGTGGGGCGCGATCATGCAGTTGCTGAACGCGCTGCCACCAGATCCCGATGTGGTCGGTCAAGACCGTTGGCGCGCACAATGGAAGGAACGGCTGGAAGCGATGACGTTCTGGCCCGCCGAGTGGCTGAAACACCAGCGCTTCGATGACACCTGGAAGCGCGGCTCGGTTTCGCAGGACTACGGGGCAATCCAGGTGCCGGTTTACTTCTTTGGCGGGTGGGCGGACGCCTATCGGGACACGCCCTTCCGGCTGTCTGAAAACCTGTCCGTGCCGGTTAAGGTTCTGATCGGGCCCTGGGCCCATCTTTACCCGCATGAAGGCGCTCCAGGTCCGAAGGTCGACTTTCCAGCGGAGGCGACGCGTTTCTGGGACCATTGTCTGAAGGGGATCGACACCGGCTTGATGGATGAGCCCCGGATGCGGGTTTGGATGTCTGACCATCCCGCCGGTCCGGCGCCCGACGGACACCGACCGGGACGATGGGTCGAAGAGACGTCATGGCCATCAGTCAACGCTGTCGAGCGGATTTTCTTCCTGAACACGGGTGCTCTTGACCCCTCGCCGGTGCATGGTCCGGTAGACGAGATTGCCTCTCCCCAAACCTTCGGCAGTGCCGGCGCAGATTGCTGTTCCTTTGGCGTGCAGGGAGATTTGCCGTCAGATTGCCGCGCCGATGCAGGTGGCGCCCTGATCTATCGCAGCGCACCGCTGGAAGAGCCGATCGAGATCCTGGGTTTGCCGCAGCTGGAGCTGGAGGTTGCTGCAGATCAACCACAGGGCTTTGTTGCGGTTTTGCTGATCGACGCGGCACCAGACCAGTCACAGACCCTGATTACGCGGGGGTTCCTTAATCTGAACCATCGGGAGAGCCGCGAAGAACCGCGGGATGTTGTGCCTGGCAAGACCATGGACGTGCGCGTTCTTCTGCACGCGATCGGTTATCGCCTCGCGCCGGGGCATCGGTTGATGCTGCACGTCGCATCGAGCTACTGGCCGGTGCTGTGGCCCGCGCCAGACCCGGTCGCGTTACGGATCGCGCCAGGCCGGTCGCGCCTGGTTGTTCCCGTTCGAAGTGCCGAACTGGCGGTGCCCCCCCAGGAATTTATGGAACCAGCAACGCTTCCGAAGGCCGCCGTGGAGCCGCTTGCTCCTGGCAAACTCGCACGGTCGACACGCATCGACCGCGTGACAGGCCAGCACGAAGATCGCCTGTTCATCGACGGCGGGGTTTTCGGGCCGATCGGCCGCAACAGGTTGATTGAAACCGACACCACGCTTGGAGATGTCTCCGAACGCGTCTACTCGATTGTGCCGGATGATCCGTTGTCAGCAAAAGCAACCATGGAACAACGCGCCGAGATCAGCCGGGGCGACTGGCATGTCACCGTGCGTACCTACGCTGAAATGACGGCAACGCGCGACGCGTTCTTGTTGAATGCGACAACCACGTGCTGGGACGGTGTTGAGGAGTTTCACCGTTCAGTCTGGGACCACCGCATTCCCCGCGACGGGATGTGAACCCATAAGGGCGCGTCTGCGCTGAAAGCGCATCACAACTCCTGGCGCATCACATCCAGAATCAAGACCTCGGCACTGGCCGCACCCACTTCCGTGCGTGCCGCGCGCGTCAGGTTGCGTCGCAGCTCCTCGATGATCCGGTCATCCGTGAAGTTGGTTAGAAATGCTCCAGTGTACGACATCCGCAGCAGTTCGCGGAGGAATGCCGCCCGGATCCGGGGCTCCAGGTCGTGCACACGGTCCGTGTCCGCCACTGGCACGTCAATCGCCAGTTCAAACAGCATCAGTGCCTTGGTTTCACCCCCATCGACGACGGGGATGATTGTTTGCTTACCAATCTTTACGAAGGACCGACTGCCCTCAGGCGGCTGGTTAGGGTCGGTTTTCACCTCGGCCTGAGGTTCCTCGGCTGTCGGGGGCGGTTCCTTCAAAAACACCCCGGCAGCACCGCCTAAAGCGATAGCGATCGGGATCAGCAATATTACGAAAAGCCGCTTCATTTGATCGCTCCTAGAAAGGTGAGATCATGTCAACGATCTGCTGGCCATAGCGGGGCTGCTGAACGTTCGTCAGCTGACCGCGTCCGCCATAGGCGATCCGCGCGTCGGCGATCTTGTCATAGGTGATGACGTTTTGGCGCGAAATGTCCTCTGGGCGCACAATGCCGGCGATCTGCAAATCTCGCAGTTCGAAATTAACACGAACCTCCTGGCTGCCCTGGATCACCAGATGGCCATTCGGAAGGACGTTTACGACCGTTGCTGCCAGACGCAGAGTGATCTCCTCCTCGCGGACAATCTGGCCACTACCAGATGAGTCAGACGATGAGGTCGCATCGACGCCAGGGTTCAACGTGTTCCCTCCAGGAAGCACCGTGTCGGCAATGGCGGGCAAACCAAAAGCTGCACTGACGGCAACGTTATCTGAACCGCTGCGCGAGCGGTTGGTCGTATTTAGGATCTCCGCTTCATCCTGAATATCGATGACGACCGTCATGATGTCGCCGACAGCCCGCGCCCGACGATCCCCAAAAAGAGACTTCGGTCCTGACTGCCAAAGCGAGCCGGTTTGATGAGTATCAGCAGGCGGCGGCGGCGGCGGGGCTAACGCAATGCGCTGCGGATTAGGCGGCTCAATGACAGGCATCTGAGCGCCTGGTGCTGTCATCTGTGGGGCCCGACCCAGAGTGTCGATCTCCCCATTGCAACCGGTCAATGTGGCTGCACAGAGAACTGCTGAAGCTAGGCGCTTCATTGCCCAACCCTAACGCGACGCGACCCGACGATCGTCGCACGCACAGTCAGCCGCGTATCCAGGTTCATCACTTCGATACGCTCACCGATACCACCAGCACCCAGCGAACGCCCCTCGGTGCGCAGTGCCAGGCCGCCGATCGCATAGCTCATCGTGACGATGTCGTTGCGGCGCACCATCGTCGGGGGGCCAAGATTGTCGATCGCGATTGCTCGCCCGGCATAGATGGTCTTGCGCACTTCAAGACCGACAAGGCGCTCGATTGATGTCTCGGCAGTACCGTCGGCCAAAATCAGATCGGACGCCGTCAAGATGGTGCCGACCCTCAAGTTTCGGCTCGCCGTAATCTCGCCAGCAAACGCGCTCGAAACACTAGCGAATAACGCAACACAAAGCAGGAACCAACGCATCAGCGGATCCTCGTTGTTGCCGACAGCATCTCGTCAGCGGCCGACAAAACGCGCGAGTTCAGCTCATATCCGCGCTGTGCCTCAATCAACTCCGTGATCTCGGAGACGACGTCTACAGAGCTGTCTTCAACGAAACCCTGGCGAAAGGTGCCACGGCCGTCGATACCCGGTTGTCCCACATTTGGCGGGCCGGATGCCGCGGTTTCCAGGAACAGGTTTTGACCAATAGCTTCCAACCCCTTGTCATTGACAAAGGTTGCCAATTCGATCTCGCCCAGGTCCAGCCCTGCAACCTGACCGTCCAGGAAGGCGAACACCCCGCCTTCGCTATTGATCTCCACGCGGCGTGCATCGATTGGGACGGTAAGGCCGGCGACGATCCGATACCCCTCCGACGTGACGACTTCACCATCGCCATTCAGCTTGAGCGATCCGTCCCGGGTATAGCCGATCTCTCCAGTAGGCAGTTCCACCTCAATATAGCCGTCGCCTTCAATCGCGACGTCCATCTCACCGCCTGTTTGACGAAGTGCCCCCTGCCGCATTTCCATCGAAACTGCGGAGGGCCTCACACCAAGGCCCAATTGGACGCCTGACGGCAAAATCTCGCCTGTTCCGGCGGTAATCGCACCTGGGGTACGGAGCTGCTGGTAGTGTAGATCAGCAAACTCTGCCCGGCGGGCATTGAAGCCCGTGGTCGTCATATTCGAGATGTTGTTCGCGGTGACATCCACGCGCATCTGTTGTGCGGCCATGCCTGTAGCTGCGATTTTCAGCGCTTGCATTCTGCAATCCTCCTTAATGAGCCCTAAGACGTTTGACCTAGGGTTTGCAGCGCACTGCGAATGCGCTCGTCTTCATCTTCGATCAGGGCTTGGGCGGTCTCATAACCGCGGGTCACCTCGATCATGCGTGCGATCTCGGTGATGGGATCGACATTGGATTCCTCCAGTGCCCCCTGCGCGACGCGCGCGTCCACCAGGGGTTCGAAGGCATCGTCCACTACGGTGAACGCCGTATCGCCAAACCGGTTGATCAATTCGTCCGGCGCGGTGAAAACGCCTAACTGCCCGATCGGTGCCCCATCGTTTGAAATCGTGCCGTCCCTGCCGATCACCAAGTCAGAAGTATTTGGTGGAATGACGATGGGTTGTTGGCCGATATCAAGCACCGGGTCTCCCAATGGCGTTACCAGAAATCCCTCGGGCGAAGTCTGAAATGCGCCCGCGCGCGTCAGGACTGGACCATCCTCGGTCTGAAACGCGAAAAAGCCCGGCCCCTCGATGGCCACGTCCAACCGACCACCCGTTAGGCTGATGCCACCGGGGCGATCCGATGCAAAACGCGCGCCTAGGTCGCCCATGGAAAGGCTCTCACCGTTTTCACTCGCCACCACAAATTCCGTGAAGGCGACGCCCTCGCGGCGAAAACCTGTCGTATCCAGGTTGGCAATGTTGTTTGCGACCAGATCCATCTCCTGGGCCAGGCCGACCTGGCGGTTCAGCGCCAGGTAGTAGAGAGCGTTATCCATCTTCTAGATACCCCTCGATCAAGGAAATTTCAGCGTCGATGCTGTTCAAGAAGCCTGTGACCGCTGCCGGGTTTTCGTCATCCGGATCGACGGTGACTGGGTTGAACAAAGCTGCGATCGTTGCCAATCGCTCTGGCGACTCGGCGCCAATGATCTCGGCCGCGGCGCCAGGTAGCGCAGGTGCGCCCGCGCGCAGGGCCAAAAGAGCGACGTTTTCTGCCCGGTCAACCGCTGGCTGTTGGGACAGTATGTCCAAGGCTGCCGTCAATGCATCTTCCACGCGACCGTCAGCGATCGCTGTGTCGCGCTTGGCCTCCAACACACTCACCGGCAGGTCGGGCCGGGCCGCGATCACGGGTTGATCTTGTCCAAGCTGTGCGCGCGCGGCGGCCAACAGCGCGTCTTTCTCTGCTCCTGCAGGCATTTCCTGTGCGACGTCCAGGGCATCCCGCGGGTTCCCAGCCTCCAGGAAGGATTGGGCCAACGGCACTGCCACAGCCGACACATCAAGATCGCCCGGCTCGATGATGTCTTTGGCCAGATCGGGCACACCGATATCTGCCATCGACCGGATCACGGCGCGGCGGAAGGGCGCGCGAGCAATCGCGTCTTCATAAGATTCCGGCGCGTCCATGTAAATTAACGCGAGCGGGCGAGGCAGGCCATCCAAAGCGGCCCCGGAAACCAGGCCCGCCAGGAGTTCCGCATGCGACTCCTCTGGGTATAGGCCGTCTTCGATCCCAGCATTGACAAAGGCCAGCGTGTCCTGCTCCGTGCCAGACAATAGCCGAAGGCGTGCCTGGCGCTCGAAGGCATCAGCGCCTGTTCTGGTACCGCGCATTTCGAAGGCCAGCGCGCCCAGGTCACTGTCCAAGCCGGACAGATCCGATTTTAGCGCATCTTCCGTAAGCAGGGCTGCATCAGCGAGTTCCAGCAACGCCCGCTGCGCAGCGTGCCCCCGCACCGTGTCCCGGGCCTGCGCGAGCAGATCCAGCGCACGTTTCGGCTCCTCATGCCAGAACGCCAAATGTGCCGACAACATCAAGGCTTCGCCCGAAGGGACCTGAGTTCCAACCGCGGCGCGCTCCGCCAAGGCCTCGAACCGGCGCGCAGTGGTCCAGTCGCTTTCCGCAGCTGCTGACAGGCCCAACAGGCCTGCTGCATACTGACGAACGTGCAACGGCAGACGCTCAAGCGCCCGCCCCGCAACAGCCTCCGAGGCCAATGCCTCGGCATGTTGACCAGCTTGCGCCTGGGCCAAGGCGCGCCAAAGGGCCTGATCGCCCGTACAATCATGCTTCAGCAGCGAAGGTTTGCCCGGCAAAGATGCTTCGAGAATGACTGAGATGATCTCGCCGTACAGAGGTGAGAGTTCATGGTCCTGACCGAAAGTAGCTAATGCCGAAGCGGCTTCTTCAGGTGCCATACCAGACAGGTAAACGCGGACGATATCGATCGCCGCAGTCGGATTTGGCTGATCGAACTCACCTGTCAGCTTGGCACGTTTTTCAGATACCATTGTTGTGAATACGCCCTCGCCGACAACTTCGGGCAGCTCGAATGCATCGTTCGAGAAGCACTGCGGTTCCACAGGTTCCGGCTCGTTGGCCAAGGGTTCGACGTTCTCGGCAAGAAGCGGCTCCTCTTCGGCAGGCACTTCTACCGCGACTGTCGGCTCCGCGGGGGTTGTCCCCTCAGGCACCACTGTCGGTGAGGGTGCTGACGGCGGCTCAGCCTGGACGGCACCACTGGACGGGTCAGCAGCAACGATTGGATTGGCTTCGCTTTCAGGAACAGTCTCCGGCACGGTGTCCGGTTCGGCGGCCGCGGCGCCATCCAAGTCAACAATTCCTGCCGCGGCCGCGCGCCGAAGTTGTTCGAGCAATCGCGCTTGGACGGCAGCTGGATCGATTTCGTCCGCTGCAACCGGTCCAGGTTCCAGTGCCGGCTGAGCGGTCGGCTTGAACGGCGCGATAGGCGCGTCTTGTGGCGCAGTCGCCAGCCCGCGGCCATCCGGGAAATCTCCCACAACCCGCAGGCGCAATCCCGTCGACGGGTTGCCGTGCAACGCGACTTGACAATCACAAGCCAGGGTCAGACGAAAAACGCTCTCTGCGCCTTGCTGTTCTGACTCCACGGCAAACAACAGGCCCTCGAAGGCATCAAGCACTGAACCGGCCGTGCTGACAGTCAGGTCCTCTCCTGGGAATCTGATTTCAACAAACCGTTCAAACTGCTGGACCGCCCACCCGCTGCTTGGCCAGAACCCGATCTGCAACTCTCCCGGCACATCGGGCACTTCCTCTAGGGCGACCTCGGCGGGTTGGGCCAATGCTACGGACGACAGCAAAAAAGTCGCCGCGGTGGCACGCCAATGAAGCCTGCTCATCACGCAGCCTCTTTGGTGTTTTTCAGCGCTTCGTCCATGTCGTTAAAGGAGGGGCGCAGACCCGAAGGCAGGTTCTGCCGGGCCACCTCGATGCACATTTGCGGCGAGTGCTTGTGAAGACTGGCAACCAGGATGTCCCGGATAAGCTCGTAGAACTTGTGGTCACCCTCCGAGACACCCTTCAGTTTGTTCGCAAAGGGACCAACGATGCCATAGGCCAGAAAGACCCCCAGAAAGGTTCCAACCAGTGCCCCGCCGATCAGGCGCCCAAGCACCTCGGGCGGCTGGTCAATCGATCCCATCGTCTTGATGACGCCCAAAACGGCCGCGACGATCCCCAGGGCCGGAAGACCGTCCGCCATCGTCTGTAGCGCATGGCTAGAGTGCATGCTGTGGTGCAGTCGGCCCTCCAGCTGCTTTTCCAGCACATCTTCCAATTGGTGGGGATCGTCGTAATTCATGGTGCCCATGCGGATCGTGTCGCAGATCATGTTCACGGCAGATCCATCCGCCAGGATGCGGGGGTAGGCCTGGAAGACAGCCGATTCGGCAGGTTCCTCTACATGCGCTTCAATCGCGACCGGATCCTTCCGCGCAATTTTGATCAACGTGAACAATAGGCAAAGCAGGTCCTGATAGTCCTGCTTCTTCCACTTGGCCCCTTTGAAGACCAAGCCCAGATCCTTCAGAGTGTGTTTGATGGACGGGCCATCGTTGGCGATCACAAAGGCCCCGACGGCGGCACCGCCAATCATCATCATCTCGTACGGCAGCGCTTTGACAATGATGTCGAACTTGCCGCCGGCGGCCAGGTAGCCGCCAAAGACCATGACAAAGACGACGAGGATGCCAATGATTCCGCCCATTGTGTTCCTCGTCTCCTGAACTGGTTCTCAGCGTCGGTACGGCACTGGTAGCGCCCGAACCCTTGAGAAATGCTGAAGGATTTCGGGCGGCGACGCGCCCGATACAGTTAATTTGATGGAGCTTGCGGCTGTGCGTCTATCGGGCGCACATTTCGGCCAGCCAACAGCAGGCTGACGGCATAGGCTTTTTCCGCGTCCATGCTGGCCAGAATCAGCGCGGCCGCATCGGGACGCATTTCGGCCAGGAAGCCCGCTGCGAACGACGGCGCCATCTGGTTGAAGATCTGGCCCGCCTGCTTTGGCTTCATTTGCTGATACATCTGGGCCAGGTGCTGCACGTCGCGCGTGGCTGCATCATTGACCAATGACGCCGTACTTGCCAGCCGGTCCCGCGCTTCGCGCATCTCGACCAGGCGCTCGCGCAGTTTGTCATCCAGTGCCTGAAGGGTTTGTTCGCGTTCGATCAAGCGAGATTCCCGCTCTTCAAGCGTTGCACGCTGTCGACGGATTTCTTCCAGCAATTCTTCCGGTCCAACCTCGACGCGTACCTCTTCCACCTCGGGCGGGGGCTGCGTCTGAACCGCGACGGGGTTCCCGTAACCATCCTGCCCGGCAGCTGGCAGCTGCGCGATCACATCGCCCGCCCGCAATACTGCGGAAACGATGAAGAACCCCGCCATCACGATCAGGGCACTCACGCGCATTTTTGGAGCAGAAGTCAGCGAAGAAAGGCTCACAACGCCATCCTTTCGACTTTCATTAGCTTTTCTGACGGCTCTGCCGCTGGGCCGCTGGCGTCGTCCTCAGCCTCAACGACGGCCTCTGGTGACATGTCGATGGTCGCAGCCCGCAACTTCCCATCATCCTCGCTGTCGTTCGGCCCACCCTCGTCGGACTCAGATACGTCGGGCAGGAAGCCCAGCTGTTGTTCGCCTGGCGCGGCCTCCAAGACGGCATCCAGGTCCAGTTCTTCAATGTCAGTGTCATCTTCTTCCGGGACTGCAGTGATCGGCGCCGCCGAAGGCGAGGCGTGTTTCACCGCTTCCAGCTTCGGCTCTTCGATCGGCGCCGCTGCAGCTGTCTCGACGGGCTCGACATGAGACTCTGCCACCCGTGGGGCAGCCGCTGCCACGTTGTCGATTCGCGTCTGCATATCTGCAGCAACGGCTTGCAGTTCAGCAGAGAGTTTTTTAGCGCGGGCCATTTCAGCGCTGAGGGCATCCGCCGTCGCGGCCGCGCCAGACTGGGCTTCTTTTAAGGCAGCGCGGGTTTCCTCCAACGCGAGGTTCAGGTCGCGCACCTGTTTGCCAACGCCCTCTTCCGTACTGCTGAACCGCTTCAAACGGCCACCCAACACATAACAGTAAATCGCTGCCGTCAGGCACGTAGCGATCAGCAGTCCATCAGCGATCAACGACATGACGACACCTCAATTGAGAATAAATTCTTGGATTAGAACGTCGCGGACAGAACCCTGCGGCGTCACCAGTTGCACCCGGCGCAGCATGTGGGCGCGGATCCGAGCCAGCGCGTGGGGCGCCTCCAGATCCCGTTCATCAACGGCGCGTAGATACGTGTTCAACACGTCCAGAATGCGCGGCGTCAATTGCGTGACCGCCGTTTCCTCGGTGTTGTTGACTTCTATGCTGATGCGGACCTTGAGGTGCTTGGCTTGCGCATTGGGACCCAGCGAGATCACCATTTCTTCCAGCGGCACAAAAGCAATTTTGTCCGCCTCGACCGCTGCGCGGTCTTCAGCAAACGGCTCGGGCGCGCCATCGTCGCGGGCAGTCTCCATTTCCGGTTCCGGGGCGTCATTACCAAAGGGTAGCGGCACCATACCGGAGTAAACGCCATAGAAAGCGCCGCCGCCTAACAGCAGCGCCAGCACAATGGCAATCAGCGGGCCTTTCGACTTTTTCTTCGGGCCACTCTCGGAGTCGACGCCATTCGTGTCGTCGCTCATCCACACGTCTCCTGTCACGCACGCACCGCGTGATGCGGTGCCGACGCGAGAGAATTAACCCGATTTCCCTAAACCGATTCTTAAGCCCCTTCGAAGTTAGTAACCCAGCCGTCGAATTGCGGTGTGTGCCGGGTCAGAAGGACTGGGTTCTAGTATGGATCAAATCGTAAGTACCTGGCAGAAGCTGGATTTACGCCGCCGTATCGTGTTAATCGGCGCCGTCCTACTCACGCTTGTTGCCGTTCTATCCTTGGCGCAGATCGCGTCGCGTCCGGGGATGGCATTATTATATTCAGGTCTGGATCCCGCGGCCGCCGGCGAAGTTGTCGGCGCACTGGAACAGATGAACGTGCCCTCGGAGATTCGCGGAGACGCGATCTATGTGCCAGAGGGGGAGCGTGATCGCGTCCGCCTCAACCTGGCGCGCGACGGCCTGCCACGCCAGGGGCAGGCAGGGTACGAACTGCTGGACCAGATCTCGGGCTTCAGCGCCACCTCCGACATGTTCAATGCCGCTTACTGGCGGGCCAAAGAGGGTGAACTGGCGCGCACAATTCTGGCCGCGCCCGGCGTCCGCGCGGCACGCGTACACATAGCGGTGCCGGACAGCCGGCCGTTCGCGCGCGACGGCGCCGGACCCACCGCATCGGTCACCGTTACAATGGGCGGCGGCGCATTGACCCCGGAACAGGCAACCGCGATGCGGTTTCTGACGGCCCTCGCCGTCCCCAATCTCAGCCCCGATCAGGTGGCCGTCATCGACAGCCAGGCTGGGATGGTGCTTGCCCCCGGGTCAGAGACGCCAATGGCCAATGCCAACTCGCAGGCGCTGGAACGCGAAGCCAAGCTCAAGCATGAGATTGAGGCGCTTCTCGCGGCCCGGGTCGGGCGGGACCGCGCCCGGGTAAGTGTAACGGTCGAAACGGATCGCGAAGCACGCACGATCACCGAGCGGCTGATTCAACCCGACTCGCGGGTGACAATCAGCACCAATGTCGAGGAGATCAGCTCCGACGCCGAGGGGTCAGCTGGCAACGTGACCGTCGCCAGTAACCTGCCTGCAGGCGACGCCGACGGCCAGAATCAGCGGCGCAGCACGCGCACCGAAAGCCGCGAGCAATCCAATTTCGACTATTCAGAGATCCGCCGCGAGACCGTGCGCCAGCCCGGCGCCATTCGCCGAATCAGCGTCGCTGTTCTGGTGGATGGCATCACCACCCAAGACGCCGACGGCAATCCCAAATGGCAACCCCGGGCCGCCGAAGAACTGACCGCTTTGCGCCAACTTGTGATCGCGGCCATCGGGTTCGACGAAGAACGCGGTGACATTGTCACGGTCGAAAGCATGGCCTTCCAGCCGGACGCCACACCCGGCGCTTTGGTCGAAGTGAGCCCGATCGTGCGGTTCCTTGAGCGGAACGCCATGACCCTGATCCAATTGGGCTTTTTGGCGATTGTCGCTCTGGTCCTGGCGTTGACCGTGATCAAGCCGCTGCTGACGCGTCGTCCGCCGGAGGAAGACCCCGTCTTGGCAGAGTTCGGTGGCGCGCTGACGGCCGAACAGCTTGCGGGCCTGCCGTCAGTAGACGGTGAACAAGGCGCCGAAGGTGAGGAAGGCGCGATCGAAGATATCACACCACCTAGTACGGCCCTGCGCCAAGTCGTTCAGGAACGCCCGGACGATTCGCTGGTGATGCTGAAGGAATGGTTGGCCGATCCGGCTGAAGAAGAAGTGGCGCCGCAGAAGGAGGTCGCATGAGCTGGCAATCAATCGATCTTGAATCCTTCGATGGGGTTTCCCCCGCGGTGATTCATGCTGCCGCCGAGCGCGAACGCGCCCGTCTCGCCGCCGAAGCGGCCGAGACACAGCGGCAAGAAGCCCACGCTGAGGCCCGCGCCGCCGAGGAAGCCGAACGCCAAAAGGATCTGGTCACCACCCTCAGCCAGCTGTCTGCCGAGGCGGATGCCAGCCGGGCGTCAGCGCATGCCGCGGTGTCCCAACTCATCACCGAGGCCGCAAGCCAGCTGTTCCCCGCATTGGCCCAAACTGGCTTTACCTCGGAATTGGCCGTCGCCATCGACCAGATCTTCGCCCGCAACAAAGTGGCCGAAGCAAGGTTGTGCGTCTCGCCCGGGGATCACAGCCGGGTCGTGACCGCACTGAAAACCCTGCAGTCAAATGTCGAGATCGCCGTGATCAGCGATCCGGCCCTGGTTGACGGCAAGGCCCAACTGGCCTGGGACGCCGGTGGGGCGCATTTCGACGCGGCCGACATGATCGAGGCCGCTCTGACCACCCTGTCCCGACGAATCGAAGCCCTGGTAGGAGACGCAGATGAGCAGCGCTGACACAGAAAGCGAGATCGCCGAGGCACCCGAACTCGATGAACGGGATAACTCGCCGGAAGGCAAACATCGTCGCGCAATCTTTTCGGTCCCCGTCCATGTCGTCGTCAGCGTCGGCCAGGCAAAGCCGGTGATCGGCGAGTTGCTGGCCATGCGTCGCGACATGGTGCTGCCGCTCAACAGCCGGGTCGACGACCCGGTCCAGATCATGGTGGGCGAACGCATCATCGCCCGCGGTGAGCTGGAGGAGATGGGCGACGAAACCGGACGCCTCGGCGTTCGGCTGACCGAAGTCGTGGACGTCACGGATCTGTTCTAAGCGGAGCCCCGGCAGCTAACATGCGCGCTGTGAGAGTGACCTGGGCTGCGCCTGCAGCCGTTCTGCTGGCCTTGCTGCTGCCCGGCATGGCGTGGGCGCAGGGGATCTCCATCGATTTGGGCGCAGATGGGGAAGGGGCGCTTTCTGCGCGCGTTATCCAACTGTTCCTGATCGTGACGGTACTTAGCCTGGCACCGGGTATCGCCGTGATGATCACCTGCTTTCCCTTTATGGTGACGGTACTCTCGCTGGTCCGCCAAGGTATCGGCCTGCAATCTGCGCCACCCAACATGCTGATCATCAGCTTGGCGCTGTTTCTGACCTACTTCGTGATGGAACCCGTGTTCCAAGAGGCCTGGGCATCGGGAATCAGGCCGCTCATGAACGAAGACATCCTGCCCGAGCAGGCGTTCGACCGCGCGATGCAGCCCTTCCGCGTCTTCATGGAGGCGCGCGTCCGCGACGACATGTTGGCCGCGCTGGCCGATGCTGCACCCGGGCGGGTCGCCGATCCGACCGCGGATGGTCAGACACCGCTCTCGATTCTGGTGCCGGCGTTCATGCTGAGCGAGATCGAGCGCGGTTTCGAAATCGGTTTCATGATCTTTCTGCCGTTCTTGATCATCGACCTCGTCGTTGCCTCGGTCCTGATGTCGATGGGCATGATGATGGTGCCACCCATCGTCGTGTCGCTGCCACTGAAACTGGCATTTTTCGTAGTTGCTGACGGTTGGAGCTTGCTGGCCGAGGCGTTGATTAGGGGGTACGCGACATGACGGAACTCACCACGGCACGTCGGAACCAGCCGGCCGCAGCCGGCAATCAGGACCGCCCGTCTGATCAGTTGACCCAGGCCCAGAAGGCGGCGATCGTCATCGGGATCATTGGGTCCGAGGCCGCCGGTCCATTGCTGGAGAAGATGGACGAGACGACGATGCGCAACTTTGCGACCGCCATGTCGACATTGCGCAAGATCGAGCCCGAGACCGTGCACGAGATCATTCGCGAATTCCTCTATGATCTGGATCGCCTGCCAGAGACAGTCCACGGCGGCACCAACAAGGCGCGCGAACTCTTGGCTGACTACGTCCCGGATGCAACGTTGACCCGGATCATGAACGACGTCGAAGCACCGTCCTCGACGAACATCTGGAAGAAGCTGGGGGCGATCGACGAAACGGCATTGGCGGAGTTTTTGACCCGCGAACACCCGCAAACCGCAGCCGTGGTCCTGTCGAACCTGCCGTCGGACCAGGCCGCCAAGGTCCTGGGCAGGGTCGAGCCGGAGGTGGCGCGCGACATGGTCTTCGGGCTGACAAAAGCGGGCAGCCTCGACTCCAGCGTCGTGGATGCCATCGCGTTCTCCGTCAGCGAAGATTTCCTGGCGAACCAACGGGTCGGCACGAACAGCTTCCGCCCAGCCGAGCGCATCGGCAGCATCATGAACTTTACCACAGGGGAAATCCGCCAGGCGGTGCTGGGCTTCCTGGATCAGACCCAGCCGGAACTGGCCGACGCGGTCAAAGGCAGCATGTTCACCTTCCAAGACATCCACGAGCGCGTGGAGCGCCGGGACATCGCGGCGATCGTGCGCAACCTGGATCAGGACATCGTACTCCGCGCCCTGAAGGGGGCCGAAGACAACGCGCCCGCCAGCAACGAGTTCATCCTCAGCAGCATCTCCAGCCGCATGGCAGAGCAGATGCGCGAGGCGTTGGGCGAAATCGAGAAGGTCAAGATCCGCGAGGCCGAAGAGGCGCAACAGGAGTTCCTGAAGGTGATCCGCGAGATGGAGGGGAACGGCGAACTGAAGTTGATCGAGATCGACGACTAAGCGACAAGCAAAGCCGATCGCCTAATCCGCCAGCGCCGCCGCCTCCTCAAACATCAATGCATGGCGGGCGGCCACATCATCGGGATTGTCCGCGTAACCCCCGCCCAGCACCCCCACCACGGGCACCCCGGCACCGCGGAGCGTGCTCAGCACCAGGCGATCGCGGGCACGAATTCCCTGATCGCTCAGCGCCAGCCGACCCAGCTTGTCCGCATGATGCACATCGACTCCGGCATTGTAGAACGCCAGCCGCGGCGGGCAGACAGCCAGTTCATTGCGCAATGCAGCACCCAACGCGTCCAGATAGACAGCATCCTCAACCCCATCCGGCAGGGCCAGATCAACGTCCGACGCGGCTTTGCGCGCCGGAAAGTTCTTGGCCGCATGGACTGACAACGTGCGCACGAGGTCATCGCCCTCGAATATACGTGCGGTCCCATCCCCTTGGTGCACATCAGCATCGACCACCAGAAACGGGCCCTCGACCCCCTGCGCAAGCAGCGCCCGCGCCGCCACTGCGACATCGTTGAAGACGCAAAACCCGGCACCATGCCCGGCCGCCGCATGGTGCGAACCGCCCGCGGCGTTGCAAGCAATGCCATGCTCCAACGCCAGCCAACCGGCCAGCGTTGTCCCGGCCGCGGACAGTCGGCTACGGCGCACCACCCGCTCGGTATTCGGCAGGCCAATGCGGCGCACCTCGTCAGCGGTCTGGGTCAGCGATAGCGTTCGCGCCACGTAATCCGCGGTATGCGCCAGCTCCAGCACCCGTAGCGCCGCCGGTGCGGGCGAGACAAAGCCCCCACTTTTTAACAGGCCAAGACGCTGCAAATGATCGCGCAGATAGCCATATTTCGACATTGGAAACCGATGGCCCTGCCGCAGCGGCGCCATGTAATCGGGATGATAAACGATCGGCAACATCCGCGCAGAAATGCGCCACTTAAGCCGACGGTCAAGCTTGCATGCTAGGTGCCTGCCCCATCGTTCGCTTTCTGTGGGCGGCAGTTTCGGCTAGTCTATACTCCGGGGGCTGAGCGGTGCATGGCTGGGACAGTCCCATCTGCGTTCAAAGGGTGTTGAGTGACCATCAGGACCAGGAAAAGTAAACGGAAACCGGGCCAGGATGCTCGGCCGACGCTGGTTCTGGACTTCTCAACCACCGCGATTCGCCTGCTTGCGGTCGACCAGATGGGCGCGGTACATGGGCTGGGTGAGGTGCCATTGGACGATCCTGACTTTCGGGATCGCATCGAGGCACTGCGGGTCGAGGCGTTGGTTCGGACCGATGCCAACCGACCGATTGCGCTGCGCTTGCCGCCAGACCAGGTCGTCGAACACCGATTGGCCCTCAGCGGGAATCAGGCGGCGCGGCGCCGAGAGGCCAGCGAAAAACTGGCGGCGCGGCTGGGTTACCGGCCAGAAGACGTTCTTGTGGCGGTGGGCGCGCGGGATGACTCGCAGAGCTTCCCGGTGTTGGGTGCCCTGCGCCAAACGGCCGACGAAGCGGCTGATTATGCAACGCGCTGGGGCTTTGTGCCCGGGCCGGTGGTCTCCTCGATCACCGCCACGGGCTTTGATTCTGCCCTGCCGACGCTGTCTCCCGCCGGCCCTGTCGCGGCAAGTGTCCGCCGAACAACCAACAAGGTGCTGACCGGGGCCATCTGCGTGGCGCTGCTGGCCGCCACTGCCCTTGGCACCATTAAGTTCGGCGACGACTTGATCGAAGCGGCGGTCCCGGTCCCCGAGCGGTCGGGAACCATTGCCCTGGCCAGAGTGGTCCCAGCGGATACGTGGCGCAGCGACTGGCACACGGGCGATGGCCCGGACCAAGTGCGTCCGCCCGCATTGGTGCGCCCCCTGCAACGGATGCGGACGCACCCCGCGGCCCCCAAAGCCGTGGGCATCGCAGCCGTGGCGCAGGTGATGGCGGTCCCGACCCCGACGGTTATGACGCCGCCGGATGCGCCCGCGCGCATGTCTGTGGGGTCGGCGCCCTCCTCAGTCTCGCACGCGCGCCCCATAAAACTGGTCGTTACCGCGCCCAGCACCGCCCTCGCCCGGCCCAAGGTCTTGCCCGTCCACGTGCTGGCAGACGCGCTAAACCTTGCCGAGCTGCCGGTCCCTGCTGCTGAACCGCTGGCGGACAGCCCCAGCGATCCGTCCGCTGCCCGTCCCGACGCCAATCCCACCGCCAATCCCACCGCCAATCCCACCACCCGTCCCGTCGCAAGCCTCGCCATGGTCGTGATCGCCGAAGCTCCGGCCGATGCGGCGCTTGACATCCAGCCTGTGTCGGCGACCGCCGATGACGAAGACACGGCCCCGACCGAGTTCGCCCCGACCGAGATGGCCGTCGCGCCGCCAGACCGTCCACGCCGCCCCGGCGAGCCGCAGAACGACAGCCCCGCCGACGGCTCTGTTGAGACTCCAACTGGTAGCGCAACGGACGGTCCGTCAGAAGTTGTGGCAGCCGCGACAGCTGCGCCGACCGCCAGCCTCAGCCAAGGCGCCACCCTGGCCGCGCCCGCGCCGCAAGGGTCGGGCGCCGCCGATATGTCGGCACCTGGCGCCAGCCTGGCCGCAGCGATCATCGACGGCTCAAAGGAGGCACTCGAGGCCGATCCCCTGGCGCCGACCGAGCTTGCCGCCGAGATTGCCCCGCCGCCCCCGGTGCGGCCAGAAAAGCTGGCTGCGCGTTATCTGGCACAGGCCGAGGCCGAGGAGATCGTCCGTCGGCGGCCGATTTCGGCGGGCCCGCAATCACTCAGCGTCGCTGCGCAACAAACGGGACTGGCGCTGAACGAGACCAGTTTGCTGGGTGTGCTACAGGGGCAAAACGGGCGGCAGGCTCTTGTGCGCCTACCCAGCGGCGATTTCCGCAAGGTTGCGCGCGGCGACATGCTGGACGGCTGGCGGGTTACGTCAATTGGCACCGCCGCGATGCGTCTTAGCAAACAGGGTCAGAATCGGACGCTGCTGCTGGTCAACCGCTAGCGGCCTGCCTGCGGCGCCAAGCGGCCCAGTCCTGCGGCGTGTCCAGATCGGCCAAGGCGGCGGCCCCGTCCAGCACGATGTCGACCACGAAGTCAGGATGCTCGCGCAGGATGACCCGCGCGCCCTGATCGCCGGCCAAACCCATCAACACCTCGAAGAAGCGCCGGCCGAACAGGACCGGATGGCCGCTGGTGCCGTCCGGCGTGACGGCGCGCACGATGGCTCGGCCCTCGGCCGGGTCAAAGCCTGCGATCAGGCGGTCGATGTGGTGGCTAGAGATTTCGGGCATGTCGCCCAGCACAATCAGCACAGCGTCGACATCGTCGCCCAGCGCTGCCACCCCAACTGCGATCGAGGTGCCCATGCCTTCGGCTGCCTGGGCATTCGTGACAACGCCCAGGCCCAAGTCCGCGATGGCAGCGCGCCGGTCCGTGTCCTCGGCGCGCAGCACACAGAGCGTGCGCTCGACGCCCGAGGCCCGCAGCCGCTTGGCCAAAGTGCGCAACAACGGCATACCGTCGACGGTTTCCAGCAGCTTATCGCGCCCCTGCATCCGCGACGACGCCCCTGCGGCCAGCAATAACGCAGCGACTCGCGGTCGTTGGGGCGCCGTGGCCCCGCCCGCGCGAGGCTCGGGCCGGGCCGAGATCTCCTTGAGCAGGCCGCCCACGCCCATGCGGGCGACGTCCTGGCCGGTGACCTCCAGCCCGCAGACCAGCCGCTCGAGCACCCAGTCCGCACCATTCAATTTGGGCGAGCGGGCGCAACCCGGCAGGCCCACCACGGGGCGCCCATCCAACTGGCCCAGGAACAGCAGGTTGCCGGGATCGACTGGCATGCCGAAGCGCTGCAGCGTGCCGCCCGCCGCCGCCAGACCCGCGGGCCCGACATCGTCCCGGTCAGAGGTTGCCGAAGCGGTGAGGATCAGGCTGATGTCGGCGGTCCCGTTGGCGCCCGCCAGTGCGTCCGCCAGGGCTGCCGTCTCGTGCGCCACGACTTGTTCGCGGACATGCGAAATCCCCAGCGCTGTCAGCCGCGCGCGCACCGCCTGCGCGCCCTTCTCCAGCACTTGGGGCTTCATCCCGGGGGTCTGGGTCAGGATCAGATCGGCCGAGTGCCGCACGGGCGCGTGCACCTGCATGGCGGTGGCCCTGCCCAATAGGCGTTCGGCCTCGGCCACCGCTGCCTCGGGTGCGGCGTAGGGGATGATCTTGACGGTCGCCAGCATCTGGCGCGCGGTGACCCGGGCGTGGTCCGGCAGCGTTGCCAGCGTCACGGCCTCGTCAATCGCGTTGATCCGGTCGACCAGGTCGGGGTCCAGGCGAAATACACCGCTTGTGGCGGCGAAAACGTTGGCGCGGCCGGTAAAGGGCGCCGACAGCTCCAGGCCCCACTTTGCCGGATCAGGCGCCAGGGCTGCTGCAATCCGGCCCGCGGCGACATCCTCGCCCACATCGTCCAGGTCAGGGCGGGCGGCAATCACCGACTGGATCCCCGCCGCAGAGAGCCGGGACAAATCCGCCGCGCCCAAAACTCGGCCCTTCTTCAGAGTGCCGTCCGGCAGGCGCAGCGAATGGGCCAGAATGGCGCCCTCGGCTTCGGCCAGGCGGACGGGGCCGAACCTCACGCGGCCTGTCCGCGCGGCATTGCACCCGGGCGCGTCTCTGGCCGGCGCAGACGCTGGGTTAGTTGCGCCATAACCGAGACCGCGATCTCAGCGGGTGTGGCGGATCCAATGTCCAGGCCGACGGGCGCATCGATCCGGGCAATCTCGCCCTCGGTCAGGCCAGCTTCGGTCAGGCGGGCCACCCGCTTGGCGTGGGTGCGGGTCGAGCCCAGCGCCCCGATATAGAAGACGGGCGACCGCAACGCCGACAGCAGCGCGGGATCGTCCAGCTTGGGATCGTGGGTCAGCGTGACAATCGCGGTGCGGTGGTCCAGACCGTGCGCCGCCAGCGCGTCATCCGGCCAATCGTGCGAAATGGGCAGAGCGGGGAAGCGATCCACCGATGCGAAGGCCTCGCGCGGGTCGATCACGGTCACGTCGTAGCCGGCCAGCCCGGCCATCGCTGCCAGGGGCTGCGCAATGTGCACCCCACCGATGATCGCCAAACGCAGGGGCGGATTGGAAATCCAGGTGAAGCGCTGACCATCGGCGTCAAAGCCCGAGCGGTCGGCGGCAAACGCCTCGGGGTTCTGATCCAGGCCGATGACGTGGCGTTGCCAGGTGGCAGTGTCGGTGACCACACCCACGGCACTGCGCGCCTGATGGGCCGCAACGACCTCGGCCAACAGCTCCGCGCTTGGCCCCTCGGCGCCACCGACGGGTTCCACCATAACGCGGATCGTGCCGCCGCAGGCCAGACCGACCGCGAAGGCGTCATCGTCGCTGACGCCGAACTCCAGGATCCGCGCGCGCCCATCGCCAATGGCCTCCAGCGCCTCGGCCACCACCGCGCCTTCGACACAGCCGCCCGAGACCGAGCCCATGATCTGCGCCGCGCCCGAAATGACCAATTGCGACCCGACGGGCCGTGGGGCCGATCCCCAGGTCTGGACAACGGTCGCCAGGACGGCACCTTTGCCCTTGCGGTACCACTCCAGGGCGATTTCAGAAATTCGGTCGTGCTCTGCCGTCATGAGCCCCTCCTACTTCGATTGGAAATAAGGCGGCGGGCGCGGAGCGGCAAGATAGCCGGTCGAAACCAGCGTCGGAAAGGGCGTCAGAAAGGGGATCGGTGGCCACCACGCAGCGCGTAAACCCGGTGGCCGGGTCCCAGCCACCGGAAACCTACGCGACGCAGGGGTTGAAGTTCAGGCGAAACCTTGCCTTGTCATTCGGACCCGACGCTACTCTGGCGCGCCGACCGGTCTTTTCAGACACTGGCAGCGCCAAATGATGTGTGACAGGCAACATGATGGTCGGTCTGTAGCGTTTGCTACAGGTCAGCAGTCTCGAGCGGGTGCGCTTGTCAGAGGGCGTTCATCAGGCGGGCTTTTTCGCCGTCGGCCCCGGCGGTTTCCAGGATGCGGCCCAGCGCATCCAGGCTGTCGATGCTGTGCGCGGGCACAAAGCTGTCGACATGGGGCAGCAGCGCGCGGATCCCCTGAGCCCGGGCTTCAAATCCGTCCCAGCGCAACAGCGGGTTCAGCCAGATCAGGCGGCGGCACGAGAGGCCAAGCCGTTCGGCCTGTTTGCCCAGGTGCACAGGGTCGTCGCGATCCAGCCCGTCGGTGATCAACAGGACGACGGCCCCTTGGCCCAGTACGCGGCGCCCCCAATCGCGGTTAAAGCTGGCCAGGCATTCGCCGATGCGGGTGCCGCCCTCCCAGTCCTGGGCTTCGTGGCCTGCGCGGGCCAGGGCCTCGTCGACATCGCGGTGGCGCAGGTGCCTTGTGATGTTGGTCAACCGGGTGCCGAAGGTGAAGGCGTGCACTTTGGACCAGCCCGCGCCGTGGTGGTTCGCAGCGGCGTGCAGAAAGTGCAGCAGCATGCGCGAATAGCCGGCCATCGAGCCCGAGATATCGCAGAGCGCGACCAGCGCCGGCCAACGCTGACGGCGGCGGCGGCGGGCAAGCGTGGGCGGGCGGTTGGTGCGCATCTGGTCCCGCATGGTGCGGCGCCAATCAGGCAGCTGACCGCGGGGGGCGGGTTCGGTGCGGCGGGCCGCAACGGGTTTGACCGGCAGGCGGAGGTTGGCGATGGCGCGCTTGGCCTGGGCAACCTCGGCGGTGGTCATCTGTTCGAAATCCCGCGCTCCCAGGCGTTCCTGGTCCGAGAAGGTGAGCTCGGCTTCGATCTCGATCTCGTCGGGTTCGCGGTCGAGCTCCGGTGCGTGGCGGTCAGCGCCGGCGGTCAGACCCTCGGCAGCACGCTGGGCACCGGCCTGGCGATCGCGATCCTGACCAGGCGCGCGGATCTCCGGGATCAGCATGGCCATCATCTTTTCCAAGATCTGGGGGTCACGCCAAAACATGTGGAAACACTGGTCGAAGACCACACGGTGTTCTGGCCGAGAGGTGAAGCACGCGGCAAGGGTGTGGTAGAAATCCTCGCGGTTCTCAAATCCTGCCGCGGCGACCGCGCGTACGGCATCGACGGCGCGGCCCGTGCCGACCGGTAGGCCTGCTGCACGCAACGCCCTGGCAAAGTGCAGAACGTTCTGGGCCAGTTTGCCGTCCTCGTGGATCGCGATCTTCGGGCGCACTGATCAGAGGCTCGTCAAGGCGCCGCGTCTGCCCACGCGCTGGGTGGACTGACGCACCCGCGGCGTGTTGCAGGCTGCAGTAAGGATGGAGGGATCGCTGCAGCGTTGCGATCGTGACACGAGCTCAAGTGTCGAAACACGCCGCGGGCAATGACTCCTCCAAGGTCTGGATGCCTGACGCGGCGCCTTGACCACTGTCACGCTGCCCCTGCCATGGCCGTCTTCACATCGTCCAGCACCGCCTTCGCGTCCGACCCCTGGAAACGCGCAATGTCGTCCTGGTACTTCAAAAGCGCACCCAGCGTGTCCGTGATCACCTGCGGGTTCAGTTCCAGCGCGTCCAATGCCACCAGGCACTTCGCCCAGTCGATCGTCTCGGCAACCCCTGGCCGTTTGAACAAATCCTCGGTCCGCAGGCGCTGCACAAAAGCGACCACCTCGCGCGACAGCTGGTGCGTCACCTCCGGCGCGCGGGACGCCAAGATCGCCAGCTCGCGCTCCATATCCGGGTAGTCGACCCAATGGTAGAGACAGCGGCGCTTCAACGCGTCGTGCACCTCGCGCGTGCGGTTGGACGTCACGATCACGATGGGCGGTTCGGCAGCCTTGACCGTACCGAGCTCGGGGATCGTCACCTGGAAGTCAGACAGAGCCTCCAGCAGAAACGCCTCAAAGGGCTCGTCTGTACGATCCAACTCGTCGATCAACAGCACAGGGGGGCCACCCTCCTGCGGCTCCATCGCCTCCAACAGCGGCCGGCGCGTCAGGAACCGATCCGAGAACAGCTCGGCCATCAGCGCATCGCGCGAGGCACCCGATGCCTCCGCGAGACGGATCTCAATCATCTGGGCGGGATAGTTCCACTCGTAGACGGCAGAGGAGGCATCCAACCCCTCGTAGCATTGCAGCCGGATCAGCCTTCGGCCCAACGCACTTGCCAGCGCCTTGGCGATCTCGGTCTTGCCGACACCGGCCTCACCCTCAAGAAACAAGGGCCGGCCTAGTTTCAGGGACAGGAATGCCACGGTCGCCAGGTCGCGGCCGCAGACATATCCCGTTTCCGACAGCAGTGCCTGGGTCTCTTCGATCCCACTGGGTAGCTGGTTCATCGGACCTCCTATCGTCGGCCCTATGGAAGCTTTTCGCGGGCGAAATTCAAGCGGCGCGGCGCGTGGATGTCCCAACCCTCCCCAGAAAAATCACTTGGGATTAGATGACATCAGGTGACATTATTCAGAATAAAATCACCGATATCGCATTAGCGACTATTTAACATGACAATATCACGTGCGAAATCACGTTTGAAATCATCCCTGAAGTCACACTGCAAACCGCCTGGCTTGTCGTGGTTGAAGTCATCTGCTCTGCCGGACCGGTCGCCCGTCGTGCCACCTTTACAGCAGGATCAAAACAGCCAGGCCCAGGAACGTGAAGAAGCCGACCACATCCGTGACCGTGGTCACGAACGTACCGGAGGCTAATGCCGGATCGGCCCCGACCCGGTTCAACCCGATGGGGATCAGGATGCCGGCCAACCCGGCGGCCAGCATGTTGACGATCATGGCCATGCCGATGACCGCGCCCAGCATGGGTATGTCGAACCAGACCCAGGCGATCAGGCCCATGATCATAGCGAAGGCAAGGCCGTTCACGACGCCCACCAGCGCCTCGCGGGCAACAACGCGCCAGGCATTGGTGGGCGTGAGGTCGCGCGTCGCAATGGCCCGAACCGCCACGGTCAGCGACTGGGTGCCGCCATTCCCGCCCATAGACGCCACAATGGGCATCAGGATTGCCAGCGCCACGATCTGACCGATGGCATCGTCGAAGAGCCCGATCACCAACGAGGCAATGACCGCCGTCAGCAGATTGACCGCCAGCCAGGGAAAGCGCCGCTTGGTGATCGCCCAGACCTGATCGGTAAGTTCCTCGTCTCCGACGCCGCCCAGGCGCTTGAGATCCTCCTCGGCCTCGTCTTCTAAGACCTCCATGGCGTCATCGATGGTGATCACCCCGACCAGACGGCCGTTCTCATCCACCACCGGGCACGAGACCAGGTGGTACTGGTTGAAGGCGTAGGCCACGTCCTCCTGGGGCTCCAGCACGCTGATTGTGCGAAACTCCTCGTGCATCAGCGCGCTGAGCGTCACCGGCCGGCGCGCGCCCATGATGGCACTCAACGGTACGGTGCCGATGGGTTTGGCCGAGGCATCGACAATGATCACGTCGTAGAACTGTTCGGGCAGGTCCTGCGAGGCGCGCATAAAGTCGATCATCTGGCCCACGGTCCAGAACGGCGGGGCCTTGACCAGTTCGCGCTGCATCAGGCGCCCGGCGGTGTAATCCGGGTAGGCCAAAGACTGCGCGATGGCCTGGCGTTCGGCGGGCCCCAGCGTGTCTAGGACCGCGCGCCGATCAGATTCCTCAAGATCTTCAACGACGTAGACCAGGTCGTCGGTGTCCAGATCCTTGGCCGCCTCGGCCAGCTGCGCGGGATCCAGAATCTCCAGCAGCTCGTCGCGGACGCCTTCCTCGACCTCGGCCAGAACTTGGGGGTCCAGCGCTTCCCAGGTCAGGTCAACGACAGCCCGCCGATCATCCGGTTCGATCTGTTCCAGAAGGTCGGCGATGTCCGCGACGTGCAGGTCGTCCATTAGCGCCAGGACTGCGACGCGATCCTGAGCGCGGGCAGATTCGACGACGGCCGCGACCGTTTCGGCGTCCAGATCGTAGGAATCCTCGCGGCGGTCGTCCCGCACGTCCTCAGGGGTCTGGTCGGTCATGCCCTGTCCTCCGAACGGCCCTGCGATATCGTCTGGCGAGACAATTTCTTAGCGTCACAGGGGCCGTCTGCGCCAAAATTATTTATTGTTAATCCATGCATGCCCCGTATCTAGGGCTGCACGCAGGCCAGACAGTGGACAAAGCCCTGATGACCCAGCCAAATGTATCGATCGACAAGACGGAAAAGCCCCAACAACCGCGCACGGAGCGCGAGGCATTCCGTATGGCAGTCGAGGCCCACAAGGAAGGCAACAACGAACGGGCAGCAGAGCTTTACCGGATTTGTCTGGCGCATGTGCCGACCAATGCGGTGACGTGGACCAACTTTGGCGCGCTGATGCGCAAGATGGGATTTCATGCCCAGGCAATCGCGCTGCACCGTAGGGGATTGGAGCTGGACCCGACGGCGGTCAACATTCGCTCGAATCTGGCCAATGCGCTCTGCGACATCGGCGAGGCGGCGGAGGCGATCGCGATCCGCGAACAGCTGTGCGTGGAAGATCCCGACAGCTGGGAGCGCGTGCGCGATCTGGCCATCGCCTACCGCAGTTCTTGGCGCAACCAAGATGCGGTGGACCTGATTGACCGCACGATCGCGCGCCTTGGCCCGTTCGACAACGCACTGCTGCAACGCTCGCTGGCGCATTTGATGCTGGGCAACTGGGCAGAAGGGTTCGCCGACTTTGAAAACCGCTACTCAGGCGATGAGGTTTCCCTGCCAAAGGACGCGCCCTGGCCCCGCTGGGAAGGTCAGGACCTCAACGGCAAACGGCTGTTGGTGCTGCCCGAACAGGGCTTTGGCGATGCCATTCTGATGGCGCGTTTTCTGCCGCAGGTGAAGGAGATGGGCGCCCATGTCTCGATGGTCGCCAAGCCCCCCCTGCGCCGCCTGTTCGCAGAACTGGAGGGTGTGGACACCCTGCTAGAGGCCGCGCGCAAGAGCGATAAGTTCGACTATTACACGCCGAACATGAGCCTGCCGCACCGGGTGGGCATGCCCAACAATGCTCCACCACCCCTGCCCCGGCTGAGCATCCCGCAAGACAGCCGCGAGCGGGCCGAGCGTATCGTCAAGCCCTTCAAGGACCGCTTCAAGGTCGGAATTGTCTGGACCGGCAGCCTCAGCTACCGGGCCAACCACCGCCGTTCGACCTCGTCCGAAAGCTTCCTTGAACTCAGCACCGTGCCGGGCGTGCAGCTGTTCAGCCTATACAAGGGCGACGCGCACGCGGACTTCCTAAGCTCAGGCATGGCAGGGCTGATCGTCGACGCCTGCGGCAGTGATCGCGATTTCGGCGATACAGCAGCGGTCATCGACCAGATGGATCTGATGATCACCACGGATACGGCCGTCGTTCACGTGGCCGCCTCGCTGGGCAAGCCGATCTGGAACATGCTGACATGGGAGGGGTTCTGGCTGTACGGCGACGAGGATGCGACGCCGTGGTACCCGTCGATGCGGCTGTACCGCCAGCCCAGCACCGGGGATTGGCCCAGCGTCTTCGCCGATGTGGAACGCGACCTGCGTGCGCTGATCGGCGCGCCCAAATGAGTACCGCATGAGCACCGTCACGATCGAGATCGCCCCAGGGGAACTGATCGACAAGATCACCATCCTGCAGATCAAGTCCGAACGGATCGCTGATTCAGACAAGCTGGCCAATGTGCGCATCGAATTGGACACGTTGGAGAAATCGCGGGACAGTGCCCTACCGGCTTCCCCGAAGCTGGACAGTCTGACCGCCGACCTCAAGGCCGTGAATGAAGCGCTTTGGCAGATCGAGGATGACATCCGCGACTGCGAGCGGGACGGTGATTTCGGCCCCCGCTTCGTGGAACTGGCGCGCAGCGTCTATGTGACCAATGACCAACGGGCGGCGCTGAAACGCGCCATCAACGAGTTGTTGGGATCGCGGCTGGTCGAAGAGAAATCCTACAAGCCGTACTAGGAAGCTGCCCTAGCCGACCATTGGCTCGCCAAGGCGCGTCATCTCGTCTGCATGACGCTGCGCCAG
>JBCCML010000040.1:0-47747 GCA_039026375.1 Pseudomonadota bacterium
GGTTGTGCTGCCAGTAGCGTGTGCGCCGTTGTCAACGCAGAGGTATTCACCAAATACTCGATTAGTGTCACGTTGTTGCGGAGCAGGACGTCGTGGCTGACATGTTCAACGATCGGGCGAACATCGCCGTCTAACAACAGCCGTATCGTGTAGTCTTGCGGAAAGTCAAAGGCGCATGCGCAGGGGCGCTTGTCCAACAACCACTCGCAGGCGGCACGCGACAGGTACGGCGAGTCGCGCCAGAACGCAGGTGCATGCCAATCGCGTTGGGTATCCCAACAGGTACGGAACAGCGCGATCTCTCCCGGCGCCAAATGCGTGGCGGCGCTTTCCAGATGGCTGGGCACGATCTCGGTCATCGGATCGATCCCAGACAGGTCGATCACGGCGGCGCGCCCAACCACTCGGTTCAGGTCCAGCCCGTCCAGCGTATCCCCACCTGGTACCATGTGGCGGGGCGCGTCTACATGGGTGAAGCCATGGCATGAGGTTTGGAACCAACTGACCTCGAACAGGTCACCGTCGGCAAAATCGCCCTTCTTGCCGCGCTGGATCGGCCACCGAAAATGGCCCTGATCAACTGGCATGGACAGATCGATGACATTCACGGTGCGTCCTCCCACGCCAGACCGTAGACCGATGTCGCCGTTCCGTGAAAGAGCGCATCTCGCTCTGATTGGCCGAGGTCGGCGGTAGCGTCAGCAAAGCTGTGCCAGAGCTCGACGAATGACACGCAAAGGCCGTCGACTGGATAGTTCGAGGCGAACATGCAGCGGTCAGGACCGAATATCTCGATTGTCTGGCGGATGATCTGACGGTTTGTAACCGCATCCCAGCCGCCACCCGCAAGCCCCAGCCCTGAGATTTTCACAAATGCCAGTGGCACTTTGGAAAACTCTATCATCGCCTGACGCCAAGCGGTCAGGCCGTCAGGGCTTCGGTCCGCTGGCAGGCCAGTGTGGTTCAAAATGATCGGCACTTCCGGCGCTGTTTCGGCCAGCTGGCAAGCTTCTGCCAGATGCCACCAGGGCGTCTGCAACTCGAACATAAGGTGGTGTTGGGCTAGCGCACGAAACCCCGCTGCAAAAGCGGCATCCGCCATGCCACCTGGTGGCCCGCCCGGGGCGATGTTTGCGCGAGGTTTGTGTCGCACAGACCGAACCAACGATATTTTTTTCAGCGCGCCCAGCACGTCGGCGCAATCATCGCGGTCAAGCCAGGCCTGCGCGGCATGCGCCGCAGGCCGACCTTCTGACACGGCAATCCCTTGCAGCCAGTGCGCCTCGCCCAACGGATCGTCGGGGGCCCACTCGCCTTCCATTGTCACCGAAGCAACGATTTGAAGACCGTCGGCCAGCCTATCGTAATCCGCCCATAGAAATGGGCGCTTCAACGCCTCGTAGCCGCCATAACGAAACGCGATTTCAGCGCCGGGCTTCAACCAGGGATGAGGGTTGGTCCACGGATTCCAGATGTGATGATGGGCATCGACGATCTTCATTGTCCGGATACGCGGCCGTAGAGATCCGGACGTCTGTCGCGAAAGATACCCCAATCCCAGCGTTGTTGGCGGATCATATCAATGTCGAGTTCTGCCAGCGCAATGCCTTCTTCGCGATCCATCTCGGCAAGCATCTGCCCTTCCGCTCCGGCGATGAAGGAGCCACCGTAGAACGTCATGTCGCTTTCGGGCCAAAGCTCTGTGCCGATCCGGTTCGATGCCATCAACGGCACCAGATTGGCCCCGGCGTGCCCCTGCATGACGCGCTGCCAGTGGGGACGTGTGAAAGCGGTTGGGTCAGGTGGCTCGGACCCGATAGCTGTGGGGTAAAGCAGGATCTCCGCCCCCATCAGTGCCATGGTGCGGGCGGCTTCCGGGAACCACTGATCCCAGCAAATTCCGACGCCGATGCAGCCGACAGAGGTTTGCCAGACCTGAAACCCGGTGTTGCCTGGGGTGAAGTAGAACTTCTCCTGATATCCGGGCCCGTCGGGAATGTGCGACTTGCGATAGCATCCCAGGACGGTTCCATCCGCATCTGCGATAGCGATGGAGTTGTAGAAGGTATTGCCATCGCGTTCGAAGAAACTGATCGGCAGGACAACGCCCAATTCCTGGGCAAGCGCTGCGAACCGCGCGATCAACGGATTTTCGGCAAAAGGGGCCGCCAGATTGCGATGGGCGCCATCTTGTTGGGTGCAGAAGTACGGTGTCTCGAACAGCTCCTGTATAAGCACCAGCCGGGCACCTCTGTCTGCTGCTTTTCGGATTAGCGCCTCAGCCTTGTCCGCGTTGGCGTCCCGACCCCAGGTGCACGACATTTGACTAACAGCAACGGTGAGGGTCATGCGAACGCATCCGGTGTCCATTGGGTCCAGGGGCGGACCATCTCCAAGGTGGCGCCAATCCGCAAGACAGTGGGGTCGTCAAAGCGGCGCCCAACAATCTGCAGCCCTGTGGGCAGACCAGAAGCTGTCCTGCCTGAAGGCACAGATAGCGCCGGGCAGTGTCCGACCAGATTAAACACCTCAGTCATATCCAGGCCATGGTAGCGGCCATCTGTGCCGACTTGCCCGAAGGCTCCGTCCGGCGTGTTATTGTCTGGCGCCGGCAGCGCCATCGTGGGGCACAACAATGCGTGGTGATCCTGGAAGACGTCTGCCAACTGGTGCCATTGCCGCGTGCGCACCTGATCGATTTGGGCAAAGTCCACGGCGTTCATCTTTAGCCCGTCCTCGATCAACGAAACGATGGCGGGGTCCATCCGGTCGCGGTGCCGGGGCAGCGTGTCGGCAAATGCGGCCGCTTGATAGACGCCCCACCAAGCATACCAGGCGTCGTTGAGATCGGGCCCCCAGCCCAGCTTCACTGGGACCAATGTTGCCCCGGCCTCTTCCAGGGCACGCGCTGCAGTGTGAAAGTTCACCAGCACCTCGGCGTCGACGGCATAGTAGTCCAAGTCTTCACTGACAGCGAGGGTCAGCCCGGTCAAATCGTAGTCAAAGTGCGCTGGCAAAGGCATTGGAACCCGCTGAGACATGATGTCGGTCTCATCCGGCCCTTCGGCGATCCGTAGGAATAGAGCGGCATCCTCAACGGTGCGCGCCAGTGGGCCGAAGTGGCTCATGTCATCGAAGCTAGTCGGCAGGATGTCCATTGGAATGCGACCGAGCGATGGTTTAAGCCCGATGCATCCGCAAAGAGCGGCGGGGATACGAACCGACCCGCCCATGTCTGTGCCTTCGGCCAATGCGACGCAGCCGGTCGTCGCCGCCACACCGGCGCCACCAGAAGACCCGCCCGAAGAGCGTTCTGGTGCCCAAGGATTGCCCGTGTTTCCAAACAATTCGGATCGCGTGAACGACGAATAGGCAAACTCTGGCGTCGTCGTTTTGCCAACAATGATCGCGCCGGCTGCTTTGAAGCGTTGGACAATCACGGGGTCATGGTCTGGAATCCAATGTTCGAAGGCGACCGAACCGCGCGTGGTGCGGTGCCCCTTTGTCGGCGTGAAGTCCTTGAAGGCTACCGGCAACCCGTGCAGCGGCCTCAGTTCCCCACCACCCGCTACTTTTTCAGCGGCTGCGGCAGCCTCCGCTCGGGCTTCTTCGGCAAAGACGAATGCGAATGGATTGCAGATTGGTTGAACCAGATCTATCCGGCCGAGGGCGGCATCGACCAGATCGACCGGCGAGACTTGCCCCGTGCGAACAAGATGGACCTGTTCGCTGGCGCTGAGGGCACATAAATCCGTGTCAGCCACCTTCGAAACCCTCCAACACATTGACTGTGTTCAAACCGATCTCTGCAACGGCGTAGCCCCCCTCCATCACGAAGTGGGTCGGCAGGCCCAGTTTAGCGATACGGCCGCCATAGGTTCTGAAATCCCCGCTTTCCAATAGGAAACTGCTGATCGGGTCGTCCTTGTAGGTGTCGACGCCCAGCGAGACTATCAACGCGTCGGGCGCATATGCTTGGATCCGATCGCAGGCATCTTCCAACGCTGCGGCCCATTTCAGAAAACTGCAACCTTTTGCCAGCGGATAATTGGCATTGAAGCCTTCCCCCGCGCCTGCGCCAATCTCGTCTGCTCCCCCCAGGTAGTACGGAAACTCCTCTTCTGGGTCTGCGTGCAACGACAGAAACAGCACGTCGGACCGCTGGTAGAAGATCGCCTGCGTACCGTTACCGTGATGATAGTCGACGTCCAGAATCGCGACACGATCGGCGCCGGCATCGCGGAACGCCTGGGCCGCGATGGCGGCGTTGTTCAGGAAGCAATAGCCGCCGAACATGTCCTGGGCGGCATGATGGCCCGGCGGGCGGCAAAGCGAAAAGACCGCGCGCTCTCCCGCGGTCACCAATGCCTGTCCGGTCAGCGCTACATCGGCCGAGGCCTGTGCGGCCTCCCACGTGCCCCCCGAGATCGAGGTCTCCGACGCCAGGCAGTAGTATCCGATGCGACCGTCGATGTTTTTGGGTGGCACGTCCCGGGTCATGCGTCGCGATGGCCAGGCGGTTGCTATTGCCTCGCCCTGGAAACCGGCTGCTTGCCAATCGGTCCAGCAGGTAGCCAGGAATTCAATGAAATCGGCCGAATGCACTGCATGCACCGGGCCGATGCCATGGGGCTTGGGCTCAACAACCTCGCCTAACTTCTGCGCCCTTACGCGAGCTAGGATGTGCTCTGCGCGCGTGGGGCACTCGAATGGCGGCACGAGTTGGCCTCCGTAAAGCTCGGTCTCGGAGGCGCGCAAGTGATGGCGATCGCTGTAGACGGTAATCAAGTAACCTCCCCAATCCAGTTGGCATCATAGACTTGTGCGACCCAATAACCTTGTGCTTTTCAGCCGGCCAGGGCGGCACGGTCCGGACGATAGGGCGCCAGCCGGGAGTCGGGCGTTCCCGCGATCTCTCGGGTCACCATCTCGGCAATCACGGGCGCCAGTGTCATGCCGGAATGGGTGCAAACGACATAAAGGCCATCGGGCCCCAGTGGGCCGATTGCGGGTCGTCCATCCGCTGGCATCGGGCGGACCCGGACTGTGATGTCTTCGATCTCGCAGTCTTCGGTCCCTGCGATTGCCTGGCGCAACGCTGTCAAAACCTCGGCTGCCTTTGTCTCCGGCGCTGCCACGGCACGCATATCGCCGCCAAAGCTGGCTCCGATCAAAAAACCCCGATCGGGCCGCTGCCAGCAGTGGACGCCCGGCGTTGCCAACATCGCATTTGTGGTGGAGGAACCAGGCGACGTTTTCGCCAACAGACCTGGTTGATTGTCCATCGCGAAATGCAGGTCCAACTTGCCCAGCATATCAGCCAGATCGATTCCGGCAGCCAGGATGACCTGTTCGGCTGGAACATCATGGCTGGCGGTGGCGACCCCAACTACGCGATTGTCACTGTTCAGCCGGATTGTTTCCACCGCTTCACCGGCGATAACCCGTGCTCCGGCCTGGCGAGCCTGATCCAGAAACCAGCCAGTGATTTCCACCGGATCGCCATAGCCATCGCCAGCCATTAGCAGTGCGTCGCCGGGGGGTTGAGTTACGGCCGGTTCGCGCGCCGCGACATCGTTCCCCGTCAGCCGGGCATGCGGACGGCCTAGATCGGCCTGAGATGCCTCAATGGCGTCCAGGTCAAAGTCCTTCTGCTCGAACAGGATCGCGCCAGGAAAGCTCACAGGGACTGAGGGATCAGCGTCTTTCATCTGCCGCCAAATCTCCAGACTCTCATGACGAAGGTGATTGTACTGCGCGTCCTGAGCGAAACTGGCATTCAGCCAAGCAAACGAACCGGGCGACGCGCGACCGCCTGGCGCTGGGTCGATCAGGGTTACGTCCGCACCTTCCAAAGCCAGCTGTCGACCGATGGCGGCGCCAAGGACGCCCGCACCTGCGATTACGATCTTACTCATCGCCTGGTACTCCGTAGCTGGGCGCGCTGGTGGGGTCCAACGCGCGCGTCACATAGTCGTCGAGTTGCGGTTTGTAGATGGACCAAGCTGTTGCAACGGCCTGGATCGGACAGTCTTCGGTCCAGTCACAACGCAGATCTGCCACAGGCCAGCTGACCTCATGCGCGAGTTTCATGCCTGCCGAATGCACGGGGCCCGCTTCACCACCTGCTGCTAAGGCGGCTTGCATGGCGTTGATCAAGCGGTCGCCCAGATGGCCGCTGCTGGCTTGGAATGCATCCGCCATGGCGCCGAGTACGCCGTCATTGTCCAGCAAGTTGCCGGCCGTCACCACGTCCGGGCGGACCACATCGCCGTTTATGCCGAGCGATTGCACCCCAGAAAACACTGCCGATCCGCCGTGCCTGTCGACGGCAGTGATTTGGCGATAGTCGATATGAGGTGTGGAGGTCTGGACGATCTCGACTGCCTGTGGGGCCGAAGAGCCGGCTTCCATCAGATCCAGCAATCGCGGACCTAGCGCGGGGTCTGTGACGTTCTGGCTAGCAACTGCGCCTACGCCCGCCCGGGCGTGAGCACAGCGCGCGGCCACCGCCGGCGAGGATGACGATACCGCTATGCCGAACATCCCGGTATCTGCACAACGCGCGGTGATCGAGAAGGTCATCGGTTTCCCTGAACAAGTATTGGCTATGTGGCCGGTCAAAGTTGACGGCTGTCAACAGGTTAACGGTGTCGACCCAATCACTGGGGATTTTGGAGCGATCGTTAACGTGTTGCGCAAAATTGCCCCATACCGGGACAAGTCAGTCTGGAATTACAGCCGTCGCGTCGATCTCAACCAACCATTCCGGGCGGGCCAAGGCGACGACGACCAGTCCGGTGCAAACGGGGTGTATGCCGCGGATGTACTCACCCACCACGCGATAAACGGTCTCCCGGTGGCGAACATCGGTCAGATACACGACCAGTTTGACCAGGTGGTGCATCTCGCCGTCCGCCTCTTCGATCAGTTGGCGGATGTTCTGCATCACTTTGTGCGCCTGAATCTCGATGTCGCCGACACCAACGCTGGCACCGCCGTCCAGTTCCTGCGGGCATTGACCGCGCAGCCAGATCGTCGTGCCACGCGCAACGACCGCCTGCGCCAGATCGTTGTCCAGGTTCTGTTCGGGATAGGTATCGCGCGTGTTGAATCGGCGGATTCTGCGATGGGTCATTGCGGGTCTAATCCGAAGTCTTCACGGCAAAGACGGGCGAACCGCCGTGCCTGGGGGCTGAGCGTATCGTTAGACCGCCTCACGAGCGCCAGTTGGTTAGGTGCTGGCTGCCAGGCCAAGGGGCGCGCGACCAAGCCCCGACCTGCGTAGCTTTGGGCGTTGTTGGAACGGCTGGCCAGCAGGGCGTAGCCAAGGCCTGCGGCGACGAGGCCGCGCACCGTTTCAAATACTCCAGAGCGCCAGGCGACACGTGGTTCGACCCCCTGGTCGCGAAGGATCGACAGGAAATAGTCAGGGTTTGGCGTTGTCGCCAACAGCACCATGGGCAGATCAGCCAAATCGGCTGCGGATATCTTCTCTTCTGCCGCCAAGGGGTGCGTGTCCTGTAGCAGCACATAGGGCGTCCGCTCGGCCAACGGCTCCGCCGTCAGACCCGGCGGCAGGGCACTGATCCCGTCCATCAGGGCGACCTCGGTCTCACCGGCCAGCAACGCACTAGTGATGCGCGACTGGTCCCCTTCGACCAACTCCACCTCGACTTGCGGCGCTTCCTCCTTAAGGCGGCGAAAGATGCCAGGCAGGGTGAAGGCGCTGATTGTGTAGAAACAGCCGACATTCAGGCGATTTGCGGCGCGCGCGCGGCCTGCCTCGATGCTGCCTGGCGAATCGATGCGGGCAGCCTGTCCATAGGCGCGGCGAGCATAGATCAGCGGAGAGCCGCGCCCGGCAATGAAGATGTCATCGACTTCGCCAAAGAAGACATGGTGCGTGCCGACCAGGTCGGACGACATCACGCGGCAGTCGAAGGCGACCAATGGGTCAATGACGCGGGGCGAGCCAGATCCCATTGCTTCCCATTGCCCAACGGCGAACTTGTCAGGAAGCTGATCGCGGAACCGTCCCGCGAAGGCATCTGAGATATAGCTTTGGTCATCGCGCAGAACGTTCACGCAGAAGACGCCGTTTTCCAGTATCACCGGCGCTGCGCTGGCTGTGCGGTTCACGCATATCAGCAAGGTCGGCTTTGGCCCATCTGCGCTGACCGAGGACATGGCGGACACCGTCACGCCGCCCCGGCCGGCAATGCCATCAGTAGTGACAACGTTGACCGTTGCCGCCAAATGGCTCATGCCCGCCAGAAAGCGGCCTTTAAGGTCTTCTTGGATGGTCATGCCGGACAATGCTCCCGCGGCGCGCGTGCCCACTCAGGGATGCCTGCGCAACCCCACCGCGTCAAGAAATGGCTCAATCGAGAAAGATGTCATCTGTGTCGATGGGCCGAACGCCGGAGGCGAGCGCTGGGTAGTACCGCTGCTCGTAGCCATTTTTGACGCTCAGGAAATACCCGCCGAGTTCAAGTGTTTCCTTGTTTGCTAACTCGATCATCTGGAACTCACTTTCTAGGTGTTCAGCAAAGCTGTCTGCATAGCGAGTTGGCGCCGGTTGCCCTTCGGTGTAGCGCCACACGGGCGCATCCTCGCCACCGTCAGCGATCACAAAATCGAAGCTGTAGCCTTGGTGCATAAGGAAGACGACGGCGTCGTCAGGCAGCGGTACCTGCGCGCTTTCGGCCATTATCTCAAGTGCGGTACGGCGGTAGTCTGACAATTCGTGCATGCGCGCCAGATCGCTACCCACAAATAGGGCGCCAGGTTTGTGGCCCATGGCCGACAGGTATTGTCGAAAGCTGAGCGGCAGCCGGACGCGCAGCGCGCGTTCCGCCGACTCGATTTCAGTGTCAGAGCAGCCGCTGACCTTGGCCAAATGGGCCATATGCGCCTCGGCTTCAGCGCGGGTGGTGTCGCGGTATCGGAAAGGGCGGACGGTGTTCAGCGCGTCCATTCTGACCTTGAGATCTGCGAGGTCCGTCACCCCAAACGCTTCGCCAAATAGACCGCGAAGTCATAGATTGGCCGCTCCAGATGGCTGAGATGGCCGGGTTTGGCAAAGTCGGAGCACAGGCCCCTGTAGACCTTCTCCGTGCAGCCGCGGTCCTCGACCTGCACATCGTCCAATAACGCTTTCGCCTTCTGGAACATCGCGGCGGCCTCTGGGTCGTCCATGAAGTCGGGGCTCATCCCGCCGCCATATGTTATGTGCACGTGGTCAACGCCCTTTGGGTGCAGGCTAAGATACCAGAAGTAGCCAGGTGTGAGTGTCACCAGGAGGCTGGGATAAAGTGCCAGTAGGATTGTCGTACGCCGCCAATCGCCCTGAAGCCGCGTGTTCTTGGGATGGGCGACGGCCAGTTTGAAACCTTCATCCTTAAGAATGTAATGGTAGTTGAATGTCGGCAGGCCCGGCGGACAGTCCATCTCCTCCAGCTTGCTGACACCCCCAACCGTCGCCGCGTGGCAGACCGGCAGATGGTAGCTTTCCATGAAGTTCTCGGCCAGCACCTTCCAGTTGGTGTTCCAGACATGCGTCTCATGGAACAGGCCCGAATAAGCGCCCATATCGAAGTCGCCGATCATCTCTGTAACTTCTGACCATTGATCGGCCGGTTCCGGTGCCGTCTCGGACAGGGTGATCAGCACGAAACCTTGCCATTCGACGCAGCGAATCCGGGGTAGGCAGTAGTCATCACGAGCAAAGTCCTGATTCAGTCCCATTGCGGGTGCGCCCCGCAGCGAGCCGTCCAGGTTGTAGGTCCAGGCATGGTAGGGGCAGACGATGGCGCGGGTGCTGCCAGCGCCTTCCAGCAACGTGGACATTCGATGCAAACAGACATTCGACAAGGCGTTTAGGGCCCCGGTTTTATCGCGGATCACAATCACCGGCTCGCCCGCCAAGTCGTAGGTCAGATAATCGCCCGCATTGGCCAACTGGTCGGCGCGACCGACTGCCACCCATTCTTGGCGAAAAACGCGCTCAATCTCGCGGTCTAGAAAACTCTGTGAGGTGTAGGCGGACTTTGGAATTGCGCTGGCCCGCTCGAACGGGACAGACACCATAGCCTGCAACTCTGTGATCGCATCAATCGGGCGCTGGACATTCATCGGACTCTACCTGGCGCTATGCACTGTGGTGTAGACGATAGCGTAAATCGGGCGAATTGCAGCCTGCAACATGCCAAGAAACACAAAGTTCGCAAGGCGGGTGACTTGCTTCACGACTTCGCGGGATGACAAGTGGAAGCTGGGGACCGCCATGGGAGGAAAACATGGACTATCTGACAGACCCATTTCTGGTCGATCCGCAGTACTTCGACGGGCCCGTCCTGGTGACCGGCGCGGGCGGATGCATCGGTGCGTGGGTCGTCGCAATCCTGACACGCTCCGGTGTGCCAGTTGTCGCGATGGATCTGACCGATGACCGACGTCGCCCGGCGTTGTTGCTGGGCGATGATCTGGTGGCCTCGTTAGTCTGGGAGACGGGCGACATCGGTGATGGGGATGTGTTAGAGGCGACAGTTGCGCGCCACGGCGTTCGGGCGATCGTACATATGGCTGGGCTCCAGGTGCCGTTCTGCAAGGCAAACCCGGCTGCGGGCGCGCGCGTTAACGTCGAGGGCACGGTAAACGTGCTGCAGGCCGCACGGGCGGCCAATATCAAGAGGACGGTCTACACGTCGTCTGTTGCGGCCTATGGGATGCCGCCGGACGGCGCGTATCTCGCCACGCTCTACGGGGTCTACAAGAAAGCCAATGAGTGGACGGCGGCAGTTTACTGGCAGGATTGGGAAGTGCCGTCGATCGGGATTAGGCCGAACGTGGTCTATGGTGTCTGCCGGGATCAAGGGATGAGCTCGAAGGGCACGGTGGCCATCCATGCGGCCGCGGCAGGCGTGGCCTACGAGGTGCCTTTTGCGGGCCGTGTCTCGTGGCTCTACGCCGGTGAGGCTGCGGCTGCAATGATTGCCTGTGTGTCGGCAGATCAGTCGGGCGCACCGGTTTTTGATCTGAACGGCACCTGTGAGAGGGTTGAGACAGGCTTGGACCTTTTGCGCGGCTTAGTGCCCGAGGCCAAAGTCAGTTGCACGGGGACCGAGTTTCCTTTCCCGCCAGATCTGGATGATGGCCCGCTCCGGGCGCATGTCGGAGAGTATCCCTCGGTTAGCCTGAAGGACGGAATCGCCCAGACCTACCGGGCTTTCAAAGAATTGGTGGCCCAAGGGCGCATGGATCCCGCACTGATTGCTTGAGCTGATCTGGTCGCCCGGCGCGCGCCAGCGCCCGCCCGCCCACCCCGCTGCCGCGCGCCGGGCCGATCGCGAATGTCGCGCTAGAGAAGCAGGCCGTAGGCGCCCTCGTGTTTCAACAGCGCCACCTTGGTCTCGACACCTCCACGCGCGGAGAACCCACCCAGCCCACCCGCACCGACGACACGGTGACAAGGGATGATGATAGGGATCGGGTTCCCGCCGCAGGCCTGGCCGATGGCTTGTGCGGGGGCGCCCAACTCGCGGGAAAGCTCTCCATACTCCCGGGTCTGCCCAAATGGGATCGCCGACATTGCCTGGCAGACAGCCTGCTGCAGCGGTCCGCCAGCTGGGTTTAGCGGCAGTTTGAACACGCTCAGGGAGCCGTCGAAGTAAGCGCGGATTTGCGATGCCGCTTCTGCCAACAGCGGTGTTTCGCAGTCGGCATGTCCACCCCAGGTCAGCCGAGTGATAGCACCGCCCTGTTCGGTAAGCGTGATCCGACCCAGCGGCGTCTCCAGGGACTTCGCGGCAGTGTCCATTTCAGTCGTCTTTGCTGCCTTCGAAGCGCACGGCTAGGCGGTCTTCATAGACTTTCAGCATCGCGCTTTTTGGCTCGTCGGCAAAGCCCGCGGCCATGGCGGCCTGATAGGTTGCGACCATGGCATTGACGATCGGCAGGCTGGCGCGGGTCTCGATCGCCATGCGCTGCACGTTGACGATGTCCTTGTAGGCGTTCTCCAGCGTGAAGTCCGTATCGAAGCGGCGCGCCATCATCTTCGGCACGAAGTACTCCGACGCAAAGCTGCGTGAAGAGGCGGTGGTCACCAGATGGGCCAACGCATCCGGGTCAAGACCGACCTTGACGGCGAAGGGCAGCACCTCGGCCAGGGCCGCGATGTTGACGTCATAGATAATATTGTTGATCGCCTTCATGGCCTGGCCGGAACCTAAAGGTCCTGCGTGGATTGTGTCCTCGCCGAAGGCTTTGAGGAACGGCTTAACCTGCGCAAATGCCTCGGCTGGACCGCCAAACATTGTCGTCAGGGTGCCGTTTTCGGCCCTCAGCGGCATGCCAGAGATCGGACAGTCATAGTAGTGCAGGCCAAAGTGGGCCGCCTCTGCAGCGATATCAAGTGCATCCTGACGATCCAGCGTCGTCGTATCGACGATACGGGGCTTATGGCCAGTCGCAGGTATGCCAGCGGCGCCGAATAGAACTGCACGCACCTCTGGCGCATAGGGCACGCATAAAAAGATCAGGTCTGTCTTGGTGGCCATCTCCGCGATACTGGTCGCTGCCTTGGCGCCGTTTTCGATTACGGGTGTCATGGCCGCCTCGACCGGGTCGAAGACCATCAATCCTGGATGTTTGGCCACCAGATTATGCGCCATCCCGCCGCCCATGCGGCCCAGCCCGATAAAGCCCAAGCGTGTCGTCATTGGATACTCCCTGATGGTCTCTGGTGCGGCGGTTCAGTCCAGTGACGTCCCGCCGTCGATATTGATTGTCTGCCCAGTGATATAGGAGGCGCCGGGGCTCAGCAGGAAGTGGATCGGATGCGCCACCTCCTCAGGTTCGCCAAAGCGCTGCATGATCGCGCGTTTACGGGCAGCCTCGCCACGTGTTGCAATGACGTGGGTTGGCATGGCCGTTAGGATAATCCCGGGTGCCAAGGCATTGACCGTTGCACGCTCCGCGAAACGGCGCGCTAGGGAACGGGTCAGTCCCACCAGGCCAGCCTTTGCGGTTGAATAGGCCACGTGGTCGGCAGCACCGAAGCGATACGCCAGCGATGACAGGAAGACGATGCGGCCGCTGCCGTCGGTCGGCAGGCGCGCCTCTAATGCCGTGGCGAAGTTATACGCATTCAGCAGATTGTTCTGCATTGTCCGGGTCCAGTTATCCGGCGCGTCCTGGTCGAAACCCATAGCTGGATCCGGCTCGAACGTGCCTGCCAAGTGCACGAACGCGTCTATTTGGCCGTCGACCGCGTCCAGGGTGTCGCGACACTCGGCAGCGCTCAGGGGTGCGCCCTCTACCGCAGTTGCGCCTATGCTCTTGGCCAATTCCCCAACACCGCTTTCCGGCCGATCGATCAATAGCAATGCTCGATCCTTCAGGAGCGGTAACAGCGCGCGGCCGATCCCGCCAGCTGCCCCAGTGATCACCGTTGTCATCTTGTGCCCTCCCGCATCAGGGTCCGCATGGCCACCACACCCAGGACTGGGCCGATCCCCATCGCGCCCAGCACCAGTGGCCAGCCAAAGGTCCCGGCGAGCCAAGGGGTGGCCTGCACGGTGATCGCGGTCAACAGAAACCCGATCGAGGTTTGCAGTGTCATCAACGATCCGGCCCGTTCTGGTGGGGCAGCGTCGGCTACCAGCGCGGAGAACAACGGGCTATCGGGTACGACCAGCACGCCCCAGACAATCAAAAGGCCCATGACCAGCCAGACGGGGCCGCCCCAGGCCAACGCAGTGCCCATCGCCGCCGCCGCTGATAACCCAAGAATCCAGGCAGAAACGCGCGCTTTGCCCACGCGGTCAGCGATCCTGCCGCAAATCACGCAGGCCATGCCGCCAAGCGCCACGGCCAGGAACGCTGTCAGCTTCGCCAAATCGCCTGTGTTGGCCAGTCCTGCCAGCACGTACGACTGTGCGGCAATTACCCCGACCCACGCCCAGAAGATGTAAAGCTCCCACATGTGGCCCAGATAGCCTAAGATCGCCAAGCGGATGCGCCTGTCTGTCCAGGCCAGTCGAATGGCAGCCAGTTCCAGGCGTGGCGCGCGCGCATGGAACGGGCCGAGCCCCGCGGTCAGCATCGCCGCTCCGCCCGCCATGGTGATCAGTGTGGTAACCCAGATGGTAATACGCCAATCCGCGCCACCCATCAGCGCAATCAGATGCGGGCTGGCCGAGCCTACTGTCAGCGCGCCCACCAATGCGCCAACCAGCAGCCCGCGGTCTTCCTTACCCCAGCCAACGGCAATCTTCATGCCGACGGGGTACACGCCTGCCAACGCCGCTCCTGTCAGCGCCCGCAGGAACATCGCCTCTGCTCCACCGATGGGGACTGCCAATTGGCCCAGATTGGCTGCAGCCGCAATGACCGCCGATAGGCAGAAAACCCGCCGGGAATCGAAACGATCGGCGATTCCCAAAGCTGCAAATCCCAGGGCGCCCAACGCAAAGCCCAACTGAACAGCCGTCGTCAACCAAGCCAGATCAGTGGAACTCAGCCCAGCTTCGTCCTGCATTTCGGCCAACACTGCGGCCGAGGAGAACCACACAGACAGGACAGAAATTTGGCTTGCCACGAGGATCGTAATGGAAAGGCGTTTTGACGCCATGCCCGTCTTCCCGAACGTTTAGAATAGCACCTCGCTACGACCTAGGGCGGCGCTGTGTCCAGGGTTAGGTGCCCAACGGAAGGCCGCGCGGCGCGGGTGGATGGGGAATCCTGACGGTTCCACCCGCGCAGTTTTCGGCAGGGGAAGCGCCGCGCGGCCGATCAACAACACAACCTGTGGTCAAGCCACCCGGTCAGGCAGTTCGCGGTCTTCGAAGTGCGCGGTGAGGTTGTCGACCACCTTCATCCCCATGGCCTCGCGGGTCTCCGTCGTGGCCGAACCCAGGTGCGGCAGCAGACAAACGTTTTGCATATCCATCAATGCTGGCGTGATGGTCGGCTCCCTCTCGAAGACATCCAGGCCTGCACCAGCAATCTGGCCCGACGACAACGCCGTGACCAGCGCTGCTTCATCAATGATGTCTCCGCGCGCCGTGTTAACCAGAAAGGCTGTTGGCTTCATTTTAGCGAAGCGGTCCGCGTTCATCAGATGTGTGTTCGCGCCACCGCCCGGGCAGTGGAGCGAGACAAAATCCGATGCTGCCATCACATCGTCCACCGTCTCCAATTGTTGCGCTCCGGGTACGCCCGCATCGGCCACGGGGAACGCGTCGTAGAACACGATGTTCATATCCAGCGCCGCGTGGCAGCGCTTGGCCATTGCCTTACCGATCCTGCCCATTCCGATAATGCCCAGTGTCTTGCCTTGGGGCGAGGTGCCCATCAGTTGCGTCGGACGCCAGCCGGTCCACCGACCGCCGCGCAACATCTGCTCGCCTTCATAAGTGCGACGCGCCACGTTCAGCAGCAGGGTCAGCGCGATGTCCGCCGTCGCATCCGTCAGGACGTCGGGCGTGTTAGAGACTTTGAGGCCAGCTGCCTTGGCTGCCTCGACGTCGATATTGTTAAATCCGACCCCAAAGTTCGAGCACAGCTTGGCGCGGCCAGGGTTGGCCAGCACTTCGGCGTCTATTTTGTCGGTAACCGTGGGGCATACCGCGTCAAAGTCGTCGAAAGCCTGGCGCAACTCGGCCTGGCTCATCGCTTTGTCGGCGGTGTTCAACGTGACGTCAAAACGGTCCTGCAGTACTGCTTCCACGGCATCCGGCCACTTGCGGGTACAAATCACGCGCGGCTTTGTCATTTTTTCCTCCCTCGATCGTTTAGGCTGGACGATCACCGCCGTCCTGCCGATGCGCGGAATGTGTCGCCGGCAGGTGGTGGGTCAAGCGCCCGTCTTTTCCGAGTGTACTTTATAGCGATCTCAGAAAGTCTGGTCGTAGTCGCCTACCGATGGCTCTGTCCGGATGACCGCGTCCAAAGCCTGGAAAATCGCGCGCAATTCCTCATCAGAGGTCGTCGACTCGCAAACCACGACCAGGTTCGGCGTATTTGAAGACGCTCGAACCAGTGCCCAAGCACCGCCCTCCAACAGCACGCGCGCACCGTTTACTGTGACGACGTCCTGGATAGGCAACGGGCCCAGCGCCTGCCCTTTCATTTCCACCAGTTTCGCCTGCAGTCGCTCGATGACGGCGTACTTTTCTTCGTCGGCGCAGTATGGTGACATCGTAGGGGTCGAGTAGGTTTGCGGCAGTGCGCGGCGCAGGTCTGACATCGACTGATCCGGATTGCGGTCCAGCAGTTTGCAAAGCTCTACAGCGACCCGCAGGCCACAATCGTATCCCTTGCCGATCGGTTCGGCCAGGAAGTAGTGGCCCGATTTCTCGAAGCCCGCCAACGCGCCCAGCTCGTGCACACGGCGCTTCATGTGACTGTGCCCGGTCTTCCAGTAATCGGCCTTGGCGCCGCCGGCGATTAGGTCGGGGTCCGAGGCGAAAAGCCCCGTTGATTTAACGTCCGCCACGAAGGTCGCGCCGGGATGCAGCTTGATCAGGTCGCGGGCCATGATCACGCCCACCTTGTCGGCAAAAATCTCCTCACCCTCGTCGTCCACGACGCCGCAGCGATCTCCGTCGCCGTCAAAACCCAAGGCGATGTCGGCGCCCGATTCCTTTACCGCACGCGCCATATCGTGCAGCATCTCCATCGCCTCTGGGTTCGCGTTATAGTGCGGGAACTCGTAGTCCAGCTCGCAGTGCAGTGGCACGACCTCACAACCAATTCGACGCAGCACTTCTGGGGCAAAGGCTCCGGCGGTCCCGTTGCCCGTGGCGCAAACGACTTTCAGCGGCCGGCTCATGCGAAAGTCACCGACCAAGTCGTCCATATAGCGTTCTTTGACGCCCTCGGCCTTGACCAAGCGCCCACCCTCTCGGATGACGCCCTGGCCGCTCATGACGATCTCCTTCAGTCGGGCCATCTCGACCGGGCCATGGGTCAACGGGCGGCTCATTCCCATCTTCACGCCGGTCCAGCCATTGGGGTTGTGGCTAGCGGTGACCATGGCTACGGCCTGCGCGTCCAGGTCGAACTGCGAGAAGTACGCCATGGGCGACAGGGCTGTGCCGATGTCGCGCACCTCGGCGCCGCCAGCCATGAGGCCGACCATCAGCGCTTGCTTGATCGAGGCAGAGTACGAGCGGTAGTCGTTCCCAACGGCGACCACTGCAGGCAGGCCGGCCTCGTGCAATTGCGTCGCCAGGCCTAGGCCCAACGCCTGGATGCCCTCTAGATTGATCTCCTCCGGGAAACGCCACCGCGCGTCATACTCGCGAAAGCCCGTCGGCTTGATCATCGGCACCGTCAGGCTGGCGAAGGTGTTCACCTCAACATCGGTGAGGGGGAGCTGTCCGGACATGTGGCCTCGCGGTTCTTGTTGTCAGAATTCTAAGGGATGGCTTTTGGCCAGGCGATCGAAGGCGACCAGCACGTCCAAAAGGTCAGGCATAGCGGCCAGGGGGATCATGTTCGGGCCGTCGGAGGGGGCGTTGTCGGGGTCGGGGTGCGTCTCGATGAAGAAGCCCGCGACGCCGATCGCTGCCGCCGCACGCGCGAGCGCCGGGGCAAAACGCCTGTCGCCGCCGGAGGCGCCGCCAAGGCCGCCTGGTTGCTGCACGGAGTGTGTCGCGTCAAATATAACGGGGTAACCCGTGGCCGCCATCTGGGGCAGCGACCGCATGTCGGTGACCAGGGTGTTGTAGCCGAAGGAGGCCCCGCGCTCGGTCAGCAGAATGTTCTCATTCCCGCTAGCGGCGATCTTGCCGGCCACATTCGCCATGTCCCAAGGCGCCAGAAACTGACCTTTTTTCACATTGACCACGCGTCCAGTTTTCCCCGCCGCCAACAACAGGTCGGTTTGACGGCACAGGAAGGCTGGTATCTGCAAGACGTCGCAAACGTCCGCCACCGGGGCGCATTGGTCTGGCAGGTGGACATCCGTCAAGACGGGACACCCCACCTGTTCCTTGACGGCAGCCAGCGCAGCAAGACCCGCATCTAAGCCCAGGCCGCGCTTGCCTGAAATGGACGTTCGATTGGCCTTATCGAAACTGGCCTTGAAGACGTAGCCGATGCCGCGGCTAGCACAGGCGTCGGCTAGCGTGCCCGCAATGTCTACCGAGTGGGCGACCCCTTCGGCCTGGCAGGGCCCTGAGATCAGCACCATCGGCATGTCATTGGCGACTGCGGCGCCGCCCACGGCGACGCGGCGCGGCACTGCTTGCGTCAAGGGTTTCTCCCCTCCGGGTTCAGATACTCGCTTGTTCGCGGATCAACGAGATTGTCAGCGATCCGACGATGTAGAACCCTAGGAGGACGAAGAATGCAAGGGCCACGGTCTCTAGTTTCTTGGGATGGTTAGCTTCATCCGGTGTGGACGGATAGGCCACCATCTCCAGATATCGGCCCTGGCGGCGGGCTGTTGCATAGGCAACTTCACGCCGCTCGACGGCAGCTGAGAAGATGGCTGTGGCCGCTTCGACCTCGAAACGGGCCTTGGTCAGTTGCAGGTTTATCTCGGCCAACGACGCGCGTGTGCCGCTGTCACCGCTGCCGGTCATATTGGCGCGGCGCTCGGCGATCTGTCGTTCCAGTGTTGCTACCTGCGCGCTGATGCGCTGGACGCGTGGGTCGGCATCGTCGGTGACGCGGCGCAGATTGGTCAACCTGCCGCGAAGCGCTTCCAATTCGACCTCCATGCCTGAGATGATCGACATCTCGGCTGAGACCTCACCCTCCACCGTGAAGATCGCCAGGGCTTCCTGCAATTCCGCCACGGCCTCCTGCGCTTCGCGCAAACGCTGTTCTGCATCGACCAGATTGCGATCTGCATCCTTCACGGCGTCCAGCTGAATGCGTTCTGACAGGCGGTTCACCATTTCCTCGGCATAACCAATCAATGCCTTGCTGAACCGCTCCGCGGCATCGGGGTCTGCCGCGACAAGAGACATCTCGATCAGCCCCTCGGAGGGATCAAAGCTGATCTCGAGCATTTTTTGATAGTGGTTAAACGCGTCCTCGAAGGTCGCATCAGCCGGCAAACCGTTGAAGTAATCTAGATCAGGCTGTTGGAAGTGCGCGATCCAGCCATGCTCGTTGTCCAACAGTTCGAGCACGTCGCGGGACATCATGTAAGTCTGCACCGCGTTGGGGTCGTAAGGCGAGCCGCCCCCGCCCAAGATCGCGCCCAGCAGACCGCCCCCTGCACCACCGCCGCCCCCGCCGGTTTCGGCGCTGCGAACGACGAACTTCGACTCGGATTTGTAGAGTTCGGAGGATTCAAGATACATGAACCATGTCACGACCATGGTCGGCAGCATTACGAACAGCCACAACTTGACCAACATGCCCACGCCCTTGCGGCGACGTCGCCGGACCAGGTCGCGGCGGATCGCCTCGACCCGCTCGGCGCGGAGCGCGGGCGTATCAGCTTTGAGGTTTGGGCGCAGGGCGGGCAGGGCGCTTCCCTTGCCAGTGCGGGGCCCTTTCTTATCGGCTTTTTTTGCCTCCAGCGCGGCCTCGGTTGCGGCGCGCTTTTCCTCCTCGCGTTTACGGATCCGCGCCTCTTTTGCGGCGCGATGCTTGGCCATGGCTTCGTCGTCCAATTTGGGCGACGTCACGACGGATTCTGGTTCGGATGCGGGCTTTTGTTCGAGTTCGCCGGACGGTGCTTGGCGACGCTCGGGGCGTTGCTCGTCAGAAGCGTTTGGATCGCCACCGTCATGGGGCGACTGCGAGAAAAGCGAACCTTCGTCTGCTTTTATCGCCGCGTCACGGTCTCGTTTCTGATCTTCACTCATACTCATAGAGCTCTTTCGCCTCTTCGAGGCTTTCGAACATGTGCAGCGTGCCGTCCATCAGCACCGCCGCCTGTTCGCAGTATTGTTTCAGCTGATCCGGGCTATGGCTGACCATGACCAGGGTGGAGTATTCCAAGCGCTCGCGAAACATGTTCGCGGCCTTGTTGTTGAAGTTCCGATCGCCCGCCGACGCACCTTCGTCGACAAGGTAGAAGTCGAAATCGATGCCCATCAACATGGCAAATACCAGACGCGAGCGCATACCCGACGAATAGGTCCGAACCGGCATGTCGATGTAATGGCCGAGATCAGCGAAATCGATGCAGAAGGCCAGCATCTCGTCCGGATCGCGATCGTAGAGCCGTGCGACGTAGCGGATGTTTTCGGCCCCCGACATCGTGCGCACCACGCCGCCATTGAAGCCGACGGGCCATGATATCCGCCCATGCCGCGTGATATTGCCGTGGTCCGGTTTCTCCAGGCCTGCCATCATGTTGACCAACGTCGTTTTACCGGTGCCGTTCGGGGCCAAAATCCCAAGGTTCCGGCCAACGTCCACCTTGAAAGAGGCGTTGTGCAGGATGACCTTCTGGTGCCCATTGGACCAGAACGACTTGCTGACATTGTCGAACCTGATCATCGTAAGCCCGAATTCTCCGAGCGGTCAGTAACATAGTAAGCGCTTCGCGCCGGTAGGCTTAGCATAGGCGATAGCGCATTTTTGGTTAACTCCTCAAATGCGACGGGACACAACTTCATTCAAATTGCGACTAATCGTGTCCCGCGTGCGGGTTGGCCCTCGCAATTTTGAATGGGGTGCCTATGTGCCGAGCATGTTAGATCGGTTGATGACGTTGTTGTCGGGGGCTGAAGCGGCCCCCGAGCCTGATCGGGAGGAGGCCGCCCAGACAGCGATGGCAGCGCTGTTGGTTGAGGCGGCGAAGGCCGACGGGGTCTACCTGGATGCCGAACGTGAGACGATCGTCGCGGTATTGGCCGAGCGATTCGGCCTGGACCAGTCTGCTGCATCGGCAATCTGCGAAAAGGGCGAGACTGCCCAGGCCGAGGCCGTCGACCTGGTCCGGTTCACGCGGGTGATTAAGGATGCAGTGCCGTTCGAGGACCGGGTCGGCGTGATCGAGGCGCTATGGCGCGTGATCTACTCCGATGACGACCGTGATCATCGCGAGTCCGCGCTGGTTCGGCGTCTGGCAGGACTGCTTTACGTGCCTGACCGCGATGCTGGGCTCGCCCGCCAGCGGGTTATCGGCGAGCGCTAGTCGCCGCCGGGCCTCAAAGGAACGCGAAGGCCAGGAAGCCGACCAAAAGCACCGCCATCCACAACACCATGGAACCCGACGGCTGCGTGCGCGCCAAGGACCCTGTCGGGCCGTGATAGCGGTAGAGCGTCCGCCCAAGCTCACTGAACATGCCCCCCAGTTGGCGGGAAATCACCTCGGCCCAGCCGGTAAACCCATAACGCAAGGCACCCAGCACGGCCCCAATCGGCCTGCGCCATAGCCAGTCACTGTCCAGGTTGGTGGATCGCAGCTCAGGCGGGTAGAGCCCTGTGCGCATCAGCACCGTGAAGGCCAGGGCCGAGAACATCAGCAACTGCAGCTGGGTGACCACGTGCTCGGTCGTGTAGGCCACATACTTCACGTCGTAGGGCAGCAAGGCGTACAGCGCCGATGGATAGACCCCGATGGCCACGCACAGGAACGCCGTGATTCCCATGGCCGCCAGCATGTTCCAAGGCGCCTCCCTGGGGCGCATCCCGGAATCGTGCGCGAAGAAGGCGAAGAACGGGATCTTGATACCGGAATGGTGGAACACGCCGGCCGAGGCGAACAGCAGGATCATCCAGGTGACCCAATAGTCGCCCTTTGCCGCGGCGGTGATGATCAAGGATTTCGACACAAAACCAGAGAACAGCGGGAATGCGGAAATAGAGGCCGCCCCGATGGCACAAAACACCGCTGTCCAGGGCATCGTGCGGTAGAGCCCGCCCAGCTCGGACCCCTTACAGGTGCCCGTGCGCAGCAAAACTGCGCCCATGCTCATGAACAGCAGCGCTTTATAGAGGATGTGGCAGAAGGCGTGGGCCGCCGCGCCCGAGATCGCCAGATCCGTGCCGATCCCGACGCCCACAACCATAAAGCCCAGTTGGTTGTTCAGTGAGTAGGCGAGCACCCGGCGCAGATCGTTTTCGATCACCGCATAGAAAATCGGGAAGGCGGTCATGGCGGCGCCGATCGGCACCAGTATCTCGGTCCCTGCAAAGCCGCGGGCCAGCGCATAGATCGCCAGCTTGGTCGTGAAGGCCGACAGCATCACCGTGCCGGTCACCGTCGCCTCGGGGTACGCGTCTTGCAGCCAGTTGTGGAGGAACGGGAAGGCGGCCTTGATGCCGAAGGACAGGAAGATCAGAAGCCCGGGAAGGGTCTGCAGATCGAAGCTGTCGAAGGCGATCGAGCCTGTCTGGGCATAGTGCGCCATAGTCCCGGCAAGCAGCAGCACGCCGGAGCCCACCTGCACCACCAGATAGCGCATGCCCGCCGCGTAGGCGCGTTCCGTGCGTGAGGCCCATATTAGGAAGACGGACGAGATCGCCGTCCCCTCCCAGTACAGGAACAGGGTCACCAGATCGCCGGAATAGACGGCTCCGATGGCGCAACCGGCATAGATCATGCCCATGGTCGGCTGCAGCCAGCCCTTCACCTGCCACGCGTAAAGGGCGCTGAGCGCCGCCGCCAACAGGAAGATGTAGCCGAAGATCCGCGACAGGCCGTCCAGGCGCACGGTCTGAAGCTCCAGCCCCATGACCTCGATCACGCCGGTGATGCCGGGCTGCAGGTGGAAGGCCTGCCAGGCCCCGATCAGTGGCAGGATCACCGAATAAATCGGGCGAACCCGCGCCGGCAGGAATGGGATCAGCAGCGCGCCCAAGATCAGGATCAGGCCGGGGGAAAGCTCACCGATCATCGGAGACCTCCGCACTGGCCTTGTCTGGGTGGTAGTAATCCTCGGACCGCATCACCAGTTTGCGCATCTCCTTGGCGCCCAGAACCAGGCCCACACAGCCTACGAAGCCGTAGATGCCGTAAAACCCGAACCAATGCTCGATGTCGAAATAGCCGTGCTTGTGCACCAGTGGGTCGATCAGCAGCAGTGCCGCGGACACGGCGTAGACGGCCCAGACGATCTTGTTCACGTTCTTCTTGTCGTCCAGCCATCGCTTCGGCTCGTCCGGCTTGGCCATGGGCACGTCGTCCAGGATATCCGGGTGACGGTCGGTGTAGTGACGGTCAGCCATCGGCGCCTCCTGTAGGTGCAGTCAGCTCGATCTGTTGGACAAGGCTCAGAAGAGGGTCCGCGGCAAAGAACAGGACGATGCAAAGGATCGCTGTGATGGACAGTGCCGCGACGGCCGGTATCGGAGCCTCTTTGATCGTTTGGACTTCTTCGGGCGCTGAAGGGGCCGCGCCGGTGGGGACGAACCAGCCGCGCGCCACGATGGGCAACAGGTAGGCGACGTTCAGCAGCGACGAGATCATCAGGACAGCGATTACCCAGTAAAGCTCGCCGTCAGCCGCGCCGATCCCAATCCACCACTTGGACCACAGCCCGATGAAGGGCGGCAGACCGATGATCGACAAGGCGCCGATCAGGAAGGCCGCGAAGGTGATCGGCTGCTTTCGGGCGAGCCCATCCAACTGACTAACCTCGGTCAAATGCGCGGCCGTGTAGATCGAGCCCGCCGCGAAAAACAGCGTGATCTTGCTGACCGCATGCGCCGCGATGTGCAGCGCGGCCCCGATGATCGCGGCCGGCGTCGCGATGGCCGCGGCCATGACAACGTAAGACAACTGGCTGACTGTCGAAAACGCCAACCGCTTCTTCAGGTTGTCTTGGCAGAGGGCGATCAAGGAGGCGATAATCACCGTCGCACCCGAAATGTAGAGGATTGGCTGGGACGCCCCGGTCTCGCCCAACAGATCGATCCCGAAGATGAAGACCGTGACCTTGACGACCGAGAAGACGCCCGCCTTCACGACCGCCACGGCATGCAGCAGCGCCGACACGGGCGTTGGGGCGACCATCGCCGCAGGCAGCCAGAAGTGGACAGGCATCACCGCCGCCTTGCCGATCCCAAAAACGTAGAGGAGGTAGAGGACCGTCAGCGCCCCCGCGCTGAGCCCTGCCCCTGCCAGGATGCCGCCCGGCGTGAAATCCGCCGTGCCTGTCGCCACGAAAGTCCACCCGATTGCCGGCAGTAGCAGGATCATCGAGGTGCCCATCAGCAGCAGAATGTAGATCCGACCTTTGGCGCGCGCCTCTTCGTTGCCCTTATGGGCGACCAACGGGAAGGTGCTGACCGTCAGGATCTCGTAGAACAGGAACAGCGTGAACAGGTTACCGGCAAAGGCGATCCCCATGGCCGACGAGATCGCGATCGCGAAGCAGACATAGAACCCGGTCTGCCGCGGCTCGTTGTTCCCGCGCATGTAGCCGATGGAGTAGATCGAGTTCACGATCCACAGCGTCGAGGCGATACAGGCAAACAGCATTCCCAACGGCTCGACGGCGAAGGACAGGGTCAGGCCGTCGAAGGCTTCGAACAGCGTGACAGAGGGGCGCCCGCCCTCCAGTACGCGCGGCAATAGACTGATCACCACCACCCAGAACAGCGCGGCCGCGGTCACCAGCGTGACGCCCTCGCGCAAGTTAGGGATGCGCCCGGCCAGGGCGATGCCGCCGGCACCCAATGCCGGGATCGCCAGCGCCAGTTCGATGAGCAGCGCGCTATCCATCAGCGCCCCCGTATCCCGCTAACAGGCTGCGGGCGGCATCCTCGGCCACGCCCGCCGAAATCTCGGTCCAGAAGCCGAAGACGATAACCGACACGGCCAGGGTCAGCGTTACGGCCATCATTTCCGGTGGCGGGTTGCGCACGATCTTGACGGTGGGTTGGCGGAAATAGGCGACCTCGATCACATGGCCCACATAGAGGATCGCCATGAAGGACGAGATCACGATGGCGGCCACGACCCACCACAGACCGGCCTCGGCCGCTGCTTCGATCAGATACCATTTCGAAACGAAGCCCGCTGTTCCAGGGATGCCTATCAAACCTAGCCCTGCAATCACAAAGGCTGCCATGGTCAGCGGCATCCGTTTGCCCATGCCGGCCAGATTCTCGGTCCGGGTGACGCCGGCGGAATAGAAGACGCAGCCCACCGCCAGGAACAGGCATGCTTTGATCAGCGCGTGGTTGAACAGGTGGTTGATCCCACCGGTCAGGCCAAGCTCGCTGACCATGGCAATGCCTAGGATCATGTAGCCAACCTGACTGACCGACGAATAGGCCAGCATCCGCTTGGTATTGATCTGGAAGATCGCACTGAGCGAGGCGATTACCATCGCCAGCACCGCCAGCAGCATCAGGATTTCCGCCGCAGGGGTCAGGCTGAACGTGTAGGTGACCCCGAAGACCGAGAAAAGGAAGCGCAATAATAGATAGACAGCAACCTTCGTGGCGGTGGAGGCGATGAACGCTGTCGCGACCGTCGGCGCATAGGCATAGGCGTTGGGGAGCCATAGATGCAGCGGGAAAATCGCCAGCTTCAGCCCGATGCCCACCACGATGAAGGCGAGCCCTGCTGTGATCGGACGATACTGCTCGCTTTCCCAGATCAGGCCTGAGATATCGACCAGGTTCAGCGTGCCGGTCATCGAATAGATCAAGCCGACGCCGATCACGTAGAACGTGGCACCAATCGTGCCGATGATCAGGTATTGGAAGGCGGCGACCAGAGCACGTCGTTCCCGGCCCAATGCGATCAGCGTGTACATGGCGAGGCTGGAGATTTCCATGAACACGAAGACGTTGAAGGCGTCCCCAGTGATCGCCATGCCCAGAAGACCAGCCATGCACATGAGGTACATGGAATAGTACCATCCCTGTGCTTCGGGCCTGATCTCGTCGCCGACCGATCTGGGGGCGTAAAGCGCGACCGCGGCGCCCATCAGAGAGACCAGGATCAAGAGGTAGGCGTTCGGTGCATCGACGTAATATTCGATGCCGTAGGGCGGGGGCCACCCGCCCAGATGGTAGCTGATCGGACCGCCTGCCTGCACCTGATAGAGCAGTCCAAAGGCAATGATGGGCATTAATGCCGAGCAACCTATCGTGATGGCCGCGCAGATGTGGCGCTGGCGCACGGCCGCGCAGATGACCGCGCCCAACAGGGGCACGACGACCTGCAGCGCGGGCAGATGCTCGGCCGCGTGGAAGCTGGCGTCGGCACTCACTAGAGGGACCTCATTCGGGGTAATCCTCGCGATCGATGGTGCCGGTGATCTCACTTTCCTCGATGGTGCCGTAGGCCTCGTGGATGCGCACAACGATCGCCAGGCCAAGCGCCAGGGTGGCGACGCCGACGACGATGGCGGTTAGGATCAACACGTGCGGCAAGGGGTTCGAGTAAACCTCGACCCGATCGGCCAGAATGGGCGGCGAGCCGCCGATGATTTTGCCGGGGCTCAGATAGAGCAGGTAGACCGAGGTCTGGAAAATCCCCAATCCCACCAATGACTTGATCATGTTGGAGCGGGCAGCGACGATGAAGAGGCCTGCTGCGATCAGGAAGATTGTGATCCAATAGTTGTAATGGGTGGCCAGCACCTGCACGAAGGGCATGCCGTCAAGCTCGTTCATTGCGGCCGCCCCCGCCCCGAAAAGGCGTAGAAGATCGTCAGCATGGTCCCGGCCACGGTGACCAGGACGCCGATCTCGACCAGGAAAACGCCCCAGTGCTGGCCGTGAATGGCGTCATAGGTCCCAATGGGCTCACCGGCGTGGAACAGGACATTGTAGTCCAGATAATTGCCGCCCATGGCGAAGGACCAGACGCCGACGCCGGCGTAAATCAGCACGCCCAGGGGGATCATCGCCTCGGTCACCCAAAGGGGGACAACGCGTAGAGCTGCAGCGCGCCCGTAGACGATGGCGTAGAGGATGACGGCCGCGGCGATGATGACGCCTGCCTGGAAACCGCCACCGGGCCCGAAGTCGCCATGCAACTGGACGTAGAGGCCGAACATCAGGATGAACGGTATGAACATCTTGGCGGCAACTCGTAGAATGACATCCAGGATCATGGCTTGCCCTCCGTGGGCTCCCGGCGCTCCCAGGCAAGTATTACGCTGGCGTGACCACCTGCGCTGACCCACCCACCCGCGCCGGGAGCCCCGTCAACCTCAGCCCCCGTGCCTGTGGTCATCGATGCGGGTGCGGCCGCGCAGCGCGGGTAGGTGGGTAGGCGCAGGTGGTGAGGTGTGCTGGATATTGACTGGGAGCGCTGCGCGGCCATGCTCATGACTGCCTCCAGCGTTTCAGCAGCAGCAGCACGCCGATCCCCGCCGTGAAGATCACCGTTACTTCGCCCAGCGTGTCGAAGCCGCGATAGCTGGCCAGCACCGCGGTGACGACGTTAGGGATGTCCGTCTCCTTAGGCGCGCGCTCTATGTAGTCGATCCCGACATATGTGTTGGCTGGTTGATCGGCGATTCCGAAAGCCGGCAGATCCCACGTTCCGTAGATCAGCATGCCGGCCACCGCGGCGCAGACCAGGAACGGGATCGCCGCCGAGTACTTTGGCGGTGCCTCCTCAACCTTGGTCAGGTAGAGCGCGCTGAGCACCAGCACCGTCGAGATGCCTGCACCCACCGACGCCTCGGTCATGGCGACATCAACCCCGTCCAGCACGATCATCACGCTGGCCATCAGGAAGGAATACGCCCCCGACAGCACGACCACCGTGAACAGGTTGCGCGTGCGGATGATCGCCACGGTCACCGCGGCCAACAGGGTAAGCAGCACCAGATTGATGAAGAGCTCGGTCATCGGGGCGCCTCCCCAGGGTTGTCCGGCAAGTCCTCGTCCTCTTCCGGTACGCCCCGCGTCTGCGCCTCAGTCGCGGCTCCTTCTGCCATTTCGGACAACAGCGGCTTAGCCAACCTTGCCCCCAGTTCCGGGAAGATCTGCTCGCAATCCACTTCCTGCAGCTCGCCTTCCGGACCTGACAAAAGCGGCTTGTTCCCGTCGTGCAGCGCGGCGCGCGCCAGCGCGTGGCTGGCCACTGCCCCGGTCACGTAGAGAACGATCAAAATGATCAGCAGCCGTGCCGCCACGGCCCAATCGTCGGTCTGCGTCAGCATGCCCAGCGTCAACAACCCGACACCCAGGGTGTCGCTGACGGATGTTGCGTGCATTCGGGTGAAGATGTCGGGCATGCGGTTCAACCCGATCGCGCCCACCAGACAAAAGAACGCCCCGCCGATCAGCGCGGCCCAGCCCAGAATATCCAGGGCAGCACTCACCCCTTATGCTCCGTATCGCCTTCGCGATGATCGAACCCCAACGCGCCGTAGCGGAAGAATTTCAGCACCGCCAACGTGCCGATCATGTTCAGCAGGGCATAGGTGATGCCCAGATCCAGGAACTCCGGCCGCTCGGTTAAAAAACCGAACAGTGCCAGCAGCATGATCGCAAACGTCCCGATCGAGTTTGCCGCCAGCAGCCGGTCAAACGCCGTCGGTCCCAGAAGTGCCCGCACCACTGCCAGCGACAGGGCGCCCAGGACGCCGGCTATCGCGGCCACGAACATCAGGCCCTTGACCTCTCGAACCAGGCAACTTTGCGGTTCATCTCGTCATCCGCGAACCCTTCGGCGCCTTCGCGCTCGAGGGCGTGCACCCAGATTGTTTGTTCTTTCTCCGACGCCTCGATCGAGATTGTGCCAGGCGTCAGTGTGATGGAATTGGCGTAAGTGACCAGGCCCACGGCGGTCTGCTGTTGGGCATCAACCTTGGCCAGACTGGGCGAAATCGGCAGTTTCGGGTCCAGGATCAGCCGGGTGACCCGCAGGCCGGACAGCACGATCTGCATGACCAGCCAGGGCCAATAGACAATGCCCCGCGCCGTCAGACCAATGGGAAAGCCCTCGCGGTCAGTGATGCCCTTGGCCCAGCAAAACGCCACAACCGCCACCGACAGCACGGCACCAGAGACGACCAGCCATGTGACGTAGTGGCCACTGAGCACCAGCCAGAAGCCAAACAGAGTGATCGCAATGAGCGCCAAGCGCACCATGCGGTGTCCCCAAATATTCCCCCGGAAGTGTCCAGTAACCTGAACACCGGCCCGTCTAGCATAGTAACCAGTCGGTTCAAGCATGGTTAACCGCGACACGACGTCGAGGGGGTTTTGGACCCCCCGTTTGGTCACGAACACCTTGTTGCGGCCAGAATTCCGCAAACGCGGCGGCGTGCCCCTTGATGCCGCGGGGTCTGCCGGGCCATCGTCGGTCCATGTCCGATATGCTTGCGCGCCTTGAACTGGAAATCTCGTCTTGCCGCCGCTGCGCCGAACGCTTTCAGGCGACGGCCACGCGCCATGCGCCGCGTCCCGTGCTGTACCCGTCGCGGACCGCGCGGCTGTTGATCGTGGGTCAGGCGCCGGGCGCGCGGGTCCATGCCTCGGGCGTGCCCTTCGATGACCGCTCTGGTGATCGCCTGCGCGACTGGCTGGGCGTGGACCGGGCGACCTTCTACGACCGGCGCCGCATTGCGATCGTGCCCATGGGCTTTTGCTTTCCCGGCTATGATGCGCGCGGCTCGGACCTGCCGCCGCCGCCGCTCTGCGCTGATACCTGGCGCCAGCAGGTGCTGGACCAGATGCCCCAGGTTGAGCTGACGCTGCTGATCGGCCAGTACGCCCAGGCCTGGCATCTGGGCAAATCGCGCAAGAAATCGCTGACCGAAACGGTGGCTGCTTGGCGCGACTATGGCCCTGCCTGCCTGCCCATGCCGCACCCGTCCTGGCGCAACACGGCCTGGCTGAAGCGCAATCCGTGGTTCGAGGACGAGGTGCTGCCCTGGCTGAAGGCGCAGGTTGCCCGGCTTACTGGCTGATGCGCTGGCTGGTGGCAGCCTTGTTATTGATTTGCGCGGGTTGCGCCGCCGGTGGCGCTCTGCAGCCGGGCGACCACGCCAACCTGCCCGATCGCAGCGCCCTGGGCGCGCCGCCGAAGCCGCCAGCGTTGCCGGCGTGGGCACCCGAGTTGACCGCAGTAAACGGGCAGGTGGTGGGTCTCAGCGCCTGGGGCCCTGGCGAACCGCGCGCGATCGTGCTGGCCCTGCACGGCTATGGTGGTCGTGGGCGCCCAGCGTTCCAGGCGGTGGCCCAAGCATGGGCCGAGCAAGGCATCGCCACCCTGGCGCCGGACCAACGGGGCTTTGGTTACAACCCGTCCTGGGGCCGCTGGCCGGGCGCCAGCGGCCTGATCCGCGATGCCCAGGCCTACGCTCGTCAGGTCCGGGCGGCCTTTCCGTGCACGCCGTTCGTGGTGCTGGGCCATTCCATGGGGGGCGGCGTCGCGCTGGCGGCGGCACCGCGCCTGCCCGCCGATGCGCTGATCCTGTCGGCCCCGGCGATCTGGGGGGGCGACGCGCTCAATCCCCTGCATCGTATGTTGGCCTGGACAGTCGCTGCGGCCCTGCCCGAAGCCCGCTTTTCCGGGCGCGGTGTCGTCCGGATCCAGGCGTCCGACAATCTGGAGGCGCTGCGTGCCCTGGCCCGTGACCCGCTGTACCTGGCGCCGCCCTCGGCCCGCGAGATCATGGGCCTGGTGCGCATCACCGATCGCGCCGCGGCAGCCGCAGACCGCGTGGCCCTGCGCGCCCTGCTGTTGCTGGGCGAGAAAGACCAGATCGTGCCCAACGACACCGTGGCAGAGGTCTTCGCCCGACTGCCCGGCGACACGCAGGTGATCGGCTATCCCGAGGGCTGGCATTTGCTGTTTCGGGACTTGCAAGCCCCTCGGGTCTGGGCCGATACCGCCCGCTTCGTTCTGGAAACCTCGGCCCCGGAGGCCTGCACTTCATGACCCCATTGGTGACCCTACACGCGGCGGCGATCGCGTCGGACAGCCGCGATGACTGGCGCGCCTTCTACCAGGCGTTGGCGGGCACCCTGCTGGTCGTGCCCATTACCGAAGCCGAGCAACTGGACCTGGCCGAGGGTGACGCCGGGCCCATTGCGCAGGCCTATCTGTCACTGGAGCTCTACGCCGGCAGCATCGACACCGTCGCCCGCCATGCCGAGGTGCCGGGTAACGAACTGGCCCGCCTGCTGGCGGATGCCGGGGTGCCCCTGGAAGTTATCACCGGCGCCGAACCGGTCCTGCTGGGCAAGGATCAGCTGGCCTGGATCGCGGACACCTACGGGGCCGAGGTAACGCGCGACGTCAATCAGGGCGTGCGCATCGCGGCGCCTGACCAGTTGGCGCCTCAGCTGCTGGATGTCATCGGTCAGTCTGTGGCGGCGCTGGGCCCGTCCTGTCGGGCGGCCTCGCTGGTGACCATGACCGATCAGGAAGGCGATGCCGAGCTGCTCCTGGTGCTGGTCTTCGACAGCCGCGACCCCGAGCTGGAGGGGCGCCTGGCTGAAACCGTCACCCGTGCGGTGCAGGCGGTGACGGACCAGCGCTTTGCCGTGGCCTGCCCCGATCCCGACAGCGCGCTGGCCGCCCGCGCGGCCGAGATCGGCATCGGCGTCATGCCGGTCCGCTGACGCGCCCGGCCCTGGTTCCCCCGACTCAGACGCGCGGGTATGCTTTGGCGCAAAACCGGGGGGTGCCATGCGGATCCTGACAGTCGTATTCCTGATGATTGCCATGGCGCTGCCCGGCCGCGCCGCGATGCTGGAGCCTGCCCAACGCTTCGACAGCGCGGACTTCGGCTCCCCCGGCTTTGTCCTCGCCCGCACCGCCCAGGCGATCGAACTGGTGCGCGCCACCCGGGATATCGCCGTGGACGGCTGGCCAGGGGAAAAGGTGGCCTCGGACCTGCGCGTCTCGTTGATCGTGATGGATACGGGCCCTTCCACCGACGTCTCGCCGCTGTTGGAGCTACACCTGGCGATGCTGAACACGATCACCGAGTATGGGACGGCCTGGGCGATCGAGCCTGTGGCCGCGGTCTACCGTTTTGACGGCGTCACCCGCACGGCGCCGGGGATCTACGAGGTTCGCGCAGTGGTTCTTAACGGGCAAGATCGCCAGGAAGGCCAGACCAACCTGGATTGCTACTTCCAAGAAGCGGTGATCACCGTCGATGCGCGCGCCCTGTCCGTCGCTGTGCGCCAGGCAAAGGGGCTGCCCGAGTTCGACGCGCAGCGATACACCGCGCCGATGCCGCTTAGCATTCATGCGCAGGGCTGCGCCGCCAGCCCCTATTGACCCCACCCCTATTGATCCACCTGCTGATGATCGATCGCTTGCGACGGTTGGCTGTGCCGCCTAGGCTTTTGCCACACAAGACATTACCAGCAGCCAATCCAGCCCACCGCATCCATGACCTCTGAACCACAAACCCACGACTGGTCGACCGACGTCTTCGACGCCATGGCCGCCCGGCAGATCCAGACCGTCTGCACCATTCCGGACGGCGGCCTGACCCGCCTGCTGCAGATGTGTCAGGCCGATGCCGGCATCCGCGTCGTCACCCTATCGACCGAGGAGGAGGGGATCGGCGTCACCACCGGGCTATGGCTGGGCGGCCAACACGCGATGATCGCCATGCAATCGTCCGGCGTTGGCAACTGCATGAACGCGCTGGGCATGCCGCAGGTGATGCGCGCCCCGTGCCTGATGCTAGTCACGATGCGCGGCCAGTGGGGCGAGTTCAATCCCTGGCAGGTGCCGGCGGGCCGGGCGGTGCCGCGGTTGCTGGATACGCTGGGCGTGAACGTCTACCCGGTCGACCGGGCCGAGGAGGTCGGCGAAACCTTTGCCGCCGCCGCCGACATCGCTTTCAATGGCGGCTTGTCGGCTGCGGTGCTGGTCAGTCAGCGGATCATCGGGGCGAAGGGGTTCGGACGATGAGCGGGAACTATCTGGAACGCCGCCCCCTGGTGAAGGCCGTGCTGGAGGCCCGCGACGGCGCGCTGGTGGTGCCGGGGCTGGGCTCGCCCACCTGGGACTGCTTCGCGGCCGGTGGCTCGGACGACTACCTCTATTCCTGGGGCGGCATGGGGCTGGCCCTGCCCACGGCATTGGGCGTGGCGCTCGCCCGGCCCCAGCGGCGCGTGATGTGCCTGACCGGTGACGGCGAGATGATGATGGGCGTCGGTAGCCTGTCCGTCGTGGGCCAACAGTCGCCCGCCAACCTGTCGGTCCTGGTCCTGGACAACGAACACTTTGGCGAGACGGGCAAGCAGCCGGGGCTGGCCTCGACCACTGATCTCTGCGCCGTGGCCAAAGCAGTGGGCTTCCGTCAGACGATGCTGGTCACGGCGATGGAGCAGGTGGCGGACCTGGCGCAGATGCTGTTCCACACACCGGGGCCCAACTTCGCGGTGGCCAAGATCGCCCTGACCCAGGACCCGCTGGAACTGCCCGAGAAGGATGGTGCCCTGATCGCCGAGGCGTTCCGCAAGGCAGCAGCGATCTAGCGCCGTCTAGGGTGGCCTCCGCGGGCCGTCAGACCGCGTTACCGCCTTTGGCCAAGTCGACTTTGTGTACATACAGGTGCGATACAGTTGCTGCACACTTGCGGTACAGGTGCTGTACGCTTGCGGTACGGGTGGAATCCCAGCGTCAAAGGGGGTCCGTGCGCTCGATCAGGAACCGCCCGGGGCTGACTTCGCGCCAGATCACGCGGCCCTGTTTCCCGCCCGGATCGCGCCAGGACAGGATGGCGTAAAGCTCCGGCCCCTGGTGGCGGTGGGTGGATTTTGACCAGTGGATGGCCACCGGTTGTCGGGTCGCCATCGCGGCGCCGCGAACTCGGGGCTGCCATTCGCCGAACGGTAAAACCTGTTGATATTCAAGGGCATGCGCCCGGTAGGCCTGATGCCAGCGATCCCCCTCGATGGCTGCCCAATAGGCCAATGTCTGGTTGACGATTGCCTGGGTGCGGCCGGGAACGGGACGAACATCGCCGGAATAGCGTTCTGCAATCTCCCCGGTAGGTGCCTCTGGTCCAGCGCAACCCATTGATATCAATAGGATTATGATCGATGCCCAACGTGCCATGGTGCAATGTTTCCACGACCCGGCCGCCCGATCAAGCATTGACGCACAGGCCCGGCCGCGCCATCTACACGGTCCCCACAGGAGATCCGATGCCCGACAACGCCATATCCGTGCGCGCCCTGACCAAGGTCTATGGCACCAGCGGAAAAACACCTCCAAAACAAGCGCTTAAGGGGATCGACTTGGACATCCCAAAGGGCTCGATCTTTGGGCTTTTGGGGCCGAATGGGGCGGGAAAATCGACCTTCATCAACATCCTGGCGGGGTTGGTCGTGAAGTCTTCGGGCTCGGTCCGGATCTGGGGATTTGATCAGGACGTGAACCCGCGCCAGTCCCGCGCGTCGATCGGGGTTGTCCCACAGGAATTGAATCTGGACGCATTTTTCACGCCATATCAAGCACTTGAGGTCCAGGCAGGCCTGTACGGCGTGCCGCGATCTCGACGCCGCACGATGGAGATTCTGGAGCATGTGGGCCTGGCCGACAAGGCGCAGTCCTACGCGCGCTCTTTGTCTGGAGGCATGCGGCGGCGGCTGTTGGTGGCCAAGGCTCTGGTCCACGATCCGGCTGTTCTGGTGTTGGACGAACCCACCGCAGGCGTGGATATCGAGCTTCGCCAGATGCTGTGGGACTATGTGCGCCAGCTCAACGCGGATGGAAAAACCATCATACTTACAACGCACTACCTGGAAGAAGCACAGGAGATGTGCGACCGGATCGCCATTGTGAACCACGGCCAGGTGGTCACCTGCGAGCCTACCGCGGACCTGTTGTCCCGCCTGGATGCCAAGACCCTGGTGCTGCATCTGGCGACCCCGATCGAGGGGGCCCCGGACTTTGGGCGGGGCGTCACCGTAACCCGTCGGGCGGCGGATGTGCTTGCCCTGACCTACGCGCGGTCGACCGCCACGGGTCCGGACCTAGTCGCCAAGGCGGACGGTCTGGGCCTTAGCGTCCGCGAGTTTTCTACGGAAGAGCCTGATTTAGAAGACGTTTTTCTGGCGCTGACCGGGTCTGACGCCGCCTAGGCGATCAGCTTTTTCCGGATACCGCTCAGCGCATCGCCCGTCATGTAGCTGGCTTGGTCATTGGTGGGCAGATCGGGTGGTGGGCCTTCTGGCACGCCTGACCACTTGCGGTCAGCCCAGCGGTCGAACAGAGCCTGATCCAAGACGTTGTCACGCTCGATCCGGCGGCGCATCTCGATGCTAAGATCCGCTGCTATCAGCTTTTTTACCGGCGTAACGTTCCGGTTGGCGACGGTGTCGGTGATGCCCAACTCGTCCGAGATACCGGCGATCAATTCGCCCGCATGGCGATAACTGCCGACGAAGTGGAAATCGGCCAGCCGTTTCTCCAGAAAAGCTAAACGCCCCGCCGAGCTGAAACGGTAGAGTGTGGGCACCCCCACCTCGAAGTATCGGTTCATCAGAAAGCGGCTGATCGGGTTGCGGCGTTGGCTGGCGTACCAGCGCTTGAACGGAGGGGGTTCCGGCCCCCATCCCTCGCTGTGCCGGGTCCAGCGATAGTTGTAAAAGCTGAGCAAGTACCCCGCTGGATCCCGCAATAGCACCGATGGACGGATCTCGGCCCCCGGGAAAAGCGCCGACATCCCCTGGCTGAGCGAATGTCCGGAAACGGCAAGAATCTCTGCGTAATCAGGGACTTCACGCCGGTGGTAGCGATTACCCAGCACGTTGCGCAGGACATTCTCCCACCGCGGCGCATAAGCGAAGTATGGCCCCAGATAGCTCTCGAAATGCGCCTCGACGGTGGTGCCGGCGCATTTGGGGACATGCAGCAAAAAGTGGACGATCCTGGTCATAATTGGGCAGCCTGATAGCCCGGCCAGCGCCCATGTGAAAGCCTGAGATTGGGGCGTGGTTGCTTAGCGGCGCAGGGCTTCGGTGATCCGCGCGCCGTCCAAGGGTTCCGACGGGGCAGACTTGCCCGGCGTACGGTCGTAGCCAAACACCTCAAAATCGCGGCCATAGACGTCGTTCATAATGTGGATGGCCAGGTCGTCGAAATAGTCCTCAACTGCATGGGCGCGTTTTGGGCCATGGCCTTCGGATTCGTTGAACCGAGGCAACGCGTTCAAATCCGTTCGGTGATCGATCGACACCTGATCCAGCACGCCGCTCATCCCTTCGGTAAAACGCTCTGTTGGGAAGACGTAGTCGTACCGACCGCCGTTGTTTACCAGCGTCGCCGCGTGGCCAGCCATTGGCGCCCAGTGGATATCCGGGTGCATTGGGTGGCGAAACTTGACCGTGTCACGCACGAAAAGCAGGAACTTCCTGAACGCTGCGAGCTGGTCAAAGTCATCGTCGGGATGTTCGCCAATCTGCATCTCGTAATGGCGGCAGATCATCGGCACCATATCACCGCGATAGCGATTGCCCGAGCGCTGGATGCCGCAAATTTTGTCAAGAAAACAGGACAGTACGCGCGTGTAGGGGTTGCGCACGCAGGTAAAGCTGACCGCATCTCCGCTTCGTACCGTATCGGTAATGACCTGCCGCGCCTTGTCCTTGTCGGCGTTACCATTCCACTTCCAAAGGCCGTTCTTCGCGTCGTGGATATCGCCTTCGTAGAAGTTCCCATGATCACCATGGTATAGGATCTGCCCGATGGTCGAGCACGCGCACTTGGGCACGACCCGATAGATCAGGGTCGCGCTGGTATTCACCCAGGTTCCGGGAAAATCCACTGCCGATAACCTCCGACGGCGCTGATACAGCGTTTCGGTTACAAAAGGTAAACCATCACAGTGTCAAGTTGCATGGAACTGCCGGTCATGCGGGCCGGCGCATCTGTGCGCGTAGAAGGCGCGGCAAAGGGAAGTTCGTCGTATGGCGAGAATTGCCTTTCTGCTGATGGTCCACAAAGACCCTGAGCGTGTCGTACGCCAGGCCAGGGCGCTGACGTTGCATGGGGACCATGTTGTAATCCATGCCGATGCGCGCATGGCTGGCCGGGCCTTCGCCAAGTTGCGCGAGGGATTGTCGGATCACGAAGGCATCCGTTTCGCCAGACGTGTACGCTGCGGTTGGGGGGAGTGGTCGCTGGTCGCGGCTACACTGAACATGCTGCGCACGGCTCGACGGTCTTTCAGGGATACCACGCACTACGCGTTGCTCAGCGGCGACTGCTATCCAACCAAATCTCGGGGTTATCTTGATCGATTTCTGCAACGTGACCGCGATTACATAGAAGCGCACGACTTCTTCGATAGTGATTGGATCCGGACCGGCCTGCGCGAAGACAGGTTGGTCTATCGCCATTGGTTCAACGAGCGTCAGCGCAAGGTGCTATTCTACGCCAGTTTGAACCTCCAGCGGTGGCTGGGAATGTCGCGCCCCATACCTAATGGAATTCGCGTACACATCGGCTCGCAATGGTGGATCTTACGGGCCGGCACCGTCGACAAGATGATGGATCTGATCGGCCAGCGGCGCGATCTGATCCGATTTTTCCGTACAACATGGATTCCGGACGAAACTTTCTTCCAGACCCTGGCCGCGGAGCTTGTGCCTGGGGATCAGATCTCCGGCTCGCCGCCAACGACGCTCAAATTTTCAGATTACGGCATGCCCGTTGTCTTTCAGGCGGACCACGAGGAGTTTCTGCGCAATCAGCCTCAGCCATTTGCCCGCAAGATTACGGCGCACGCAGCGGACTTGCAGCGTCGTCTGCTTGAAGGGTTTGCGGCATGGGATCCGGCCCGACCGGAAGGCGGGGCCGCGACGGGCCTGTACGACTATCTCGCAGGACGAGGTCGAGCCGGCCGACGCTATGCCAGGCGCTTCTGGGAGAAGGCGATCGCCCCGCGCGCCGATGCCGAGATCCTGATCGTGTGCGCCAAGCTCTGGCATATTGGACATCAGGTTGAAGGGGCTTTGGGACGAGGGCTGGATCTGAGGGCGCTGGGTTACGTCTTTGACGAGGACCGTGAACTGCCGATCCAACTGGGGAATCTGGAAAGCGGTCTGTACAAGCGAAACCAGCATCGCCAAGCGGTGCTGAACCTGATCCTGGATGCGAGCCAGGGAAGTCGGCTGCTGTTATGCGTGGACCCTAGTCGGCACGAGGTGATTGCAGATCTGGTCCGCTTTGCCGGGGCGGCGCGCATTCTGCTGGTGGACCGACCCTTGACGGCGGATCACCTGCACAATCATGCGCAACGGGTGGCTCTGGTACACGCGGGTTCCGGCGATTTCGAACGGCGTGAGGCACTGCGCGCGCTGCGGTCCGAGTTTGCGCTTGATGCGGCTGAGTTACGCGAGCGGTTCAGCGACCGTTTGTTTGTGAATGATTTGAACCGCAGTCCTGATGACAACGCGACGGATATCGGCCATTTTCTCAGGGTGCCGCGCGCCCGGGCCGTCGGTCTGGCTGGTGAGATTGCACAGTTCAAGACGTGAGTGGGGGCCGATGACCTACGCCTATGATGACCAAAACATCTTTGCAAAGATCCTGCGCGGCGAGATCCCCAACAAGACGGTGCTGGAAACGGAGCACTCGCTGGCCTTTGAGGATATCCAGCCAAAGCGTCCGGTCCATGTCCTGGTGATCCCGAAGGGACCGTATGTGAACTTTGATCACTTTGCGGCTGAGGCGAGCGATGAGGAGATCGCGGACTTCACGCGCGCGGTCAGCGCCGTCGCCCGGAAAGTAGGCGTGGCCGAGGCTGTGGGCGGCAACGGGTTCCGTCTGATCTCGAACGCCGGGCCAGACGGCGTCCAAGAGGTGCCGCACCTGCATGTGCACATTATCGGCGGCGCGTCGGCCGGCCCGATGCTCAAGGCCGTCTAGGCGCTGCCCTCACCGGCCACTGGCACCGCTGGCCCGTTAGTCGGCCCAACCTGACCCTGGTTCTCGCCAACTTGGCCGCGGTGCATCAGCACGTGATCCAGCAGGACGCAAGCCATCATCGCCTCTCCCACCGGGACGGCGCGGATGCCGACGCAGGGATCGTGCCGGCCCTTGGTCACGATCTGGGTGTCCTGTCCGGCCTTGTCGATGGTGGTGCGCGGCGTCATGATCGAGCTTGTCGGCTTGACCGCGAAGCGGACGATCACGTCCTGCCCAGTGGAGATGCCGCCCAGAATGCCACCCGCCCGGTTCGATGCGAAGTGTGGTGCCCCGGCCTGCCACGACATCTCGTCGGCATTCTCGGACCCTGTAAGGGCCGCCGCGGCCATGCCCTCGCCGATCTCGACGCCCTTGACCGCGTTGATCGACATCATCGCGGCGGCCAGATCCGTGTCCAGCTTGCCATAAATAGGCGCGCCCAGACCGGGCGGAACGCCACTGCCCACAATCTCGATGATTGCGCCGACCGAATTACCGGACTTGCGCAGGCCGTCCAGATAGGTTGCCCACTCCTCGGCCGCGGCGGGATCCGGAGTCCAGAACGGATTACGCTCGACTTCCTCCCAGTCCCAGGCGTCGCGTGAAATCGCCTTTGGTCCCATTTGCACCATGGCGCCTCGAACGGTCATGGCAGGGTCCAACGAAGCCAAGGCTGCCCGCGCGACGGCGCCGGCGGCAACACGGGCCGCCGTTTCGCGCGCCGACGAACGCCCACCGCCGCGATAGTCGCGGATGCCGTACTTCACCCAGTACGTGTAATCGGCGTGGCCAGGGCGGAACTTCTCGGCGATGTCGCCATAATCCTTGGAGCGCTGATCCTGGTTGCGGATCATCAACTGGATCGATGTGCCGGTTGTAAGCCCCTCGAAGACGCCGGACAGGATCTCGACCGTGTCGGGTTCGCGGCGCTGGGTGGTGTACTTGCTCTGGCCCGGCCTGCGGCGGTCCATCCAATATTGGATCTGCTCCGCGTCCAGCGGCACGCCAGGGGGACAGCCGTCTACGGTAGCGCCCAGCGCGGGGCCGTGGCTTTCCCCCCAAGTGGTGACCCGGAACATCCGGCCGAAAGTATTGAAGGACATGCGCGTTGCTCGTTGGTTTCTGCGCGATGCGCGGTGACACCAGCGGATAGCGCATCTGGCCGATATGAAAAAGCCCGCCCGATCAAGATCGGGCGGGCCTCTTTACCGGAGGCGTTGTACTTAACCGATCAATGCTCTCTGTGTTTGATCGGTGCCCACAGTTTCTTGTTGGTGTAGTAGAGCAGCACCGCAAGGAAGAGGATCATCAGAAGGTTGCGGAAACCGGCCTCCTTACGATCGGTCATCTTCGGCTCGGCAGCCCACATCAGGAAGGCCGCCACATCCTCGGCCTGCTGTTCGATCGTGGCCTCAGGCGCCACTGGGCCCTCGTCACCTTCGCCGCCATGCATGGCGTACTCGACGTCCTCGCCGTAGAGCGGCTGTGACATCGAAATCCACGAACCTGGTGCCAAACGGTCGATCTCGACGCCATCCTCGTCGAAGACCTTGCAGCTGTCGGGGTAGGCGCCGACAGCGAAGGCGTTATTGTACTGGCCGTCCATCTCTGCTTCGGCAGCGCACTCAGGCTCTTCGACGTAGCCGACCAGCAGCGAGTAGATGTACTCAGGGCCCCCAATTCCCTTCCGCAACTGGTTGAGTAATAACCCGGATGGGCCGTGGAAGCCTGCGCGTGCCTTGGCCATCAGGCTGAGGTCTGGCGCCCCGACGCTGTCATTCGCCGGGAAGTTGTCGGTCGGTAGGGCCGCCCTCATGTCGCCGTAAAAAGCCTCATCAACGCGCTCGCCGTCGACGTCGACGAACGGCTCGCCCGGTGTGGCTGGCAATTCGTAGTTCGACGCGAATGCCTTGATCTGTTCCGGCGGGAACTCCGGCCCACCCGACTCGCCGAGGCTGCGGAACGACACAAACTTCATGCCATGGCAGCCCGAACACACCTCCTGGAACACCTGGAAGCCACGTTGCAGTTGCATCCGGTCGTAGGTCCCGAACGGGCCTTCGAAGGAGAACGCCGGGTCTTCTATGACCGTCTTGCCGCCCGCCGCAAGTGCGGTGCCCGACGCGGCGAGACTCGCCGCGAAGATGGCTGGGATGATGCGTGATTTTCTCATCTTGCTATCTCCAGACCCGGGTTATTCTGCGGGGGTGGCAATTGGGCCACCGCTGGTCGCGCCGCCCGTTGGCTCGATCGGGTGTTCGGCATCGAACGCCTCTTCGATCGTTGCCGGGCGCGGCAGCGGCTTCTCTGTGATGCCAAGCAGCGGCAGGATCACCAGGAAGTAAGCGAACCAGTAGACCGTGCCCAACAGCGAAATCATCGCGACGGTGTCGGTGGCCGGCTGCGAACCGGCCCACATCAGCACGAAGAAGTTCACAATGAACAACCAGAACCACACCTTGAACTGTGGACGGTACTTGCCCGACCGCACGCGGCTGGTGTCCAGCCACGGCACGATGGCCAACACGGCGATCGAGCCGAACATGGCGATGACACCGCCCAGCTTTGCGTCGAACGGCATGAGCATCATGATCCACAGATCATCCGTGATCGCGCGCAAGATCGCGTAGAAGGGCAGGAAATACCACTCTGGGACGATGTGCGCGGGCGTGGCCAGTGGGTTCGCCTCGACATAGTTGTCGGGGTGACCCAGGAAGTTCGGCATGAAGAAGACGATCACAATGAAGACCGCAAGGATGACCGCCAGAGCGAACAGGTCCTTGATCACGTAGTAGGGCCAGAACGGCACCGTGTCGCGCTTGGCTACTTCCACCGAGTCGCGACGCACTTCCACGCCCGTCGGGTTATTGTTGCCCGTCGAGTGGAAGGCCCAGATGTGCAGGACGACGAGGCCGGCGATCAGGAACGGCAACAAGTAGTGCAGCGAGAAGAAGCGCGTCAGGGTCGGGTTATCGACCGAGTAACCGCCCCACAGCCAGACCACGATGTCGTCACCGATCAGCGGCACTGCCGAGAACAGGTTGGTGATCACGGTGGCGCCCCAGAAGGACATCTGGCCCCATGGCAGCACATATCCCATGAAGGCTGTGGCCATCATCAGGATGTAGATGAGGATGCCCAGGATCCACGTGATCTCGCGCGGTTCCTTGTAAGAGCCATAGTAGAGGCCGCGGAAGATGTGCAGGTAGACGGCTGCGAAGAACAGCATGGCGCCATTCTGGTGCATGTAGCGCAGCAACCAGCCGCCGTTGACGTTCCGCATGATGTGTTCAACGGACGCAAACGCTTTTTCAGTGTCGGGCACGTAGTGCATCACCAGGGCGATCCCTGTGATGATCTGCAGCGCCAGACAAACGGTCAAAATGATGCCCCAAATCCACATCCAGTTCAGGTTCTTGGGTGTGGGGATGGTCAGAGTACCATGGATCAGGCCACCGATTGGCAGGCGGCGGTCGACCCATTTTTCGATTTTCGTTCCCGGCTTGTAGGGATCGTGTGGAATTCCGGCCATTACGGTCTCCTCAGCCTAGCTTGATCACGCCTTCCGAGACGAAAGCCGCCTGCGGAACGGGTAAGTTTTGCGGAGCGGGGCCCTTACGAATGCGCCCGGCAGTGTCATAGTGCGAACCGTGGCAGGGGCAGAACCAAGCGTTGAAGTCACCCGAGTCAGACAGCGGCACGCAGCCCAGGTGCGTACAAACACCCAGCATCACCAGCCATTCGCCGTCCGCATCCAGCGTCCGGTTGCCATCTTCGGCGTCAGCACCATCGCGGTTAAAGTTGCGCGCATCCTGGTCGGGCAGATCGGTCAGAGCGACTTTTTGGGCCGCTTCGATCTCGGCCTCAGACCGACGGCGGATGAACACCGGCTTGCCGCGCCATTTGACGGTCAGCTGCGAGCCTGGGTCCATGCTGGAGACGTCAACCTCGATCGAGGCCAATGCCAGCACATCCGCAGATGGGTTCATTTGATCGACGAGTGGCCACACAGCCGCTCCCGTCACGACAACGCCCGTGGCGCCGGTTGCGACATACAAAAAGTCGCGGCGGTTTCCGTCTCCGGACACGAGACCTCTCCATTCTTAGCTTCGGTACCTACCCCCGGCAGGCATTTCCCTCACTTGAGGAGCACGCAAAGAATGCTCCGCGTGCGCGTAGCAATATGTTATGCAGACCCCACAAATCCAGCGGCAAGCCGACGCACGTGAGTCCGTACCCGAACACCTCTGAAGAAATCCCTGCCAGGATTGCGCTTTATCAACCTGACCTTGCGCCGAATGTGGGCCTGGTGATCCGGACGGGGGCCTGTCTGGGCTTGGCCGTAGACGTGATCGAGCCCTGTGGATTCGCCTTTTCCATGGCCGCCGTGCGGTCGCATGCGCTGGATTATGGCGCTCAGGCCGAGGTCGTGCGCCATGCCAGTTGGCAGGCCTATCAGACGGTGTCGCGCGGCCGTCTGGTGGCCATGACGACGAAAGGGGCCACAAATCTGTGGGCCTTTCGCTTTCAACGCGGTGATGTTCTGCTGATCGGACGCGAAAGTGTCGGCCTGCCCGAGGAGGTGCATGCCGTCGCGGATGCCCGCGTCGTGATCCCCATGGTCAGCGGCGTGCGCTCGTTGAACATGGCGGTCGCCGCAGGGATCGCGGCGGGCGACTTGGTGCGACAATTGTCGGCGGTAAGATCATGCAATCCGTGACTTGTGCACCGGACGGTCCTGGTGAATTGCACAATGGACCAGGCCGTGAATCGGGCGCTGACTTATGCCGTGACTTGCCAGGTGACTAATGCAGTGACCTTTGCCGTGACTTGCAACGAGACGGCGGTCTCAGGGCGGCGAGACGAAAGGCGAGACGGCCAGCGAGACTCGCGCGCCGACAGTGTCCATTAACAGGTCCGCTAATGCGATATGGATGATTTTATTTCGAATAAAGTCATCTGAGGTCCTGTAATTCCAGGTGATATGGCGATCGGCGATTTTCGTGCGCATGCCTGCGAAACACTGCGTTGCGTGGACCAATCCACAACCATCACGGGACGGATACGATGGGCGTGGGCGCCGTGTTACGCACGCCCAATGAGCGCCACCATCACCGACAGCCAGGCAGGCGACACAGCCAACGCCGAAAGTGCCCCGCACCCCTATCGCTGGGTGGTGCTGTTCGGTGTCTGGCTGATGTACTTCTCGTTCGGGCTGTGCATCGCGTCTATGGCGCCGATGGTGACCGAGATCGCCGCCGACCTGCAGGCCGACCCCGGCGGCATGGGCGCGGTGCTGGGGGCCTGGCAATTGGTCTACATCGCGGCGGCGCTGCCGCTGGGCGCCCTGATGGACCGCACCGGCGTGGCGTTGGGCCTGATGCTGTCGGCCGTGGTCATGGCGGGCTCGCTGGCCTTGCGCGGCGCCGCGGGGTCCGAGGCGTTTTTATTCTTCGCCGTCGCTGTCTTTGGCCTGGGCGGGCCCATGGTCTCGATCGGGGCGCCGAAGCTGATCGCGTTGTGGTTCCAGGGGGCCTCGCGCGGGATGGCGATGGGCATCTACATGACCGGCCCGGCGCTGGGCGGCATCGCCGTCCTGTGGCTGGTGCAGCGCAGCCTGCTGCCCGCGGTCGGGTCGTGGCGCGAGGTGTTGTGGGTCATGGCGGGCTTCGTGCTGGTCTCGGGCCTGGTTTGGCTGGCGATCTCGCGCCACCCGGAGGCACGGGCGCGCGATGGCTCGGTCGAGGGGCTGTCCAAGGCGGGATCATTGAAGGCGCTGGCCGAGTTGTCCCGGCTGCGCACGGTGCAAATCGTGCTGTTGATGTCGATCGGCATCTTCATGTTGAACCACGGCCTGACCAACTGGCTGCCGGAGATTCTGCGCGATAAGGGCATGGACCCGGTGGCGGCGTCGGACTGGGCCTCGATCCCCACGATTGTCGGGGTGTTCGGCGCGCTGCTGATCCCCCGGTTTTCCACGCCCAGGCGGCGCGTGCCGATCATGCTAGGCTTGTTTGTCGCCGTGCTGGTCGCAACGCTGCTGTTGCATCTGACGCCGGGGATCGGGCTGGCGACCGGGCTGATCCTGCAGGGGATCGCGAGATCCTCGATGATGACGGTGGCGATCCTGCTGTTGATGGAAGCGCCGGGCGTGCCGTCCGAACGGGCGGGCATGGCAGCGGGCATGTTCTTTACGGTGGCCGAGGTCGGCGGCGTGCTGGGGCCGCTGTCGATCGGGCTGGTCGCGGGCGCGACCGGCGGTTTTGCGATGCCGCTGTGGATGCTGAGCCTGGTGGCCCTGCTGCTGCTGGGGCTGCTGGGTTGGCTGCGCGTGATGGAGCGGCGCGCCCAGCCTGTCTGACTTTGGTCTGGCTGGACCTGTTGCGGACACACGCGGAGGGGCGCCCGCCCGCCCACCCCGCCCCCCGCGTGTGTCCGTGCCCCTGCGTGGACGGGACACTACACCCTTGGACCCTGAAGCGCTGCGGGTTAACAACGCAAAAGCCCGTGGGTTTGGGGATCGGGGATGGAGTATTCGAAGGCGATGAAGCGCGATTGGCTGGCGACGGCACGCACCCTGTCCGAGGCTCTGCCCTATCTGCAGCGCTACGACGGCAAGACCGTGGTGGTGAAGTTTGGCGGCCACGCCATGGGCGACGCCAAGTCGATGGCCAACTTTGCCCGCGATATCGTGCTGATGAAGCAGTGCGGCGTGCACCCGGTGGTGGTGCACGGCGGGGGGCCGCAGATCAACCAGATGCTGGAGCGTCTGGGCGTCCACTCCGAATTCAAGGACGGCTTGCGGGTTACCACGGCCGAAACGGTCGAGGTGGTCGAGATGGTCCTGGCGGGCCGGATCAACAAGTCGATCGTTGCGGCCATCAATGCGCAGGGCGGCCAGGCGGTGGGCCTGAGCGGCAAGGACGCCAATCTGATCGTCTGCGAAAAGGCGCTGAAGCGGCGGCGCGACCCGGACAGCCACATCGAACAGGTGTTGGATCTGGGCTGGGTGGGGGCGCCGGTGTCGATCAACCCAGGGGTGCTGCAGACTTTCATCGACAGCGAGCTGATCCCGGTGGTGGCACCCGTGGGGGCCGGGCGCTCGCCGGAGGAGACGTTCAACATCAATGGCGACACTGCGGCGGGGGCGCTTGCCGGCGCCATGGGGGCCGAGCGCCTGATGCTGTTGACCGATGTGCAGGGGGTCAAGGACGGCGAGGGCCGGGTGCTGACCCAGCTGTCGCCCGATGAAGTGACCGACTTGATGGCGGATGGCACCATTGCCGGCGGCATGATCCCCAAGGCCGAGACCGCGTTGGCGGCGATCGAGGCGGGCTGCGGTGCTGCGGTGATCCTGGATGGCCGGCAACCGCATGGCGTGTTGCTGGAGCTGTTCACCGAGCATGGCGCCGGCACGTTGATTACCGGGTAAGGGGCAGGGTTTGCGGAAAGCGCTGGCGGCATGGGTGGTGGTGGCGGCGGTGGCAAGCGGCGCGACCGCGTGGGCCGCCGACTGGACGTCGAACACCCTGGATGACGGCGCCTGGTTCCAGGCCCAGGCCCGGTCGGCCGATGGCTCGGTCGAGGTGGCCTGCGGCGGGCGGTCGCTGCGGGGGCTGACGGCGGAAAGCTCTCAGGTGCGGCGGCCCGTGCTGACCCGACCGGGGGAGATGCGCTTGTCGCTGGCCGCCAAGCTGTTCGTGGGCGCACCGCCGCCGGAGCTGGTGCGCGTGCGCGTCAACCGCCTGGAATATGCCCTATCGGCTGCGCGCTATGATGCGCCTCGCCGGGCCTTTGTGCTGGCGGTCCGCGCGGACAACCCGGTCTTTGAGGCGCTAGCCCAGGTCAACCGCTTCACCGTGGTACCAGAGGATGCCGGTCCCATTCCCGTCGCCAAGGCGGCCGAGATGCTGGCCGCCGTCATCGACTTTTGCCAGGTCCGTTGGGCCGAACAGGAAGACAGCACGCCTGCCAGCCCGGAACGCACCAAGGCGCTGGCCTTCGCCGCGGCGCAGGCGGGCGGTGACGTGCCCGAGATCCGCCGCCTGGAAATGGTGGACCTGAACCGCGACGGCGTGCCCGAGGCGTTCCTGATCCTGGGCGGCAAGTTCTGCGGTGCGCGCCTGTGCGACGGCTATGTGCTGGATCTGTCGGGCGAGGACGCCAAGCCCTTGGGCAACTGGGCCATCGCCACGCTGCGCCCCAGCACGACCATGCTGAACGGCTGGCGCGATCTTGAGGTGAATGGCTCCACTCTGCGCTATCTGCGCGGGCGCTACCGCCGGGACTAAGCCCCGCGGGGACCCCGTCACACGGCCTTCTCCCGTGTCTGGCGTTGGGCCAACACCTCGACCAGCACCGCGGACAGGATGCAGACGGCCCCGCCCGCCTCGAACCAGCCGAACCGTTCGTCCAGAAACACCGCCGATGAGAATACCCCGCCGATGATCTCCAGGCTCAGAAGATAGGTCATCACGGTGGGCGGCAGTTGGAATGCCCCCCACAGCGTGCCGCCGAGCAAGATCCCCATGAAGCCGCAGGCAAAGACGGCACTGGCCCACAGCCGGCCCAGGTCCACGCTGGGCCAACCCTGGGCCATGCTGCCATCGAGCATGCCGATAAGGCCCGCCATCACCGCGCCGGAGAGGGCGGCGACCAGGAATGTCCCGCCCGTGCTGGCCCGTGCGCCGGAGAACAACAGCGCCACCCCGATCGACCAGGACAGCCCCGAGCCCAGCGCCATCCAGTCGCCCAGCGCGCCGAGGCCGCTGAACTCAATCTCGCCCCGGCTGATCAGCAGAATGCCCACGAAGGAGAGACTAAGCGCCAGGCTGACAAACCGGGTCCAGCGCCGTCGAAACCAGATCACCTCGATCAGGGTCGACCAGGCGGGCGCCAGATAAAACAGCAGCACTGCCCGGATGAAATCGGTGTAGGCCGCGGCCAGCGCGTA
>JBCCML010000041.1:0-46953 GCA_039026375.1 Pseudomonadota bacterium
ACGATTTCATCGGACTGCGCCGATCCGGTGAAGTCTTCGATGTCCGCAAAGGTCGCGGTTGACCCAGCGGCGTCGTTGAAGGTGCCGTCGTCGTCGCTGGCCGCGCTGACGGTCACCGCGGTGGTCATGGCCGAGAAGTCGAGCCGGTCACGATCCGTGCCGCCGCTGCCGCCATCGACGGAGCTGCCATTGAAGTTGTCGCTGACGATCAGAACATCCTGATCATCGCCCCCGTCCACCGTGTCCGCGCCGCCGCCCAAGATGACGGTGTCGTTGCCAGTGCCGCCGGTGATCGTCTCGTCACTGGCTGAACCGGACAGGGCGTCGTTGCCGCCACCGCCGTCAATGCTGCCCGAGCCGGCGAGGAAGGTGTTCTGAAACCCGGTTGCGTCGTCGGACGCGGTAAAGCCCATGCTTTCCAGCGCGCTTGGGTCCAGATCATAGACGCTGACCCCCCGCAGCGTCAGCGACGATCCATCCGGCATGTTCAGGACGGCATCACCCGATCCGTCACCTAGGCTGTCGGTGATTTTAACATCGTTGGTCGATAGGCCGCTGCCACCCATGTAGGTCAGATTGGACAGATCCAGCGTATCCGTGCCGATCTGGAAATCGTCGATCACATCGTGGGTCGCGCGTGCGAGGATATCATCCTTTATCGTACCAGCCGCTGCTTCGCTGGTATCTGTGACGCTCAACTGTTCCTGGGCTTCATAGTAAACGCTCAGCCCGGCAATCCCGGCGGCGAAGACACCCACCTCTGGGCTTAGGACACTATAGGCAAGGTCACTGATGTCTTTCGGCGCAATGTCGTCATTGCCGCTCTGGTCGAGGTAGTCCTGGAGCGCGTCCTCAAAAAGATCCTCGGCATCATCGGCCGCACTGCTTCCGATGATCCATTTCAGGGAGTCCTTGACCTCGTCACCCAAGTCGTTGACGTCCAACAGGTCGACATCACCGGTGGCGGTCTCTCCCGCGGAGGCGTCCAGACCCTTGGACGCCTGCCAATTCTCGATACCGACCAGGTTCAGTTCGACCAGCGCGTTGGTAATCTCTTCCGCTGTTCCCAGGTCCGAGAAGTCTGCCGAGCGGACGACGAAGGTGTCTGCCCCGGTCCCACCTGCCAGGGTGTCGTTGCCGGTACCACCATCGATCAGGTCAGCGCCGGCGCCACCATCAATTGAGTCTGCGCCGTCACCCCCATAAAGGACATCGACACCGTCGTTGCCGCTGAGACTGTCAGCACCGGTGCCCCCGTAAAGGACATCGGCATCCGCGCCGCCGTCGATGGTGTCCCCACCAGCGCCACCGTAAACAGTGTCCAGGCCACTATCGCCGCTGAGGCTATCGGCGTCATCACCGCCGTAGAGCAGGTCGGCGTTTGCACCACCGTCGATGGTGTCCGCCCCGCTTCCACCGTAAATGATGTCGGCACCGGAATCGCCGCGGAGGCTGTCGGCGTCTGCCTCCCCCGCGATGGTGTCCGATCCTGACCCACCCGTGATCGTATCCGAGCCCGTGCCGCCCGACAGATCGTCCTGACCGGCTCCGCCGTCGATGCTGTCGTCGCCGGCGCCTGTGTCGACCACATCGTTGCCGTCTGCCGCCAGGATGCTGTCGTCGAACTGACCACCCTGGATGGTATTGTCGACCGTGGGGTCGTAGGCTACGCCGCCGATATCGGACTCGTCTGCCGCGTTGCCATGGGTGACGACCACCGAACTGCCATCGCCGTCGCCGCCCCCGCTGCCCGTGGTGCCGGTGATGTTGAAGTGATCGTCAACTTCGTAGGTGACGCCGGGCTGTAGCGGCTCGCTGGTCAACCAGCCGACATGCGTGCCCCCGATCTCCATCCGGTACACCGTGACCTGCGTGCCATCTGGCGTCGTCAGTGTCCGTGCGTCTTCGGTATAGATCCGACCAGAGGCGATCGTCCCGCCAGAGGCATCGCGAACGACCGCGGTCTGATCTGTGTCATGACCGCTATCGTTAGCGCCTTCGTCGCCGTCGAGCCGGGTATCCCCGTCTGAGACGTCGAAAGTGATCGCGTCAGTGGCAGAATCGTAGGCAGGATCCAGGCGGAATTGATCACCGACGGTCAGCGTCCCGGACCCGGAAACGACGTCAAACGCGTCCGCAGCGTATCCATTCAGCAACGTCAAGCCCGCTCTCCGGTGATCTCACCCCGGACGCAGCTTACGAAGACGAAGTTTCCCGAATACTTACGACACAGCCAAAGCGATCCGGGCCTGCACCATGTCGGCGAAGGCCCGGGAAATGCGGTCTAGGTTGGGCTTTGTGTAGGCGAACGTCTTTGCGTGATCATAGTTGTGGCGCATGACGGGGTTCGCTTCGAAAAGCAGCAGATCGCCATTCGGCAGCCTGGTAAAATCGATCCCGCAGAAATCCAGTTTCAGGCGCCGCTGAACCTCCTCCAGCGCGCGGATCCCGGCAGGGCCCAGGGCGCTTTCCGGGTCGGACAAATAGGCGCGCTCGTGCCGCTGGGCGTCTGGCATCGCAAACATCACGCGGTATCTATCGCCGGAATGTATGCTCCACGCGTTTGAGACCAGGCGCGCTACGGGGTAAATCGCGCCGTCGATAAAGAAAGCGCGGAACTTGGTGAATAAGGACGCGCCACCCTGTGTGTCTCCCTGTACATACCCCCGTGAGTCCACAAATTGCGTGGCGTAGATGCTGGTGCCCGGACCGAACTTGGCGAGTGCCGCACTCAACTCGGTCTGATTGCGCAGCAGGAAAACAGTGCGGCCCGTGTGCGCGCCCGCCTCGCGCAAGATCACCGGACTGTCGAATTCCGCCAATTCGCAGCTGAGGGTCGCCTCTAGGTCGTCGCCTTCCAGCAGGATCCGTTTCGTCCGCGGCACCAACAAACCTGGGATGCCCGCCAGAACATCGCATATGTCCACCCGGGCAGTCCGCTGAATCAGATCCGGGTGATTTATGACCGGCATGTCGGGATGTTCGGCCAAGTAAGCTGACAGTGCCGTCAGGTCGGCATTGTGCAGGTCCGGGCAACTGATCGTGTTGATCGCCACATCAGCAGGTTTTGCTGAGGCGCCCGCCGGCAGGTTGGCGCCAAAGACATTGGCAATGACCTGCCGCCCAGGAAATGACTCCAGAAAGAACTTCGTCGAAAAGTGGCCTTCCGGGATCCACAGTTGGACATCGTCGTCCGGGCCGACCTTGGCATGTGCATACCGAACTGACCTGAACAACATAACGGTCGGCACCTGGCCTGAGGCGGCGTTACCCAGAAAAGGAAACTGGGCGGCCAGCGCCTCCATCTGCTCTCCGGCCTGCCCTCGGCCGTGTTTTGCGGCCTCAGACAGTTTGCGGCGAAGAAGGTCCTGCTGGTCGTTAGGCACTCAGGTGCTTTCGATAGCGATACATCAGCCGGGCACTGTCGGCTGGCAGGGCGGTGCGCCCGTGCAGAACCTTGTGATTATTCATGAATAGGACGTCGCCGGCCTGCAGGTTGGCTCTATGCGCCTGTCCAACCTCTGCGAGCGCATGGTCCAGGTTGTTCATCGCCGCGATACAAGCTGCAGATTTGGGCTGAAGCGGGTCGAGGCCAGGCGCAATTTGGCGCCGATAGTAGCGGACGCGCGTCTGGTGGCCGGTCCCCTCCAGGATTGGGCGCTTGAAAGGCCCGAACGGGAACAGCGGTTGATGCAGAGCGTCAACCGTCTCGTCGTCCAGCATGCCAAGCACGTCGTCCACCGGCGCAAGCATCGACTGGCCCCCACTCCGGTCAGCCTGGACCATCTGGAATGCGATCAGTTCGTGAGGACGCTCTTCATACGAGGAGTCCGTATGGAGCGGCATCGCCCGGCTGGTCCTGCTCAGCTGGGTGGTGGGGCCCTGCCGGGTGGGCGCCTCCGGCTCGATCCTGATCCGGGTGACGCACACGCCAGCTGGCCCATGGATGGCGTCTAACTGTGACCGAAGGCGATCCGGGTCGGCGTAGTCGCGAGGCAGGGAAAGTCGGACAAAGTACGGATAAACGGCAAGGCGCCGGATAACATCCGTCAGGACAAGCTCCCCTTCTAGCGAAGGCGAAAGCGGTTTTTGATCAGCCGACATGCGCCAACGTCTTTAGGAAAGACCGTTTCATCGACGTAAAATTTCGGGTGCTTCAGAGCAAAGATCAGACCCGGTTGGCAAAACGGTCACGGTACCTCACGAAGGGACGCCGTTCGCGGTAGCGACTTGGCGGTTGCATCAACCATGGATGGCCGTGATCGGCTAGGGTGCAACGACGATGCAGCGGTCAGCCTGCAAACTAGCCCCCGCATGCATCCCTGCGAGGAACTGATCTGCGACTGCATCATGCGTTGCCCCGAAACGCTTGGACGGCGGCGTATCTGCGACATACACGTGGGGCATGACCCGCCCCCGCTTGGACAATCAACGGGCCCGCCGCCTGTTCCTCGACCGTCACCTGTTGCTGCGACAGGGGGCGGGACCTGGCAAAGGCGCAGATCTGGACGGTGTTCTGAACGACTTGGGGTTCGTGCAAGTCGACAGCGTGAATACGCTGGCCCGCGCCCATGATTTGATCCTGTGGTCCCGACGCGGACAGTATCGGCCAAAGGCACTGGAACAACTGGTCTCCAGCCACCGAACAGCGTTCGAGCATTGGACGCACGACGCTTCAGTCATTCCGATGAAGTTCTACCCAAAGTGGCGCCTGAAGTTCGCGCGTGACGGGGCCCGCATGCGGGCGCACTGGGCAAAGGACCGCCGCGCGGGCTGGGAGGCCGAGACCGACGAGGTGCTGCGCCACATTTCCGACCATGGCGCTGCCTGTTCGCGCGAACTCGGCGATCACGAGCACGGCTCCACAGGTTGGTGGGATTGGCATCCGTCGAAGACCGCGCTGGAGTTTCTGTGGCGCTCGGGCCAACTGGCCATCTGTCATCGCCGTGGCTTCCAGAAGTACTATGACCTGGCTGAACGGGTGATCCCGGCAGAGCACCTGAACACGCGGTTCGACGACGGGGAGATCGTCGATTGGGCGATGTCAGAGGCGCTGGATCGGATTGGCTATGGCACCAGTGGCGAATTGGCGGCCTTCTTCGAGATTGTCACAAGGGACGAGGCCAAGGCCTGGTGCGCGCATGCGCTGGCCGTGGGCCGCATCCTTGAAGCGGATATCCAGGCGGCGGACGGGTCGTTGCGACGATGCTTCACGACCGAACGCAATTTGGACCTGAGCGCTCAGCTATCAGAGCCGACTGCACGGGTGCGCATCCTATCGCCGTTCGACCCAGCCTTGCGGGATCGTGCACGCGCCCAGCGACTGTTCGGCTTTGACTACCGCATCGAGATCTTCGTGCCCGAAGCTAAACGCCGGTATGGCTACTACGTGTTTCCAGTCCTGCAGGGCGATCGTCTGATCGGCAGACTCGATGCCAAGCGAGACCGCAGCACCATCGTCGTCCGCGCGTTCTGGACGGAAGCCGGTGTTCGCATGGGTAAGGCGCGCTGCGAAGCTCTGCGGTCGGAATTGGAGCGGGTGCGCCATCTGGCCGGTGTTGACGCCGTCACATTCAACGATGGCTGGCTGCGCGCGTAAGGATGGTGATCAAACCTGCTGATCACCTGCGGCGCCGCAGCACAACAACCGCCATACCGTCAGCCTCGATACCGTCCTATGCCATCGAACTTCAAAGGGTTGGATTAGGTTGGCGACCCCTCCAGGACTCGAACCTGGAACCTGCGGATTAGAAGTCGGCCAACTCTGCCCCTTTTCCGCCCCCGCGTTCACCCTAAACGATAGCTTTTTCAGCTAGTTGGAGCTAAGTCTCTCTTTAGCTGCCCTCCCGCTCCCTATCCTTACCCGGTTCGGAAACGGTTCGCAGCAGGGCGAAAATACGGTTCGGAGGGAGGTCAGGGATGCCAGAGAGGCTGACAGAAGCACGGATAAGGTCGCTGGCCTATGAGGGAAAGCCCTCCGTTGTGCGGGACGCGAAGGTGACTGGGCTCCTCGTTGCGGTCAACAAAACGGGTAAGTCCTACAAGGTTCAGCGCGACCTCTGGCAGGGCCAGAGGGGGCGGCGCAAGCTGGTCAAGACCGTCCGCCAGACGCTCGGGGGCACCGATGAGATGACGCTGGACGACGCGCGCAGCCGGGCGCTCGCGGTGCTGGACCAGATCAAGCGCGGCATAGACCCCAACGCACCCGCGCCGGACGCATCGGGTGACGCTGGAACGTGGACCGTGCGCCGGATGTACGAGGAATACACAGCCGACATGCTGGCCCGCGACTGCGCGCAGCGGACGGTTGACGACATGATGGTGCGGCTGGACCGCTACCTGCCCAAGTGGGCGGACCTGTCGATTGCCAATGTGCGGCGCAGCATGGCGCGCGAGGAGCACCGCCGCATCACCCGCGACCACGGTCCTCGCTCCGCCAACCAGGCACTGAGGGACTTCCGTGCCGGGTACAACTTCGCGCTCAAGGTGGTCGATGATCCTGACTCGCTCCCTGGCAACCCTGTCGCGGCGGTCACGTTCAACAAGGAACGGGCCAGCAACCGCGTCATCATGCCGGATGACCTGCCGGACTGGTGGGCGCGGGTTCAGGCGCTGCCAAACCCGCTGCGCCGCGACATGCACCTGCTGGGCCTTCTGTCCGGGCTCCGGCCCGGCAATCTGGTCTCGCTCCGCCGGGAGTGGGTCAACCTTGACGCCCGGGCCATCTCCATCCCCCGCATGAAGTCGGGCCGGTCCTTTGACCTGCCACTGTCCGCGCGCATGGTGGAGGTCGTTGGGCGAACGCTCAGCGCAAGCGAGGTCCTCTTCCCCGGGTCGGAGTGGCTGTTTCCGACGCGCTCAAGCAAGACCAGCGAGGTGATCGCAACGCAGGTCTGGAAGGAGAAGGCCCTGCCGTCGGAGACGGGCCACATCCTGCGCCACACCTACAGGACCATCGCCCAGCGGGAGGGCATCGACCACGTCAACGCCCGCCTGCTGCTGGACCACACAGTCCCGGGGATAGACGGCGTCTACATCCACGAGAGCGCGCTGTTCGACAAGCTGCTGGCCGAGCAGGAGCGCATGACGGCGGCGACGTTTGCCTTGCTTGAGCCGGAGAGAACAAGAGATTCAGTTGTGTAGAGGGGGATTCAGGGTTTCCCACAACGGCCCCGGGGGGGTAGTTTAGGGACACTTGACTAAGAAACTGCGTCGGCCTGCTGGGACGTGCCGCGCGCGGGGAGCGCCCGAGGAACACTAGGGCGCGGGGCAACCCAGCGGGCGCGCTGCGCCAGTGCCCTGTCACTGAACCCGACCGTCAAGGTGAGGCGGTCTGGACTGGTGACGACAATGGACCAACAGACAATCGACGCAATCGCAGACGCCCTCGCTGCGCGCATCCTCCGCGAGCTGCCGCGCGGACGCATCCCCGTGACACCCGAGTACCTGACCGCCGAACAGGTCTCACAGATGACGGGCTTCTCGCCCAAGGCCCTTGAGGGCTACCGGGCCAAGCGAACCGGCCCGCCGTTCCTGAAAGTAGGACACAGCGTCCGCTACCGGGCGGATGACGTCCGAGCGTGGGTTGAGTCTGGTGAGGTGTCGGAATGAGCCGGGGTGAAGACGAAAGCACCCCCGGCCCTGGGACGGATGCCGGAGGTGCAGTCAGACATGCTCACGAGGATCAACCCAACGCCGCTAAGGTAGCGGAGGGAGCCAGCCGGGGCGAGGCCGAAGGCTTGGTGCCTGACACTTCTGCGGCGCTGGATTTCCTTGGACACTTCTGCGGCGATGGGCTCCGCGTCCTGACCGCCATCCCTCCCGACAGGGGGCGGACCACCACCGCAACCTTCGCCGCGAGCGAGGAAAGCCAGATGGCGGCGTGGATCGACGAGCGGCAGGGCGTCCAGAACATCTACTTCACCGTCAATGCTGTGTTCGGCCCTGTGGAAAGAAAGCCGAACAAGGGCGCGGTGTCCGGCATCAGGGCGCTGCATGTGGACGTGGACCCGAGGCCGGGCGAGGACCTCGACGCCGAACGGGAGCGTGCCGAGCGGGTGCTGAGGGAGTTCTCCCCTCCGCCCACCGCCATCATCGACAGTGGCGGGGGCTTCCAGGGCTTCTGGTTGCTTCGCGAGGACGTGCCGGTAGGAGGCTCTGCGGAGCTGGCGCGGCTGTTCTGGCGCGAAGCGAAGTCGGGCGAGCGCGGGCCGCTGAGTGATGCCGAGCGCGCGGAGGTCGACGCACACCTGGCCCGCCTCTGGGATGCGGTGGAGGCACGGAACCTCAAGGTCGAGGCAGACCTTCAGGGGGACGCCTGCCACAATGCCGAGCGCATCATGCGGCTGCCCGGGACCATCAACTTGCCCGGACAGAAGAAGCGCAATAAGGGCCGCACGCCGCGTGTCGCGCAGGTGGTGGATGACGACTGGACGCGCCGCTACCGGCCTGAGGATTTCCCGGCTGCTCCCAAGCCCGGTGGCGGTGCGGGCGCGCACTTGCGCGCTGTCTCTGCGGCCCCAGCCCGGGGTGTGGACCTAGACGCCCTGCCGGTTGGCGACCTCTGCCGCCGCGTGATCGTGCGCGGCCACGACCCGGACAACCCGATGCGTTGGGACGGTGCGCTGGATCCAGATGGCAGTTGGCGAGGCGACCGCTCTAAGGTGGTTTTCTGGGTGGCCTGCGAGATGGTGCGCCGGGGATGCTCCGAGGCAGACATTTTGGGCGTGCTGCTGGACCCAGACCTCGCCATCAGCGCTCACGTCAGGGACCAGAAGGACCGCGAGAGCTATGCCCGGCGGCAGGCCAGCGAGGCACGGGAGAGCGTCGACGACAGCTTCGTGACCGACAAGGACGGCAAGCCGGTGTCAAACTCGCAGCACAACATCCGCGTGGCGCTCCGGCGGCTGGGCGTGTCTCTGTGGTACGACGAGTTCGCCGGGCGCGACCTTGTCGAGGGGCTGGAGGGATACGGGCCGGCACTTGACGACGCCGCCGCCATCCGGCTCCGGCTTGAGATTGACGAGCGGTTCGGCTTCCGGCCCACCAAGGACTTCTTCTATGACGTGCTGAGCGACACCGCCCGCCGGAACGCGCGGCACCCGGTGCTGGAGTACCTCGCGGCCCTAAGCTGGGACGGGGTGCCGCGCATCGGGCGCTGGCTGGTGGAGTATGGCGGCGCGGCGGACACGCCCTACACCCGCGCGGTGGGTGAGCTGGTCCTTGTTGCGGCCGTCCGCAGGGTGCGCCGCCCCGGGGTCAAGTTCGATGAGATGCTGGTGCTTGAATCCGCGCAGGGGACCAACAAGAGCACGGCCCTCAAGGAGCTGGCCGTCCGCGACGAATGGTTCACCGACGACCTGCCGCTGAACGCAGAGAGCAAGCGCGTGATCGAGGCGCTGTCAGGCAAGTGGATCGCGGAGGCGGGCGAGCTGAAGGGCAACCGCAAGGCCGGGACCGACCACCTCAAGGGCTTCCTGTCACGGACCCACGACAAGGCCCGGATGTCATACGACCGGCGCGAGCGCGAGGTGCCCCGCCAGTGCGTGATCGTCGGCACCACCAACGACAGCCGATACCTGCGCGACACAACCGGCAACCGCCGGTTCTGGCCGGTGGCTGTGGAGGGCTTCGACCTTGACGCACTGCGCCGGGACCGGGACCAGCTCTGGGCGGAGGCAGCGGCGCGCGAGGCGGAGGGGGTGCCGATCCGGCTGGACCCTGACCTGTGGGCCGATGCCGAGGCCGAGCAGGACGCCCGGCGGGTGGAGGAGCCGTTCTATGAGCGGCTGCACGACGCCCTTGGCGGGGAGAGGCCCGGCAAGGTGAAGGCGGAGGATGCGTGGCGCATCGTCGGCAGGCAGGCCGGGCACCGGACGCAGGACGACAACGAGCGGCTCGGGGACGCGATGCGGCGGCTGGGCTTCGAGCGCACCAAGCGCCGGTTCGGCCTGCCGCACCCCGAGTGGTGCTATGTCCGGGGCGACGGGAACGTGCCGCGCCTCGTGCCCCGTTTTGGCCCGGAGGGCGACCTTGAAGGCGTGGTCGAGACGGAAGGTGGGCGCGCGGAACCCTTCTAGGCGTTCCCGGCGGGAACGCTGTGGTGCAAAGGCCCGGAACGGATAACCCCTTGGCAGGGTGGCGGGAATGCCCAGCGTACCCCCCGTTCCTGACCGTTCCGCGCGCCGCCCCGGAGGTGCCGACGGGTATGCCCGAGGCCCAGAGCCGCCGCCGTCCTGCACGCTCTCCTTTACTCTTCTCCCTAAGGGGGGAACGGGAAGGAACGGCGGAGAAAGGCCAGCTACGGTGGGTGCCGAGCGTCCCCCCCTGCTGGGGAACGGGTGGGGGGACGGCGGGGGGACGGCGGGGGCGTTTGTTTGGACCAACATCTTCGCACCTGACCCCTACTCAGCGGTGGATGGAGAGCCTCTGCGATTGCCCTCGCCTTGCGGAGAGTGCCCTGAATGCCGCGCTGTGCGTGCTCTGCGGTCCTGCAAAAAGGCAAAGTCCAGGCGCACTGGCATCGCCCACCCCGAAAGGGTCTGCCGGGCGGCGACAGCTAAGCCATTGGCCCCGTGGGGGTCCGCCAAGCACCAACGGACAACCCCGCTTCCGAACGCTTACGGGGTAGCGTCGCACGTGCGTTCACGGTACGTTCTAGCTGTTGTCTTTGGGCGTTTGATAGGTGGCATATGGCGGACGGCACGGCGAGGCGCGCGGCGATCTACGCGCGGGTGAGCACGGGGGACCAGACCCCGGACAACCAGCTCCTCCGGTTGCGGGAGGTGGCCGCCCGCGCGGGCTTCGAAGTCGTGCACGAGTACGTGGACACCGCGTCCGGTGCCAGCCCGTCGCGAAGCGGCATGGAGCGGATGCTGGCGGACGCGGCACGGCGGCGGTTCGACATCCTCCTGGCCTGGGATGTGTCCCGCCTTGGGCGCTCACTGACCCAGCTCGTGGATGTGTTCGACACCCTGCGCGCCCTGGGCATCGACCTGATCCTTGAGCAGCAGGGCGTGGACACGTCGACCCCGGCGGGCCGCGCGTTGATGCAGATGAGCGCGGTGTTCGCGGAGTTTGAGCGGGCCATGATCGTGGAGCGCACTAGGGCTGGGATGGAGCGTGCCCGCGCAATGGGCAAGCGCATCGGCAGGCCGCCAGCCCCGGACACGCTGGTCGCGTCGATCCGGGCGCTGCGGTCGCGCGGGATGGGCATGGACCGGATCGCGCGGGAGCTGCGCTGCGGCAAGGGTGTCAGCCAACGGGTCTGCCAGGAGTACGACCGGGAGGCACGGACATGAGTGCCGCCGACCTTCCCGCGCGGCTGGTGCCGCCGGAGCCCGGCGCGGGCGGGCGCTCGCACTGGGAGGTGACGCCGCAGGGGCTCGATGTGGTCGAGGAGCTTGCTGGTCGCGGCTGCCACGCCGCGACCATCGCCCGGGTGCTGGGCATGCACTCCAGCACCTTCCTGGACGTCCGCAAGCGCGACCCCAGGGTGGAGGAGGCGTACCAGCGGGGCCTCGCCCGCGAGCACGATGCCCTGGTGGGCAACCTCCGCGAGCTGGCGGACGACGGCAACGTGGTCGCCAACCTGTTCCTGCTCAAGACGCGGCACGGCTACCGCGAGGGCGAGGCGGCGGCGGTGAACGTGAGCGTGAACACGGGCGGCGTCGTGGTCCTGCCGCCCAAGATGACGATGGAGGAGTTCCTGGCCGAGCGCGAGGCTGCCGGATTGGCTGGCCCAAAGCCGGACCCCGGCTTGGCCGACGGCTGGGACGGCCCGCCCTGGCCCGGCAACAAGGGATAGCGCTCTGCCCGGCACCACCGACAGCGTATAGTCCGGTCGCAGGACGATTGCCGCCCGGTGGAGGGCGATGGCCGAGCATGGCGCTCCGGCAAGGCGGCTGCCAACCTCCGAGGAGCCGACATGCCAGAGCTGGACCCCCAGTCCGACAACACCCCGCCGCGCCCGATCTCAGAGGGCGGTTTGCTGAAACCCCAGGCCGTGTTCGAGGTCGCGGAGGCAACGCGCCGCCGTGCAGAGCGCTTCCAGAAGATGGTCGACGCCTTCGAGGACGGGCTTCGCGCCAAGGCCGAGGAGGTGCGCCGGGGACTGCGCAGCAACAACGTGGGCGAGGAGGCGCTGCGGCCCGCACTCGCCAACTCGGTCAAGCAGGCCCGGGTGGACCTGATCCGGTCCAGCGAGGACACCCGGTGGGAGGAGCTGCGCGCCTTCGACGAGGCCGCACGGTCGCTGCGCGTGACCGAGGAGCTGTTCGCCACGCCCGCCGCCGTGCTGGCCCGCGAGGGGCTGGGCACACCCGAGCGCACCGCCTACCAGATGCAGGCGTCACTCGTGGGGCCAGCGGGCCTGCGCAACCTCGCGACCCTCGCCAGGGGCACGCTGAACAAGCCGCTGGCCGCCGCGCTCTGCGATGTGGTCGACGGGATGCAGCGCCGTGAGCGCCCCTTCAGCGCGCAAGAGCTGGCGGCGGCGCTCGTGGGCGAGGAACAGAGGGCCGTGCTGTCGGCGATCTTGATGGTCCGCACCGAGCAGCAGCGCGCCCTCAACCTCAACCGCGAGTTCGAGCGCGGCGGGCGCAACCCGCTGGGCCGCACCAAGGTGGCGCTCCGCGAGCGCGAGGCCCGGGCCATCGCTCTGGGCGAGGCGCAGCGTGGCATCGACGCGGACCAGGACCGCAGCACCAACTCCACCCAGCTCCCCGTCGGCCTCGCCCGCCCGGGGCTCCCCGACGCGCTGCCGAAGGGGACCAAGAAGGCGGACGCCCGCGACCCGACCGGCTTCCACGCCGCGCCCGAGACGGCCACCACTGGCCGCGACCTCAAGCTGAAGGCCTGACCCATGCCCGTATTCCTGCTCACCAAGCCTGCATCCGACAAGACCGTGACCTACAACCAGGCCCGCGCCGCCCTTGTCGAGGCGTCCAACGTGACCGAGGCGCGCGCGGCGGCCAACGCGCTGACGCCGCCCGCCATCGCCGAGCGCGGCCCGTTCAACAACTTCGAGGCGCAGAACATCGCGCCGTCCGTTGGGCCCAACTGGGCGGACCGCTACTTCACAGGCGAGGTGCGGCTGGCGGAGGCCGGGGGCTGATGGAGGCGGAGGCGCTGGCCGAGGCGTACCACCTCCTGTTCCCGAGGCGGCTGCGCCACGCCCACATGGCCCTCGTCACCTGGGCGGAGGGCACGAACCCCGACGGCTGGCCGGTGCCCGACGACGTGTGCCGCTTCGCCAAGCTGTACGGGGTGCGCCGCGCGACCCTCGGCGCGCTGGTTGGGCTCCTCTCCCGGCAGCAGCTTGGCGTGCGGAGCACCCTCTGGGTGGACGCTGTGCGCCAGCCCGAGCGGGCCTGCGCTGCCGTCATCCGACAGCACGACCACGACGTGGTGACCGCCTTTGGCTGGTTCTGCCACACCACCGACCTGGGCTGGACCAATGTCCGGTCCGCCGCGCTGCACTGACCCTGCAAGGGATCGGATGGGGGGTGCTCAATCCCAGACAAGTTTCTCCCACAGAAACAGGGCCGCATCAGCCCAAACCGGTGCGGCCCTTCCGGGGTGGCTATGCGACCGCGAGGGGGCGCGGCCTACGGGGCTCCGCAAGGGGCCATTCCGCAATGCACCGCTCAAGGCCGCCGTCCGTGGCGTGGCGGTGGAAGAAGTAGAAGATGCGATTGCGCAGCCTCTTGCTGAACCACCCCTCCCACGTCTGGTACTTCTGGCGGCTCCCGCCGTGCTCGTTGTAGTGGTGGTGGGCGTCGGGCATCAGCGGCTTGAGCGTCCGCGCCGCCTCCTCCGCCGTGACGCCAAGCTCAGCCAGTGAGCAGCGCCCCTCGATGTAGTCCCAGACGGTGAGGCCCCGCAGGGCCGCGATCGCGAGGACCCAGTGGGCCGTGGTGTCGATGATCTTGCGGCCTTCACCGCTGCGAAAGTAGGTCGCCATGCTTGGCACTCCTCTGTTTCGGAGCGCTGGCAGTCGGTTCGGGGTCACACGGACGCTCACTATGCCAACAGCCAGCGCAACCGGGGTTGCGTTGACGTGACGGCGGGCGTTGTCGTGGAGCGGAGCCCTGCCGGTGAGGCCCCGTGCTATGGCCCCACCACCGCGCCTGCATCAGCAAGCAGGCAGAGCATCTCCAATCCGCCCCCCTTGGTCAACAGCGACTTATCCTTGAGCAAGCGCCGAAGCGCCGCAATCCCGGCAAACCCTAGTTTTTATTTGACTTTCTGCGTGGCGGGGCCGAGTTAGCTACATTTTGGTGGCACAGTGATGGGGTGAACTGGCGATAAGTTAACGTTCTGCTCACATCTCCGAGGCTTGCCATGCACCATCCCATAGGACGGGTGGGCGCATACCCCTTCCCGTACTCCACACTCGGAACAGGCCCACTCCCGCCGCCGCGCACTGGGCATCGCACAGCGTCCCGGCCACCTGTCCGCCCGGGGCATCGCGGTCCAGATCTGGGCCGCGTGCCTGCTGGCGCTCCGGGACCTCGCCCGTGACCCTGCCCACTGGCGCGAGACCGAATAAGGGGCTGTGGTCCGGGGCGGCGCGGGATCAATATCTGGTGGTCTCGGGGCTCCCGAAACGATACCTTGCCCAGAGGGCATGAATAGCCTACGTTCTCATAATGTTCACTTGATTCAGCCAAGGAGGCAAGATGACGGACGCGCCGGAGGGACTCGCACCAGAAGAGCTTGAGAAGATGGCGCTATCCACGCGCCGCCGCGAGCCCACATCAACCGTAGGCCGGGGGAAGGCCGTCACTCGGACAGAGGCCCCTGTCGCTGACCGATGGTCAGACGAGCACACCACCATCGCGCTCGGGGACAGCCTAGACCACTATGACGCATGGGACACGCCCGGCTGCATCGTCTCTGACGGCGCCTACGGCGTCCTTGGCTTTGAGGGCGACACGTCAGACCACATCGGAATGCCCGAGTGGTATGAGCACCACGTCGCTGCTTGGTCCCGGCGCGCCACCGCCCAGACCGTCCTTTGGTTTTGGAATTCGGAGATTGGTTGGGCATCAGTCCACCCGGTCCTTGAGCGACACGGCTGGCGATACGTCAACGCCAACATTTGGGACAAGGGCCTCGGTCACATCGCCGGGAACGTGAACACCAAAAAGATACGCCGCTTCCCTGTGGTGTCGGAGGTGTGTGTCCAGTATGTGTTCGAGCCCCGGATCAACGGGAAGCACCTCAAGCACTGGCTCTTGGAGGAGTGGAAGCGCACCGGCCTTCCCGTCCGCGAGGCCAACAGAGCTTGCGGCGTAGCAGACGCTGCGGTGCGCAAGTACCTGGACCAAGGGCACCTGTGGTACTGGATGCCGCCTGAGAAGTTCCAGATGATGGCAGACTATGCGAATGAGCACGGTAGGCTCGAGGGCAGGCCCTATTTCTCACAGGACGGGGTTGCTCCGATGACCGGCGATGATTGGGCACAGACCCGAGCGCCCTTCAATTGCCCGCATGGCGTCACCAATATCTGGCAGCGCCCCGCGCTGCGCGGGGCGGAGAGGATCAAGACCAATGGCACCTCTGGCCGCGCGGTCCACCTCAACCAGAAGCCGCTGGACTTGATGGAGCGCATCGTGTCCGCGACCACCGCGCCTGGCTCTGTCGTTTGGGAGCCGTTCGGGGGGCTATTCACTGCTTCCGTTGCGGCGCGCCGCCTCGGGCTCCGCTCATTCGCGGGCGAGGTTGATCCGACATACTTCCACTATGGCTTGGACCGGATCATTCAAGAAGCTCGTCAGCATCCCCTTCTGTGATCCCGAGGCGCTCCTCAAGCACCCGTTTGATGCGTGCCTCATCCTTGCTCCTGAACAGGCGCTCCCATTCGCGGACGGTCAGACCGTTGACCTCTGTGGCCATGACGCGTGTCTTGAACGCCTCAAGCTCCGCATGGACGATGCGGTCCATCTTTGCGTAATTGGTGTCCAGCCGGTAGCTGAAGCGGCCAAGCAACTCGCGCAGTTTATGTTGATACTCGGGCGTTGGTTCGTAGTCCGCGCCCCCAGGACCCCAAGAGTGGACGATTCGGGCCGCTTCCGCCAGTTCGGCTTGGTCGGTGGTCTGTAGCTTGTAACCGTTGGTGTTCGTCTGTTGCAAGTTGCGGGTGCGCTCTGTCGTGTCCTCGGGCTCCAGTACCAGATAGTCTGGTGGGTTATGATAGTGGGTGTCACGGGCGTAGGCGACGGACGCCCCCGAGACCACGACGACATCGAGGATGTAGGGCTTCCCGTAGATGATGTGCTCGGGCAGCCAAGCCAGCATACAGACATAGGTGTTGTTGTCCGTGAAGTGGTTCTGTGAGTCCTTGAAGCGGGCGGTGATCTCTGTCGCCAACGGGAACCATGCCTTGATCTCAAAGCCGGGAACCGGGTCAACGCCCCGGAACACCGTGTCAGGAAAGCCGGGGTCCTGCCGCTCCCACTCGCCCTGTCCCGCAAACTCCTCCTGATCGTTCAGGTATTCCACTGTGTTGAATTCGATGAGGTTGCCCAAGAGGGGCGAGAGCTTCGACACCACCTTGGAGAGGTTCACCGCAGCGTCCGGGGAGATGGGCTTTGTCACGGTGAGAAGGTCGAAAACGTGTCCACTCAAGTCGTTGAGGTGTTCGGTCGCAATGGCGATGGTCTGCGCGGTGTCCAACTGGTCTGGCACGAATCAAGTCCCCCGTTTCGGGAAGACTGTCGCACAACATACTGTGGTGGTGAAGCCGCTAACCGCTTGATGCGGCGTTCATATCGGGTAGGACTGGCGATCCCGGGAGGACTCGAACCCCCAACATCCTGATTAGAAGTCAGGTGCTCTATCCAGTTGAGCTACGGGACCGTAGTTCTTTTGTAACGGTTCGGAAAACGGTTCGCAAGCCTCTGCCATTTTCCTACCCTACTGTATCTCCATCTCTTTTAGGCCGCAGACCCTCCGCTTAGAAGTCCGCTGCTCTATCCAGTTGAGCTAAGGGGCCGCGGGGCGACCCTGCGCCTTTAGTGACCCTTGCGCGCAAAGGACTGGGAAGCATGTACGCGCTGCCCAGTGTGCTGGCAATCCGGTTTGATGCGGCGCGAGCAACCAGCGAACAGTCGCTTGCCAATCCCGCACATGGGGAAGACATTTCGCCGGACTGTGTTAGTTTCCCGTGACATCGTCGGATTGTTGCTGCCGGCATGTTAAGAGCAAGGCGGGCTGGTACCGGAGCACCAGGCATGGCCAAGCAGGTCGCAATTTGGAAACAGGCGCTGATCGCCGCGGTTATGATCGCGGGCGCCGGGTTTGCCTGGACGGAACGCGACGGACTAAGCCAGGCGCTGGGCATTGCTGATGCTGCCACCGCCGCGCAAAACAACGGCAAGCCACGCTTGCCTGCTGTCCTTACCGCGCCCGTCCGGATTGCCTTGGATGACCTGGAAGTGGAGGTCGTCGGCACCGGTCGCGCCACACGCTCGGTCATGCTGCGGGCTCAGGCCTCGGGCCGCATCGTCTCGTTGTCGCTGGAACCAGGCCGGGTCTACCGCCAGGGCGAGATCCTGATGCAGTTGGAAGCCACCGAGGAGCGCCTGGCCGTCGAACTGGCCGAGACCCGCCTGGCAGAAGCCGAACGGATCCGCGACCGCATTGCAAGGCTGGAGACGACGGGTGCCGCCACCGGCAACCGTGTCGACGAAGTACGCACCGCTGCCAGCATCGCGGCGCTGGAACTGCAACGGGCCGAGCAGGATCTGGCCGACCGGACATTGCTGGCGCCCTTCGACGGGGCAGCGGGTCTGACGGAACTGGAAATCGGCGCCTGGGTCAGCGAAGACACCGAAGTTGCCAGCCTGGACGACCGCACGGTGATCGAGGTCGAGGTCGACCTGCCCGAAGCGTTGCTCGGCCGCCTGGACCAAGGCGCCACCGTCAGCGCCATCACGGCCGCCGCTCCTGGGCTGGTCTTCGAAGGGACCGTGGTCGCGATCGACAGTCGTATAGACGATCGCAACCGCGCCTTTCGGGTGCGCGTCGCCCTGCCAAACGACAAGGACCGGCTGCGCCCAGGCGCCTCGTTCAGCGTGCGCATCGCCCTGCCGGGCCCCAGCTATCCAGTGGTGCCCGAACTGGCTGTCCAGTTCTCGCAAGGCTCGCTTTACGTGTGGCGGATCACCGACGGAAAGGCCGAAAAGGTCAATGTGCGTATGGTGCGCCGGCGCGAGGGATCGGTCCTGATCGAGGGGCCACTGGCCGAGGGTGACGAGATTGTCTTCGAAGGCCTCCAGCGCATGCGTCAGGGACGCAAGGTTGAGGTGCTGACCCAGCCCGGGGACGGCGTCTGATGGCGGCGCCCGATACCGGCGGCCTGCCGGGACTGAGCGTGCGCCGGCCCTTCCTGGCCGCCGTGATGAACTTGATGATCGTGGTGGCGGGTGTCGCCGCGCTGATGGGCATCGAAGTGCGCGAGCTTCCGGATGTCGACCGTCCGGTCGTCTCGGTCCGCGGTGACTTCCCAGGTGCGGCGCCCACCACCGTGGATGCCGAGGTAACATCTGTCGTCGAGGGCGCCGTCTCTCGCGTGGCCGGGGTGATCTCGCTGACGGCTTCTTCGGAGGAGGGCAACTTCCGCATGCGGGCAGAGTTTGCGCCCGGCACCGATCTGGCCCTGGCAGCCAGCGATGTGCGCGAAGCGGTCAGCCGCGTCACCCGCCGTCTGCCCGCGGGGGTGCGTAACCTCTACGTGGTCAAGGCCGATCAGGATGCCAGCCCGATCATGCGCATCGTAGTCAGCAGCACAGTGGAGCCGATTGGCGCCCTGACCCAGCGCGTCCAGACTGAAATTGTGCCCAACTTGATCTCGGTCGATGGGGTCGCCGACGTCACGCTGTTCGGCGACCGCGAAAGGGTATTGCGGGTCGAAGTTCATCCCGCCCGGCTAGCAGCCCTGGGTCTATCGGTGGCCGAGGTCGCCGATGCGCTGGAGGATGCGCAGTTCGACGTGCCCGTCGGCAGCTTCGAGGCCGGCGAGCAGGAGGTATTGGTCCGCGCCGATGCCAGCGTGGTCGATCCCAGCCGGATCGAGCGGTTGATGATCCGCGACCCGGTCCGTCTGGGCCAGGTGGCCGACGTTTATTTCGGCCTGTCAACACCCGACAGTGTGGCGCGCGTAGACGGCCGGATGGTGGTCAGCATGGGCATCATCCGCCAAGCGACCGCCAACACCGTGCAGATCGCCGCAGACATCCACCGGGAAGTCGAGCGTATGCGGGCCCAGTACCCGCAACTGACCTTCCAGACCGTATCCGATGACTCGGTCTTCGTACGCGGCGCCATCGAGGACGTGCTGAAGACGTTGGCGGTCGCCTTGATGGTCGTGGTGGTTGTGATCTGGCTGTTCCTTGGCCGCCTGGGCGCCACCCTGGTGCCAGCGATTGTGACCCCGGTGTCGCTGATTGGCGCGGTCGCGGCGATCTGGCTATTCGGCTTCTCGATCAACTTGATCACGCTGCTGGCGCTGGTCCTGGCGACGGGCCTGGTGGTCGACGACGCCATTGTGGTGACCGAAAATATCCAGCGGCGCCGGGCAGAAGGGCTGGGCCGACGTGCGGCTTCGGTCATTGGCACACGGCAGGTGTTCTTTGCCGTCATCGCCACCACGGTGACGCTGATCGCCGTGTTCGTGCCGATCTCGTTCCTGCCTTCCGAGGCCGGACGCCTGTTCTCAGAGTTTGGCATGGTCTTGGCCGCGGCGGTGGCAATCTCGTCTTTCGCGGCGCTGTCCATCTGCCCGCTGATTGCCTCGATGGTGCCGTCGCTCGGCAACACCGGCGGCGTCATGGGCTGGATCGGCACCCGACTGGCGAACGGCTATCAGGCCTTGCTGGCGCCCCTGTTGGCGGCCCCGTTGGTGGCTGTTGCGGGCGCTACGATCCTGGCTGGGGCCGCGGCCCTGATCTACGACGAACTGGGAAACGAAGTTGTCCCACAGGAAGACCGCGGCGAGATCCAAATCTACATGCAGGGACCGGACGGCACCGGGCTGGATTACACGGATCGCCAGGTTGAACAGGTCGAGGCGCTGTTCCAGCCTTGGATCGACCAGGGCCTGGTCGATAACCTCTACTCCATCACCGGGCGCTGGGATCTGAACCGCGGTTGGGTCGGCGTGCGCCTGATCCCCTGGGACGAACGTGACGTCTCGGCGCTGGAGATTATCGAGGAGCTGCGCCCGACCTACCACCACCTACCCGGCTACACGGGCGGAATGAACGGCGGGCGCAGTCTGTCGCTACGCCGTGGCTCGGACGGGCAGCTGGCCATTGCCCTGACGGGGGCCGATTACGCGCGGATCGCCGAAGCCGCCTATCCCTTGACCGATGCGCTGGCAGAGGTCGAAGGCCTCAGCCGCGTCCGCATCCAATACCAGGCCACGCAGCCCCAAGTTTCGATCCGGATCGACCGCGCGAGGGCCGCCGATCTTGGGGTTCCAATGCAGGTGCTCAGCCAAACGCTCAGAGCCCTGGTTGATGAACGCGAAGTGGCCGAACTGTCGATCGGCGATGAGGCCGTGCCCATCATTTTGCAATCGGCCACCGGCGCCGTGCGCGACCCGACCGACCTTTTGAACCTGTTCGTCCGGTCGGACTCCGACACCCTGGTGCCCCTGTCCCAGTTGGTCAGCTTTTCGGAATCGGGGGTTGCAGCCGAGCTTGACCGCCACGGTCAACGCCGCGCGATCGAGATCACGGCCAACGTCTCGCCGGAGCTGACGCTGAGTGGGGCGTTGGACGTCGTGCAGGAATTGACACGGGACAGCCTTCCGCCGGATGTCGGCCTGATGCTGCTGGGCGAGGCGGCCGCACTGGACGAAGCCTCGAACGACATGGCCTTCACCTTTCTGGTTGCGCTGGTCATCGTTTTTTTGGTCCTGGTGGCACAATTCGAAAGCATCACCAGTGCCGTCGTGATCATGGTCACGGTGCCCTACGGTGTCTGCGCGGCCATCTTCGCCATGTGGATCACCGGGACCACCGTGAACATCTACAGCCAGATCGGCGTCTTGATGCTGATCGGCATCATGGCGAAGAACGGCATCCTGCTGATCGAGTTCGCGGACCAATTGCGCGACCGCGGCTATGCGGTGATTGATGCCGCCGCCGAAGCCGCCCGCCAGCGCCTGCGCCCTATCGCGATGACGCTGGCCTCGACCGTGCTGGCGGGCCTGCCGCTGATCTTGGCGGAGGGGCCGGGGGCTGAGGCACGCACCGCCATCGGCTGGGTCGTGTTCGGCGGGCTGGGGCTGGCCGCGGCCTTCACGCTGTTCCTGACGCCGGCGGTCTACGCGCTGATTGCGGGGATCTCTCGGCGCAGGGCCGAAGCCGGAGAAGCGCTGGAGCGTGAGATAGCCGCCGCCACTGCGCAGCGCGAACCGGGCGAGTGACGGCGCGGGCATGTCGGCGAAATCCGTCTTCGTCCTGGGCGGCACCGGCACCAGCGGACGCGCGGCAGTTCAGGCGCTTCTGGCGGCGGGTCACCGCGTCACCTGCCTGGTGCGCCCCGGCGCAGGCGCTCTACCGGCCGGGGCAACCCGCCGCGAGGGGCTGATCACCACGCCCGAAACGCTGGTGCAGGACGGCATGGGTGGCGAACAGTTTGACGCCGTGCTGTCCTGCCTCGCCTCCCGCACCGGGGCACCCGAAGATGCCTGGGCGGTGGATTACCAGGCCAATAGTACTGCGCTGGCCGCCGCCAAGCTGGCGGGGATTGGGCAGATGGTGCTGCTCTCGGCGATCTGCGTGCAGCGCCCGAAACTCGCCTTTCAGCACGCAAAGCTGGCCTTCGAGGCAGAGCTGCAAGCCTCCGGCCTCGCCTGCACGATCGTGCGGCCAACCGCCTTCTTCAAATCGTTGTCCGGTCAAGTGGAGCGCGTGCGCGACGGCAAACCCTTTCTGGTCTTCGGCGATGGGCGTCTGACGGCGTGCAAGCCAATCTCGGACGCCGATCTGGGGCGGTTTCTGGTGCACTGCCTGGAGGATCCTTCGGCCCAAAACCGTATCCTGCCCATCGGCGGGCCGGGCCCAGGGATCACGCCGCTGGACCAGGGCGCGCTGATCTTCGAGCTACTGGGTGAAACCCCACGCTATCGCCGCGTCCCGGTGGTTATGATGTCGGCCATTATCGGGGGGCTTGGGCTGGCGGGCCGCTTCAGCGCGAAAGCTGCTGCGAAGGCCGAACTGGCCCGGATTGGGCGCTACTACGCCACCGAGTCGATGCTGGTTTGGGACCCTGCGCGTGCCCGCTATGACGCAGACGCCACGCCGGAGTTCGGCCAGGACACCCTGCGCGATCATTACGCCCGGATGCTGTCCGGCGAGATCACGGCCGACCTGGGCGCTCACGCCGTCTTCTAGCGCGTCCATCGCCCACCTGATTGCCAGCCGCGATGCTCGTGGCGCATGTTCCCCAACCGCACCAGCAGCCAGCCAGGAATAGAGCCATGCAGAACGAAGACCCGATTTGGAACCATGTCGACACGCACCGCGATGCCTTCATCGCCCTGTCCGACCGGGTCTTCGACACCCCCGAGACGCTCTATACCGAGGTGCAGTCTGTCGCCACCCACCGCGAGATGATCGCCCGGCAGGGGTTTCGTCTGACCGAAAACCCGGCCGGCATCACCACCGGCGTGCTGGGGGAGGCCGGCGACGAAGGCCCGGTGATCGCCATCCTGGGCGAGTTCGATGCGCTACCGGGGCTGAGCCAGGAACCGGGTGTCGCCGAACATCGCCCGCTAGAGGATGGCGGCCACGGGCACGGCTGCGGTCACAATCTGCTGGGGGCGGCCGCCCTGTTGGCCGCAACTGCCGTCAAGGACTGGCTGGCGGAGACGGGCATCAAGGCCCGGGTCCGCTATTACGGCTGCCCGGCCGAGGAAGGCGGCGCGGCCAAGACGTTCATGGTGCGCGACGGCCTGTTCGACGATGTGGATGCGGTGATCTCGTGGCACCCGGCCACCTTCACCGCTGTCAACCGCGCGAACTCGCTGGCCAATACCCGCATTGACTTCACCTTCCACGGCAAGGCGGCACATGCGGCGGCAGCGCCGGAACTGGGCCGCTCAGCTCTGGATGCGGTGGAGCTGATGAACATCGGCGTAAACTACATGCGCGAGCACATGCCCGACGATGCGCGTGTCCATTATGCTTATTTGGACGCAGGCGGCGTGGCGCCAAACGTCGTCCAGCACCGGGCGACCGTGCGCCAGTTGGTGCGCGCCCGTGACTTGCCAAGTCTGGCCTCGCTAGTGGCGCGCGTCAGAAAAATCGCCGAGGGCGCCGCCTTGATGACCGAGACTCGGGTGGAATCTCGAGTTTATTCTGCGGTGTCGAACCTTCTGGGCAATGCGCCGCTGGAACGCGCCATGCAGGACGCGATGGATGGGCTGGGGCCGGTGCCCTTCGATGACGCCGACCGGGCCTTCGCCGCCGAAATCCAGAAGACCCTGACCGCGGACGACATCGCCGCCAGCTTCCGCCGTGTCGGCCTGAGCCCGGAGCCCGGCCAATCGCTCTGCGATTTCGTGGCACCGCTGGAGAACCTGGGCGAGGGCGGCGAGGGCAGCACCGATGTGGGCGATGCCAGTTGGGCTGCGCCCTGCGTGCAGGCCCGTGTCGCCACTTGCGCCGTGGGCACGCCCTTCCACACCTGGCAGGTCGTCGCCCAAGGCAAGGCCCCAGCGGCGCACAAGGGCATGGTCTACGCCGCCAAGGTGATGGCCGCGACCGCCAAGCGCATCATCGAGGATCCGGACCTTTTGGCCGCCGCCCAGGCAGCCCATCGCGATAGCCTGAACCGCGTGCCCTATACCTGCCCGCTGCCTGCAGACGCCAAGCCGCCGGTCCCGGCCTGATCCGCGGCCCTAAGACCCGGCGCGCAGGGTCAGCCGAAGGACAATGAACTCGGCCGGCTTGTTCGGGGCAAAGCCCACCAGCACGTTGATCCTGCCCTCTTGAATGTCTTGCTGCGTGGTCGTCGTCCCGTCGCAGCGCACGAAATAGGCGTCAGCCGCTGTTGGCACGGCAAAGGCCCCCTGGAGGAACAGCCGCCGCAGGAAAGAGGTTAACGACTGGGTGATCGCCTCCCATGTCCGGGCCTCGTTCGGCTCGAATACCACCCATTGCAGCCCGGGGTCCAGGCACTGTTCGATGTAATTCGTGAGGCGCCGCACCGAGATGTATTTGTAATCGTCCTGGACGTCATCAGCGCCCAGCAGCGTGCGCGCGCCCCAGGCGACGGTGCCATATGCCTGAAAGCTGCGAATGCAGTTTATCCCCTTCGGGTTCAGCACCCCGTTCTGCGCGTCATTCAACGGGACCTCGGGCCCGCTGAAGCCTGACAACGCCGCTTCGACCCCGGCTGGCGCCTTCCAGACACCAGCTTGCAGATCCGTCGCCGCCCAGACACCTGCCATCGCGCCCGACGGAGGAAAGACGGTCTCCGCCATGTGCGATTGACGCACGTCTTGGCCGCTAAGGCGGGGAAAGTAGACGGCGGCACTGCGCGCCTGCTCGGCCGAAAAGCTGCCCAGATCGGCGAGGTCTAGCTGCTCTGTCTGGCCATCCTTGATCTTTTGGGCCCAGTCATTGGGCGGGTCGATGATCAGCATGGCGTGGTTGGCAGCGCACCATGCGGCGGCGGCTTGATAGACGGCACCCGGCGTGTCGCCATAGGATGCCCCGTCCGCGGCACGCTGGTCCGGCGGGATTGTGACGATGTTGACGGTTGCCGCCTGCGACAGCGCGTTGATGCCCGCCTGATCCGAGCCGTTTCCCAAGTACGTCTCGATACTGAGCGGCGGTGAGTCCCAGCCACCCTGTCCTAACCCGCCGGTCCCGTCCGCCGGCGCATGATCCGGCAGGGCGGCGCCGTGTCCGTCCAGACGCGACGGCACCCGCAGCAGCATCGATTCCCGTTCCAGAACCCGGTCCAGGCGCTGGTCGCCGCCCTTGGGATGGACGGTGAGCAACTGGAACCGTTCCGATGCAACCACCTTGCCGCCTTCGGCGTAGCGGGCCGTCAGATTGAACAGATCATCTTTGCTGAGGTCGGCCGTCAGCTTCTTTGCAGCCGCCTCGGTGATGCCGTCTTGGTCGATGGTGACGGACAGGCTGTTGCCCCAGGCGCCCGGGTTCGCCGCCTGCAAGTAAAACGTATCGCGCCATCCGGCCAGCAACAGCTGGGTCAGGTTTCGGGTCACGTGCAGGGCCAGATCCAACGCGGACGCATCCTGCTGCGCCGCCTCCGCCAGCTCCCCCACCCAATCCGGGACGGACTGGCGCGCCAGCGCCACGATCTCCTCCGCCGTCGCACCGGCCTGTTGCGCCTTTTCCTGGATCGCCGAGACCTTCGTGAGATGGTCGGCGTAGCGCACATAGAGCGCGGGATCGCAGTTATCCTTTGCCTTCAGCGCCTCATACATCAGCCGCGGTACGGCGAAGGCGGCGGCGTAGGCGGCGATCTGGGCGTCGCCCTGCCTGGCGGGCGCCACAGCCTCCGCAACCGCGATCATCTTGGCCGCAGCAGCTTTGGCCGCCTTGGGCTCCAGGCCCGCGGCCTCCCGCTTCATCTGGGCAATCAGTGCGGCCAAGTCGGGGCTGCCCTGCGGGCCCGCCGACACGTCAGCGTCAACCAATTCCAAGTGCCGCCGGGCGAACTGATCCAACGCCATCCACAGACGGTGCGCGGGGCTGATGGCGACGGTCGCATTGCCCAACGCACCTGTCGGCGCCACAGGCTCCACCAGACGCAGAATGACAGCCTCCCCGCCGCCATTTTGGAAGAACTGTCGAACGGTATAGCTGATCGTGCTGTCAGGGTGCAGGTCGCCGAACTTTGTCTGAAAATCGTTGAAATGGGTCACCCGCGTGGGCGTATTCACCGCCCCCCGCTGCGTCCGCCCAATGAAGGCCGTGATCGATGTCGCCTGCGCCAGGATCTCGGTATTGTCGCTTGGCAGTTCTTGGACAAACACCCCTGGGGTTCTGAATTCCGGCATTCTGCCCTCCCGCGCTGTAGCTCGATCCGCGCATTCTACCCTGAACCAGCGTGCTGCGACAGCACGGGCCGGCCAACGCTGCGCGAATGGCCGCGAAACTCGGCGATCACCGCGCCGTCCTGGCGGCAGATCTGCACATCGAAGATCGACGAACGGCCATGGCGCGACACCTCGCGCGCCGTCGCGGTCAACCGGTCCCCCAGCGCCCCAGGGGCGATGAAGGTGACCGCGCAATGGTGGGCGACGCTTGCCTCGTTCCGCGACTGGCAGGCATAGGCGAAGGCACTGTCAGCCAGCGTAAACAGATACCCGCCATGCGCCGTACCCTGCGCGTTCAGCATCTCAGGCGTCACCGTCATGGTCAGGCTGGCTGTCCCCGGCCCCACGTGATCCAGTGCAATCCCCAGCCCCTGGCTGGTTGCATCGCTCTGCCACAGGTGCTCGGCACAGGCCTTGGCGGTCTCTTCCGGGCTCACGTGATATCCCCGCTCTTGTCAACGACCCCCAGTGGACGGCAAATAGGGGCGCCCAGCAAGCCCCGCCCGCTAGCTTCGGCAGCACAAACCCCGGCGGCACCGCGCCCCAGTGAAGATGTCACACAACCGCGGTAGGCACGCCGGCCAGAATGGGAGGTCAACATGGCTGCTTTCACAATCGAGCCGGTCCACGGCACCGTCGTGGCGCGTGCCGACGGCATGGTGGTCAGCGAGACCAGCGCTGCGGTGGTCCTGCGCGAGGGGGACTATGACCCCGTCTACTACTTCCCGCGTGACGATGCGGGGATGGAGTTTCTGGACCGCTCGGCAAAGGTCACGAACTGCCCGCACAAGGGCCAGGCGACGCACTTTGACATGTCGCTGGCATCCGGCACGATCAGCAATGCCGCCTGGTCCTACGAGACGCCGGTGGCCGGGGCAGAAGCGATCGCGGGGCGGATCGCGTTCTATCCCGACAAGGTGACAGTCGAGCAGATGTCCGATTGACGGGGTTTGGGTGAGGCAGACTCACCCCTGGATCATCGCCTCCAGCGTGCCCAGACGGTCAGCCTCGGCCGCCGGCTTGTCCCAGCGGATGCGCTTGATCCGAGGGAACCGCATGGCAATCCCGGACTTATGACGGGTTGAGCGCTGAACCGCATCGAAGGCAATTTCCAAGACAATTTCGGGGCTTACGGCGCGGACGGGCCCAAAGCGGTCGACCGTATTGTTGCGGATCCAGCGGTCCAGTTGCAGCAATTCCTCGTCGGTGTAGCCCGAATAAGCCTTGCCCACTGGCACCAGTTCGGGGCCCTCGGCGCCGTCCCGCCAGGCCGCGAAGGTGAAATCCGAGTAATAGGACGAGCGTTTGCCGTGCCCGCGTTGGGCATAGATCATCACGCAATCGGCGCTTAACGGATCGCGCTTCCACTTGAACCAAGGGCCCATCGGACGCCCACCCGTATAGGCGGCATCCCGGCGTTTCAGCATCAGGCCTTCCTGGCCGTCGGCCCGGGCGCCGGCCCGTATCTCGGCCAGCTCCACCCAGCTATTGAACGCGATTTCGTCTGACATATCAGTGCGTTCCGGCTGGTGACGCGCCATCCACTCGGCCAGGTGCGCCCGGCGCTCCACCAGGGGCAGCGCCCTGAGATCCTGTGTCTCATCGGCCAGAATATCGTAGAGGCGCAGGTGCCCAGGTGCCTCGGCCATGGTCTTGGGCCCAACCCGCTTGCGGCCCAGGCGTTTCTGCAAATCGGCGAAGGGGGCGACCTGGCCGTCGCGCACCACCAGCAGCTCACCATCCACCGTGCCCTGCCAGGACATGGACTGGATCACCTCGGGAAACGCCGTTGAAATCTCGTCGCCTGTGCGCGTGTAAAGGCGGCGTTCCACCCCGTTCGAGGTCGCCTGAATCCGGATGCCGTCCCATTTCCATTCCGCCAGAAAATCATTTTCTTTCAATAAGTTGATGCGATCATCCTCCAGCGGATTGGCCAGCATCACCGGCCGGAAGGACAGGCTGAGATCGACGTCCGGTTCGGGCCCGCCATCAAGCCAGGCAAAGAGATCCGCATAAGGCGGCGTCAGCTCGAACCACAGCTCCTCGATCCGGGCCAGATCGCGCCCCGCATGATCGGCAGCCATCTGCGCCAGGGCCGTGCGCACAAGCCGGCCGGAGACGCCGACCCGCAGACCCCCAGTGGCCAGTTTCAACAGCGCCAGACGCTCGGACGGGCCCATGCGGTCACACAGCGTAACCAGTGCCTTACCCGCCTGGATGGGCCCTGAAACCTGAAGCATTTCAACCGCTTCGGAAAGAGTGGGAACCTCCCCCTCGGTCTCACCCGGCCAGATCAGGGCGACCGTTTCCGCCAGATCGCCCACATAGTCATAGGACAGCCGTAACAGCACCGGATCGACCCGCTCCTCGACCAAGCCGCGGATGCGCGAGGGCGTAACCGAGGGCAGGTCCAGTGCGCCTGCCAGTGCCGCCAGCGCCCTGCCGCGGTCGGGGTCCGGCACCTCGCGAAAATACCGGGTCAGATGCGCCAGCTTGGCATTGCGGCCGGGCGTAAAAACCAGGTTCTCGAGCAGTTGGGCAAAGCGGCGCATGCGCGAAAGTTAACCACCTGGCGCTGGGAATCCAGGCGTGCAGCACGTGTACAGCACCTGTACCGCAAGTGTGCAGCAAGTGTACCGCACATGTATGCACAGAAAGTCGGCGGGGCAGAGGTTAACTGGGTGATCGAGAGCCGCTGGCAGCGCCCGACCTGGAGGGCGCTAGTCACAAAAACGAAGGCCAACAGGGACACTCTGGTCGACAGCAAATCAACAGCGGTGCGATCTGATTAAGCGCCCTCCGGGGGGGAGGTCGGGCGCTGCCCGGCTATGCCGGGCGGACAGGTGTGAGGATCGATCATGGTACCGGCACGCTAGAGGTCCCTGGCCGATCAGCACTGGGCATCAGGTATGGAACAGGATCTACTAACGGTAATGCACTGAAATCGCGGGGCCTTGGTCCATACAGGGCAGCGACCGACCTGGAGGGCGCTAGTCACAAATACGACTGCCAACAGGGACACAGCGGTCGGCAGCAAATCAACAGCGGTGCGATCTGATTAAGCGCCCTCCTGCGGGAGGTCGGACGCTGCCCGGCTGCACCGGGCGGGAAGGTGTGAGGCTCGATCATGGTTCCGCTACGATAGAGGCGCTTGGGAGATCAGCACTGGGCATCCGACATGGACCAGGAGTTGCTGATAGTACCGCATGGAAGTCTCAGGTTCTCGGCCCGAATAGGGCAGCGACCGACCTGGGGGGCGCTTGGCACTGAGGGGAAGTGCAACTGCGGCTCAAAGGTCTCCCTGAGCCGGACGGCTTCTGGATGTGGATAAAGCGCCCTCTTGGGGGAGGTCGGGCGCTGCCCGGCTGCGCCGGGCCTCGCGGCTTATCGATCGTACTCTAAAAAAAGCATCATCGTGCATGTGGAAACGGTGCCTGGGGTGAGCGCCCTTGCACCCTGACGGCTTCAGCGCTGCCCGTAGTACAGCGCTTGGACGTGCTGTGCCTCGGCAAAGAACAGCCAGCGCAGCGCCATCACCCCGGCCACATGGCAGATCACCGCCAAAGCCAACACCAGGCCAGCCGCGCCCGTGGAGACCAGCGCCCAGGCCCCCAGCGCCAGCACAATGGGCACCAGAAAGCCCAGGACCGCGCCCAGTTTGCGCAGCTGATAGGCCCGCGCGCGGCCTACCTCGAACGCCATCTCCTTCAAGAGGTAGTTCGAGCCGGTGTGCGGCGGCTCCAGAAGGCTGACGCGACCAAGGCCGGACAGGCCCGTGGCCGTCTCCATCGACGAGCCATGAAAACCACGCGGCGCACCGGCCGCCTGGGTTTGCCACCAGATGGCGGTACCCGCGGCGCCGACCAGCCAGACCAGGATGAAGAGGATCGGCATCTCCAACCCCACCATCCCCATGATCGCGCTGACGGCCATCAGGCCGCCCGACATGGCCATCGCGATGAACAGGTGCGGCGTGGGCGTGGCCGACCAGCTGGGCACGGTGCGCAGCTGTGCATAGATCATCGAGGTCGCGTAGATCGTGGCGCCCGCCAGCGCCGCCGCGACCCAGCCCAGCGGCTGAATGCGCAGATCAAAGATCAGCCAGAGACCCAGATAAAGCGCCAGCGCCACCTTGGCGGTGACCATCAGGCAGGCCTCGCGGCTCAGCCAGGACGAGCGCCACTGGCTAAAGGCACGCCAGGCATTCTTGGGCTGGCCCAGATGGCCGACCGAGGCGATGCCGCCCAGGCCTGTGACAGCCAGCGCGATAAACCCGCCGATCCAGCCGAAAAGTGGGCTCTCCGAGCCCAGGCCCAGCCCGATCCAGGCGATCATGCCCAGGCCAAGGCCCGACAGCACGGTGAAGACGACAAGGGACGGAGCAGGGTGCATCAGATCTTCTCGAGCGCGCGATCAAGCCAGCCCAGGAAACCCTTCGCCTCGGGCTGCGCCAGTTTGGCCAGGTCCGGGCCGGGGGCGCGGTCCTTGGGGCGCGGCGGCAGGTACTTGTTGACGGGCTTGGTGTTTTGTTCGGGCATCAGGTCCAGACCGCCGCGGTCGGCGACCAGTTGGCTGACATCTGAGTCGGGATCGCCAAGATCGCCGAAATGGCGGGCCCCAGCCGGGCACGAGCGCACGCAGGCGGGCACGCGGTCTATTTCGGGGATGTTTTCATTGTAGATCCGGTCGACGCAGAGCGTGCACTTCTTCATGACTCCGGCGGCGGCGTCCATCTCGCGCGCGCCATAGGGGCAGGCCCAGGCGCAGAGGCCGCAGCCCATGCAGTGGTCCTCGTTGACCAGCACGATGCCGTCCTCGACCCGCTTGTAGCTGGCGCCAGTGGGACAGACGGTGACGCAGGGCGCATCCTCGCAGTGCAGGCACGAGCGGGGGAAGTGGATGATCTGAGCCGGTTGCTCCGGGATCTCGGGCACCACCTCGTAGGTGTGGATACGGTTCAGCCAGGTGCCGGAGGGATCTTCGCCATAAGGGTCCTGGTCGGACAGCGGCGCGCCGTAGCCGCCGGTATTCCACTCCTTGCAGTTCACCGCGCAGGCATGACAGCCAACGCAGATATCCAGGTCGATGACGAGCCCTAGCTTCTTTTCTGTTCGCTCGGGAAGGGTGGTCATGCACGCTCCATATGGGGGGTAATCACTGTTCGGTTGCGACGGGGCAGAGCAGAAAGCTCGCGGCAATGACGGTTCCGATGCCGACTATATGCGCTACCATGAACTTCAACTTGGCGGGTGAAGATGGTCGAAAACCCTCGTTCAGGTCCGGTGGGCGCAGATTGACCATCCGGTTGTTGCGAAACAGCCGCTTGGGCAGCTGATCTTTGAGCTTTGCCACAGGCAGATGAAACTCTGCCCAAAGGATACTGCCCAGAAGGACGGTGGGGTGCAGCAGGGGCAGCATCCCCGTCACGTCGCCCTGCGCCCGCAGATGCCGGCGATAGTCGATCGCCGGCAGCAATGCGGCCAGTAGTGGCACGGCGAGGTAGAATACTGAGAAATACGCGCACAATCAGGTGTCCCCGACCATCGAACGTCTCAGTGACGGGCGCCGCCCGACCCTGGGATGGCGCTTTGCGATGCTTGTTCTGAGCCAAGCACCCCAACCCTGCAACAATTGTTGAGCGGCGTGCGATGCGTCCATGCGCCTTCCCGGGGGGAGGGTCGGGCGCGCCCGGCTGCGCCGTGCAAGAGGCGCTAGGCCAACTAAAGCACCGACCTTCGAGAATAGAGCGGGCGCCGGTCTCGCCGCCGCCAGCGAGCCGCGGAACGCCCAGGCGATCAGCAATGGTCCCAGTATGGCCGCCAGGGTGCACACCATCACCATTCTTCCCCATAGGCGATGTCGTCCTTGGGCTGGCCTACATGGGACTTCTGCTCGCCCAGGCGGGGTTCGGACATCTCGGCGCCGCTGTCGGCTTTTTCGATCTTCACGCGCAGGTCGTACCACGCCGCCTGGCCGGTCACGGGGTCCGAGTTCGACCAGCGCAACCCGTCCCCCTTGGCGGGCAGAAGCTCGTGGATCAGGTGGTTCAACAGGAAGCCGCGCTTGGCCTCTGGCGCGCCGCGGTCCAGCGCCCAGGCGCCCTCGCGTTTGCCGATGGCGTTCCAGGTCCACATTGTCTTGGCGTTCACCGCCTCCATCCGCGCGACCTTGACCTTGATCTTGCCATGATGGCTGGAAACCCAGGCCCAGTCGCCCGATTTCAGCCCGTGCGCGTCGCAGATCTCGCCCGGCACGTAGAGCGGGTTTTCCCCGTGGATCTGACGCAGCCAGGCATTTTGCGACCCCCAGGCATGGTACATCGCCGCCGGGCGCTGGGTGATCGCGTGGTAAGGGTATTCGGCATTGTCGACGGCCGTTTGTTCAAACGGCTCCCACCAGACCGGCAGCGGGTCCATGGCCATTTTCAGCCGGTCACGCAGGTATTCGGGCGGCTGATGCTCGCCGTGACCTTCGGCGGCCAGTTGGAACTTGCGCAACGGCTCGACATACATCTGGAAGACAAAGGGCATGGGCTTGTCGTAAAAGCTCATCTCCACAGCCCAGTCCTGGTAACCCTGGTTGAAGGGCCGCATGTAGAGCTTGTCCAGCGGGATATGCTCCATCCAGAAGCCGCCATTGTCGATGTAGCGGTCGATCTGGTCGGGGTTCGGCTCGCCGCGCCCGCTGCTGTCGCCATTGCCGCGGAAGCCCGCCAGGGGGCCGACGCCGGGGCGGCGCTGATGGTTGACGATGTAATCGGCGTAATCTTCGTACTTGGCCGAGCCGTCTTCGTTCGTCATGCCCGGCAGGCCCATCCGCCCGCCCAGCTGGATCAGCGCCGACTGGAAGCAGCGAACATCGCGGTTTTCGGCCTGGGTCTCAGGCTCGACCACCGGCCAGCGGATCGCATCGGCCACGGCATCCGTCTCGCCGATGGGGCGGTCCAGCAGGCTGATGCAGTCGTGACGTTCCAGGTAGGTCGTGTCCGGCAGGATCAGATCGGCATAGGCCACCATCTCGGAAGAATAGGCATCCGAGTAGATGATCTTCGGGATCTTGTACTCGCCGTCCTCGCGCTTGTCGGTCAGCATATCCATGACACTGGCCGTGTTCATGGACGAGTTCCAAGCCATGTTGGCCATGTACATGAAAAGCACATCCACCGGGTACGGATCGCCCGCATGGGCGTTCGAGATGACCATGTGCATCATCCCGTGCGACGACATCGGGTTTTCCCAGGTGAAAGCCTTGTCGATACGCTTGGCAGTGCCGTCCGGGTTCACCGCCAGATCGGCGGGTTCGCGGACAAAGCCCAGATGCGGGCCATCCAGCGGCTTGCCCGGCGTCACGTTGTGGTGCGGCTTTGGGTGCGCATCCACGGGCTTTGGGTAGGGCGGCTTGAACCGGAAGCCGCCCGGGCGTTCGACCGTGCCCAACAGCAGCTGCAGCAGGTGCAGCGCCCGGCAGGTCTGGAAGCCGTTTGAATGGGCCGAGATCCCGCGCATGGCGTGGAAGGCCACGGGGCGGCCGATCACGCGGTCATGTTTCTCACCGCGGAAATCAGTCCAGTTGACCTTGATCTCGAACGCCTGGTTGAAGGCCGTGTAGGCGAGTTCGGCCGCAAGTGAGCGGATGCGGTCGGCGGCAATGCCTGTCGTCGCGGCCACCGCGTCGGGGGCATACTGCGGCTCGAGGTACTTGGCGGCCATCAGCTCGAAGCTGGGCTTGCAGGGCTGGCCATCAGGGCCAGTGAAATCGCCCTTCAGGTCCGGCTTCAGGCCCGGTTTGTCAAAGGGCTGCAGCTGGCCGGTGACGCGGTCATGGACCAGGGCGCGGCCCTCTTCGTCACGGACAAACAGGCCATAGTTTGGCCCCGGGGTGCGGTCGACCAGCCAGCCGGCATTGGTCCAGCGGGCGAGATACTCGACATCGACCTGACCAGCGCGCAGCAGCTCGTGCACCATGGCCAGGATGAACAGCCCGTCGGTGCCGGGCGTGATGCCCACCCACTCGCTGGCGACGGCGTTATAGCCCGTGCGCACCGGGTTCACGCCGATGACGCGCCCGCCCGCAGACTTGAGCTTGCCGATGCCCATCTTGATCGGGTTGGAATCGTGGTCTTCGGCCACCCCGAAGATCATGAAGAACTTGGTCTTGTCCCAGTCGGGGGCGCCAAACTCCCAGAACGCCCCGCCCAGCGTGTAGATCCCGGCCGCGGCCATGTTGACCGAGCAGAAGCCGCCATGTGCGGCATAGTTCGGCGTGCCGTACTGCTGGGCCCACCACGAGGTCAGCGATTGCGACTGGTCGCGACCGGTGAAGAACGCCAGGCGCGAGGGGTCTTTTTCGCGCACGGGGGTCAGCCATTCCGCGGCGGTGTTCAATGCCTCGTCCCAGCTGATCTCCTTGAACTCACCAGAACCGCGTGGCCCGGTGCGCAGCAACGGTTTCATCAGCCGCGCCGGAGAGTAATGCTGCATGATGCCGGCGCTGCCCTTGGCGCACAGCACGCCCTTGTTCACCGGGTGATCGCGGTTCCCCTCGATATACCGGACCATCGGTGCGCCATTGGCGCCCTCGCGGATGTGGACATTGATGCCACAGCGACAGGCGCACATGTAGCAAGTGGTCTTGCGCACCTCGTCCGAGACGTGGGGCGATGTATCCAGCGTTGGCTGGGAGCCGTCGGCCATGGCAAACACTCCTGGCATTGTGCTAGACTGTGGTATCCCACTGGCGCCCGATGGCAAGCCGAACCGCGGAATTCTGGCACTATTTTCCAAAATCCGATGGGGCCAACGGCACAAATAAAAACGGCAGTCTGTAACAATCGTCACATTTTTGGCGCGGCAACCTGCCCGACTTTCCAATCGAAGAGGGACAAGACGGGTTGGAGAGCGTCATGCACAAGGAGTATGCGCGTTTTGTTGTTGATTGGGTGCCGGGTGCTGGCACTGCCTTGGCGCGGTTTGGGCGCCATTGGACCGGTTGGTGCGCCGATCTGGGGCGCCCGGCGGCTCAGGATGGACGACTGGCCGCGCTGCGGACGCAGGCGCATTCCGACCGCGTTTTGGGCCTAAGGGGCCTGCACGCGCCCCTGACGCCCGTGTTTGAGCTGCGGGCGGGCACAAATGTGCGCACGTTGTCAGACGCGCTAGCAGAGGTCGCGAATACGGTACCGCCAGTCATGATGGCCCCTGCGCGGCCAATGGTCTTCGAGGGGCGCGTTGAATTGCGCCCTTCAGGCCCGTCGGAGGAGGTCGGGCAGCTGCTTGCCGAACTCAGCACCGTACTCGCGCGATTCGCGGGGCGAATCGGGACGCCCTCGTCCACACGGTTTGCGATTCCCTTGAGCGCGGTGATCGGGCAGATCAGGGGCTATGCGCTGGCTGAAGCGCTGGCACCCTGGCTGACCGACATGCGGTGGGATGCGGCGGATCTGGGCGAGATCGCGCTGAAAGGCGCCCCGGTCCGGGGTGGCTGGCGCGTGATCGAGCGATTTCGCCTGACCGGCCCTGAACGCCGTGATTGTGGTTGTCACCCGCTGGCCTGCGAGGGGACGCCATTGCTGTATCATCGGGTGCTGGACGAGGCAGAGGGCAGCTACACGCCTGAACAGACGCACGACCAGTTGCATGACCAATCTCCCGATGGGCTGACGGCTGGATAGCGATCGCAGACCCGCTAGGTTAGGGCCAAACGGAAAGGGAGGCCCGGATGACCTGGAATGTCTATCTCAGCGGCGAGATCCACACGGATTGGCGTCAAACGATCGAAGCCGGCGCAAAGGCCGCCGGCCTTGACGTCGCGTTCTTCGCCCCGGTCACGGATCACGGCGCGTCCGACGATTGCGGCGTGGCCATCCTGGGCGCTGAACCCGACAAGTTCTGGCATGACCGCAAAGGCGCGGGCGTCAACGCCATCCGTACCCGCACCCTGATCGAAAAGGCCGACGTGGTCGTCGTGCGCTTCGGCGACAAGTACAAGCAATGGAACGCGGCGTTCGACGCGGGCTATGCCGCCGCGCTGGGCAAATCGCTGATCATTCAGCATCAGCCCGAACATGCGCACCCGCTGAAAGAGGTCGACGAGGCCGCCCAGGCCGTGGCCCACACCCCCGAACAGGTGGTGCAGATCTTGGCCTACTGCCTGACCGGCAAGCTGCCCGCCGCCCCGGCGGAAAGCCGCGTCGCCTGACAAACAAGCCCCACGGACGATGATCAGCGCCCGCCCGGCAACCCTGGGCGGGACGCTTTTCCGTTACATGATAACGGCACTAATACGCGATCTTAGCCGGCTAGAATCGCGCATAGGTGGTGTACGCTCTCCGCTTTGAAACGGGGAGTATCATCATGTTCGATCCGGCATGGGTTGAGAAATACGCGCCTTTCGTCGTCCTGCATCCCTACGATACCTACCGGCCCACCAGCGTCTAGGCATACCTGAAGGGCTGCATCATCAAGGACAGCAATAACGACAGCTTTTTTGTCCAGGCCACGCCCGACGCCATGGCCCAGTACAGCAGCAGCAACTACTATCTGCAGCAGCGTGACACGTCGGTGATGACCGGCATGAACCTGGTCGGCAAACCGCACGACTTTCTCTACTCGCCTGCACCGATGTACGTCCACACGATCGACGGCGATGGCTACACCGACATCATGTACCTGTTCTTCTACGGCTTTAACGGGGCCCAGGCGGGATATTGCCGGTGCGTGCAACACGAGGTCTTCAAGACGAACCACGAGGATCACTGGTTCACCTGGGCTGACTTTGCCCAGCACGAAGCCGACTGGGAGCACGTGATCGTGCGCGTTGATCATGCCACGCAAAAACCGTCATGGGTCTACTATGCAAGGCACGGCACCGCGGATGGCGAGTGGGTCAACCCCTATGCCGAAAACAGCTTTCGCAACGGCACGCATGTCTTGGTCTACTCGGCCTTGCACTCGCATGGCAGCTACAAGGACGAGCGCGGGCGCAATAACAAGTCTGGCAAATACCAGCCTGCCGCGTCGTATGCGTTCCCAGGGTATCTCCGAGATCTTGTGAATGCGGTGCCGGACGGCGATCTGAGCTGGAGCCTGGAGGAGCTGGTACTGGCTGACCAAACAGCCGAAGAGCTTGACGGCAAGTACCCGCATGTCTGGCTGTCATGGCGTAGCCCGTCCAGCCTGGTCATGCTGAAAGACCAGCCCTGGCTGAAGTTCCAGGGGCCTTGGGCACCGGTCCGCCACAATGCCGAGCATATCCACGAGCCAGAGCCGCACCTGCCCGGCCACCTGCACGAACGCCTGCACGATGCGGCGAAGCTGGCCAAGTTCCTGACGGCGCTGCCGAAGAAGTACCAGGATGGTGGGCGTCCAAAGGGACCGTCACAGCAAAGCTGGTGGAACGGCGCCCCGCCGATACCTGGCCCGAAGGATGCGTCTGCGACGACGCCAGAGGATGCATCGGCCGGTTAGGCGCCGGGGTTTGCTGGTCAGGGGCTCGCTAGGACCCCAGAAAGCGGGACGCCAGGGCCAGCATATCGGGGTCGGCCTGCAATTCTGCCGCCTCGTCCAGGGTGACGAAGCGGCGCTCGCGTTGGTCGGCCTCGATCCAGACGTCCAGCACTTCGTCGACGACCAGGGGGTAGAGTGTGACCTCGACCGTCCAGATCAGGGGTGGACGGATCTTGGCAACCCGGTAGACGCCGATCGGGTCGATGCTGATCCGCCCGATCACACCGGCTTCCTCGAACGCTTCCTGGGCGGCGGCTTCGGGGGCGGTCATACCCGCATCGATGCTGCCCTTTGGAAACACCCAGCGACGGGTTCGGCGCGAGGTGACAATGGCGATGCGGACGGGGTCAGCCTCGGGGAAGTACGCCAACACGCCCGCCTGCTGGTCGACGCCGTGGGCATACCGCAGGCCCGTCAGATCCTCGGCCACGGCACTCATGCGGTTTTCAGCGCGCGCACCCGGGCTGCCATGTCGTCCAGGTCCGGATCGTCGATGCCCAGCTCCTTCAGGTGCGCTAGGGTGTTTTCCAGGTACTCGGCATTGGGGCCGGAGGGCCCGACCGCCTGCGCGATGATCTGGGCTTGCTCCTCGGCCGCCATCGGCCCGGCATATTGCGGATGGCTCCGGTCCACCACGTAGCAAAGCGCATCCGTCGCCTGCCCCTGTGCCAAAGCGTCCCCCTCTGGCTCGCACAGCAAGGTCACGGGATAGCGGGTTTCGAAATAGGCGTAGGAGACCAGCTCCCGCTCGACCAGATAATCGCGGACAGCCTGCTCCTCGAACGGGCAGATCCGGTAGGCAACGCCGACGCAGCTGTGCCCCGGCGCATAGTCGAGCCCCAGCACCAGGCCCGGACGCTCTGGCGTACCGCGATAATGCCGCGAGGTCAGGGCAAAGCGGCGCTGAAACCCGTCCAGCCGTGCGGTGCGGCGCTCCACAAAGGGAAAGCCGGGGTTCCAGATCAGCGAGCCATAGGCAAAGATCCACAGATCGCCGCGTTGCATGAGATCACCATTCGCCATATCTCACGTCTATCCGTGCTGGGTTGCGGCGCGCAAGACGGCTGGTCGGGGAGATCTGACATGAAGCGGGCGCTGAAATGGGCCGGCATCCTGCTGGTCCTGGCGGTGGGTGGTTGGTCGGCCTGGTGGCTGATCGGCGCCCAGGGGCAGAAAGCCGGCCTGCAGGCCTGGCTGGATCAGCAGCGCGCCAATGGCTGGCAGGCCGAGGCGTCGGCGACCGAAGTATCTGGCTATCCGTTTGATTTCCGGCTGGAAGCGCGCGATCTGGCCCTCGCCGACCCGCGCACAGGGTGGGCATGGGAGGCGCCGAATTGGGTGGCCGAAAGCCGGGCGGCCCAACCCACCCGCATCCGCATTACCTGGCCGGAACGCCAGGTGCTGGCCACACCCACCGGCCGGGCCGAGATCACCGGGCAGGCGCTGACCTCGTTGGTCGACCTGCGACCCGGGCCGTCCATGGAACTGCGCGAGGTGGCGACGGATATCCAGGACCTGCGCCTGACGGGTGCGCGGGGCTGGCAGGCGGGTGCCAGTGCGCTGGTCGCCAATATCGCTGAGCGGCCCGAGGAACTGGGCCCCGAGCATGCCTATGACCTGCGCTTCGAGGCCGACACCCTGAAGCTGCCCAAGGAGATCGTGGCCCAGATCGATCCAACCGGCTGGCTGCGCCCGGCGATCGACCGCGTCACGGTGCTGGGCCATGCGGCGTTTGACGATCCGCTGGACCGGACGACACTGGAGCAGGGGCGCCTGGCGCTGCGCGCCGCCAGCATCCGCGAGGCCGGATTCCAGTGGGGCGACATGCGCCTGGTGGTCAAAGGCTCGATCATCGTGGACGACAACGGCTTTCCCCAGGGCGACATCCGGATCGAGGCGGACGAATGGCGCCAGATGGTGCGGCTGGCGGTATCATCGGGCATTCTGAACCGGGATCTGGCGGGCGACGTGACCCGCGCGGTCGAGTTTGTTACCGCCCTGACCGGAACAGGCGACAGCCTGGCCCTGCCCCTGGGCCTGTCGGGTGGCAAGATCCGGATCGGCCCTATCGCCATCGCCGATGCGCCGCGCCTGGCCCCGCCGCGCTGACGCGCTCTGAACCACACCCGGCATGCCGGCATAGCGAACCAACACCTTAGCAAACCATGCTGCCGGTTTGCGATTCCCACAGATCGGGTTAGGCTGATCCCACGGCCAGGACTGGTTCAGGGGGATATCGTGCAGGCTTTCTTGTCCCAGCGGGATAGCGGCCGCAGCCTGTCGGCATTGTTGAGCGGCGTCGCAGACGGCGAGACACGCGCTCTGGCCCAACTCTACGCGCAGACGTCCCCAAAGCTCTATGCCATTTGCCTACGCATGCTGCGCCACCAGGATTTGGCGGCCAAGACGCTGCGCAAGACCTACGTCCAGATCTGGAACGATCTGACCGCAAGCGGCCAAACACCCGAGCACCCGGAAAGTTGGCTGATCACCCAAGCACGGAATGCGTCGATCACCGCGCTGCGACGCTCGGACAGCGCAACGCTTCGGCCAGAACTGCTGGACGACGAAGCCCTACCGGCCTTCGTCAATCCTGACAAGGTGGACGGTGGCAACCCAGAGCGCTCGGCCCTGATGGACCGCCTGGCAACGCTGGATGACAGTGCACGCGAGATGCTGTTCCTTGCCTATTTCGACGGCTACACCCGCGACGACCTGGCCGCCCGCTACGACCGCCCGGCCACGACGATCAAAACCTGGCTGCGCGATGCGCTGACCCACCTGCGCGCCGATAAGACCAGCCCAGGGGGCGGCAAATGACCGAGGAAGAGCGCATTCTGGCCGCCGGCGAGCGCGCGCTGGGCCTGGACCGTCGCGACATCGAAGGGCCCGAAGGCGCCCGCCACCGCAGCGCGTGGGATCGCCAGATTGCGCCCCTGGCGGACTTTTTGTCAGCGGTAGAGCCCCCAGCGGATCTGTTCACGGAAATCATGTCCGATCTGCACGCCGAGCAGGCACGCCTGGTCACCGAGGCTGACGCCCGCACGCATTCCTGGCGCTCGGCAGCGATTCTGGCGGTTCTGCTGGCGGTGGGCTTGGGTGTCTTCCTGTTGGCAGAGACCGGCGGCGGGTAAGGCGGCGCCAAAGGCCGCCTTGCAATCTGGAATTGCAGTTCCCTCATGGGGTTCAGTGCCGGCGGGCGTCTCTGCTGGCTCAATAGGTGAAACGCGTCGGCATTTGCCCTGATTTCTCACGGCGCTACCACCCGAGGTTGAGAATTCGGTGGCGTTAGCGAACTGTTGAACATATGTTGCAAGGTGAATTGTGATGTTGCGTGAACGTTTGATGCCTGCAGCGCACCCGACCGCCGCCCCGTAGCGCGCTAAGACGAACCGGGACTGATTATGCCGAGTGTCGAAACCCGATCCGCCCGCACGCTTAAAACGCTTGCAGTGGTGGGATTCGACGCGCTGGTTCTGCCGCTTGCCTTGTACCTGGCGTTTGTCCTGCGGCTCGGCGATCTATGGCCAGCCGAACGTCTGGCTAACGCTCTGCCCCTGTGGGCGCTGCTGCAGATCACTGCGCTGGTCCTGGCCTTCGCCGCCGGTATCCCGTCGACGAAGATTTCGACGCTGGACGGCCGCGGCTACGGCAAACTGGCCGCCATCACGATCGCCTTAGGGGTGATCGGCACAGCGGCCAACCTGATCATGTCCATGGGCGTGCCGCGGACGGTTCCGGCCATCTTTGGGCTGATCTACTTCTGCCTGCTATTCGTCGGCCGTCTGCTCGTAGACGAGTTGGTGGCGCGGGCACGCGGCAGCGGGGGGCGCCGCCAGCGCGTGGCCATCTATGGCGCCGGCTCGGCCGGAATACAGTTGCAATCGGCGTTCCGTCAGTCGCCGGAGATCAGCGTCGTTGCCTTCGCCGATGACGACCCGAAGATGCAGGGCGTCATCATCGGGGGCGTGCGCGTAAGCGCGCCGCAACGCCTGCGCGAACTGGCCAAACGGGGCAAGCTGGATCGCATCCTAATTGCGATCCCCTCGGCCCCCCGTAACCGTCAGGCCGAGATTGCCGACGACTTGGCTGACCTGCCCTGCCCGGTGCAAATGCTGCCCGGCTATGTCGATCTGCTGATTTCGGGCAGCGTGGTATCGGGCGCACGGCCGGTGAACTCGACGGACCTGCTGGGCAGGTCGGAGGTTGATCTGAACATCCCCGAGATCCGGGCAGCATTCGCCGGTACGGTAGCGATGGTCACTGGGGCCGGTGGCTCGATCGGGTCCGAGCTGTGCCGGCAACTGCTGAGTTGCGGCCTTAAGCGGTTGGTGCTGTTCGAGCAGTCAGAGTATGCGCTGTTCTCGATTGATCGCGAGCTGAAGGCGCTGGCCGACGCGCGCGGGGTCGAACTGGTGGCCGTTCTGGGCTCGATCCGCGATGCCGAGCGGGTGACCGAGACGATGCGCCGCCATGGCGTGCGCACTATCCTGCACGCCGCAGCCTACAAGCATGTGCCGCTGGTGGAGGCGAATGTGCTGGAGGGCGTGCTGAACAACGTCTTCGGCACCCGCACCCTAGCCGAGGCCGCGCGCGAGGCAGGCATCGACCGGTTCATTCTGGTTTCGACCGACAAGGCCGTGCGCCCGACCAATGTGATGGGCGGTACCAAGCGCATGGCCGAGATCGTCATCCAGGACCTGCAGAAGCGCGCGCCGGACACCAAGTTCGCGATGGTCCGCTTCGGCAACGTGCTGGAAAGCTCGGGCTCGGTCGTGCCGATATTCCGCGAGCAGATCGCCAGCGGCGGGCCCGTGACCGTGACCCATCCAGAGATGACGCGCTATTTCATGACCGTGCCGGAGGCGGCGCGCCTGGTTCTGCTGGCCGGCTCCTACGCCGAGGGTGGCGAGGTCTACGTGCTGGACATGGGCCAACCCATCAAGATTGCCGATATGGCGCGCCGGATGATCGAGCTATCTGGCCACAGCGTCCGCGATGCCGACACCCCCGACGGCGACATCGAGATTGTCTTCACAGGTCCGCGCCCAGGCGAAAAGCTGTTCGAAGAACTGCTGATCGGTGACAATACGCTGCCGACGCCGCACGCAAAGATCCAGCGCGCGTTGGAGGACTGCCCCACCCAGTTGGAGGTGGCCAGCGCGTTGCAAGAGCTACAATCGGCCGTTGCCTCAGAATCGGTGGAAGCGGCACGGGCCGTCCTGACCCGCTATGCGATGGTACAGCCGGAAGATGCCACGAAGATGCCCGTGAGCGCCGCAGAGTAGCGGGGCTTAGAACAGCACCTCGACCAAGTATGGGCCGTCCGAGGCCAGGCTATCCGCCAGCGCGGCTGCCAGATCGCCGCTTTCCTCGACAGCGACGCCCTCGACCCCCATGCCGCGCGCCATCTCCACCCAGCCCAGCGCCGGACGATCCAGCGTCATCATGTCGACCGCTCTGGGCCCTGGATTGGCAACGCCCACATTGCGCAACTCACCCAGCAGGATCTTGTAGGTGCGGTTGGCGAAGACCAGGATCGTCACGTCCAAGTTTTCGCGCGCCATGGTCCAAAGCGCCTGCAGCGAGTACATGGCGGAGCCGTCGCCTTCCAGCGCAATCACCTTCCGGTCCGGGGCTGCTATGGCTGCCCCCACGGCCAGCGGCAGGCCCAGCCCGATCGATCCGCCGCGGTTGTTCAGCCAGGTATGCGGCGGTGCGCCCGCCGTCTCGCCAAAGAAGGCCCGGCCGGTGGTGATGGACTCGTCGACGATGATCGCGTTCTCGGGAATGTGCGCACCCAAGACCGCCGCAATGGTATCCGGCGTGATCGGGCCCGTGGGCAGATCAGGGCGCCGTACGGCCGCGATGCCCTGGGGCGCTGTGGCGGTGCAGTCCAGTTCTTCGGCCAGGGCGGCTAAGGCGGCGGCCACATCCATCTCGGCCGTGGCAAGTTCGGTGAACTCGGTCCCCGGCGCGCTCAGGACGCCCGGCTTGTCGGGATAGGCGAAGAAGGCCACCGGCGGGCGCGAGCCTGCCAACACGATCTTGCCGTAGGGTGCCAGGGCCGCGGTTGCCAGCTCGACGACGTAGGGGATCCGGTTCACGGCAACCCGGCCCGCGCCGCGCTCCAACCGGGAATTGGACCACTCCGTCATCAGCCCGCACCCAGTGGCTGCCGCGATCCGTCCGGCATTCTCCAGCGCTTCCTCGCCCAGGGCCGCGCCGCCCAGCAGCAGCAAGGCGCCTTCCTGGCGCAGCGTCTCGGCCGCCGCTTTGACCGCTGCAGCATCGGGCGCGGGCGGGGTGGTTACGGCAACGGGTGCGGCCTCGACCCCACCGGGGTTCCAGGCCGTGTCACCCGGCAGGACCAGCGTCGCAATTTGGCCCGGCGCAACGCGCGCCGCCGCCACCGCAGCCGCCGCATCCTTGCCCACATCAGCCGAGCTTGTCGACGTGTGCACCCAGTGCGAAACCGGCCAGGCAATCCCCTCGATGTCCGAGGTCAGCGGCGCGTCCAGGGCGATGTGCGGGATCGCGTGCTCACCGACGATGTTGACGATGCCCGAGCCCGCCTTCTTTGCGTTGTGCAGGTTCGATAGCCCGTTCGCCAGCCCCGGCCCCAGGTGAAGCAGCGTCGAGGCCGGGCGGCCAGACATCCGATAGTAGCCATCTGCCGCCCCTGTTGCGACGATCTCGTGCAACGCTAGGACCGAGCGCATGCCCGGCTCGCTGTCCAAGGCGGCGACGAAGTGCATCTCGGATGTACCGGGATTGGTGAAGCACACGTCCAGATCGCTGGCCAGCAGGGTGCGCACCAGGCTTTCGGCTCCGTTCATCGGTCTCTCCTGTCCAGAATTCGTCTTTTGGTAGGCGCCACCCGCGGCACGGTCAATCGCCCGGAGACCGGCGATCTTCCACAGGCTTGATATTGGTGGAGAAGGAGGGCCAGCAGCACCGAAGCGCGCGATGAACGCTGCCGGCAAAGTCTGGGGGCGCCCGGAAAGCGCCCCCAGATGTTGTCAGGCAATGATCGGATCTACGCCCTACGCCTAAGTGCCGATCACGATGGTACCCTGGGTTTCGTCGAACGGTTCCAGCGACACGACGAACGGTTCCAACGGATAAGTCAGCGCCTGCTCCTCGAGGATGCCGACCGCGACTTGCTCGCCCATACGCAGACTGTCCACGTAATCCGAGAAGTAGTGGACCCCGGCCATGTTCCGCCCGATCGAGATATTGGCGGCCAGCTTGTTCAGCTCGCCCTCCAGCGTTAGGGCAGGCTGACCGTAGATGGGGCCTTGCATCTGTCCGTTCTGATCGACGTCGAACCGGATATTCTTCGGTTTCTTCACGTTCGGGTCCGACCGCCTGGCAAAGCCAATGACGCGTTGCCCGTTTCGATCGAGGTCGTTGTACTCCAGCAACTCGGCGCTCGTGTCGAAGAAGGCTTTCAAGATGGTGACGCAAGCCCCGGCAACGGTGGCGTGCCCTGCCCCATAGGCCGGGTGCATGGGCGAACCTTCGGGGAAGGCCATGGGCAACAACAGCGTATTGGGGGCGCCCGGAAGCGTCTTATTGTGGGCGTTCACGGCGTCCAGCAGCGGTTGGATACTATTGCCCGGGTTGCCGTTGAGGCCTTTTTTCATGGCCTTAACATGCCCCGTCAGCCCGTTCACATTGGGCATCACACCCGCCTTATGCACACGGGCGGCCAGTGCCTCTGGCCGCAGGCGCAGATGGTTGTTGAACTTCTGATAGCGCACAGCCTTCAGGCCACGGGTCGCCACCTCGGTCACCAGGCTCAGGATGTGCGGTCCACCCCAGAGGGCGAAGCCTCCGGCATTGGCCTCTTTGAACCCACCCATCCCCGACAGCTTGTCAAAGTTGGGATCAAACGGCGCCCGCTGACCCAGCAGGATCAGGCAGGCGTTCAGATAGGCCTGATAGAGGGCATCGAAGTGCACATAGGTCGCCAGGTCGCGCGGCGTGGCAATCAGGCGGCGAGCACCCTGGACATATGGCTGAGGGTTTGGACTCAGTCCGTTCTGAACAGCCAGATAGTCAGCCTCACTGGCCATAAAGTCCAACTTTGGCTCAGCCACGGGGACCGTCTGATCGATCAGCTGAACGCCGTAGAGGATCTGCCCAGCGTCAGGACCACGCCCCTTACCACCCAGTTCCGCATTGCCGATGAACATAAACTGCGAGAGGTACCCGCCCTCCTCGACCCCGCGGGACGAGCCACGGAACAAGGTCTGCGGCGTCAGAACGCCATTGTCAGTCTTGCGCCCGCGGCCGGACGGGAACTGGTGATCATTCACCCCCAACCGGACGGCTAACGCATTCATGCGGTCGACGGCGTTCAATACCCCTGCGTTCCCGGCACCATGTGGGCCGGCAAACGCATCCAGCCCCACATCCCGCAACAGGGCCAACTCATAGACCTCGGCCATCTCATAGGTCAGTTCGGCCGACCCAAGCTCTGGCGCCGGGGCCATGGTGACCTCCTGCGCATCGGGGCCCTGCAGGTCGTGGACAAACCCTGCAGTGGGCGCTTCCCACTGCCGTTTCTCTCCCGGAGGCCTGTCGATCTTGTTGAAATTGTCGACCAGCCCTGCATCGATGGCAGAGCGAAGCGCGTCCCCGTCCGCAACGCTTCTGGCCAGCAGGGTCGTCGGGTCGTGGTAGAGACGCTTGGTGAAGCTCATGGCGTAGGGCGCCTCGCGGTAGAGCGCTTCATCCCCGTTGTTCTTGTGGATGGCCATCTGCCCAAGGGCAGCGCAATTTCCCGCGAGAGAGCTAGGTCAGCAGCACGCACGCGCGTGGTCCGTGCCGCAGCACGACGATAATCATTCATAGTATCGACCTCAAAAAATCGAGTTGTTGAAAAGTCAGTCGTCTAAAGTATGCGAAGTAGGCGGGACGCCATGTGAAACGTCAAGGTATTTGTCCCAAGACGTATGCTCGCGCCCTTATTGTGCTGGAAAGCGTGGCGACCCCGACACGATTCGAACGTGTGACCTACCGCTTAGGAGGCGGTTGCTCTATCCAGCTGAGCTACGGGGCCTTTCAATCATAACAATGGCTTACATAACGCTTGGCAAAACTTTGTCTCTTTTTTGTCTCACATGCACAGCACACAGACTATGTGCGTCTTCACCATACAGCTATCGAGATGCGAACCAAAGTGATCCGTGTAGTCCTTGCAATTTTGGCGAATGGTGTTGAAAAACCTGGCCTTGAAGTAGCTGTGAGCGCCTGATTCAATCGATCCAAGAACAGGAGGATCGAGTGGATGATGGGGCCGAGGCAGGTTGCGCAAGGGTCGCTGTTCTACGAGTTCAGCATTGAGGA
>JBCCML010000042.1:0-46765 GCA_039026375.1 Pseudomonadota bacterium
GCCGGTGAGGTTTTCGAAGCCTGTCAGCAGGTCATTGCCCGAGCCGATGGAGGGATCGCGGTTGGGGTTGCCGCGCGTGACCTGGACCGAGCCCTGGTCGGCCAGCGAGACCCGGACGCCGAAGGTGTCTCGGCTGGGCGTGGTATCGAACAGATCCGCGTAAGAGACCGTGTCGTTGGTGCCCGACCCGCCGTCTACCGTGTCGTTGCCCGTGCCGGGGAGGATCAGATCATTCCCGGCAGCGGCGGCGAGGCTGTCATTGCCCGTGGTCCCCGTCAGGATATCGGGGCCCGGCGTCGGGGTCGTCTGCGCCTCGAAGGCCCCGATATCGGTGGGGCCTGTGGTGTTCGACACCCCTGGCACATCGATCGAGCGCGCGACACCACGGGCGTCCACGCTGATCGGCGTATTCTCGACGGTGCCGTCGCCGTCGACATCGACACCCAGCGACCGCTCGGTCGGGGGCGTCACGCCCGCATCAATGGCCGGGTTCGACAGCGACGCCTTCAGCGCCACCGTCTGAACCGGGCCACCGTTGTCGGCAAGCACCCCTGTGGTCACCCCCAGTGCATTGGCCGCGTTAGCTGTGAATATTCCCGAAGGGTCGACGGCAATCAGACTCGCATGGCTTGAGATCGCTTGCTGCTGCACGCCTCCCAATTGGAACGCAGTGTCACCAGAGTTGCCGGCGACAATTGAGTTGATAATCTGCGTCGAGGCGTTCCCGGAACCGAGCGCGACACCGCTGCCATCCGCCGCTGAACGGTTCCCTGAAATTGTCGAATTGACGATGGTGGTTGCCGCCGTATCGACCGTGAAGAGCTGAGGTGCCGTCCGTATGCCACCACCTTCGCTCGCCGTTCATTATCCGCGATCGTGGTGTTTGAAATCACCAGGGTGCGGGCGCTTGAGAAGATCCCGCCGCCACTGGTGCCCGACGTGTTGCCGGAGATCGTGCTGGCGTCGATGGTCACCGTTGTTGTGCCCGAGACTGATACGCCACCGCCGCCGTAGGTCGACGTGTTTCCCGAGATGGTTGAGCCACTTACATGGAGAGAACCGCTGTCGCCCATGGCTGCGTTGCCGCGGAGGCCGGCAAAGCCAACGCCACCACCGGCGGAGGCCGCGTTCTGCACGACGTTCACAGAGTTCAGCGTCAGATCGACAAATGCGTTGGCCAAAACGCCCCCGCCGTACATGAACGCGCCCCCGGACACATCTCCGTCACGGATGTTCAGGCCCTCTAGCGTGACCTGAAATCCGCCGGGCGCATTGTTCGGGTTCGTGATCTCGAACACGCGGCTCGCTGCATCGTTCGCAACGGCCGAACTGTCGGCATCTATTGTGATGTCTGCCGTGCCGTCGTTGTCGAGATCGCCATCGATCGTCATCTCTTGCCGGATGTCGAGATCGCTCCCTTGCGAAAGGTAGAGCGTGCCGCCCGAGAGGTCCTGGGCGAACGTGATCGTGGTTGGAAGATTACTGCTGTTGGCAAGTGCAATCGCCTCACGCAGGGACAGTCCGCTGCCATCAGTCTGTTCGGCCGACGTGATGCCGCCGTCATAGGCCTCATCATCCAGCGTGGTGACGGTGAGAACGTTTACCGGCGTCTGGCTTTCATACGCGCCGATGTCCGGGGCCAGGCCGACGTCGCGGGCGAAACCGGTGCCCCGTGCATCCGTCGACACCGAAATCAGTACCGGGTCAGCAGCGTTGATTGCGATCCCGTCCGTCTTCAATGCTACTGTCTGAACTTGACCACCATTGTCGGCAAGTACGCCCGTGGTCACGCCTAGGGCATTTGCCGCGGTGGTTGCAAAGATCTGGCTAGGATCAGCACCGATCAAACTGGATTGAAGCGTGTTCGGCGTGCTGGTTTGTTCTGCCGTGGTGCCGCTGTTGCCCGAGATGATCGAGTTGACGATCGAGACCCGCGTGCCAGGCGCAGTCGCGTCGAGGCCGGAGTAAGGATTGCTTCCCGAAAAGTTGCCCGCAACTGTTGTATTCGTGAGGCTCAGCCCGGCGCCATTGATGTTGAAGCCCACCCAGATGCCGCCAGCACTATAGGCATCGCTGTTATTCGCGATGGTCGTATTGCTAATGATCAGCAAGTCTGCGGTGGTATCGATCGCCCCCGCACCGCCGACATCCGTGCTGGCATTGCCGGAAAAAAGAGAGCTCTCGATGATCCCGAAAATGCCCGTGGAGAGGTAAAGGCCGCCCGCACCCGCCCCTGTCGTCGTGTTGTTCGTGATGGTCGAACCGGTGATGTTCAAGACACCGGGGCCAGCCTGCATGTAGAGCGCGCCACTCGACCCGCTGGTGTTGTTGGTGATTGTCGTGTTCGTAAGTGTCAGATGTGTACCGGACCCGGCGCGGATAGAACCGCCTCCCTGGGCGCCTGCCGTGGTGTCGCCATCGCGCAGGACTAGCCCATCGACGGTCAGAGAGGCAGCATTGTGGATGTCGAAATGGCGGCTGGCTGCGTTGTCTGCATTCGCTGCGCTGTCCGCGTCGATTGTAATGTCGGCGGTGCCGTTATTGTCCAGATCACCGTCGATCGTCAGGCTTTCGGTGATGTCCATGTCGGTCAGGGTGGACAGGTAGATCGTCCCACCGCTCAGGCTGGCATCGAAGGTGATCGTGTCGGCACCTGGATTGCGGTTCGCGATCTCGATAGCCTCGCGCAGCGACAGGCCGCTCCCGTCCAAGGCGTTGGGGACGCTTGAATCAAAGGCCTCATCTTCGAGTGTGGTGACCACCAGTGTGATCGGTCCAAACTCGACTGCACCGCTATCCACCTTGCCACCGGCTTGGCTTGGATCGTCGAAGTCGACCCGACGCGCGAACCCGCGCACGTCAAAGGGTACATCTTCAGAGGTATCGCTGTCCGTATCCAGATCGTTTCGGTCATCTGGGACAAAGGCGTCAAACCCATTCTCCGTCGTCGCTGCGATCGGATTGATCGCAACACTGAGCAGATTCCCGCCAAGATCCTCAAGTACACCGCCATTTGCGAAGACGATCGCCGCCGGCGCATTCGTCGAGTCGAGTGGACTTTGAACGAAGTTACCACCGACCAGCGTGCCAGCGACGTTGCCACCCAGGAGCGTCACGCCGCCGTTGCCGGTCGACCCAACATCGGCGGTCCCGGTGTTGCCGACAACGACCGAGTTGCCGATCTGGGCTTTCGTATTTGAGTTGACCCCTTGCACACCCAACCCGGTATTTAAGGCGATCGTCGAATTAAGGATAACAGCACTGGATGCGCCGCCGTCGCTGTCCACCCAGACGCCATCGCCCTGGTTCCCGTGGATCGTGCTGTTGGTAACCCGCAGGTTCCCAGGGCCCTGGACGCCGATACCCCCACCGAAGATGTTGCCACCATTTGCCGTGACCTGGGCACCTTCCACCAAGCTGCTATCGATATGTAACGTCGCGGTTTGACCGGCGATGACATTGCCACCGGTCACGTTACCGCCGTTCGTGCTGACCGAGTTGTCTGCGATCAGGCTTCGAACGATCGAGCCTGTTGTGGACCCGGCGACTACCACACCGCCACCAAACACCGCCTGGCCTGCATTCGCCTGTGTGACCGTGTTGTTCGTAATACTGGTGTCCGTGACCGAGAAGGTTCCGGACCCAAAAATCGCAAGACCACCCGCGCCGAGGCCGATGCTGGCACTGGCGTTAGAGTTATCAACGTTGTTGCCGAAGAAGCCACTATCTGCAACGTCGAGCTGCGTGCCGTTGAAGAACAGTCCGCCGCCGAAGAATTCGGTCGTGCCAGAAGTGGGGCGCACGGCGTTCCCACCGAAGGTTGTATTCGTGAACGAGGCCGTTCCGCTGGCATAGACCGCGCCGCCGTTCCCGGCAGAGATGTTACCGGAGAAGTTGGTGCCGGTTACTTCAAGCGTGCCGCCTGCGAAGATCGCGCCGCCTTTACCGCTCGCCTGAACGCCGCCGAAGCTAGAATTGCTTACGGTCACCGGGGCGGAGGCGCTGTGTATAGCGCCGCCATCGCCACTGGAGGACCCTCCACTAAAGGCAACTCCGGTGACGGTGACACCATCGGCGTCTGCATCGGCCAAGATCGCACCACCATTGGTCGAACTGGAGCTTCCGAACACAGCGGAATCTTGAAGGGTCAGGTCGCCGTCTTGCAGCAGGATGGTCCCACCGCCTGCGTCAAAGCCTCGGCTGAAGAATAGATTCTTCAGAATTACTGCATCGCCATCATCGGCGTCGATGTTGAAGATGCGGCTCTGGGAGTTCGCGTTGATTGCCGCGCGTTGGCCGTTGACCAACCCATCAACTGTTACCGTTCCTTGTATCTGCAGTGCGCCCTGCGTGAGCGACAAGGGAGCCGTTGCTCCGGCAAGGTCGAACGTGATGGTCGAACCGCCCGCATTGCCGGCGTTCACAAGACCGATTGCCTCGCGCAGGCTCAGACCGTTTCCGTCAGCCAACTCCTGAAGCAAAGTCCCGCCGTCAAACACCTCATCATCTACAGTTGTAACGACCAGGTTGGTGAGCGACTCTAGCTCGACCGCGCCTGCATCCGGGGTCGCCGTGCCCGGTGTGATATAGTCCGCCTGCCGCGGCGCCCCGCGCGCGTCAATCGGCAATGCTTCGGAGGTGTTGGCGTCGTTATCGGCATCGGTTGTGTCATTGGGTAGGTTGTTTGACAGCCCTGCATCTACCGCGACCCCATCTGACTTGATTAGAACCGTCTTGACGGGTCCGCCGGTGTCGCCGAGGACGCCTGCGTTGAAGGTGTTGCCATCAAGCGTGACTGCGTTCACAGACTCGAAGATGTTGGTCAGGGTGTCGGTCACAACGTTTGTCGTGGGTCCGATCACAGCTGCCGCCTGGCTGGATAGAACATTGCCGCCGGCGTTGACGAAGTTGTCCTGCGGGGTTCCGAAGTCGGCAAGATCGTTATCGTCGGTGTCTTCGGAGTTATTCCCTGCGATGATGCTGTTGGAAATGGTCACGGTGCCGGAGCTCGTTACGATGCCGCCACCGGCTACCTCGGAATGGTTTCCTGTGATCGTGGAGTTAACGACGGAGACAGGCGTGCCATTCCGTGCGATCAAGCCACCACCCGAGCTGTTGTCAGCTTCGTTTCCATAGATGGTCGTGTTGACCAAGCTGAGGGACCCAAATCCTGCGGCGATCCCTGCGCCCCCATCATCCGCAAACTGGCTGTACCCGTTGCTGACGATCTTGTTGCCGGAAACCGTAGAACCAATGACGCTGGTCGCTCCGGAGGTGTAAACGCCACCACCGAACCCTCTGCCGGGGGGTTGAATGGGGAAGATCGCGTTGTTACTGATCGTCGTGTTTTCGACCGTGCCGCCAGATTGCAGTGCCAAGCCACCGCCTCGCGCGATCGAAAGGTTCGCGCCCCGGATATAGTTATTGTCGATGACGCTGTCGGAGACGTTCGCGAGGCCATAAATGAACGCCCCAGCACCGCTGGAGGTTCCGGAGGACGCCGCGCTCTTTCCGGCTGTTATGGTGCCATCCCGCACGGTGACTTTGTCAAGCGTTGCTGCTCCACCAACGTAGATCCCACCGCCTTCGGCGTTGCCTTGATCCAGGCTCGCATTGTTCAGTGCAAACTCGGCATTTTCTATGAACGCATTACCGCCAACAGAAACGCCGCCACCGCGAGCAAGGATAAACTGCCCGCCGCCTGAGCTCATCAAATTGTTTGAGTTCACCAAGGTGGAGGCGAGGAAAAGATCGCCGCCGACGTAGACACCGCCACCTTCCAGATTGGCGCGATCCCGACCGTTCGAATATGTGCCCGACGAGTTGGCGTTAACAACTTCGTTTTGCTGAATGCTGCCACCAATAATCGTGGCATCGCCAGTAACCCGGATTCCACCGCCTTCGATCGACACGTCTCCAGCAATTGTCGTGGCCACTTGTGTCGCTTTGTTGTCGCTGATTGTGCTGTTCAGCGCGTAGAGGTCGCCGCCGACGAATGCGCCCCCACCTCCGGCGATCAACAACGTGCTGGAGTTCTGCGCTTCCATCCCGGTGATCGACGAATTGATAAGGTTCAAATTGCCTGTGGTCGTCAGGCCGCTGAAGCCAAACCCAGATAGGACACCATCGCTAAGCGTGGTGTCAGTTAACGTCAGATTTTGTGCGGTGCTGAAAATCGTGCCTGAAATGAACCCGCTGGATTGACCTGCGGTCAGGGTGAGCCCGGTCAATGACACATGTTGCCCACCGCTGATCTGAAGGATCTCGGTTTGGCCATTGCCGTCGATCGTGATCCCTGGCCCCACAATGTCGGCAGAGTTCGTTAGAACCAGACGGCCGTTGCCCGCATTGCCGGTGGAGGTCAGCTCTATCGTGCCAGTCAGCCCTTGTTGAAACGTGATCTCCGTGCCCGGCAAATCGCTCAAGCCATTGATGAGTCCGATCGCTTCCCGCAACGACAGGAACCCGTCATCGGCAATCTCTTGCGCCAGTGTACCGCCATCATAGGCCGTGTCCGTAAGCGTCGTGACCTCGAATGTCTGGGGCAACTCGGCCGCACCCAGGTCCAGCCCGCCCTGCGCTTGGCGCGCATTGCCCACTTGGTCGACGGGAAGCGTCTCGGACGTATCGCCGTCTCCGTCCAAATCCTGCGTATCGGTCGGCAGGTCAGATGCAACCCCGGCGTCTACAGCTGGCCCGCCTGACTTCAGCTCGACCGTGTTATCCGAGTTCGGTGTTCCGACGGCGATGCCGTTCACGACGGTTGAGTTAGCGAATACTTCGTCCGCCGTCGCGGTAATGATGGTCCCACCGGCGCTCGTATGTGCGCTGATGACGTTTGTGCCGAACGTGACGCTTGCCTGAGGATTTACGAACACGTCGTCCGCAAACCCGCCACCAGAGTTTCCCACCAGCACGCTGTTGTGGATCGATCCTGAACCCTCACCGAACGCGACTGCGCCTGCCACGGAAGATGCTGTGTTTCCGGTAAACGTCAGACTGTCGAAGTCAAAACTACCTCCTAGGGTGAAGATTGCCCCACCAGAGAAGACGATTGCTTGGTTGTTTACGAATGTGCTGTTGACCGCGCTAACCTGTCCGGCGGTCGCAGAAAGAAAGATGGCACCGGCAGTTGTTCTGGCAGTGTTCCCGACAAAAGGACGAGCCGACGACGTCGAGGTTGGCGCCGCTTGAAACCGCGATTGCGCCACCGGAACTTGAAGCGGAATTGCTGGTGAACGTAGTGTTTGCAACAGTTAGCGAGCCGCCGCTCACATTGGCGCCCGCGCCTTCGGTGCCGCTTCCGCGGGTGATCGTCAACCCATCAAGGATCACCGCTCCGCTGATCACCTCCAGCACCCCGGACCGGCTTGCGGCGTCTACCGTCACATCACCAGCGATGGTGATTTGCTGGGTCGCGGCGAACTGCAAGACGCCTTCGGTCAACTCGATGGTCTGACCCGTGAGGGTGGGGGCGAAGCTGATCGTCGATGCCTCGGAAGCAGCAGAAGCAAGACCAATCGCTTCGCGGAGTGAGAGGCCAGTGCCGTCCGGTGTGCCCATCGTCTCGGACCCACCAAAGCCTTCATCCAGAAGGGTTGTGACAACGAAGTTAGCCATTTACGCGCACCTTACTCTCGTGATGATTGAACGCTGTCCCGAGGTTTTGGGATCTCTGGAGGCCGTCAATCTGCTTGCCTGTCACCAAGCGTTGGAGTTGTTCATGATATTTTCTTTACACGCGTAAAGTATTATCTGCGACGTGTAAACGGCGCTGCCTGCTGGCGCGCCCGCCGTCACGCCGTCACGCCGATGTGATCTGAATTGATGTAAGGGGATCAACTTGGGCGGATCGCACGTACGACTAACCACCCTTAATTCCTGATATAGATGATATTTTCTGCAGATCGATAGATGACTCTGGGAGCGCCCTCAGCCTGGCGCATTCAATCCGGGCGCCGTCCTACGCAGGCGATGCTGTCTGGCTGTCGCGGTTAATTGTCTGATAATGAAAAAACATACTTTACCCGCGTAAGCTTTCAGAACCCGCGGCTCAGTCTGTCTAGACGGGGCGCTGGCTGACCCGGCGCCGTGCCACGTGCGCTGTCAAAACGCGTGTATGATTTGCGTATGACTTACGTATGACTTGCGTATGCCAAACGTGTCGGACGCGGGTCGACTTCGGTGGAAATCGCCTGAAATGGAAGCCCACCAGGCAAGGCAAGGCAAGCCCAGGCAAGGACCGGGCAAACGACGAACTAGCTTGCCGCCTCGTCCGAAGGTCCCTGCTCGGGCATGCGCCAGGCATAGACGAGCGGCAGCACAGCAACGGCGAACCCCAGCAGCGTCTGCGACACCTGATCCAGCCCCATGACCCCGCCGACGGGTGCGGCGATCATCAGGCCGCTGGCAAACAACACCAACCGCATGATCAGACCCATCGGCCCTCGGCCCAACGAGCCGACGAAGCTGATGAAACCCTGCAAGGCTGCGGACAGGAACCAGACGCCGACCAGGGCGCAGAAGAGAACTGCGATCACCTCGGTACTGTCCGCTTCGCCGATCAGGGCGGGGTTCAGGACGAAGAAGAACGGGGCGATGTAGATGACCCCGCCCAGCCGCATGGCTTCCAGGCCCGTCTGAATGGCGTTGGCACCTGCCATCGAGGCCGCCGCGAAGGCGCCCAGGGCAACAGGTGGCGTGATGAAGCTGACCATGCCCCAGTAGAGGATGAAGAGGTGAACGGCCAATTCGTTCAGTCCGGCCTGGACCAAGGCCGGTGCCAGCACGACCGCAAGGAAGATGTAACAGGCCGTCACCGTCATCCCCATGCCGAAGATGAACGATGTGATGGCGCCCATCATCAACAGCATTGGCACGGATTCTCCGGCCAGATGGATGAGTTCGGTCGCAAGCGGTCCCGTCAGCCCCGTTGCCTGAAACGCGCCGACGATCATGCCGATACCCAGCAACACCGCGACCAGTTCCGACAATGTGCGCCCCACCGACACGATCATGTCCAGAAAACCGGATAGCGAGAACCGGTGATGGCGCATGAACTGGTTCACGACCAGCAACAACGCGACCGCGTAGAAAGGGGCCGTTGTCTCCCACCGGAATGCCACCATCAGGAAGATCAACACGACAAAGACCGAGATGTAGATCCAGCCTTCCTTCAGCGTTGCAAGCAAACGCGGCAAAATCTCGCGCGGCATGCCCTTCAGTCCGCGCCTGGCGGCGTAGGCGTCGATCTGCGCGAACAGGCCAAAGTAGTACAAGAGCGAGGGTACTGCCGCGGCCAGCATGATCTCGACATAGGGCCGCGACAACCACGAAGCCATGACGAACGCCGTCGCCCCCATGATCGGCGGCATCAGGACGCCCCCGGTCGAGGCGCACGCCTCTGTTGCCGCCGCGTATCGGCGTGAAAACCCGGTCTTGCGCATGGCGGGGATCGAAACCGATCCGGTGGTCAAGACGTTGGAGATGACCGACCCCGACATCGAGCCCATGAAGCCCGAGGCAAAGATCGCGACCTTCGCGGCCCCCCCGCGGTAGCGCCCGACCATAGCCAGGGCGAGATCGTTGAAGAACTTGCCACCGCCGGTGAACTGCAGGATGGCCCCGAACAGAATGAAGCCAATCACCAGATTGCCGAAGGCGCGCATCGGGATGCCGAACGACGCCTCTGACGAGATCATGAAATAGGGCACGACATCCCAAAAAGGCTGGGTGAACCCAGACAGCGGTTCGGGGATATCTTCGGCAACGGTCGGATAAAGCGAGAACAGAAAGACGATCGCGAACAGCACCCACCCGCCCGCACGACGCGTCCCCTCTAGGATCAAGACATAGAACGCCACCGACAGCCAGCGGATATGATCGGGCGCTGCATATTCCCAGCCGTTGTCCAGGCTTTCGCTGGCGGTCAGCGCAAAGTAGCCCGGCACGCCCAGGGCGGCGGCGGCAAGGATCCAGTCGAACCAGGGCACGACGGTCGATTTCGGTCCCCATGCGCGAAAGCACAGGAACGTCATGCTGAGAAAGATCCCTGCCAGCAGGTAGAGATACATCCCTTCCAGCATCGCATAGCCGCCGAGCCGGAGGTTGAAGAGCTGATTGATCGCAATGGCGATCGCGATCAGCGTTCCGCAAATGATCAGCCAGCGGGCAGCACCGGTGAAGACGGCTTTTTCTGCGGCCTGTTCAGCGTCAATGGCGGCGGCGCCACTGTCTTGGGGCGTAACTGTCATGGCGGTTCTTGCGTGAAAGGTGGCTGCCGGCGCCTGTTGACGCCGGCAGGTTGGACAGGGATGGCGGGAAGCCTCAGAAGACTATCGCCTCAGAAGACCATCGCGAAGCCGCCGGCTTCCAGCGCGGCGCGGCGCTTTTCAGCCCAGGCAGCGGCCCAATCTGACGGAGCTTCGGCCTTCAACTCTTCCCACGCCGCCTGCAGCGCGGCCTGCCGGGCGATCAGCTTGTCGTTGTGCGCTTGGGCCTCGTCGCTCCAGACACCGGCCTCTTTGTAGTAGCGTACGGCCCCTTCGTGGTATGGCACGACCCAGGTGTAGTTCTGCTTGTCCAGCGACCAGCCGTTAATACCCGGTGCGTTGTCCTTGTACCCGTCATAGAGCTCGAACATCGCCTTGGTCATGTTGTAGGTCAGGTCCGCGTCTTGGGTGTCGTATGTCATCAGGACCGGGTAGGCGTAGCCCGACGTTTGAACGCCATCGGTGCCATCGATGTTCGCGCCGACAACGGCGGTGGTCATGGTGTAGTAGGGGGCGACCGACAGCATCCGGTCCATCCCGGCCTTGTCGTTCGGGTCCATCGGCGGCCAGTAGACCCCGCGCGGACCGGAGGCGGCCTCGTACGCGCGGCCGGAATTCGTGGAGGCGAAGGCCACGTCGACCGAGCCGTCGACCATCCCCTTCCAGGACGCCGCAAATCCACCGAACTCGACCCGGTTCACGTCATCCCATGTCAGGCCACCAAAGGCCAGCTGGGCCTGCATGTTCACATTCAGCGCCGGGGCGCCTTTGATATAGGCGACGTTCAGGCCTTTGAGGTCCGCATGGGTGAAGCCGTCGCAACCGGGCTTTCCGGCCTTCTCACAGGCTTCAGCGGCAACGCCGATGGTCAGGCCGACGCGTCCGCCATTGTTGGCCGACAGCATGCGCACCGCCTGCGGGCCCCAGTTCTCGCCACCGAATGCGAAGACCCCTTCCTGCGCCAGGTAGAGCCCGATGCCATTGGCCGAGAACTGCACCTTGCCCTGACGCAGTGGCTCCATCCGGGCGATGTCATTCTTGCCCGGCAGGATGCGCAGATTGACGCCCGAGGCTTCTTTCAACGCCGCGCCAATGGCGACGGACTGGTTGTAGCCGGCCGAGCTGGTGCCATAGGCCGTCCAGGCCAACTGCTTGGGCAGTTCCAGATCCGCGGCCGTGGCCGCGCCCGCGGCTAACATGGCCGACACGGCGGCCCCTATGAGTGTTCGCATGATGATCTCCCTTGGTGTTGCAGTCTTGTTTGGCCAAAGCTTTGCCCAGCTATGTGCGGGGTGCAAGCCAATTGCGGCAACACATCAGGTACCGAATGGGCTGTGGGAGGCCCGGGGCGGCGGCTGACACCATGCGGCTATCACTGTGCGGCAAACACTGTGATGGCGGCGTGATCGCGTGTCGCCCGCCAAAACCCAAGGGCGGTTCAGCTTGCCATCCATCCACCATCGACCATCAGATTTTCACCGGTCACAAAAGTGGCCTCGTCGCTTGCCAGAAACAAAGCCGCGTTTGCCACATCCGACGGGCGCCCAAGACGGGGCCAAGGCGTCCTGGAATTGGAATACTCAAGGACATCGGGCGCGACGGCCCGCCCTCCGCGTCCGGTCAGGATTTTCCCTGGCGCCACAGCGTTGCAGACGATGCCGTCCGCGGCGTAATCGCCCGCGATCTGGCGCGTCATGTAAACAACGGCCGCTTTGCCAACGCCGTAGGCAAAGGCGCGTGGACTACGCACCATGCCATGCTGCGAGGAAATATTGACGATACGGCCCCGCACGTCATCGCGCGGCTCCTGACGCAGCATCTGACGGACGGCTGCCCGGCACCCCAGGAAAACACCCTTGGCGTTGACCCCCATGACGTTGTTCCAGTCTTCGTCGGTCGTCTCATGCATCCGCTTTGGCGATCGGATCGCGGCGTTGTTCACCATGATGTCCAACCGGCCCACACGCGCGACAAGCGCGTCGACGTCCGCCGCGTTCGTGACATCGCACTGGACAAACTCCGCCGCGCCACCGGCCGCCTGAATGACTTCGACGGTCGGCTCGCCGCCTTCCAAGGGTTCCTGGACAATGTCTGCCACCAGAACCGCGGCGCCTTCTGCCGCAAACTTGACGGCAATTGCCTTGCCAATGCCAGAGGCGCCACCCGTCACAATGGCAGTTCGGTTGTTCAGTCGCATCGTGCGGTCTCGCTGTTCGGTTCGGTCGTTGTTACGGGTAAATCCTGCGATTGGATTCTGATGATCGAGACTGCCCAATCTAACCGCACTTGTCGCCATTGCCGACCCGTCGCAGGTGCCCCAGCCTTTGACGATCGTTCAAGCAAAGGGGAAGATCCGCCATAAGCCAGGGGACGCCTTTGCGGCGTTCCCAACCAGCGGCCCCAACCAGCGGCAATTTTTGTGTTTTGAGAAGCGTGCAAAGTTTGCAACCTTGACGCTCTGAACTTTGTCGACCCGACCCATCCTTTAGCCGACCCTCGCACCGGCAGGTTCCCGAACCCGTCCCGCTGGCCGGCCCCCAGGACTTCTTAGGAAAGGACCCTGCAATGATACGAGTTGGCGTGGATGTGGGCGGGACTTTCACCGACATCGTGCTGGAGCGCCCCGGCGCAGATGGTCAGAACGTGACGGTCACCAAGGTCCCCTCGACCCCGCACGACCAGTCCGAGGGCGTGGTCGCGGGGGTCCTGCAAGTCTGCGAGCAGGCAGGTGTTGCACCCGGCGATATCGACATGCTGTTTCACGGCACGACTGTCGCCACGAACATGGTGATCGAGCGTAACGGGGCCGACGTCGGCATGCTGACCACCCGCGGGTTTCGCGACATCCTGCACATGGCGCGCCACAAGCGGCCTCACAACTTCTCGCTGCAATTCGACGTGCCCTGGCAGTCAAAGCCGCTGGTAAAACGCCGCAACCGCCTGCCGATCACGGAACGGCTGTCGCCACCGACCGGGGAGATCGAGACGCCCTTGGCCGAGGATGAGGTGCGCGAAGCGGCCGAACTGTTGAAGAAGCGCGGACTCGGCGCGGTGATCATCGGCTTCATGTTCTCGTTCCTGAATGATGCGCATGAGACGCGGGCGAAAGAGATCGTGGCCGAGGTGATGCCCGACGCCTTCATCTGCTGTTCGTCCGAGATCGTGAACGTGATCCGGGAGTATGAGCGGTTCTCCTCCACCGCGATGAACGCCTATATCGGCCCCAAGACCGCGCTGTACCTGCGGCGGCTGGAGAGCCGCCTTAAGGAGAACGGCGTCGAGGCGATCGTGCGGATCATGCAGTCGAACGGCGGGATCTCGACCATCGATAACTCGGCAACGCGGCCCATCGGGCTGCTGCTGTCCGGGCCAGCGGGGGGCGTTATCGGCGGGCGCTGGACAGGGGGGCACTGCGACACGGGCAATGTGATCACCATCGATATCGGGGGGACGTCCGCGGATATCTCGGTCATCCAGGACGGTCAGCTCCGCACGAAAAACCCGCGCGATACCGAGGTTGAAGGCCTGCCGGTGCTGGCACCGATGATCGACATCGACGCCATCGGCGCCGGCGGTGGGTCCATTGCCTATATCGACGAAGGGGGCGCCTTCCGAGTTGGGCCACGCTCGGCCGGGGCGTCGCCAGGACCGGCTTGTTACGGGCAAGGCGGCACCGAACCGACGGTGACGGATGCCCAGGTCACGCTAGGCCGTCTGGACCCGGAACGCTTCCTGGGCGGCGATCTGACCATCGACAAGGCGTTGGCCGAGAAGGCGATTCAAGAACATATCGCCGGTCCACTGGGCCTCAGCGTCCAGGACGCCGCGCTGGGCATCCTGAAGATCATCAACAGTAACATGGCGCTGGCGATCAACGCGAACTCGGTCGCCAAAGGGATCGACCCACGTGGCTTCACGCTGATGGGGTTTGGCGGCGCCGGACCACTGCATGCGGTGGCGCTGGCCGAGATGATCCAGGCAAAGGACGTGATCTCGCCGCTGCAGCCCGGGATCACGGCGGCGATGGGGCTGCTGGTGACGGACCTGCAGTACGAATACACCCAGTCGGTGCTGGTGACGATCAACGATGCCGATGACGCAGCACTGGCCAAGGTCAACGCCATCGCCGATGAGCTGACCGCCGAGGCAAACGCGCAGCTGGCCGACGACGGCATCCCCGAGGCGGCGCGCCACTTCAAAAGGGTCATGGAGTGCCGCTATCTCGGCCAGGGCTTCGAGCTGCGCGCCGACATGCCCGATGGGCCACTGACGCAGGCGAACAAGCAGCAGGTCATCGACGCCTTCTTCGATGTCCACAAGGAAACCTACGGCCATGCCTTCCGCGATCAGATTACCGAAGGCGTCACCCTGCGCGTTGTCGCGTCCGCGGACGTAGATCAGCTGAGGCTGCCCGATCTCGCCCATGGGGGGCGCCAGAACCCGGGCGCGGCGCTGATGTACACAAGCGAGACTGTCTTCGACGATGGGCAGGCGCTGGCCACGCCCCGCTACGACCGAGAGAAACTGCTGGCCGCCGACACGATCACCGGCCCGGCGATCGTCACGCAGCACAATTCTACAACCATCGTACCGCCGGGCTTCACCGCGACCGTGCTGGGGCACGGCGACATGCGCGTCGCGCGCGCCTGAGAGGGAGGGACAGGACCATGACCAAAGAACTCGACCCGATCACCCTGCAAGTCGTCGGCGGCGCGCTGCATTCGATCGCCGAGCAGATGGGCAACGTGCTCTACCGCATGAGCTATTCCTCGATCATCCGGGAAAGCCAGGATCTGGGGGCAGGCCTTTTCGACACCGAGTACAATACGCTGTGCGAGTCGGATTCGACGCCCATGCACATCGGCTCGCTGCCCGGGTACCTGCGCGGGATCGAGCAATCTGTGCCCCTGTCCGCCTGGAAACCCGGCGATTGCGTTATCCACAACCACCCCTACAAGGGCGCCTCGCACAGCCCCGACATCGCCATCGTCATGCCTGTCTTTTCAGGCGGCGAGCTGGTGGGCTTCTCCGCCAACACCGCGCACCATGTCGATATCGGCGCGGCGACGCCCGGGCTGATCATCGATGTGCCGGATGTCTGGGCCGAGGGGATGCTGCTGGACGGCGTGAAGCTCTATAACGAGGGCGTCCGCAACGAAGACCTCTGGAAATACATTCGCGACAATACCCGGGTGCCGGGGTTGGTGATGGGTGATCTGGAGGCGCAGATTGCCTCGGCCGAACTGGGTGTCCGCCGGTTCGAAGAACTGATCGCGACCTATGGCAAGGACACCGTCATCCAGGCCACCAAGCAGCTGATGGACTATACCGAACGCCGGATGCGGGCCGAGATCGCCAAGATCCCCGATGGCGAGTACTTCGCCGAGGGGTTCCTGGACGATGACGGGCGCAACCGGGACAAGACACTGCCGATCAAGGTCTGCGTGCGGGTCCAGGGCGACAGCGTCGAGGTCGACCTGACCGGGTCATCGCCGCAGGTGCCGACCGCGTTTAACGTCCCCTTCGACGGCTCGACCAAGGTCGCGGCCTTCTTCGTCTTCCGGGCGTTGCTTTTGGACACCTATACCTCCGCCGACGATATCCCCGCCAACGAAGGCTCGTTCCGGCCAATCAAGGTGACCGCGCCCGAGGGTTGTATCTTCAACCCAATTGCGCCCGCCGCGGCGGAGGCCCGGTTCTGCCAGATCCAACGCATGGCTGATCTGGTCATCAAGGCGCTTGCCCCGGTCCTGCCGGATCGCTGCACGGCGGGCAATGGCGCGACGCTCAGCTTCGCGGCCTATTCCGGCGTGCGGCCAAACGGCGAGTATTGGGTGTTCCTGGAGGTCAACGAGGCCGCAATGGGCGGACGCCCCGCGTCGGACGGGCCCGACACGGTCGAGGAACTCATGCGAAACACGCGCAACAACCCGCTGGAGGATCTGGGCATGCACCTGCCGCTGATCTGCGACCGCTACGAAGTGCGCGACGACGTGCCCCCGGGTGCCGGTAAGTTCCGCGGTGGCTCGGGCGTGGTGAAATCGCAGCGCTATCTGACGCCCGGCTACATGACGCACGAAAGCGACCGACACCTCGACCCGCCATGGGGGGTGTTCGGCGGCGGGGAAGGTGCAGTCGGAAAAATGGAAATCCACAACATCCATTCCGGCGAGACGCGCCAGGAGTACGCCAAATTCTCTGGCATGCGGACCGAGATCGGCGATGTCGTCAGCTACTACTCCCCGTCCGGCGGCGGATATGGTGATCCGCTGGATCGCGACCCTCAAAAGGTCTTGGACGACGTTCTGGACGGCTTCATCAGCGTCGAGCATGCGCGAGACGACTACGGCGTCCTGCTAACCGCGGTCGACGACGGCTACGGCTGGGCACTGGACCTGCCAGCGACCGAAGCGCATCGAGCGGAGATCCGCGGCTGACGCCATGGGGCGAGGGGCAAGCCGTCGACGCGTCCGACGGCTTTCCAGGCATCCCTGAATCTAAAGCCGGGGCAGCCGATCAACGTGGCCTTTGAGCCGCAGGATGACGACCGCGTATCTGGACATGACGTGTTCGGCGCTGGTGCGTCATCTAGCTCCAACGTGCTCCAGCGTGCGCCAGCGCCTCGTGTTCGGGTCACACTGGTCGTTTGTCGGCTTCGGGCGGCGGATCGAGCATATCCTCGAAGAACCATGCCGTAAGTTCGTTCCTGCCACCAACACCGGCCTTGCGATAGACGGTTGATGCCTGCTGACGCGCGGTCTTTTCCCGGGTGCCGCGAAGTTCGGCGATCTCGCGGAACGACAGACCTTTGAGCATGCCGATCACGACATCCTGTTCGCTGGCGCTCAGCTGCCAGGCGTCGAACTGTTTCTGCATCACGGCGCGGTACTGGCTGGCCAGCTTAACGGACTGTGCATCGGTCTTGGCAAGTTGGCCGCGCGCCTTGTGCAGCTGTCCCCGCAGATCCGCGAGCTCCCGTCTTTGCGCAATGCGATCGGCGACCAGGATCGCCAGCAACACTGCGCTGAAAATGAAGCGCAGCAGATCATCAGCCATTTCTCCAAGCGTCTCTTCAGCCAGAAACTCGGCAGCAATCTCGACAGCGCTGATGGTGAAGACGAAGAGCACGAAGGCCATGAACAGGGCCCGACGAACGGGGAGCGAGGCATTGGACAAGATCATGGCGGTTCCTGCTGCTTCATGGGTATCGAGTTAGGTCATCTGCCCCATCCCGGAATTGACCTATCGCCCGATGGCGAAGGCGCCGCAATCCGACATCTGTCCAATCGACGCGTGAGCGGGTCCGGCCAATGCTGTGTTGTCATACGCGATACCGGTCAGGAATTTGGGCCCCTCTTTGCGCCCAGACCTGACGGTATCGGAAAACGAGGAATGAAAATGACCTTCGCTCTCTCCCGCAGGCAAGTCCTGATCGGCGCATCCGCGATGGCCGCGGCGCTGCCTGCACGGGGCGCCTGGCCTCTCGCGCCACGCCCGGCACTGCCAATTCCACCGTTAAGAAACGGTGCCAATGGCGATCCCATTGATCTTCAGATCCGCCGCGGCGCCTGGTCCTTCATGCCGGGTGTGCAGACCCCAACCCTGGGCGTCAGTCAGGACTATCTTGCCCCCACATTCGTGCACGACGGGGGAGCGAGTTGAACCTCCACTACAAGAACACCCTGAACGAGGGCGTCGCCATGCACGGTCACGGCCTGCATGTTCCTGGCGAGGTTGATGGTGGGCCGCAGCTTGAGATTTCGCCAGGGGGCGTTTGGCAGCCCAAAATCTCGATCGCTCAGCCCGCGGCAACGTGCTGGTACCATTCGCATACCCACGGAAAATCGGGTGAGCAGACCTATCGCGGATTGGCGGGTCTTATCCTAATCGATGATGACGACACGGATGCGATGGACCTGCCGAACCGGTACGGCGTCGATGATCTGCCGGTGATCATCCAGGACCGGACCTTCGATGCAGAGGGGCGCCTGCTCTACGCGTTGATGGAGGCGGAGGAAGACGGCTGGTATGGCGACACCGTGGTGGTCAATGGTGCCATTGCACCGCTTGCCAAGGTACCCGCTGGCAAGGTGCGGCTTCGGATCCTGAACGGGGCCAATGCGCGCTTCTACTTTGTTGCCTTCGCGGACGGCCGCACCTTCCACAAAATCGCCAGTGATGGCGGGCTTTTGCCCAGCCCGGTGCCATTGACGTCGATGGAGATGTCCCCCGGCGAGCGCTGCGAGATAATTGTGGATATGTCGGACGGCACCGACGCTGACCTGCTGATGTTGTTCGAAGACCTGATCGATGACGAGGGCGATGGCACCAGCGAGATTGATCTGTCCCGATATCCGGCGGCCTTGTTGGCCGCCTCCACCCTAACGCTTCAGGTGGATCCCAGCCTTGCAGCGCAAAGAGCGCCGCTGCCCGAAACGCTGACGACGATTACACGACCGCGCGAGGACGAGATCGTGCGTACCCGCGACTTTCACCTCACCATGCAGCATTCCGCCGGTCATGGCGCACAGGCGGGACATGGCGGGCATGCGATGATGGATATGGCGATCAACGGCGCATCGATGGATCTGAACGTTATCAATGAACGGGTGCAGATAGGCGTTTGGGAACGCTGGCGCATCCGGTCAGACCAGGGTGCACATCCTTTTCATGCGCACGGCTGTTCGTTTTTGATCGAACAGTCGGAAGGCGAGGCCGCATCGCCGGACCAACAGGGCTGGAAGGATATCGTCGTGTTGGATGACGATGACTGGTCCGAGATCGTTGTCCGATTTGACCACAAAGCGACCGAGCAGTTTCCCTACATGTATCATTGCCACATCCTCGAACACGAGGATCGCGGGATGATGGGACAGTTCACGGTGACGTAGTCTCCGTCACCCCGGCAGTAGGGTGCGGCACCGAGATCACCCGTCCGAACGGGCGCAACGGAAACCGATATGTCGATGGCCGCGCTCGGGCGCATTTGAGAAGCCTGTGCGGTGGACCGCTGTCAGCGCGTCATGTGCGGTGTCGTAGATGTAGTCGCCACCGCGGGTGACGCGCTCGCCCGCCTGGTCCGGGTCCTCGCGCCCGTCAGTGGGATCGTAGGGGTACGGCCGGCGTAGCGAGGACGTCCATTCTGCCAGGCTGCCCGCCATGTCCAGCAAACCGAAAGGCGAAGCGCCCGCGGGGCGGGATCCGACCGGGGCTGTTTGCCCTGTCCGCTGGCTGACGAAGGCCAGCCGATCGTCGGGTGGTGCATCGCCCCAGGGATAGACGCGCCCGTCCAAACCGCGTGCTGCGGCTTCCCACTCCGCCTCGCTGGGCAGACGCGCGCCCCGCCAACGACAGTACGCACGGGCTCCTGCCCAGGTGGTTTCCGTCACCGGATGATCTCCATAACCTGGCGTCGGCACGAAACGACCGGCTTGGATACCGATGCGGGCTTGGTCGTCATCGAGCGCGATAAGCGGGTAGCGCCCCGTGCCGCGGCGCCCCTCAGCAAGCAGATCAACCGCCGGTTTTGGCGCATCGTCCAGCCGCAGCGCGCCGGCCGCGACATCACCGACGAGGGCAAGGCCCAGCGCGTTCAGGAACTCCGCGAAGGCGGCGTTCGTGACCTCGGTCCGATCGATCGCAAAAGCCCCAAGCGCGACGGTATGCGCCGGGCGTGAAGCCGTCGCCCCCGTGTCCGTTCCAAGCAGATAGCGGCCAGCGGGAACGCTGATCATCCCCGACTGGGCATCCAGCGACACCGGGGCCGTCGCGGTTGTCGGAGCTGCGGCAGTTAGCGATGCGAAATCGGGTGGCGGCGTCGCGCCGGCAAGGCGGGGCGTCACCAGGGCTAGACTTACGGCAACCAACGCAATCCGTGCCGAGAGGCGCCCTCGCCGTTTCTCAGAACCAACCAGTATCGTGCTCAGCTTCATAAGGTCTTCTTTGCATCCGGAAGTCGCTTCTGGGACATCTATCGAACTGTCGCTTGCGCTTGCTCTTTCCAGTCACCAAACGTTGTACCCGGACCAGTTGTATTCACCTGCATGGCAGATGGCGCCCCTTTACAGGAAATCGGAGCATCCGCGGCTTAGCCCAGTTCAAACTGGGATTTTCCGGCCGTTAACGCAGGATTACTGTGTCAGTCGTTCATCTGTTGTGGGCGCGTAGCTCGTTTCGAAGTTGACCGACCGAACCCAGCGCCCGTAAGGCTAAATCGCGATCCCCTCCGGATCCTGCGAGGTGGATAGGCGCGAAAACTACCGAATGATCCGGCGCGTGTGGGTAAGTTGAATGCAGGTGCAACTGGCCACCGGCGCTGAGGCGCCGGCCTTCGCGACACATCCCAAAACGCCATGGGACGGCCTGCCAGAGCAACAAACCCAGTACCTTTCGTCCCCGAAACGACGCCGGCTTTCGGCACTAGCTTCGCCAACTCAGGGTTCGGGGCGTCTTGTTGCCGTATCGCTGCGTCCTGGCGCGAATACAAAGAAGCAACGTCACGCCATACGCTTCTATGATCCGCACAAATGGTCGACGTTCAGCGTCGAGGTGACGATTGGCCCGCTCAAAACACAACAGGCAAGCTTCGAAGAGGCAGATTGTGTGGTTTCTGCGCTCCAGCAGAGTATAAAACGCGAAGGCAGGCTCCGGGGTGCTGGGCGCAAAGATGGCAATTGCGGGGCTGCGATCTGAATGAACACAAGGTTGCGTAAGCGCCATGTTGATGAAGAGAAGAACCAATTCTCCGTGACGCGGTCGTTGCCAGCACGACTTGTCGGTTCTTGCATCGTGCTCTTTGCGCAGATCGTGACCGCTGCCCGTGCTATATGGGACGGCATTGAACCTGGACCCGGGCAACGGATTTATTTTGCGAACCACACCAGCAACGGTGATTTCGTTCTGATCTGGTCAGTCCTTGCGCCCGCGTTTCGTGTGCGGACGCGTCCTGTCGCCGGGGCCGACTATTGGCTCAAGTCAAAGATGCGCACCTTCATTGGGCGCGATGTCTTCCGCGCCGTCTTGATCGACCGTAATCCGGAGACACGCAGGCAAGATCCGGTTGCGCAGATGATCGCAGCCCTGGATGACGGCGACTCGCTGATCTTGTTCCCTGAGGGTACGCGCAACACGACTTCGGCTAGGCTTCTGCCGTTCAAGCCCGGGCTGTTCCACCTCGCCACGGCGCGGGCGGACATTGATCTTGTCCCAGTCTGGATCACCAACCTCAACCGCGTGATGCCAAAGGGCGAAATCGTGCCGGTTCCTCTGCTCTGCACCGTCCGCTTTGGGGAGCCGCTACGCCTTGGAGAGGACGAGCCAAAGGATGCGTTCCTCGGGCGCGCCGAGACAACCCTTCTTGCGCTCGCCCCAGAAGAGGAGACCGCGCAGTGATACCGGCGGTGATATTGCAGGACGAATTCCTGGCACTGATGGCCGGTGTGTTGGCGATCCTGGTCCTGGCGTCGGTCGGGGGCGCGGTCTTGCACTTCAGGCTCAACGTCGACCGCACGAATGCCACGGTTGAAAACCTTAATGCCCGTATCGTCGCCTGGTGGGCGATGGTGATCCTGCTCGGGCTTGCGTTCCTTGCGGGGTCGACCGGCGTGCTTGTGCTGTTCGCTATCCTATCGTTCACCGCGCTTCGTGAATTTCTGACCCTGACCATCAAACGCCGCGGCGATCACTGGGCGCTGGCTGCAGCCTTCTTCGTCGTGTTGCCGGCGCAGTACATTCTGATCGCGGTCGAGTGGTACGGGCTCTACTCAATCTTTATCCCCGTCTATGCGTTTCTTTTCCTGCCCATTCTCTCGGCCTTGCGAGGCGATGCCGAAAATTACTTAGGCCGAGTCGCAGAGACGCAATGGGGCCTGATGGTCTGCGTGTTTGCGGCGTCGCACGTGCCGGCGCTGCTGACGCTGAACATCCCCGACTACGAGGGCAAGTCGATACTGTTGATCGCGTTCCTCGTCTTCACGGTGCAGTTTTCGGACGTCATGCAATACGTCTGGGGCAAGCTGGCGGGGCGACGGAAGATCGCGCCGCTTCTGTCGCCGTCGAAAACGTGGGAGGGGTTTCTCGGCGGCACCCTGACGGCGTCATTGGCAGGTGCCGGGCTTTGGTGGATGACACCCTTTAACCCATGGCAGGCCTTTCTATTGGCGCTCGTGGTCACCCAAATGGGTTTCCTGGGCGGCCTCGTCATGTCTGCGATCAAGCGCGACAAGGGAGTGAAGGATTGGGGTCACTTGATCGCAGGTCACGGCGGGTTCATCGACCGGCTGGATTCCGTGATGTTCTCGGCACCGATCTTCTTTCACCTGACGCGCTACTATTGGTCGGCGACGTGAGTGTTTTCCGATCGAATCTGGTCCATGGCCTGGGTGGCCTTATCCTGATGGGTAGCTGGGCCGCCTACGCCAACAGCGCGCATCCCTGGCCTGTCCCGGCGATCGCCTTCGCAGTGCAGGGTGCGCTGACGGCTGTGATCACGCTGATTTTGAAGCGCACGGTCGAGACCGTCGTTGCCCGCCAACCGTCGCGGCCCTGGCTGGCGCCACTGGCGGCGGCGGGCATCTCGGCAAGCCTGCTCAGCCTGGTGCACCTCGCTGTGGGCACACCCGCCTACTGGGCGACCCTTGCCGTACCCTTCACCGTCGCAGCCGGTTATGCGAGCTTTTACACATGGAGACTTGTGAGAGATGGCTGACCAATCCCGCCGTCCGCTGAAGTCCCGGGATACGGCGTTGGCGCGTCGTATCGCCCGTGCATTGGCCCGCACCTCGATCACGCCAAACCAGATATCTGGCGCCTCGCTGGTGTTCGCTGCCATGGCCGGAGGTGGGTTTTGGTTGTCGGCCAATGTGACCGGGCCCGTTCAGATTCTGTGCCTTGTGGTTGCTGCGATCGGCATCCAGTTGCGGCTGCTGTGCAATCTGTTTGACGGTATGGTGGCGATCGAAGGGGGCAAGCAGAGCCCGACGGGTGCCTTTTGGAATGAGGCTTGGACCGGCTGGCCGATATCCTGATCCTGGTCGGGATGGGCTTTGGCGCGGGTTCACCGGCGCTCGGCTGGGCGGCCGCTGCCATGGCGGTGCTGACGGCGTATGTCCGCGAACTTGGCACGGTGGCGGGACAAAGCCCTGATTTCTGCGGCCCGATGGCCAAGCCGCACCGAATGGCCGCGGCAACCCTGGCGGCATTGGCAGGCGTGGTTTGTGCCGCGCTTAGCTACGACATGAACGCGTTGGAGTTGGGCCTTTGGATCATAGCGCTCGGCTCAGGGGTGACGGTCGTTCGCCGCTGTGTGCGTCTGCTGCAAGCCCTGCATCGCGGAAATCACTAGCAATCTGCACCACCGAAGTGTCTGGAACGGATATTCGTTCAACTTGCGGCGAAGTTCTGCATCGAGCCCCATTTTAATAGCGCTGCGGAAAACGCGACGCTCCGTTGCGCAGCAATAGCAAACACCTTCCTCGTCAAACGAAACAGCCGCCTGATCTTGCGCGGACCTGTAAGCCGATGCTGCGCCCAAATCTCAGGGCGTGTCGCGTGATCAGCGTCAGAGACCCCCTCTTCACTGCCAGCCGAAGGACGCAGGGGCCAAGCCGGCAACATCAGACGTCCCACAAGCGAGAGATGTCATCTCAATGTCACCGTTCTCAAAAAACAGTGTCACAGAACAGCAATAACGCGGAGTCGCCGATACAGGGAGATCCGCGTTGCTGGAAACCATCAACCTGACCAAGAAGTTTGGGGCGGTAACCGCTGTCGATAGCGTGGAGTTTTCCGTACAGCACCCGCAGATGATCGGGATCATCGGCAGTTCAGGCGCGGGAAAGTCCACCCTGCTGCGCATGATGAACCGCCTGACCGACGCGACCGAGGGTCGGATCTTCTACAAAGGGCAGGATATTCTGTCGCTCAAGCGCGGTGCGATGCGTTCATGGCAGGCCAACTGCGCGATGATCTTCCAGCAGTTCAACCTTGTGCCACGTCTCGACGTGGTGTCGAACGTGCTGCATGGCACGCTGAACTGCCGCTCGACGCTGGCGACCATGTTCTCGCTGTTTCCAAAGGCCGACATCCATCGCGCCATGGAAATCCTGGAACGTCTTGAAATCGCGGACCACGCCGCCAAGCGCGCCGAGGCGCTGTCGGGGGGACAGCAACAGCGGGTCGCCATTGCACGGGCCCTGATGCAAGACCCCGAGATCGTGCTTGCGGATGAGCCCATTGCCTCGCTGGACCCAAAGAACGCCGAGCGCGTGATGCAGTCCCTGCACAAGATACACGAAGAAGACGGACGGCTGGTCATCTGCAATTTGCACACGCTCGATACGGCGCGGCGCTACTGCCACCGGGTCATCGGCATGCGTATGGGCAAGATAGTCTTCGATGGCCCTCCCGCCGCGCTGACGACCGAAAAAGCACGCGAGATCTACGGCGCGGACGAAACCTTCGAAGAAGGCGCCACGTCGACATCCTTAGACGGGCTCGACGAGAACAGACTCGAGGCAATCGCCTGAGTAAATCCGCCCCGACCGCAGGGCGGGGCTTTCAACGACGGGAGAGCGAAGATGAAGAAACTGCTATTTGCATTTGCTGCCACGGCAATGATTGGCGGCGCAGCTGTCGCCGAAGAAATCACCGAATTCCGCATTGGTATCCTCGGAGGCGAGAACGCCCAGGACCGCCTGAACTCGAACGAGTGCCTGCGCGCCTACACCGAAGACCTGCTGGGTGTCCCGACCAGGCTGTTCGCGCCTGCCGATTACAACGGCGTAATCCAGGGTTTGCTGGGCGGCACGATCGACTTGGCCTGGCTGGGCGCCTCAGGCTATGCGAAAGTCTGGCTAACCGACGCCGAGGCGGTCGAGCCCGTGCTGGTCAAGGTCAACGTCGATGGTGGCTACGGCTACCACTCGATCGGGTTCGCTCGCAAAGATGCGGGCATCGGCTCGCTGGAAGACATGAAGGACAAGGTTTTCGGCTTCGGTGACCCGAACTCGACGTCCGGCTACCTGATTCCGTCGATCGAGATCCCTGCGCAGATCAACTCGACCATGGAGTCAGGCGCCTACTTCGGCGAGGTCAAGTTCACCGGCGGGCACGAACAGACGATCGTGGCAGTCAACAACGGTGACATCGACGCTGGTGTGACCTGGGCCGACGGTCTGGGCAACTGGGAAGACGGTTTCAACTCTGGCGCGCTGCGCAAGGCGGTTGATGCGGGTTTGATTGACATGAACGACTTGGTCGAGATCTGGCGCTCGAAGCCGATCCCGGAAGGCCCGATCGTCCTGCGCAAGTCGCTGCCTGACTACACGAAGACGCTGATGACCGGCCTGATGGCCTCGCTGAAGACCATGGACCCCGATTGTGCGTATGGCGTGATGGCCGGTGATGCCCAAGGCTTCCAGCCGATCACGCATGAAGCCTACGAGGTCATCATCGAGGCGCGCCAGCTGAAGTCGAACTAAGCGTGCACGACAAGATCAGGTCCCGGGGCTCTTGTCCCGGGACGTTGCGTTAGAGGCTCTGGCCCTACCCCCCTGAGACCGAGGTGCATCGTGGCTGATATGCTTGCCGGCCAATCGCGCATTCAGACGCTGCAAAGCGACTACATGGCGATGGTGCAGCGGCGCAGGCTCTACACCTTCGTGCTGCTCTTGGTCTTTGTCGTGCTGATGGTGGCGGGCTTCCGCAAGGCGGATTCGCGCAATGCAGGCGGGTTCTGGGACGGGATTGCGAACGTCTTTGATTTCCCCGCCGAGGTGTTGGCCGAAGCCTGGGAGAAGCTGGACGAAATGCCCGGGGAGCTGCTGCGCTTTCTTCCCTCGTTGATAGAAACGTTGAACATCGCTGCAGCGGCGACGTTAATCGGCGCGCTCGTGGGGATTGTGTTCTCGCTGCTGGCAACGCGCGGTCTGGCGCGCTGGCCACGGCTGATCGGCTTATTCCGCCGCATCATGGATGTTCTGCGCGCGATGCCCGAGATTGTGATCGCGCTGGTTTTGATTTTCATTCTGGGCGGCGGGCCGGTGCCGGCCATGATCGCCATCGCACTGCACACGGCAGGGGCGCTGGGCAAACTGTTCTCCGAGGTGAACGAGAACGCAGATCTCAAACCGGTCGAAGGGCTGACTTCTGTCGGTGCCACCTGGGGGCAAAAAATGTACCTGGGCGTGCTGCCGCAGGTCGCGCCCAACTACTTTAGCTACGCGTTGCTGCGCTTCGAGATCAACATCCGGGCCTCGGCCATCCTCGGCTTCGTGGGCTCAGGCGGCATCGGATATGACCTGCGCAACGCCATTTCCTGGGGTAAAGGACGGTACGACGAGGCATTGGCCGTGTTTATCCTGCTGTTCCTGACGATCGTGGTGGTGGACCAGATCTCCAGCTACATCCGAGGCCGGCTTGTGCAGGGTGAAACATGAGCGGCGCCGTCATGACCCCTGCGGACAAAGTCGCCGCAATCGAGGCACGGTTCACCCGAAAACGCTTGGTTGCCTTCAGCGTACCGGGTCTGCTGGTTGCCTATTTTGTCTACGTTTTCTTCGCGTTCGATCTGCCTGGCCTTTACGAACGCGCCAAGATGGAGAACGCGATCACGCTGGTCGCGGACAGCTATTCCTACAAGACGCACGTTGCCAGATCGAACCGCGGCAAGCGCGACTACACCATCGCGATCGAAGGGGAGCGCAAAGGCACCTACGAGCCGGGCATGGACCTGCCCGAATGGATCACCTTCGAGGGGGATGACGCCCGGGTTGACCTGGATGACGGCTACCGCGTCGCCTGGGAAGACGCGTTGGTGCGCATCACGATCCCTGACTACGGGGTGATTGAGGCACTGCCCAAGAACTCTGGCATCGAGCTGATGCTACCCGGTCCCCAGCCAGACTGGATCAACGCGTCGCGCACCCGGGTAACCATCACAACGCCGAACGGACGGGTGGCCGTCACCAAGTCGAAGACCGAGATCTATCATTACGACTTCGGCTGGGAGCTATTCTGGTTCACGCTGGACAGCCCCTTTTACGGCAAAGGGATCGGCGAGCTGACATCGCTGGCATTCTCGGATAAGCGCGTAGAGCCCGAATATTCCAACGTCTCCGCGATGTTCGACGACTTTTGGTACAACAAGATGTGGCGACATGGCGAGGTTGTCTGGGCGCTGTTCGAGACGGTGCTGATGGCCTTCCTGGGCACGTTCGGCGCAGCCCTGGTAGCCCTGCCGCTGGCGTTCATGGCGGCGCGGAACTTCACGCCATTCAAGGCGGTGATGCTGGCGCTGCGGCGCCTGTTCGACTTCCTGCGCGGGGTGGATGGGCTGATCTGGACGATCATCCTGTCCAGAGCCTTCGGACCCGGCCCATTGACGGGCGCGCTGGCGATCCTGATCACCGATGCGGGCACCTTCGGCAAACTGTTCTCCGAAGCGCTGGAGAACGTCGACAAGAAACAGATCGAGGGCGTGCAGTCCACAGGCGCCAAGCCGCTGCAACGCTACCGGTTCGGGGTCATCCCACAACTAACGCCAGTGCTGCTGAGCCAGCTTCTCTACTACCTGGAGTCCAACACGCGCTCGGCGACGGTTATCGGGGCCATCGTGGGCGGCGGCATTGGGCTGCTATTGACCCAGGCGATCATCACCCAGAAGGACTGGGAGGAGGTCACCTATTACATCATCCTGATCGTGTTGATGGTCACGGCAATGGACACGCTGTCAGGCTGGTTGCGCCGCAAGCTGATCAAGGGCGATGCCTAATCTGAGTTCGTCCTGCGTCAGGGGGCCATGCTCTCGCACGAAGTGACTTGGTGACCAAACCCTGATCAACCCCACCGCCCAGCGCGCGCGCAACGTCGCCTCACTGGCTGCGATGCGTCGTCCGGTCATTCCCTAGATTTGGGCCTAGTCCTGTTCCAAGGCGGACGATAGCCGCGGCACGCCACGACAAGTCCTTCAGATAACCACCATCCGCGTTCGGAAGCTCATTCTAAGGCAGAAGTTACGCTTGGCAGTTTGCGCGTCCTCAACACAGCGATGGAGTGCAGCATGCGAGAATACAGCGTTGGTACGCTTGGCGAACCGGCGTTTGCAATCGGGTACTGCGATAGGGTGAGAAACACTGGCATCAACGACGACCTGGTGCTGGCGCACGCATTGGTCGGCTCTTGCTCGCGACCTCCTCACAGCGCCAAAGGTGCCTCGATCGCCTAGGTCCGCATGTCAGATGCCCCGTTGCGGGATTGTTTGGAGAGTTGAATGTTCGGAATGGGCCGATCCTAGGGATGATTAGCAAACTGTCCTCCCTCCAGTTAAGCTCTGAGGATCGGCCTGGATTTGCTTGCATTCATCGACAGTGGCGACGCAGTGCAGACCAGTGCCGATTGAGTTCGGATATGGAGAGGCTGCCCATGGGCAACGCAAGGCTGAAGGGACAAGAGGTGCGACAGTTCCTCTATGGCCGGACCCTGGAGTGTTTCCATCCCGGTTCCGACACGTGCGCCGCCACGATCACATACGCTGCCGATGGCACCTGTCGTGCTGTCATGGAGGACGCGCGCACCGATGAGGGATGCTACGGGTTTGACCGCGATCTCTATTGGACACAGTATGAGTGGTTTCGCGACGGTGGGCTGTTCCGGTTCTACCTTGAACGAATTGATCACAACACGTGCCAGGCTTTCTTCGAGGATGGCACGAAAGCGTTCGTGCAAAAGATCAAATCATAGATGGCCAGCTGAACAGGGCTTTATGGGGCGAGACAGGCTGACCGGGACCATCTCATCCGGGTAAAGACGAGCGCAGCAGGGCGCGGCGCACGCAAGATGGCAGAGAGAACAGGTACTCCATGAGAAGTCAGCATGACACAGTCCCATTTTGCCCGAGCCCGGATCCGGAGCCACGTGCCCCAGCCTTCGAGGTGCCCGCCGGGGCATGCGATACGCACTTCCACATCTTTCCACGGGCCATGAACATCGCTACGTGCCGGATCGAAGCTACACGCCACCGCCGTTGGAGATGGCCGATTTCGCCAGGGTTGCCGCGGCGCTGAAGATGGACCGGGCGGTTGTCGTTCAGCCAAGCGTCTACGCCGAAGACAACGCGGCGACCCTGCAGGTATCTGCCGCTAACCCTGAGAGGCTGAGGGCCGTGGTGTCGGTGACCAATGATGTGACCGATGCCGAGCTTGAAGCGTTCCATGCCGCGGGCGCACGCGGCATACGGGTAAACATCGTGGACAGTGGCGGCATGAAGTTTGCCTCGGTCGACGATGCCTTGGCGTTTACGGGGCGCATTGCCGATCTTGGGTGGCACGTCGAGTTTCTGGCACATGTCGAGACATTCGATGACATACACACGATCTTGGCGGCCTCCCATGTGCCCGTCGTTTTCGGCCACCTTGGCTATACCCATGTCAGGAAGGGTATGCACGACACAGGGTTCCAGCGTTTTCTCGGCGCGTTCGAAGAAGGCCGGGCATGGGTCAAGCTTACCGGCCCCTACCGGATCAGCGGCTTAGATCGGCCTCCCTACTCGGACATCGCAGATATGGCCCATGCGCTGATCGCAGCCAATCCAGACCGGCTGGTGTGGGGCTCGGATTGGCCCCATGTGCGCCACAAGGGCGTGATGCCAAACGATGCTGTCCTGCTCGACCAACTGGTTGACTGGGGGTGTGATGAGCGCGTTCGTAAGCAGATTCTGGTGGACAATCCGGCTGTCCTTTATGGGTTCTCAGACCCTTAAGCGCAGCTTCCACGGTTCACTCCAAAGGCGCTGATCTAAAGAACTGTTCTGGTGGCCCAGACACGCAGTGATGTGGATTGAGCAAGTTAGGTCTTGTTGGCATCTTTGAGCGTGCGGAATGCCTCAATGCACTGGATCATCTTCGCGAGGGTCTGGCTTATATTCGCGGAACCGTTGTGCTTCGCAATCCTCGGCCATGACCGCAGGCAATGGCCCATATGGCAACCGCATCCTCTTCGCTCTCCATTCAGGCATCACCCATGCCACAGTTGCAGAACGGTTCGACGTCGAGACAAATGGGGAAACGTCCGAACTGAGCGCCAATTCTACGGATGGCGCGGCGCTGCAAGATCCGCGGTCTCCATAAGAGTCGGCTGAGCGCCGACTACTGGCACCTCAAGACCAGGCGACGGCTTCATTACGGCGTGCAGCCAACGCGCGCAAAACCGGCTGTCAGCACGAGCCCCATAAAACCAAAACGCAGCCCGCCATATCCACCATTTGCGGTCTTTATCCCAGACAACCTTGCAGCGGCTTCTGCCCAGACAGATGCGGAACCGGGCATTACCCGCTGCCTTTCTCGATCGTTCTCGTCAAAGGCGCGCTGACCTACGCGTCCATCACGTCAGGCAATCGCTTTGAATTTTTCTTTGAACCGCTTTCCGTGCTCGCACGACCCATAAGCGATCCGGCCTGCTGGTCGATCCGCAAACACAAACGCAGAAGGGTGACGGACATGACAACGACATTGAAAGAGACGATCCGGGGCGGCGCCAGTGTTGCCGACGCGTTTACGCCATTCATGCCGGACCAATCTCGCATGAAACATCCATCGATGGATTGGTCACAAGATCGCGCGACCCTGGTTGGATCACAACGGTTCGCACTGGCGATCGAGCAAGCCAGGCACACCATGTCCCTGGCACCATGGCTGCAATACAGTGCTAATCCAGACTTGGAACGCGCAGCCGCTGAACGACAGCTAAAGCACCAAATCGCCGCCGCGCTGGACCAGGGTTTTGTTCTACACGACCCAAGGTTTCCCGAGTTTTGCCGGCTTGAGAAGCACAATCAATTTGGCATGGTGAATCCTGACAACCTGTACTTCTTGGCCAGTATAGAGACGCCCGGCACCTATGTTATTCACGGCAAACGTGGAACCAGCGCCGATTTACAAATCCAGGTTGGTGCCGGGGGACCGGGCTTTGACGAAGACCTCACGAGCCCGATACCCGTCAGTGAGATGGATTTAGCCGCTTTGTCGACAAAGCCTAACGGTGAGTTCACAATCATCATTAGTGACACCAAGCCCCGCCACCTGAAGTGCGGTGAAAACTGGCTTAGCAACACCAAAGACCAGTTTCGCGCGAACAGCGTCTTGATCCGAGAAAGTCTGATGGACTGGGACACGGAAACGGGTGGGACGTGGCGCATTGAAAACGTGGAAGCAGCCTGTCAGGTCAGCCCATTGCCCACCCCCGAGCTTGTTGATCTGCAATACGAGCGCGCGGCAAGTTATCTGACTGCCTCCACGAAGGGTTGGATAAAATTCGTCGAGCAACTCAGGGTCAATTTACCCGGCAATCGTATGAGCCCGCCGCGAGAAACCGGGGCCGGCTTGCCGGGGCAGTTTAGCTCCGCCGGTCATTTCCAGATGAACCCTGAAACGGCCGTCATCATCACAGTCGAGGAATCGGACGCGCGGTATCAGGGCATTCAGACCGGTGATCTATGGTTCAACGCGCTTGATTATCGTCGTCGGCAGACGAGCCTGACGACCAAACAATCTTACCAAAGTGCGGACGGCAAGTATCGTTTTGTGATCAGCGTAGAAGACCCCGGCTTCGAAAACTGGTTAGATCCAGCCGGCGCCTCGACGGCTTTTGTTTTCATGCGTTGGCAAGGGATACCTCAATGCTCCGAAGAGGCACCAAACCCACCAAACGCCCCGTTAACGCAGGTTTTAGCGTTTGGTGAACTCAGCGAAGAGCTGAAATGCGAGCCTGATTTCACGCCAGAACAACGAGAAGACCAACTCGCCGCACGACGTGCTAGTGCGCTGAAGCTTCCACGAGGGTTTTGACTTTCACCGGAGAAGCTGAAGCCGCGCTGCCCTTACACGGTAGCAAAGCATGATCAATTGCCCTCGACGACCGTTCGGTCGTCGAGGCTGCGTTCCCGCCTCGCTTCACTGCGATGGAGTTGGTTACGTGAGAGGGCGCGCCACTCTTGATCTGGATTCGGAAGGTGGCCTTCAAACACCAGCGGGAGCACTCGGATGGGGCTGCTCACGAATGTAAATAAGTCACAGTCCCGTATCCAGATTGACAGGCTGGCACTGGCATCACTGCCGCCAAAAACGTCGGCTTCCACAACCCGCAACAGCGGAGATCGAACTGCTGACCAAGATCCGTAACAGCCGCGACTGAAACCAGGCTCTGAGCTCTGCTGGTGAGTCATGCCGTGCCAAGAAGATCAGCTTTGCGCCCCAATTTGCCAATGACAATTGCTGACCTGAAGATGTCGTCGCTAACCCTGAAAGGCGACTTCGGCTTACAGGTGCAGCAGACGGCACTCACATGCTCAGACTGGGCTGTTCCGACCGCGCCGCAATCTGGCCTCGTCAGTCTGCAGTTGGAAGAGCGCGCGCAAGATCACCGCCACGATCACGATCACACCTCCCAGGACGGTCCATTGGGTCGGCACCTCCTTGATGAATATCCAAACCCAAATCGGACCTAGCGCAAACTCCAGCAGCATGAACAGGGTCAGTTCGGCAGCTACCAGGTGGCGCGAGGCGGCTATGAACAACGCGTTAGCCATGCCCGATAGCCCCCCGCCCAGTAGGATGCAGAGCAGCAGATCATTGGTCGAGATGCCCAGGTCATCCCAGCGCAGAAGTGCCGATAGCGCGACGATCAGCATCCCCGAGACCATCAGGGCGGGCAGCATGTCGATGGCTCGGTGCCGCCGGACCAGGATTGCGTAGCTCGAGAACAACAGCGCCGTCAGCAGCGCCATGCCGTTGCCGTAGAAAGATCCACTTCCAATGCCCTCAGCCATCATCACGCCGACCCCCAATGCCGCCGTGATCATTGTGAGCAAGGTTGAGCGCTGGACGCTCTCGCGCAGGAACAGCCAGGCGAATAGCGCGCTGATGAATGGGATGGCACTGAGCGTAAAAAGCGTGTTCGCGACGGTCGTGTTCGTGATCGCCTGCAAGAAGCAGATCCCGGCGCCAGCCAGCAGCGCCCCGGCCAGCAGCCCGGGACGGCCGATTTGGCGCACCTTGTACACTGTCTGGGTCCGGTAGCGGAACATCATGATCGTCAGAACGACAGCGACCAGCGCAAGCGAGCGATAGAAATTTATCTGCCACACATCGGCGTCTTCTATGTTCCGCAGGATCAGCCCGCCGAAGCTGATGGCGACCGAACTGATGACCATGAGCACCATTGCGAATGCACGGCGCGGATGGGCGTCTGGAATGGTGCTGGTCGTCGGCATGGGATGGTTCGCTCCCGCGAAGGTTCACAACGCCTATGCAGGACTGAACCCAGGAACTGTCCTGAAAGCGACGCGGTTGTAGATATCAGGTGGGTGAAGGAGACCATAACAGCTGCTGCAGGGGCCGCTTTCGGGGTGCTGCAGCGAAGCACGATCATTTATATCGAGCCCCCTTGGGACCGCTCGCGTCCGTCTTGGAAACTGCGCTCTGGGGCGTTTGTGGTCCAAGTGGGATGCGCGATCAGCTCGCGGTCGCGGCCGGGATAGCCGATGATTTGCACAGACACAGGCTCACGCTCCGCCTCCAGAAGCAGCCGGCTGATCGCTGGGGCGCAGAGGATCGAGGAGTTGCCCAGAAGACGGGATTCCCGGTTTTCTCGTTGCTGAGTGGCGCCGGATCTTGGATCGACAAGCTGCTTCAGGCTTTGGAATCTTCACTCGGGGCTTCTTGGCGGGCACGCATCTCGCGCCGTTTGTTCTGCATCGCCGCGCATTCGCCAGTGGCGACCGCGCTCCATTCGTCCCTACGGATAGCTATGTCTGGGCCGACCGGCGTAGCCTTGGGAACAGGGTCGGGCCCCGTCCTGTCCCGTCAACCTGGAAGAACGGGCTGCTACATTGGGTGGGCGTCTCCTCAGTCTCGACCAAGTCATTGATGCCCATTGGCACCCCGTCGATCTTGTCAAAGCACCGCTCCAGATAGGCCCGCGGCGTTTCGCTTGCGTACGAGAATGCCGCGAACCTGTCGCGGTAGCTGCACAGGCGGGTTGTCTAGGGGCGTAGCGTTCCGTGCTCGCGATCGAACTCCTTTGAAAGGCAAGATCGGTCCGATCTATGTTCGACAAATGCTCTGGAATGTTTCCCTTAACGCTGGCCTCTCAGCAGTGTGCCAATGACCACAATTGCGTCCGTGCCCCCAGCGCACCGCGAAATGAGAAAGGGCGCCCCAAAGGGCGCCCTGTATTTCAATAACCCTTTTAGAAGGTTGGCTCCGGCGGTAGGATTCGAACCTACGACCAGCGGATTAACAGTCCGATGCTCTACCACTGAGCTACGCCGGATCAAACCCCTGCGGGTGGCGCGCTATAACAAAGCCTCCCGCGGCCGTCCAGTATGATCTGGACGCTTAAGACGCGGTAAGCGCAACGGGCCCGGAACCACCAAAATCGCGCGTCGCTTCGACTGCTGCCTGACATACAAGCTTTGACAATAGCGGCAAACGCTCGTCAGTCACCCGCGCGGTCGGCCCGGACACCGAAATAGCCGCGATGACTTCTCCGAACTCGTTAAAGATCGGCGCCGAGACGCAGCGTAAGCCCACTGCATGCTCTTCGTCATCCGTCGCGTATCCGTCGGCTTTCGCGCGCTCTAACGTCCGTCGCACACGCTCGACCGCATCCGGATCGTTGATCCGCGACGTGGCGCGCAAGGTGGTCAGCGCCGTTTCCACAATCTGATTGCTAGAATGGGCGAGCAGCACCTTGCCAGCAGCAGAGCTAAACATCGGTACGCGCCCGCCGACGCCTGTGATCGCGCGCATGGCGTGGCGAGATTCGACCTGGCCGATACAAACTGCTTCGTTATCGCTTTCGACGAATAGATTGGCCGTCTCGCCCGACACCTCCATAAGTCGCCGCAGGTAGGGGCGGACTAAGACAAGGGTGTCGCGACTGCGCGCGAACGCAGAGCCGACAAAGAATGCTGCGACGCCGACGCGCCAAAGTCCGCCAATCGAGCTTGGCCTGACGAAGCGCTCTGCCTCAAGCGTCGTGAGCAGTCGGTGGGTCGTCGAGGGCGGCAGCCCAGTCGCCTCCGACAATTCGGTAAGTGACATCCCCTCGGGACGCAGTGCTAAATTGTGTAGGATGGATAGCGCGCGCGTAAGCGAACGTACCTGCCCATTATTTCGCGAAGACGTTGTCATAGCTTTTTCCACGGTTCCCAACCTTTTCGGGAGGACATAGTGTGAGAACCACAGGAGGAAAGTAATTATAGTGAGGAAGCGGCAGCGCACCCGTGGCGATAGACTGGTTCAGAAAAATGCACTTTATGCGCGAGTCCTTAATTTCGTTAACCTCTCATTTACCACAGTGCAGTTAACACAAGGTCACTCACCGACGGATGGCGGTGGGGATGCGGATCACCCCCCCGTTCTCACACCCATTCCTCCGCTGCTGACGGTGGGCAGCCCCAATACCCTCAGACGGGTATCACCGCCCCAGCTAAAACGGCTGGGGCGGTACACTTTTGGGCTTAGTGATTTCAGAGGCTTAGACTGCTGTTCCGATTAATCGGCTGCGGCTATTCCGATTCCGGTACTCGATGTGTTCGCAGTTTGAGCCGCTTCTTCAGGCCGTGCAGGCGTTGACGCTCTGTCGGCTTAACGTAGGCCCGATAGACTTCGGGACTCTTGTGCCCGCTGAGCGCCATTCCCTCAGAGTCCGTGACCCCAGCATCGCCAAGCTCAGTTAACCCACCGTGCCGACAGGCATCTAGCGTTACGTGTTGCGGAAGCTTGGCGGCTTTGCGAGCTGCGACAATCACTTCACGGGCTCGGCGGAAATTGTACGGTCGGTGCGGCGACTTTGGCGTGACGACCACGACCGGGCCCAGGACAGCAAGCTCCTCGAGGTAGGCCATTGCTTCGGGGAACAATGCATTACCGTCTTCGTCTTGCAGCTGGATCTCGACGCGTTGGCTTGTCTTCCAGTGTTCAACGGACACGCTTTGCCGATTGATGTGGGACCACTGTATTGATCCAGACAGGACATTCTCAGGGCGCTGATGCCATTCGTAGCAGATAATTGCGGCCGCGCCGAGATGCGGGTGATCTATATCACGCAGCGCGTAAGCCAGAGCGTAAGCCTCTTTCCGCGTCGCGAAGGCTTTTACGGAGGAGCGGCGCTTCACCAGGGTAATTCCCTTCCAAGGATTATCGTGGGGAAACTGTGACGGATGCGAGCGGGCGACCACGTTCCACGCCTTCTTCAACATAGCCACTTCCATTTCCGCTTGGCGCGGGCGCCCCGGATGCAGCCGCTCATAGATCTTGTCCGCCGCTGCAGGCGTTACACTGCGAACCGACAGTTGGCCGATGCGTTCGCAACCTGGTCGAGGTCTAGTGACACGCATCAGCGATAAGCGGTCAATGCGTAAGCGCTGGTTGCCCCTGTGAGCCGACCCATACTGCTCCCAAGTTCTGGACTTCTGGAACTGTTGGAACAACCAATCAACCGAGCCGAAGTCTACATTCTGGGACGTCTCCCCCACCCTCCATGCGTCGAGATGCGCGTTGAGATGCGTCGCTTGGTCTTTCGCGCTCGCGTAGTCCTTGCCCAACGCTTTAGCGTCGATTGGGCAGCCATTGCGGCGGTCAGCAGTTGATGGTGCCCAATAGTAAGAGACGCCGCCGGTACGCAGCCGCTTCTCAATCATGTACCTCGGCCAGCCTGCCGGTTTCACAACACGTCGGCGGCGTCGGACACTGGGCCGCCCGCTGCTTCCCTCATCGCCTGCTCCAGCTCGTCGCGAAGCCACATTTCCCCCTTGTGGGTGATTGACCAAGGCTTTGGGTAAACTTTGCCAACCGATCTGCGAAAGTCACGCACAGACTTTTCACCACAGAACCCGGCCGCAGTGCGGGCATCCATCCAAAATGGCCACGAGCCAGGAGGGATGAATGCTCTCATCATTCGCCCCAGCGGTAATGCTTGCGTGTATCCCGGAGTCGTCTCCAGAAATGTCGAAGAACCTTATCGAGACGGCCGAGTGCTAGCCCCTTGTGCCGGCCGTGCTCGCTTCCGATCCAATGCAGGCCTAGCTGCGCAACGGTTCGCCCGAGGTTGCGGTACTCGTTGTCCATCTGCGTCTTGCACCATGGACTACAGTACAGCGCCTTTCCTGCAGGGAGCGGCGATCCACAGAAATCGCAATATCCGGGCCGTAGGGGGCCAAGGTCGTTCATATCGCGCAGTGGCTCTCCCAAAAGGACTGACGCGCGCCTTGGGCCGTTTCTGCGAAGGGGTGTAACACCCCCTCCTTCTGATGGGCGCGGAGCAGTCATGCGTCGTGCTCCGGAGCGGGAAGCTTGCCCGTCCCACCGCAGCGCGGGCACGGTATAGGTCTTACCAGAGCCATTTCCGCATCAAACTGAATGGACGCGTCCGCGTTGACGAACCTGTCCCAGGCCATCGTGTACTTGTCGTCCACCTGGCCGCAGCCGCAGCAAAGATCGCAGACAACCCAGTCTGTTTCTGCCGGCTCACTCATGGCTGTCGTCCCGTGGCAGCACCAACGCCCAATCTGGTGGTGCGATCGCCGTGACGGCCTCGGCCGCGGCCGCATCTGATGCCGGCATGTACGTCATGCTCAGGCCGGTGTTGCGGTCAGATGAGTTGCCCAGCATATCGGCCACGGCCATCGAGCTGGCGCCGGCCAGGCGCGCCGTTTGCGCGGCCGTTCGCCGAAGATCGCGGAATGTTCGGGTCGCAACGGCATTGTTAATCTGTTTGGCGCGGCGCACGGAGGCGGTTAGCTGGTTGGCATCGAGCTCGACTTTCTCAAAACCCTTGGCAGGTGCAGCTGCGGAGGGTTCCCACCAGATCCGCCAACCGTCGGAGCGCCGGCGTTGGCGCAGGCCTGCAGGCGGGTTCTTAATGGGGCCGTCCGTCACCATGTCTGAGCCCACTCAGCAATAGCCCATACCGCTGCGGCTAGGCCCATACACCCCACCAGAACCCACGGGGCTATCAGTTGCCATTTTGGGGGCTGCCTCTGGCGCATGAGGCGAAGGGCTCGATCTTGGGTGTAGATAGTCAGGCCGATGCTCTCATCGTAAGACAGCGCCCTTACGCAAAGCTCGACGCGGCTGGCTTCTGCAATGCCCAGGCGGCCGCATGCGCGGCATTGGATCAGGCGCTGGCCTTCGGGAACCGGCACGGGCGCGTTACAGCGTGTGCAGCGATGCAGGGCGGTGCCAGGGAAAGCGGCAAGATGCGAGGCGGTCAATGGATCACCCCGTTGCCTGCAGCCAGGGACCAACGCGGCTGCCCCTCGTCGTCCGGCCGCTCCGTCCATGCCTCATAGAGAACGCCATCGTGCGCATCCGAAAGTGTCGCGCGCCCCCAGTTGGCGCCCCTGCTCTTTGCGACCTCAATCTGCTGCCGCATCCACAAGTTGAACGCCGACAGATCGTAAACGATTGCGCGTTCGAACGTTTGTGCGATGAAAACTGGCTCCGCCATCACGCACCTCTCTTTTCGTGTAGGTGGCGATGGTCAGCGGCCATCCGCTCAGCCAAGATCGTCAACAGACTGGCCGTCTGATCCACAGTGATGGAGTTGACCATTTGGACGAGCTGATGCGCTGACACTTCGGCAGTCGCGGCCGAGGCGGCTGCCGGCGCCGGCGTTTCCGGCGCAAGCAGGCCTAGCTCACGCAGATCCTCGATCAACGGTTCGAGTAGCGCCTTCGGGTCGGCCTTGTTTGATGCTGCGCTGGTCAGGATGGTCTGCAGCATGGCGCGGATCTTTTCGACACGAGGGCCGTTAATCCGGATGAAGTTATCGGTGCTCATCTGCTGCGCTCCTCTGCCGGCAGATCCCTTTGGTTTAGCTGGGCGTCCAGTCGATCGAACCGGTCCATGGCCTCGCGGCAGTGCCCCCCTTTGAGGACAAACGCGTTGAACCCAGCGATCCGATGGGCCTCGCGAAGTTCCATCAACGCGGCATCCGTTTCAGTGTGGCGCGCGGGCTCGGCTGTTCGTTGCACGCTGATCTCCTCGACAATCCAATTCGGCGGCGATCATTATTGGATTTTTTATCCACTGCAAACAAAAAATTGGATTTATCATCCAGTATTGATTTCTCATACGTCCCAGCGCTAAGCCCGGGGCCGTCGATTGCAATTTGCAATGCCGGTCACTTTCCTCACTTTGACACGGGGAATCTGATCACCACCCGGCGGAATGTCAGAATGACAGGAATGTGCTGTGTCGAGTTTAGATGCAATCAAAGCGGGTGGGGAATGTATTCGCTATTTGCGGGCAAGTGGTTTTGAGGTCGAGCAAGTTGGCGATGCCGAGCTTATTAAAGACCTGATCGCAGATACAAAAAAGGAATGGTTCACTCGGACAATGTCCGGTGATTTCAATGACTTCACATCTGCAAACCACTTTTGGCTTGTTGCACGAAAAGCAGACAACGTCTGTGGTGTCCTTGGTGCGCGACTAGATACGATACCGGACAAAATCTCCGCGTTCTGGGCCTCCCAGCAGAAGCGGCTGTACGGCAATGGTCATCAAGTGTTGGACCCATCGCACGTTCCCCCAATAGCCGAGACCATGAAAGGCAAGGCCGCATATTTTGGCGATCTGTTCTTAGCCTCAGAAGAGCGCGTGCCGTTGGAGCAGTTTGTGCTGCTGGGCTATAGCATCGCGTACGCAAAATGGGCGCCAAATTGGTATTACGCCTTTGTCAAAGAGCGAAGAATGAGCGCGCAGATCCGGAAATTGCGAATGCCGCATGTTTATCCCGGTGCACAGCGCTGGCTGCGTCCAGTGGCTCAGCGTGACGACCGTGACTGGCTGATTTGCATGAGCGATGCGGATTTCATCTACAGCCTAGGTGACTTCCTGTGGAGGTCCGAAAAGGCGCGCGTAGCACAAAGTTAGCTTTCGGCCGTCCTCACCTTCAAACGGAAGTATCAGGCGATCATACTGCATCTGAATGATTGTTCCGGTCGGTAGCGGTGCATGCAGATCCTCGGTCGTCAGTTGGAAGTTGCCAGTGTCGGCTGCTTTGACGTGGCTTTCAGTGACCCGATCCAGCACATCTTGCGGCAGGCGCCAGAGGAATTCGCTAAGCACGGGTGTTTCCTTCGATCTCAGCGTCCTGGCGGCCAGACTGTCAGTGCCTAATTGAAGCGGAAACACGGACGTTTCGGTTGCTCCTGGTGGCCTGTAGATGTCCAGATGCCGCCCGATATCTCCGATGTTGGTCAGCCGCTTGTCATTTTTTCTCCACCATGAAATCAGCGCATCGATCGTTGGTGGTGTGTCGCGACCCATCAGGCGGAACTCGGCAATCTCCACGGCTCGATTGAGAAGGGTGCTCGCCTCCTTCAGCACATTGCCATCGTCAAGGCTGCGCACTGTCGTCGTGCCATCCAGGCCAAGGAGATACGACGGTGACACGTCAAGAACGACGCACAAAGCGGATAGGAATGCAGCGCCCGGTAAGGTCTGCTGAGAAAACATGTTGCTGACAGCGCGTGGCTTGTCAGGTCCCTTGGCCTCGATCGAGACTTGTCGCCGGCTTTTGCCAGATTGTTTTATGGCCAAATCAAGTCGGGCCAGAAAGCCCCTGGCGAAGTCTTCGCGTTCCATCATCGCACTCAAAAGTCTTTAATTCGTTACCATGAGCATGGATTGTTGACTCGCGCAACGATTTAACGGCCACTTTGATTTACATTTCAGAGTTGTAGCGCGGCAAATGCCGTGGATTTGGAGAGCTACATGGGCAAGAACGTCGTCTACCTAGCCGCCCAATCAACAGAACCTGCGCATGTGGATCCGAAGGTTCGCATGGCGCTGGAGCTGAAAACGCGATTTGGATTGCCGCCAGATCTGCCGCTGCAGCTCACTGATGGATTGTCGGATGGTGATGCTGAAACGGTGTTTCGAAACATCGCGCGCATTCTAGACGCCGCCGACGAGAGGCCTACTGGTTGACGGCCGTTGTGCTTTTTGAGAGATCCTGAAGCCGCTCAATGTGTGCAATCGACAAGTATCCTGTCTCACCACTGATAATGTAGTCGATTGAAAATCCAGTTTTTTCGCGTATCGCAAGTAAAACTTCCGATGGAAACGCGTACTTTCCGCTCTCGTATTTATAGTATGACTCGGGATTAGCTTCTAAAAAGTGAGCGAATTCTTTGCGTGTCATCTTGAGCGTGGCCCGTATCTCTGAGACACGACCCCTGATTTCGTCTTTAAGCTGCCTTGGTGTCCGCATAAAGACTTGATGATGGATTTTTCGTCTATCTTCCAATTTCAAAAGATCCAGTTGACATGATGGATATTTTATCCAATTGATCACGGCATGAGTGATCAGATTGCAGTCAATGACGTCATCAAAGCCGTTGGGGCCGATCGGCTGGCGCACAAGCTCCAGGTAAAAAAGAACTCGGTCTATGCGTGCCAGCGCAAGCTCGTTCAGAAGTTCCCAGCAAACTGGATGCCGGTCGTTCGTGCGCTCTGGGAAGAGGCGGGCAACGCTTGGACGGATGACATGGAGAATGACTTGTTTCGTTGGAAGGAGATGCCTTCGAGCGGCGGTCAGGCCGATGCGCTGCAGCTCGGTGGCGCTCAATGAGCGCGCCCAGCTCCACCGCCGAGCTCGTTTGTGATGTCACGAGTGATCACCCCCCTGATAAGTTGTCTCGTCCGTCAGTGCGGCCGCCCATGCCAGCCGACTTTGTCAAGCCGGCCAGCGACCGGCTGACAACGGAGGTGGCATCGCGAGCCGCGCCGCTGTTTCCCCATGATGGCATGGTCCTGTCGGACAAATCCCGCCAGAACTGGCGGCCTGGTGGGCTGACGGATGCCGAGGCCCAACGCCGGCACCTCGCGGACTGCATTTGGACGGCATGGCCAGCCGCAAGTATGACTGCTTGCTCAGATCTGGCGGCCGAGGAGCTGGGGTCTTTGGGTTTCAAAGTCACAGCCCGGCATCTACGCCGCGTCCTCTCCGCAAACGATATGGACGTCAACGTCAACTTTGTATTGGCCAATGCCATTTATGCGCTCGCTGGCCAGCGCCGGGTGCCTGAGTGATTGTGTTGGCGACACACCCATACCCGGTTAGCGCGGATACACGCGCAGCAGGCAATCAGGTACCCCGTGGCGGTGGGTTTGTTCCTCCCTGCGCCGCCACACCTAGCGCCGGGCGGTCACACCGCCGCCCGGCGCACTTTCAGCAGATCAGAGCGGGGTAGCTAGATGGCGCCCGGTTCAATCGGCACAGACCTGCAGCGAACCTACCTGCTATTGGTCTGTCAGCTGATCGATCCCCGCATACCGGAGTCTGATAAGGACAAATATGTCCGATATCTCGACATGCTGGATCCGCATCTTGATCGTGGTGAGCATGAGATTGGCGAGCTCCTGATCCTGCTGGATGACTGGCGCCAGGCGCGATGGACTTATCGCAGCGCCAAGCCGCCCTTGCCAGATCCGGCTGCGGCCGAGAAACACAACGACTACAGCTACCACACCGACCAGCTGCGCCAAGGCGCCGAGCGTGCATCTCTCAAGCTGGTGTGGCGCGACTGCGAAAGGCTGGAGGATCTGGGCCTTGTCACTGACTGGTCTACGGCCGAAGGGCGGGCGGCATGACCAGCACTCCCAGCTTTCGGGAGATTGTCGATGATCTGAACGATCAACCACAGCTGGTGATTGATCGTTATTGCAGCACGGACGGGGCGTACACTGATCATCAGGATCGATTTTTCTGCCTGAACCCAATGCGCAACGATCGCCGCGTCGGCTCTTTCTACATCTGGTTGGGCGGGTCACAGGTTGGGCGCTGGTTCGATTTTTCGACACGGGAACACGGTGATTGCCTGGAGCTGATCCAGCAAGTTGATCAAGTCGGCAAGATCCACGCGCTGCAGACGGCTAAGCAGCTCCTCGGCATTGTCGAAATGGATGAGGCGCGCCGCCAGGATCTGGAGCGCCGGCGGGCACAGCGGGCGCGTCGCGCCGAAGCTGAACGGCAGCGGGATGAGGCGGCGCGCACCCAGAGGGAAAACTGGGCACAACGGTTATGGCTCTCGGCCGAGGCAGAGATCCGCGACACGCCTGTGGCGCGCTACCTTCTCGGCCGCGCCCTCGATGTCAGCGCCCTCCCGTATCCGCTGGGATCGCTTCGGTATCATCCTGCCTGCAAGATCAAGGACCATGATCCTGTGACTGGCGAGGTCATAGAGGGCACGTGTCCCGCAATGCTGGCGGCCATAGTCGGCCGCAACGGCAAGCACATCGGCACGCACCGCACCTATCTGCAGGTGCAGCCCGATGGCGCTGTGACAAAGGCGGCCGTGTCCGCGCCCAAAAAGTCGCTTGGTGCCGTCAACGGTGGCTGCATCCGCCTGTGGTCGGGCTTCGGCCCAAGGGGTGGTAAAGGCCCGCCGTTGGCGCAAGCACCGGCCGGCAGTGCTGTGTTCATCGCCGAGGGCATCGAGGACGGCCTTTCAGCAGCAATCTTGAAGCCACAAGCGCGCGTGTTGGTTGCCGTGAACCTTGCCAACATGGCGGATGTTGAACTGCCCGACGCTATCAGCCAGGTAACGTTCATCGCTGACAACGACGACGGCGAACAGGCAAAGGCTTTGTTTGACAGGGCGTGCCGACGCCACGTGGCCGCGGGCCGAGAGGTCCGGATCTGGCGTAACCCGTCAGGCGGCAAGGACTTGAACGACATGCTACGTAAGGTGCTTGGGGCCGGTCATGCCGCATGACAATGGACCCACACCCGAGGATCTGGCTGATAGCCTCGATGCGGCTTCGATCTACGCAGAGCCGCCAGTGCCAGACAACGACGGCGCCCAAGGCGAGATCTTTCCGGGCAGCCCAGTCACAGCGTTGGGCATGCACGGAAAGCAGTGCTTCTACCTGGATGTGCTGCAGCAGCTGCAGTCCGTCGACAACCATACGCGCGACAGGATCCGGACCATCTTTGGTGGGCGCACCGATCTTCTGATGCAGCACTTTCCGCGGATGTCGGCGGGCAATCCGCCGAAGACCTTGAGCTGGCTGCATGAGGAGGCCGCCACGGCAATGGTTTCTGCCTGTGCGGCCAAGGGGGTTTGGTCCGCGCACGAACGCGTGCGTGGGCTGGGTGCCTGGCTGAACGATAACGGCTTTCCCATTCTGCATTGCGGCGACCAGATCATTACCCGCGCCGAAAGCGGCCGTGACGTGCATCAGCTGCCAGGTCAAATCGAGGGGTATGTCTACCCGGCCGATGTGCGGGCACCCAAACCCGCACCCCAGGCGACAACTGACGCCGAGTGCCGGCAGGCTGCGCAAGAGCTGTTGGAAGCCCTGCAGAGCTGGAGCTGGGCACGCGAAGATGTCGATGCCCATCTACTGCTTGGTTGGATCGTTGCCGCCATGTTCGGGGGCGCGCTGCAGTGGCGACCGATGTGCTGGATCACCGGTGATCGGGGCATGGGCAAGTCAACGCTCATGGATCTGATTGGCTACGTCATGGGCGGCGAGCAGGGGATCGTCAAGGCGACCGACACCACAGAGGCGGGCATCCGCCAGGTGGTCAAGCAGGCAACGTTGCCGGTGGCGATCGATGAGGCAGAGGCGGAGGCCGATAACCGGCGTATGGCGAGCGTGATCAAGCTGGCTAGACAAGCAGCCAGCGGCGGCTTGGTCATACGTGGTGGGGCAGACCACAAGTCGGCCGAGTTCCGCGTGCGCAGCTGCTTTCTGTTCGCTTCGATTTTGATCCCGGAATTGATGGATCAGGACATAAGCCGAATGGCTGTGCTGGAGTTGAGGCCCTTCAAGGAGGGTGCGATGGCTCCGAAGATCACCAGGCGCCACTTCGCGGATCTTGGCAGGCGTATTCGGCGAGGCGTCCTTCGCGCCTGGCCGCAGCAGCACGAGACGCTGGAAAGTTATGCGATGGCACTTTCCTCGGCGGGTCACTCGGCGCGCGGCTGCGACCAGTTTGGCACGTTGTTGGCCATGGCAGACCTGGCGCTGCACGGCGGGCAGCCAACAGGTGACGCTCTCGCTGGCTGGGCCAGCAAGCTCGATGGTCGCCAGATCCAAGCCGAAACAGACGAAAGCGCCGATTGGGAGCGCATGCTCAATCACCTGTTTTCGCACCCTCTCGACATGTACAGGGGCGGCGTGAAGTACAGCGTTGGCGAGGTTATTGCGGTTGCTGCGAACCTGCCGAGTGCTTCAACCTCGCTCGATCGTGCTGAGGCGGTGACCCAGCTGCGCCGCTTCGGGATCAGCGTGGCCGGTACCGACAAAACTGCGCAGATCGAAATCGCCAACAATCATCAGGGCCTGGCGCCGCTGTTTAAGGACACGCGCTGGGCGGGTGGCGTGCACCGTCAGAGCGCAAAGCGCATTCCAGGCGCCACGTCGCCGGCAGCTCCGCGAACGATGGCAGGGGCCAGGACGCGCGTGACTGCATTCCCGCTGACCTCGCTGCCGTGGCTGCTTGAGCCCACGCCCGCGGCCAGCCGTACCGAGACCGAGCCCGGACATATCTGACCCATGACTGTATCCCTCGATATCGCCCCGGCGCCGATCTGCCCCGCACCCCGCACCCCAAGACGTGCATTCAAAACACGCGCGAATTGGTGTATGTCTGCCCGACCGGGTGTGGGGGTGTCGTTAGGTGCTGCGCCTCTTGCCCTGATGTCACGGCTCTTGGTCGTGTCGCTTTTTTTCGGAGTGTTGCACAATGAGCACGAAACCCACTACGCCACTACGGTCCAAAACACCAAGTGTAGTGGGTACCGTAGTGGGTCAAGCCATTGTAAACGCTCACGTTTTTGCCATCCACTACGGTCACTACGGTCTCGCGCCCGCGCGCGCGTACGCGATCACGCGCGCGCGATCGCGTACGCGCGACCCCTTTCTACCGTAGTGACCGTAGTGGGTTGTAATAACCCACTGAAAAATAAGAGAAAAAGGCCACTACAAAGCCACTACGGTGGAAATCAGACCGTAGTGGGTAGAGCGTATCTAGCTGATATCGCTGGATTTTTGCCCACTACACCTGGCTGCCAGCAAGTCGTCTGGCCAGTCCGTGGCCGGAAGGCGTTCCAGAAGCTCAATCACCAGCCGCGCATAGCCAGGCCAATCGTCGTCGGTGGTTTAGCGGCTTGCTGTCGAGCGTTTGAGGAGCCCTATGAGTCCGCCATGAAAGCGGCGGTCGGCATGGTCGAAGACGCTCTGCGGGCAGAACCATGGCAGTGACAGCAAGGTCGAAACAGGCCGGCCCGATCAAGAAAGCGCTGCGCCAAGGCGTCGATGTCAACAGACTGCGTCGCTACGCAAAGCGGGTGCGGGACATTGAGGCGGCTTGTATGGCCGCTGAGGCCGCGGGCGACGGTGATCGTGCGGCAAGGCTGGTTGGTGATCTGGTAGGGGCGGAGCACGCTCTACGCCGTCAAATTGCTATCGAGGATGCCC
>JBCCML010000043.1:0-46637 GCA_039026375.1 Pseudomonadota bacterium
GACCATCCGCTTCTCGTCGTCCGACCACTTCCTGCGTTTGCGCCGCTTCACCAATCCGGGCCTCGTAGTGTCCATTTAACCTAAGCGGACACTATCCCTCATTAGCGAGCCCGGGCAGAGCAGTCAGACCGGACGGGTACAAATCTAGCGCTTGTCGCGAGGGCGCCGTCGCTGAAATCATTGGGAAATTTCCGGCATCAATGTCGCCTGGGATTTTACAGAATTCCCCATAGTGTTAAATAACGACTCTGGGCCTAGTTCACCCGATCAGTCTGTGTCCTCTGATGGAGACAAACCGTCTTCTAACAACACGCTTCCGGCGAGCATCACGGTAGAGACGTTGTCAAAGAAGAGCCTCATGGGTGCAGGTTGGCGCAGCGCAATCTCTATCCCTGCTGAGTTCTGGTCACCGTCCTCGGACAGATCTGTTATGCTCACCCCATCCCGCTCGAGAAATTCTCGTAAGCTCTTGAGTTCGTTATGGGTTTGGTGTGCTTTGAATTCATCCATTGCAATTTGGATGTTTCGAAGAGCAGCGACTTGTTCGTTTTCGCTCTCAGCACCTTCCAGTCGCCTCAGCTCCACAGATACAGTCAGGCAAAGTTCGTTGATGTCCATGGCAGAAGTACAGCACATGCTTCCTAGGATTGATAATGGAACATCACGCGCCCCAACCGCGAATCTCTCGCACAGCTGCCATTCAAGTGTCTGAGATTTTGCAGAATTACCAATTCCATGAAGGGGTCAGAGGCGGACATCCGCGCCTGAGATTTAACGGAACAGACCATAGTGTTAAGTGTATGAAGATCGTTCCAAAACCCCTTCGGTTTTGGCCCCTTTGGTATCGGCTCCAGCGGCTTAGTCTTCAATGAGAGTTTCAGCGCCGAGCGCTAGTGCGGTGAAGGAGCCATCAGCGACCATGTCACCCAAGGCGGAGTGTAGATCCTCGATTGAGAGGTCGTCTGATTGACGCAGGAGGGCAAACTGTCCCATGCGTCGGGCAATCTCTCGCATGAACGCAGCAGAAGCACCATCTGTACGGCGGATGCATTCCTCCGACACTCCTTCTTCAAGCCGCATATCTTTGCGATAGAGATCCAAAAGCCTTCTCCGACACTCCGCGTCAGGTAGCGGAATCTCGACTGCCTGATCAATTCGCCCAGGCCGGTCACGGACTGCCTCTTCCAAGCTTTCAGGGCGGTTTGTCGTCAGCACAAACATGATGTCCGCATCCTCGGTTAGCCCGTCCATATGGTTGAGCAAACTATTGAGCAATACCTGGGAACAGTCGTCGCGATCATCTCGTGCCCGGGCGAGAAGATCGGCGTCTTCGATGACAACGACGGATGGCTGAAGTGCCCGCGCAATCCCCATGACTTCGTTGAAGGCAGCGACTTGTTCCGCAGTGACTAGAAGGGAGGTATGTCCATCCAGGTGACCTAACAAATAGCGGATGAAGTGTGTCTTGCCCGTTCCTGGCGGACCATAGAGGAGAAGCCCCCGTTTCGTTGCAAATCCTTTTTCCCGCAGGGCATCACGCGTACGCACGAAATCAAAAACAGTCCGGTCCAGTGTTCTGAGCGTTCGCTCCGATAAAATTACATCGTCAGGTGTCAGCTTGGGCAGCTTGTGGACTTTGAGCGCCCCGAGACCGCCCATGTAGTTTCGCGCCGTCTCGAAGGATAAAGCTTTGCCGCGATAGACAGAGCGAGCGCTTAGGTGTCTCGCAAACGCGGCAAGTATCGCCTGCGCCTCTTCCCGACCACCAGCAGGTTTTGATGCAATGACCTGGGTATGAACTCCAGGATTCCGGTCCATCATGCCCACTTGGCTCACCAACAGCGCTACCGGCCCGTCATCGACCTTGAACATCCAGAGCCCGTTCACGACGCATCGACCTGATGTGTCTTCGCCAATGTCTATGTCGAGGTACTCGGCTGCTGAAATCACAGGGGGCTGGCGTTGCTCATTCACCAAATACGAGAACGTTAAGGTTTCATATGAACGCCCTGCAGAAACACCTGCAAACGCAGCCCCCGGCAGAAGAGCATCGATTGCAGCTTCGAGGTCCGGTTGGACCGTTACTGGGAAGACTTTTTCGACCGTTGACAGGCTCTCCAATTCATGGCCGTAAAAGTGTGCCATCAGGCGGTCAATCGCACGCTCTGGCTTAGTCTTATTGATGTGTTTGGTCATCAAATGCCCCAGATGAAAGACTGCTGAGGTTTGAGACTAGAGATACCTACATCCACAAGCAATCCGTCCGAACCATGGCGCTGTCATCCTCAAATGGTTTTACACTTTTACCAATTCCGTAAAACGCAAGAAGCATCAACGCGTCGAATTCCGACTGCTTTGATCCGATGGCGGTGGTGCTTGTTGCTCTTCATCCCTCGGGTGCGAAGTCAGTACCGACCGCAATACCCCTCACCAATCATTGCCTCTCCCAAGCTGCGCCCGTTGTCTAGCCAGCATCGCCCAACATCCCGGTCATAGCTCCTCCGCCCGCTGAGCCTACAGGTAAGCTGTTGTCCAGCCACGAGCATGCGCATTCGACGGGCAGCACGTTCCCCTTCAGATGTTCCCCGCTCAGCGCAGCCCAGCGTTGAGAGCCTGATGGGCATCCCTTTGACTTCAATCGTATCGCCGTCGCGAACATGGGTTACGCGACCGGTGACGGTCTCGAAGCCGAGGATGGGGCCGAGGAAGGCTGCCTGTTGGGGGAAGTGTTTGAATGCGACGGCGCCTGCAGCGACCGCCAACGTTAGCAGGACGAACGCCCATCTCCGAAGGCGGTTGGCTCTCCGGCGAACTCTAGGCACCAGTCACCCCGCTCGATGGTTAGCGCAGCAGCATCGCGCCGCGTCCAGACAGTAGCTCATTCGAGGGTAGGGTGGAAGACATGTGGAAGATGGAAACGAACGCCACCTTCCATCTACACTGTAACACATTGATTTTATTGGTGGGTGTACTAGGGCTCGAACCTAGGACCCGCTGATTAAGAGTCAGCTGCTCTGCCAACTGAGCTATACACCCCCAAATCCGGAAGCGAGCAGATAGTCGAAGCAGCAAGGCGATGCAAGCCCTCAACGGTCGGGATCTGAATTCTCTTGAAAGATCACGTTGATCGTCTGACGGATCGCGTTCGAGAATGCCTCGAGGTCTCCGGGCTCAGACCCCAGCAGCTTCAGGAACGCATGGGCAGCCCATTGCTCGCCCTCGCAAAACGTCAGCGTCACGCTGTAGCCATCCGCTGCAAGGTTATCGGTCTGGACGGGCGCGGTCCGTTTGCAATCCTGATCCGCTCGCGGGATATCGCCCTGCGGATTGAAGTGGAGCACAATCCGCCAGCCATGTCGGGTCGCATGACCACCAGGGGGAAGGGCAAAGAAACGGGTGCTTTGGGATGCGCCGGCGGGCGGGCGCAACGCAGCTGCTAACGCGCTTGGCGCGGCCCCCTTCCAAGGCTGACCATGTATCTCAACCGCAATGCCGTCAGCAGCCTGCATGGCCACCAGATCCGACACCTCCAAATGAGGTAGCTTATCCACGTGGGTGATCACCGTCGGCTCGTCACAACCGGCAAGCACCAACAGCAAGACTGAACCGAAGAGATACTGCTTCATTCCCCCTCCTTCACCAAACGCTCGCGGTGGAACACGTAAACCCCGGACGCAATGATGATGACCGTGCCAACCCAGGTCAACGCATCGGGAAAGTCGCCGAAGATCCACCAGCCGAGTAGCGTCGCAGAAAAGATCTCGATGTATTGCATCGGCGCGAGCACGCTTGCGGGCATCATGGACAGTGCGTAGAGGATCAGTTGATGGGTGATAACGGCCAGGATGCCCATCCAGGCGAACAGCCACAATGTGTGTTCGGTGGGCATGTTCAGCGATAGGCTGGGGAGGTCAAGAAAGTCGCCGCCAAGGCAAGCGAGGCCGATAACGCTGGCGGAGAAGACCCCGGTCCAGAACTGTAGGCTGAGCCGCTTTCCGCCCACCGCCATCACACGGTTCACGATGACGTAGAGGGCAAAGAAAAGGGCGGTCCCAAGGGGCAGCAACGCCGTCGGCCCAAAAAGCTGCCAATTCGGGCGGATGACGATCATGGCGCCGACAAGTCCAACCAACACGGCAGAGACCCGGCGCCAGCCGATCCGTTCCTTCAGGATCAACGCAGAGAGGACGGTCAGAACCAGCGGCTCGACGAAGAATATCGCAATCGCATTGGCAACTGGCATGACCACCAGGGCAGCGTTCAGGCATAAAAGCGCTGCAGCAAGAAAGGTGCCCGCCAGCAGGTGTGCAGCGTGGGGACGGCCCCACTGCCTGGCCGCGGCCACAAGTGGGATCAGCAGCACGGTCTGCGCAAGAAACCGCCCGAGCACCACCTGGCCTGGCGAATGATCTGCGGTCAGGAGCTTTGCCAGAACGTCCATCCCCGGGGCGACCAACATGGTGCCCGCGGCAATGATCAAACCGGTCTGGCGGGAGGGCGAGAGCATGAGCGGTTGATGGCATGGGTCGTGCGCAGTGGGTAGAGCCAAACGGACCGCGCCCGCGATGCGGGCGCGGACACGATTTCCCTGTCGCACGCCGTCCGGCGCGCGGCAGGCACCGCGGCAGCGAAAATGGAGCTAAACGTCCAAAGTCTCGACGAAGCGGGCGTGCTCTTGGATGTACTCGAAGCGCAGTTCAGGCTTTTTGCCCATGAGGCGTTCGACGAGGCTGCCCGTATCGCCCTCGTCATCGACGATCGAGACGCGGATCAGGCGGCGCGTCTCGGGGTCCATCGTGGTTTCCTTCAACTGCTTGGGCATCATTTCGCCCAAGCCCTTAAAGCGACTCACCTCGATCTTGCCCTTGCCGCCAAGGCCGGTGGCGACCACGCGGTCTTTCTCGACGTCATCCTGAGCGTAGACGGTCTTGGTGCCTTGCGTCAGCCGATAGAGCGGTGGTGCCGCCAGGTAGAGGTGCCCCGCATCGATCATAGGACGCATCTGGGTGAAGAAGAACGTCATGAGAAGGCTGGCGATGTGCGCACCGTCGACATCGGCATCGGTCATTACAATGACCTTGTCATAGCGCAGGTCATCATTTCGGTAGGCAGAGCCGGACGCAACCCCCAAGGCCTGGCAGAGGTCGCCCAGTTCTTGGTTCTGGTTGAGCTTCGAGGACGCTGCGCCGAGCACGTTCAAAATCTTGCCACGCAGCGGCAAAACCGCCTGGGTGCGCCTGTTGCGGGCCTGCTTGGCCGAGCCGCCAGCGCTGTCGCCCTCGACCAGGAAGATCTCCGAACCCTCTCGTGTCGCGTCTGAGCAATCGGCCAGTTTTCCGGGCAAGCGGAGTTTTTTGGTGGCAGACTTGCGGGCCGTTTCCTTTTCCTGGCGGCGGCGCAGGCGCTCCTCGGCGCGCAGCACCAGGAAATCCAGGATCGCACCCGCGGTTCTAGGGTCGCCCGCCAGCCACGTGTCGATACGGTCCCGGACGCTGGCCTCTACCAGCTTTGCGGCCTCGGTCGTGGCCAGCCGGTCTTTGGTCTGGCCCACGAACTCGGGGTCACGGATAAAGGCCGAAATCATGGCGGACGCAGAACCCGCCACGTCGTCGCGCGTGATCTGCGCGGCTTTCTTGTTGCCGGTCAGTTCCCCGTGAGCGCGTACGCCTTTGGTGATGGCGGCCCAGAAACCCTGCTCGTGGGTGCCGCCCTCCGGTGTGGGGATGGTGTTGCAATAGCTTTGGCAGGACGCATCTCGCGCAGGCGTCCAGACCAGCGCCCATTCCACGGACCCGACGGCACCGTTCTGAAAGCGTTCCTTGAAGTCGACTTTGCCTGCGAAGGGGGCGTCACCGAAGAAGTCGGTGTTGCCCAAAGTATGGGTCAGGTAATCAGCCAAGCCACCGGGGAAGCGAAAGGTGTCTTCGGCGGGGGTTTCGTCCTTGTCTCCAAGCAACTCCGGATCGCAGCGCCAACGGATCTCGACCCCGCGGAAGAGATAGGCCTTGGAGCGTGCCATTCGGTGCAGACGCGCCGGCTTTAGCCGGGCCGCCGTGCCGAAGATGTCCGCATCGGGGTGAAAGGTCACCTCAGTGCCACGGCGGTTCTGGGTCTGGCCTATTTCGGTCAGTGGGCCTTGCGGCACGCCGCGAGAGAACTCCTGGGCGAAGACCTTCTTGCCGCGGGCCACCTCGACCCGCAGCCGATCGGACAGCGCGTTGACCACGGCTGCCCCAACACCATGCAGACCACCAGACGTCTCATACGCCTTCCCCGAAAATTTTCCACCCGCGTGGAGCTTGGTGAACACCACCTCAAGGGCGGACTTGTCTTTGTGCTTGGGATGAGGGTCTACCGGAATACCGCGTCCATTATCTGTGATCGTACATGACCCGTCAGCGTGCAGTTCCACACCGATGCGGCTCGCATGCTCGGCAACGGCCTCGTCCATCGAGTTATCGAGGATCTCAGCAACCAAATGGTGCAACGCACGTTCGTCGGTGCCGCCCACATACATGCCGGGGCGTAGGCGCACGGCCTCCATCTCCTCCAGCGATTCAATCGCAGAGGCATCATAATCGCCGGGGTCGGCTCCGTCGGCAAAAAGGTCTTTCGCGCTCATGTCGTCTCTCGCGACTCAGGGCTGCTCGGGAACATACTATCGCAGCCCAAGCATGGTAAAGGCAACCTTAACGCAAGATGTTGGGGATAAGATACGGGGCGCCACCATAAGCGCCCCGATAAAGTCAATTATCAATAGAACCAGTTGGACCGGGTATCGAAGACCAATCCATCGTGGTCCTACGATTTGGCGGCGATCACGGTGATCTCAACGGTGAACTGCGGCGTGGCCAGGTCAGCCGAGCCGCAGGCGCGCGCCGGGGCGTGACCTTCCGGAACCCAGGCATCCCAAACGGCATTCATCTCGGCAAAGTCGTCCATCGACTTCAGCCAGATGATGGCTTGTAGAAGGCGCTCTTTGGACGAGCCTGCCTTGGCCAGCAAAGCATCGATTTTGCCAAGGATCACCTTGGTTTGGTCGGCCACGCTGTCGCCGGCATTGCCGACTTGGCCGGCCAGATAGACCGTGTCGCCGTGCACGACGATCTGGCTCATGCGCTGATTGGTGTCCTGACGGGAGATCTGGGTCATTCGGGTATCCTTTCTGGTTGGCGGAAACGGTCGGGTGACAGGGCCGCGACGGTTGCGGCAGGCAAAACGGGGGGGCGATCGAGGATCAGATCGGCGGCCAAGCGGCTCATCGCGGGCGCGGTTTGAATGCCGTAGCCGCCCTGCCCCACAAGCCAGTGGAAGCCATCCTTGCCGGGTTCGGCGCCGTTCACCGGCGTGTGGTCCGGGGCAAAGGTGCGCAGCCCTGCCCAACTGCGTTCGACCCGAGTAACCTCGAGCGTTGTGGCCTCGCTGAAGCGGTGCAGTCCCCCTGCCAGTACCATGTCATCGGGATAGGCGTCGTGCGGCTCAACCGGGTCTTTGTCTGCTGGTGACACCCACAGACGTCCGCCGTCTGGCTTGGCATACCATGTCTCAGCCACTGACGCCGTCAGGCACCAGTGCCGGGTATCCTCGGGTGCGGGCACGACAGCGACCGAGCGGCGACAGGGCGTCAGGTCCACCGGCGCAATACCGGCGGTTTCGGCAACGACGTCCCCCCAGGCGCCGGCTGCATTGACGACAACAGGTGCCTCGAATTCGCCTGCCGGGGTTTCCAAGTGCCAGATATCGCCCTTTCGTTTTATGGCGGTCACTTTGGCGTTGGGCACGACCCGCCCCCCTGCGCCCCGCAGCCGCCGGATGTAGGCCTGCAACAGGCCATCTACGTCAATGTCGGAGGCGTCCGCCTCTAGCGCGCCGCGCACTACCATATCGGGGCGATAGATCGGGAAGTACCGGACAACATCCTCGGGCGTCAGGATCTCTAACCCAGACGCACCGGACGTGTAGGCATCAAACGCCGCATCCTGCCCTGGCTCCTCGACCTGCAAAACTCCGCGCGGGCTCAGAAACCCCTGCTCCGCCAGATGTCCACCACTGCGCAGCACATCCGCCGAGGCCGCGTTCAGAGCACGCAGGACATCATTGCCGTAGTTCAGGATGAAAGTCGCCGCCGACCGGCCAGTGGTGTGGTAGGCGGGCCGATCCTCCATCTCGAGGACGATGACGCGGGCATCGGCGGCCAATTCCGCCGCCGCACCACATCCTGCCATGCCGGCACCGATGACCAGTATATCGGTTGTCTCTACCATCTCGGCTTCCTGCATCGTGTCATGTCAACTGCACGTCTGCGCATGCGTCAGTTACCCCTGAATACTGTGAAAATCCAACGACGTTTAATCGAATTTTAGGGAATCGCCCGTAGAACCCGCGCCATCCATGGAGAAGGACGGGGGCGCCTAGCGACCGCCCCCGAGCTTTGAATTCTGGATCGTTGAGAGGCGGTCTTTCTACCCCAGGCGGACATCCAAAAGCGGATCCGCGCCTACCTATTCCTTAGCGCCACGGCGCAACCAGGACGGCCCCCCGGTTTGGGCGCGGCCCTCCCCCGAGATCCCGAACAGATGGCCTAGACACCCTGGCGGATGCCGGCGCGGTGCGCGTTGTCAGTTCGTCCCCGGCAGCGGCGCCAATTGCTGGCGCAGGGGCTCGGCGTCCTCTGGTGGCATGCGCGGCAGCATCACGCGCAGGGTGTAGGCGCCATGGATCTTTTCCCCGATGAACACCACCCAATCCGAGATTTGCCCATGCTCGAAACGGTAGCGTTCGCCAAAGGACTTGCCCGGCAGGTTGACGGGCTCATTGGCCATGGTGCCCTCGAATTCCTGTGGGCCGAGGCGCTTGATCCGATCAAAAAAGATATGCTCGTAGGTGTTGTCTGGTGTTGGCATCGCGACCTTCAGGGACAACACCTGATCCAATAGTTCGGCATCTTCCAATCTTGTCAGCACCGCATCCAGCGAACCGCGCGCTGCATTTATGGCCGCGTTCATCTCCGGGTCATCGCGGGTGAAGTCGATGGTCGGATCCGCGGTTTGCGCCTGTAGGCCCTCAACCCCTGCCGTGGGGATGACGATCAGCATCAAGACACAGAGAGCCACTGAGAGAAGATGGCGGATAGTCATCGCGGCGCTCCCTTTAGGTTGTGCCGAGGGTGACGACAATTCGGCGTGATTGCAACGCTCGCCTATTCCATGGATCAGGTGCTGATGGGGCTGCGCCAGCGGACTTGGCGTGCCGTATTCACAAGCCGACAGGATCACCCGTCAGACCTCTTGGCCTCTTGCAGCACTAACCGACTGTTCCGTCACGCCCTTGCAGAGCGCAACGCGGGCTAGAAGTGGATGGCCCTGCCATAGGCATCCAGCACCGACTCGTGCATCATCTCGGACAGCGTCGGGTGCGGGAAGACCGTGTGCATCAGGTCCTCTTCGGTGGTCTCAAGCTGACGGCCCACGACGTAGCCCTGGATCAGCTCGGTCACCTCGGCGCCGACCATATGCGCGCCCAGAAGCTCGCCAGTGCCTTCGTCGAAGATGGTCTTGATCATCCCCTCGGGCTCGCCCAGCGCGATGGCTTTGCCGTTGCCGATGAAGGGGAAGCGGCCGACCTTGATTTTCAGGCCTTTGTCCTTGGCTTGCGCCTCGGTCAGACCCACTGACGCCACCTGCGGTTGGCAATAGGTGCAGCCGGCGATCGAGTCCGGGTCCACGGGGTGTACGTTGTTCTTGCCCGCGATCAGCTCGGCCACCATGACGCCCTCGTGGCTGGCCTTGTGGGCCAGCCAGGGCGCACCTGCGATGTCGCCAATCGCATAGATGCCATCGACACCCGTGCGGCAGTAGGGATCGGTGACGACGTGGGTCTTTTCGATCTTGACGCCCAGCTGCTCCAGCCCCAGACCCTCGGTGTTTCCAACGATGCCGACCGCAGAGATCACAGTGTCAAAGCCGATTTTCTCGATTTTGTCGCCCACCTCGATATGCGCCAACACCTTCTTATCCAGACGGTCCAGTTGCTTCACCATGGCTTTCTCCATGATCTTCATGCCCTGCTTGGCGAAGGACTTCTTGGCGAAGGCACTGATCTCGGCGTCCTCAACAGGCAGGATCCGGTCCATCACCTCGACCACCGTCGTCTCGGCGCCCAGCGTGTTGTAGAAGCTGGCGAATTCGATTCCGATCGCGCCTGAACCGATGACCAACAGCCGCTTCGGCATGCGTTTGGGCACCAGCGCGTGCTTGTAGGTCCATACCAATTCGCCATCCGCTTCCAGCCCTGGCAACTCACGGGCGCGGGCGCCGGTGGCCAGGATGATGTTCTTGGCCGTCAGCTCTTCGGTGCCCTTGTCGGTCTTGACCGAGACCTTGCCCTTGGCGGGGATCGACGCCTCGCCCATCACCACGGTGACCTTGTTCTTTTTCAGCAGGTGACCGACTCCGCCGCTGAGCTGCCCTGCAACCCCGCGCGAGCGTTTGACGACCGCGTCCAAATCATAACCGAACTTGTCCGCCGTCAGGCCAAAGTCTTTGGCCCGCTCCATAAGGTGGAAGACTTCCGAGGACCGGAGCATCGCCTTGGTCGGGATACAGCCCCAGTTGAGGCAGATGCCGCCCAGGTGCTCACGCTCGATAACGGCGGCCTTCAGACCGAGTTGTGCCGCGCGGATCGCAGCCACATAACCGCCGGGTCCTGCCCCAATCACGATGACATCGAAATTGCTCATGCAGTGTCCTCCTTCACCTTTCCAGTAACGCTAGGCGGACGTGGACAGGTTTGCAAATGCGGCGAAAGCAACATTCTGGCGAATTTGTGCAGTGCAACAAAACCATCCTGCGTCCCGTTCACAATTTGTCGAGACTGCGTTCGTGGCCACCAATAAGCGCTAGGATGCGCTGAGGGGCAGAAGGTGGCGGAGGTCAAGATGGGACGCTTTTGGATTGCGTTGGGTATTGTCCTGGTGCTTGCAAACACGGCACAGGCTGTCGTGATCGGGGGCCAGATTCTGCGACAGAGCGGCCAGGGGAGTTTCGTCAAACTGGACCCGGCCCAGCCGTTTGCGGTGGGCCAGGACACATTCGACGACTGCAACCTCTATGCCTTTGACGAGGATCAGAACATCGTGCTGCCCCAGACGATCCAAGTAGACATTGGCGGCATGGCGGGCGAGATCCCGGCCGGCACGATCGTGGCCAGTCACTATGTGTTCTTTGACAGTCTGGCCGGCATCCACATTGGCTTTGTGGATTTCGACGCCCCTGTCTTGGGGGTTGCCGCCTATCGCGATACGATGGCTGCAACCGACTTTCTGGCGAATACGGCCGTTACGTATATTAGCCCCGAACTTCGAGGTCTGGAACAGGGAGACACCGTCTGGATTGATCCTGACCAGCCAAACCGCCTGTGGGTCTACTGGGCGGGGTCCTCACCCGGGGACTACATCAGGGTATTCACAGAGAAGTCGACAGCGCCGATGATGTAAGCCGGCCTCAGGCCAGCAGCCAGGCAACCTCATCCGCGGGCACGAGCCCCTTCAGATTGCCTGGGACGTCCAGCCTGTCGACCTCCGCAATCGCTGGATATGTTGTCGCGTAATGCGCGCGCACCTCGTCGGGCACCAGGGAGAATGGCGGCCCGTCCATTGCCGCCTGATCGTACTCGAACGTTACCAACAACTGGCGCGCCGCGCCGGTCAACGTGACCAGCTTCTGCGCGTACTGCTCCCGCATCTCGCGCGGCAATGCCACCAGCGCCGCACGGTCGAAGACGGCATCCACCGGTCCCAGATCAGCGGGCGCCAATTCGAAGAAATCGCCGACGAAGATGTCGATGCCCGGCGCGTGCCAGCGCGTCATCGCCCCGGCAGGCGATTTCTCCGGGCTCACTCCCATTTCGTCGAACAGTTGCTGGATGGCCAACTCGCTAAGTTCGGCGCCTGCCACCGCAAAACCCTGCGTGCGCAACCAGGCGATATCACGGGTCTTACCGCAAAGCGGCAGGAAAAGCCGCGCCCCCGGCGCCAACCTCAGACTGGCCAAATGCGCCACCAGCATCCGGTTCGCCTGCCCCTGGTGAAAGGCAATCTCGTTCGCCTGCCAGCGGTCGTGCCAGAATTGCGCTTCCATGAAGCCTCCCCGGTGAGATCAGGCACCCGACATGTAGCCACCCTGGGCGCGATAGGCCAACTCGGCCTCGCTATCCTGGCGGCCCAGAACTTTGTTTCGAGACGGGAAGCGGCCAAACAGCCGGATCACCTCGCGGTGCTGGATGGCATGGCTCAGAAACTCCTGATTGTCGGTCAGGCGGCTCATCATCAGCCGTACGGCGCGGGCCTGATCAGCCAAATGCTCCGAATGCTCTAGCGGCAGGTAGAAGAACATCCGCGCGGGCTCTGGCTGGGTCAGATCCTGGCCGCGGGTGATCGCCGTCTTCGTCACCCTCAGCGCCATGGGATCGGCCCGAAAGGCATCCGGGGTACCGCGAAACATGTTGCGCGAGAACTGGTCCAGGATGATCAGCAGCGCCAATGTGCCCCTTGGATTGGCCATCCAGTGCGACAGACGCCCGGCCATCGCGTCGTCCCAGATATCCAGGAAAGCCCCGCGCACCCGCTTGTCCAAGGCAGCATCCGGCATCCACCAGCCTTTCGGCCCGATCTCGTCCAGCCAGAAGTCCAGGATCCGATTGATATCTGCGTCAGCGCTCATGCTCTCGCATAGCATCCGGGGCCTAGGACGCAATCCCTATCAGATAACACGCCTGTCAGGCCAGTTGGCCGCCGGGCAAGGCCGCAGAACCGCCACTATCGCCAGCGCCACCGCCAGACCCATCGTCCTCACTGGCCTCAGCCTCGGCCTCGGCTTCTTCGATCGCCGCCTCCCAAGCCACGTCCGAGGCGACTTGGCTGGCGATAGGCGTCATCGGCACCATCGGGCCGGTCTCCGCCACCGGCGGCGCGGCACGAACGGTCGACCGGTAGAGTCCGTAGACCGTCATCAGTGCAAAAGCCGCCCCCATGAAGCCGAAGAACGCCTCGTCCCCGACAACGTCCATCAGATAGCCCACGGCGATCGGCGCCCCCATGGCGCCAACCCCATTCATCAGGATCAGCCCGGCCGAGGCCGCCGCCATATCGTCGGGGTCCAGGTAGTCGTTCACGTAGGCCACGATCAGCGAGTACAGCGGGTTGGACACGCCACCCATCACGAAGGCCGCGGCGACCATCGAATAGAAGCCGCCATCGCTCAGCGGTACAATCAGGCAACTGCCGGTCCCGATGCTGGTCAGGATCAAGATCAGCTTGCGTCGATCCATACGGTCCGAAATCCAGCCGATCGGTGGCTGACAGATCACCGCCGCCACAAAGATCGTGCCGATAAAGATCGAGACCTCGCCGGTGCTCAGACCCTTACCTGCCGCATAGACCGCGCCCATGCCGAACTGACAGGCAAATACGATGCCCAGCAGGAACATCGCCACAGCCCCCAGGGGCGAGGTCTCGATCAGCTTGCGCACGCTCATACGCCGCGTTCGCTCGAAAACTGGGACCGCCACCGCCGACAGAAGGATCGGAATGAACGAGACCGAGACGAGCACGGACATCATCACGAACAGCCCATAGCCGCCCGGGTCCGACGCGTTCAACAGGCCCTGCGCGGCCACAACGCCCAGCACCTGCGCCGTGATGTACGCCGACATGGTTTGCCCACGGGTCGCGTTATCGGCCGAATCGTTCAACCAGCTTTCTGTGACAACGTAGATGCCCGAAACGCAGAACCCCACAATCACCCGAAGGGCAAACCAGGCGATCGGATCCACCAGCGCCCCGAACAGGATGAACGCCGCCGAGATCAGCGAGGCCAGCGCCGCGAAGACCCGCACATGGCCCACCCGGCGCAACAGCCATGGCGTCGCTTGCGTGCCCCCCAAAAAGCCCAGGAAGTACCCTGCCATGACATAACCAAGCGTGGCCGAGGAAAACCCTTCTGCATCGCCACGCACGCCCAGGACCGAGCTTTGCAGCCCATTGCCGACCTGCAGTAGCATCATGCCCAACAGCAACGCCCAAGCGTTCCGGATCGCCGTCATCATATCGCAGTCTCCTGGCCCCACCCGGTGGCCGGATCAATGCCGGAAATCGCGCAGTTCTGCTTGTCCGCCAGCGGCACGGCGATGTCGGTTTGTGCATCTATCCTGCACGAGTTGGGCCACGTCGTTCCTACCGTTCCGGCAGCAACAACGAGCTGTCGCCGTACGAATAGAACCGGTAGCCCTCTGCGATGGCATGGGCATAGATCTGGCGGATCGGCTCGACGCCCATCAGGGCAGAGACCAGCATCACCAGGGTGGACTTGGGCAGGTGGAAATTGGTCATCAGCCCATCTACCGCCCGAAACCGGTGCCCAGGGCGGATGAAGATGTCCGTCTCCCCCTGAAAGGCTCGCACCCGCCCATCTTCGCGCGCCGCGGTCTCCAACAGGCGCAGTGCCGTGGTGCCCGCCGGAATGATCCGGCCACCCGCCGCGCGCGCGGAATTGATCGCCTCTGCCGCCGCTTCAGTAATCTCTCCCCATTCAGCGTGCATCTTGTGGTCGTCGATGGCCTCCGATGTCACTGGCAGGAAGGTCCCCGCCCCCACATGCAGGGTCAGCCGCGCCGACAGAATGCCCGCCTCGGCCAAACGGCCCAGCAAGTCTTCGTCAAAGTGCAGGCTGGCCGTTGGTGCCGCCACGGCGCCAGGTCGCGCGGCCAATACCGTCTGATAGTCATCGTGATCCCGGTCATCGGCGGCACGGCGCCCGGCGATGTAGGGGGGCAGCGGCATTACGCCGGCGGTCGCAATGGCTGCATCCAGATCGCCACCAGACCGGTCAAAGGCCAGGCGCACGGTGCCCCCCTCCCGTGCCACGACCTCCGCAGACAACCCGTCGAACTCGATGCGATCCCCAGGCGCCAGACGCTTTGCCGGACGTGCCAGAGCAGCCCACTCCTTTGGCCCATCCCGCCGGATCAGCGTGGCTTCCACCCGCGCCTCGCCCGAGCCATCTGCAGTCTCGCGCCGCCGCACGCCAAACAGGCGCGCCGGAATGACCTTTGTGTCGTTGAACACCAGGATGTCTCCCGCGCGCAGCCTGCCGGGCAAATCGCGCACATGCCCGTCCTCGATCCGCCCACCCGCCGCGACCAACATGCGGGCCGCCGGGCGCGGCCTTACCGGCCGCAGCGCGATCAACGCCTCGGGCAAGTCAAAGTCGAAGTCGGAGAGGTCCATCGCGGTTCCAAGCGCCGCCGGCCGCGGCCAGGTGCCAGCGCCCGCCGCGAGGCCATCGGCCGAAGCGGCGGGGCAAAGTCGTCGCCCCGGCAGGCATGCCGGGGCGTCCGTTTGGTTCAGGCCGCCTTACGCTTGCGGGCGTGGGCTGCGACCAGTGCCTGGTCCAGATCCTCCATCAGATCATCAGCATCCTCGATCCCGATCGACAGGCGCACCACGTCGTTGCCGGCGCCTGCCGCCGCGCGCTGAGCATCCGTCAGCTGGCGGTGCGTGGTAGAGGCCGAGTGAATCGCCAGGCTGCGTGTATCCCCCAGATTGGCCACGTGACTGAAGATCTCGAGATTGTTGATGAACTTAACGCAGGCATCGTAGCCGCCCTTCAGTTGCACCGTGAATAGCGCACCGGCCCCGCGCGGGCAGATCTTTTTGGCGACCTTCACCGAAGGCGACGACTTCAGACCAGCATAGGTCACCGATTTTATATGCTTGTGACCCTCCAACCAGGAGGAAATCTTCTTGGCGTTGGCAACATGGCGGTCCATGCGCAGGCTCAGCGTTTCGATCCCGCACAGCGTGTAGTGCGCGGCCTGCGGGTTCAGCGTCATACCCAGATCGCGCAGACCCACCGCGATGCCGTGGAAGGTGAAGGCCAGCGGGCCAAACGTGTCGTGGAACTTCAGCCCGTGATAGGCGGGCTCAGGGTCGCTCAACGATGGATACCGCCCGGAAGAGGACCAGTCGAATTGGCCCGAATCCACCACGGCACCCCCAGTGACAGTGCCGTTGCCGGTCAGATACTTGGTCACCGAATGCACGACCAAGGTGGCTCCATGCTCGATCGGCCGGCACAGGTAAGGCGTCGCCGAGGTATTATCGACAATCAGCGGTAATCCCAACTTGTTGGCGGTCTTGGCGACCTTGCCCAGATCAGCGACGTGCCCGCCCGGATTAGCAATTGACTCGCAGAAGATGGCCTTCGTGTTGTCGTCGACCGCGCCTTCGATCTCCTTCTGGTCGTCGATGTCGACAAAACGCACGGCCCAGCCAAAGCGCTTGATGGTCTGGCTGAATTGGGTGACCGATCCGCCATATAGGCGGTTGGAGACGACCACGTTTGATCCCGGCCCCATCAACGGAAACAGCGCCATGATCTGTGCCGCATGCCCAGACGAACAGCAGATCGCACCGGCGCCCCCTTCCAGGGTGGCAATCCGCTCTTGCAGCACGGCAACGGTCGGATTGGTCAGGCGCGAATAGATAAAGCCCACTTCCTGCAGGTTAAACAGCGCCGCCGCGTGATCGGCATCGCGAAAGCAGAATGCCGTGGACTGATAAATCGGTGTCTGACGGGCACCCGTGGCCGGGTCAGGCCGGGCGCCTGCGTGGATCTGCAACGTGTCGAAGCCATAGGTTTTCTCGGCCATCGCCATCCCCTTTGTTCTAGGAAAAATTCGGCGTTAGCTTACAGCAGCTGTCGTCTCTCGGGCGAGAGGAAAGATGCCTCGAGCCAAAGACAACGCGTCGCGCCGTGCGTCCCACCACGCCGTTAGATGGGCAACTTAGAGATCGGCAGTTTCGACGAAATGATGCCCGTGCGAATGCCGCCCATGCTCAGCTCGCCGTTCAGCCGCTGATACTCCATCTTGGGGCAGACATTCATCAGCACCTCGACGCCCTTCTTCTCCGCGCGTTTGGCAGCTGCTTCGTTGATCACGCCGATTTGCATCCAGATCGTCTCCAGGCCGCGATCCAGCAGAACCTCCAGCGCCTCGTCCACCACCTTGCCGGCTTCTTCCGAGCGCCGGAAGATATCGACCATCTGGATCGGGTCATTGTCGGGCGGGATCTCGGCCAGGCTTGGATAGACCAATTGGCCAAACGCAGTCTTGCCAGCATAGACGGGGTTGACCGGTAGAACCTTGAAGCCCCTCAGGCTGAGATACCGCGCAACATAGAAACTGGGGCGCACGTCGTTCAACGAAACGCCGACGGCAGCGACCGTTCGGGTGCGATCCAGCACCTTTCTCAGATAGGCATGGGAGTAGGGCGATGTGGCCATGTCAGTCATCCGCGCCTAAATGCCATGCGGCGGGTCAACTGGCCAGAAAATAACCCACAGATCGACAGGAGCTTCCGACCACGTGGGCGCATAAAAAAGTCCGCCGGTTGGCTCTTGGGGGGAGAATACCGGCGGACATCAAGTCGGAACGAGGGACAGTGTGTAACAAGGCGAAGTCGTTCAGGTTTCGCCTCCACATCACCAATATGGGCCTTTCGTTACCAAATCGTAACCCTCTGTCGCAAACTCGTGAACGAGACCTTACTAGAGTGCTGAAAAATCAGCGTAATTTCTGCTTCAAAAAATTTGATGCGGCATACAAAGAGACCGCTGCCGCGTTTGAAACATTGAGGGACCCGTAAGACCCGGCCGAAGCGATTCGCGCCAAAGTTGCACAAAGACCCTTGGTGCGCTGCCTCAGACCCGGCCCTTCGGCGCCAAACACCAGCCCGATTGGACGTGCCTGCGACTGCTCCAAAGCCCCCTGCACTGTCGCCTCACCCTCACCATCCAGACCGATCAGATCAAAGCCCATCTCGGTCAGGGCACCCATAGCATCGCCTAGATTGCGCACCCTCAGATAGGGCTGGCGCTCGAGGGCACCAGAGGCCACCTTGGCCAGCGCGCCCGTCTCCGGTGCCGAATGATGACGTGGCGCAATCACGGCGCGGGCGCCGAAGACCTCGGCACTGCGAAGAATGGCCCCCACGTTGTGCGGATCGGTCACCCGGTCCAACAGAACCACGACCGGGTTTGGATCATCGGGCAACGGCCGACATCGTGCCGACAGATCGCCCCAGTCGAGCGGTGCCACCTCTAGCGCAGCCCCTTGGTGAACCGATTGCGGGTCCAGAGGCGCGGGGAACTTGCGCGCATCCGCAAGCTCGGGCGCCAGGCCCGAAGCCGCGATCTCTTCAGCCAGTTTGTCGGAGGCGTTCTTGGTCACAATCAGGCGTCGCTTGTCGCGATCCGGGTTGGACAGGGCATCCGCCACGGCGTGCAGGCCGAACAGCCAAACCGTCTCAGTCGGCGCCTTACGGGCACGGTCGCGGGCAACGGCCCAAGCAGGTTTCCGGCGGTCTTGGCTCATCGGCGCTGCTTAGCGCGTCCGTCGCGGTCACACCAGCGCCAGCGCAGCACCCCGTGCGCGCGAACACGTCGGCGGTTTCGCTGTTGACACCCGACGAGGCTCAGCCTTATGTCACCGCCCTGCTGACGGCGCGCCAAGCGCCATCTGGGGGACGTGCTGCAAGGTGCGGCAGCGGACTGTAACTCCGCCGGGGCAACCCATGCCTGGTTCGATTCCAGGGTCCCCCACCAATCTTTTCAATCACTTAGCCGAAACGCCGATATTCACTCCGCCTGGGCTGTGCCAGTTTTTGTGCCTACCCCTTTCAGGTTCTCGACTTCCAGGAAGGCGTAGTGCTTCTCGGTGATCGTGACGCTGGCGTGGCCCAGCAGCCGACACACCTGCTCCATGGACCAGCCCTGGTCCTGCAGTCGCCGGCATCCGCATGTCCGTCTAAGGTCGTGCCAAAGCAGGTCTTTTATGCCCGCAGCCTTGCACGCGGTCTTGAAGGCGTCGGTGCGATCGTTGAAGCGTGAGCCGTCGCGCTTGCGCCAGATCCAGCCCCCTTCGATGGGCCGCGGCAATTGTGCCAGGATTTGTGCCGACCTCTCGAACAGCGGGATTACCCTGCCCTTGCCGCCTTTGGCGCTTTCGGAGCGGATCCGGATCTCTTCGCGCTTTTGACTGACATCCTGCCACTTCATGCCGAATTGCTCTTCCAGGCGGGCCCCAGTGTCGATCGCGAACTCGATCGCCTCAGCAAGCCCGGCCACGCGGCGGTCTTTGTCTGCGCGGGCCCTGGCAGCTTCCAGGAGGGCAACCTCCTCGTCGTGGCTCAGATAACGGGTGCGGGCGTCGCCCTCCCTGAGCGCCCCCTGACGCGCGCGCCGACGCAGGTAGCGGCTAACCGGATTGGCAATGTCCAGATCGTTTTCGTCACCGAAAAATGTGATGGCGGCCGACAGGCAGTGCAGATCGCGGCGCACTGTGCTGGTTGATGCGCCTCCCGCCCGCCTTGCCTTTTCAAACACCCGCAGCGTGTCAGCGTTGATCTCGCCGAGGCGCTTGCCTTCAAAAAACGGTGTTAGATTCCGCAGAGACGATCGGTAACGCTTGGCGCCTTTCTCGCGCAGCTCGGGCAAACGCTCGAGGATAAAGAGGGTTGCGATCTCGTCGTAGGTTCTTGTGGGTGCATCACCGCGAGCCTCGGCCCGCTTGGCGTCCAACCATTCGGCGGCTAGCTGTTCGGCGACATGTTCAGGAGTGTCCGCAACTCGGACGTTGAGCGGTTCCCGGATTTCCTGGCCCTGGACCTGACCCCGCGCCCACCACCACGGGCCGCGGGTGTAGCAGTTTCTTGGCATGGCTGTTTCTCCTGTTCAGACCACCATGCCCAGAATTCTGATTCTGCAAACCGCCAAGCATGGCCTTTGCCACCTGCCTGATAGACGCCAGGCACCTTGCCGGCCGCCGCCATGCGCTGCCAGTACCGGGCAGACATGCTGGTGATCTTGGCCAGTTGCTGGGCGGTGAGGAAGGTCATCAGCTACCGCCTTCTGACACGTCAGTCAGCAGCGGCGCGTCGCCCAACACCCGATCGCGCGCCATTGTGGCATATTCGGAGTTCAACTCTATCAACGTGGCATTTCGGCCGAGACGATCAGCAACAAGGCCTGTGGTTCCGGCGCCGCCAAAGGGATCGAGCACATGCCCGCCTTCCGGAGATCCTGCAAGAATGCAGGGCTCAATCAGTGCAGGCGGATAGGTGGAAAAGTGAGCACCGAGGTAAGAATCTGATCCGACAGTCCAGACAGAGCGTTTGTTGCGCCTGTGGACTGGCATTGCTGTCGCCGCGCCAAAACTCTCATTGTTCTTGACCTTGAACCCAGCCTTTTTCGCCTTCGGCGTTCGACCGACTGCCTTCATTGTTTTTGTGCCGCCGTGTGCTCGTGCAGACGCGATCTGCGCGATCACATCCTGAGAGAGCCGAGCGTGGGTGTTTGGGCTCACAGGTTCGTTTATGGCATCGGCGTCAAATGCGTACTTTGGGGACTTGCTCAGCAGAAAGATGTACTCGTGTGCCTTGGTGCAGCGATCGCGAACACTCTCGGGCATCGGGTTGGGCTTTGCCCAAATGATATCTTGGCGCAGATACCAGCCGTCTTCTTGGAGCGCAAAGGCTACGCGCCAAGGCATCCCCATCAGATCCTTTGGCTTGTAGTGCTCGCGCGCACAACGCGACGCTGTTCGCATTCCAACAGTGTTGCGTGTCGCGGTGAAACGGCGGTCTGATCGCTGGCCATTCTTTCCCTGCCAGCCAGGACCACCATTGCTGCAGTAGCTGTCCCCAAGATTGAGCCATAACGTCCCATCGTCTCGAAGCACCCGATGCACTTCTCGGAACACGGCAACCATCTGGTCGATGAAGGCGGCTGGCGAAGCCTCAAGGCCGATCTGACCATCGACACCGTAGTCCCTGAGACCATAGTAGGGTGGGCTTGTCACACAGGTGTGGAAGTGCTTCGCCGGTAATGTAGCAAGCACTTCTTGGCAATCACCGGTGATGATTGAAACGGTCATCCGTTGATCCGGCCCTTCCCACTGTCGACCACGTGCTTGGTGGCGCTGGGGAACTCTGCGCGGATCTTCTCCGCAAGCCAGTCGTTGAAGGCTTGCGCCATAGCCTCACCATCGGGCCCGGCGGGCACACGCAAGCGCACAGGAACAGGCGGGTCGGTGGGCTTAGCGTCCAGCTGGTAGGCAAAGAAGTTCTGGATAGGGGTCATGCTGCCACCTGATCAATATTCTGCTTGTCGACGGAGAAAGTGAGCGCCACCACCCAGGGGTTTTGATCCCAGGCGGTTTCGCCGTTGATTGAGCACCAGAGTTGGGCAAACGCTTCAATACCATCCTCGAAGCCTTCTTCGTCATCGGGGCTTACGCCAGGAACGCGCCAGCGATCTGCATAGATCTCGCTTGGCCCGTGTGGTGTGCCAACGATGTCGACGATCTCTTGGTTGCAGACCACGCCTTCTGCCTCAGCGTCATCTTCGCTGATCTCCTGCAGCTGCTGCACTCGGACGTCCGAGACGTGCAGCGTGATCCGGCTCGCCCACCGGGGCATGTGGCGAGACCAGCGGCGACGACCTGTCAGGTCATCTACACGGCCAGCATAAGCGGCGACCGCATTGTCAGCTAGGAACTGCACCGGCTCTTCGCCACCCATTTCGCTGGGCCTTAGATCGTCATAGTGACGGGATGTTCGCCAGTCTTCTCGAACCCAAAGGCGGTCGCCAAGCACTGGGCCTTTCCACTTCTGTGTCACCGGCTGCGCACCGCTAAATGCGTCTTCGGTTGGCACCCAGGTGATAGCGTCATCAAACGTCGAAGATCCCGCCACATACCCAGGCGGTGGCGCGTTCGACAGGATCCGCCGTGTCTGCGTCTTCCTGCCTTCCAGCAAGGCGCGGATCATGGGCGCGGAGAAGATGATGGGATGGTCAGCCATTGTACTTGCCGCGTCCGCCAATAAAGACAGCGATGCTCATGCACGTCTCGGCGGCATCCATGAGCGTAATCTCTTCATCAGTGCCGATCACACCTGCTGCTTTGGTGGCAGTGCGCACCCTGCTTATGTCAGTGGCTAGGTTCTCGAGCCTCGCAATCAGTTCGGCGTCGACTGCATCATCTGTCATCATTTGTTCACCTCACGCCGCGACCGGGTAGCCGTCGTGGATGACGCCATCCAACTCGCGGCCTTTTGCCTTTATGATTTTCTGGTTGGCGCCCTCCCACTGCTTGAACAGGAAAGGCACCTTGGCGGCGGCGCACTGATCGCGGAGGGACCGGAACCAATCTGGATCTGCCGGGCGGTACTTGGCCCCGCTTTCGCCGCCAGTGATCACCCAATCTATCTGCAACACCCAAGACGTCGAGGCGTGCGCGTCGTCCGTCAGTTCGCCCGTAAGCGCGTTGAGGCTTTCTGGGTACACGTGCTGGACGCAGGTAAGATCAAGCGGACCGATAAGCGGCTCGCAAGACAAGAACCGCACACGCGCAGGTATCTGCGCTAGGTGCCAGATGCGCTGGTTTGCGGTCTTCTGATCCTCGACCGTCGATCCAATCCAGACGTTGTCGGGCCAATCGCCCCAGCGCCACGGGACCATCTTTTTGACGTTCTGCGGGCGCTTAGTCAGCAGCAGCCAATCCAGGTGCGGCGTGGTCGCTATCAGGCGCCAAAGGTCAGTGCGCCACTGATCCTGAATGCTTTTGTGGTTGTCGAAGACATCAGCCAGCGACGCGCAGAACACGCGGTAGCGCACGCCTTCCGCTTCAGCCTGCCGGTTCCACTTGACCGGGTTGCCCCACGTCTTGGTGCGCCGACGATCGCCATGCGGGCCCCACTCGACATGGCCGCTACGCTTCGCCCATCCCTCTGCATAGCAGAAGTCACAAGCTGGGCTCAACTTGGTGCAACCGGTCCACGGGTTAAACGTGTGGTGCGTCCATTCAATGCCGCTGTTCTCCGCCATCGACGCTTACTCCTCTCTGAGCACGACTTCGCCGTTCAGCTTCCGCTTGAATCGGCCGTCTCTATTGGTTGGAAACGCACTGCGTGCCTGGCGGCGGATACCCTTCGCGCGGCGCACCAAGCGCTTGGCCTTCCCGATTTTGACTCTGTCCTGGGCTGTCTTTGCAGTGTGGCAGCCCTTGCGGTGGATGGGCCGCAGGTTGGGATCCAACTTGTCCTCAGTGCCGCCCAGTTCCAACGGGATGACGTGTTCGACATCCCAGGGCTCTCGACCGGCGTCGATCGGCTGTCCGCACCAATGGCAGACACCGTCATCGCGATCGAAGATCTTCTCGCGCTCGGTTTCCGATATCCGCCGGCGGTTGGTCACTGACCGTACTCCAGCGCGGTTTCGATATCGGCTAGCGTCTTTCCCTGAAGGGCCCGCCAGGCTTTCCGGCAGGTTTCGACATCCCACATCGCGGTGTGAGTGCGCTCGCCGGGCATTCCCAGCTCAGCGGACAAAAACGCATAGACCATGTTTCGGGCGTAGCGGCGCCTTCCCTTGCGCTGTTTTTTCCACAGCGGGTCCAGCATCTTGTTGTGCAGCAGCATCCGCGCCCGCCGTGTCTCGGCGTTGGCTGGATAACCCAAGGGAGTCGAAGATCCAGGGTGACAGCCGCAGTAGGCACCGCATCCATCGCACTTCCAGATCACCTTTTCCCAAAGGTCCGGCCGACGCGGATACACCTCTTGGCCAGTGGTCTTCCTGGCGACCTGATCGCAGTGCATGCAGGGAGGGGGCTTAGCCATTGGCTCGCATCTCTTGGCGCTCTAAGTCGGCCAGCACCGCGTAGTATGCCGCCTCTAAGGCGGGGTCTTTTGCCTTGCGCTTGTTGAACTCGTTGATGCCATAGAGAACGCTGACGCGGGCGTAGCCACCAAAGTACCGGCCTATCTGACTTGCGTTCCAGCCAGAGGTATCTTGGATGATCCGCCAGGACATAAAGCGCGGGGTGACTAAGTGCTGAGAGCGGTTATGAGCGAGAATCCCATTTGAAGGGACTTCCATCTGAAAACAGACTGCTGCCACCACTTGCTGTACGCGGCGTGAGCAAGGCCTGTGGATCTCGCTTTTGGGCAGATAGAGGTTGAGCGCCATCACGCAGCCCCCGCCTCTCTCGCAATCTCGGCTTCTACCAGGCTCTGGAGTTCAGCCTCGGTGTTGCGTAGCTGACGCTCAAGGACACGGTTGCGAGCCTTTTGCTGCGTCAGCAGCTGGTCGGCGATTGACGCGCGAGATTTCAGTTGCTCCATGGTTCCGGCAGCAACATCCTGGCCTTGGCGGCGCAGATCGTCGATCAGCTTGCCGGCGCGCTGGAACAGATCAATGTCCATCTGGCTCATGCCGCCCTCCCGTTTTCAAGTTTCCAGCGGTAGCGCTCGTTCTCGTCGAGAAGGCTCAGGATGCTGTTCAGCTCTGGGCCCGCTGGCAGGTGCGGCAGCAGTTCTTGGACAACGAATTGGATGACGCTGCTGAAAAACTCAGCAAAGGCATCGCCGTCCATGACGTCGAATTCAGTGCTTTTGGGCATCGGCAGGACCGATCCAAACGCCTCGCGGTACTTGGCTGGCGTCCGCATGGGCTGGGTGTGTCCCACAGCCATTTTGATCTGTGCCTTCACCCATTCAGGCGTGCACTCCCGGCGCCCCATGCCTTCCTGCATGCACTTGGAAACCCGGTGGCAGAGAAGGTGGTACATGCCGTGCTGGCCGCGGGACCGGTCGCGCACGACGTTGACCCGCAATTCGCGGTCGTGGGGGAGGCGATCGATGACCGCTTCTCCCGCGTCGTTCAGCGGCGCCAGGAGCATTCCCTGGCGCCGCACGTAGAACTTGGTGGCGCTCATGTTGCGGCTGCCACGCGCTCGCGCGCTTCAGCCTGCAATTCTTGCAGGTGGTCGGCAGTCGCCTCGGAGTGCTCGCAGACGTAGAGTATGTCCTGCGCAAAGATGTCGATGGCTGCTTCGACTTGACCCGTGTTTTTGGCATTGGTCAGGCTGTCTTTTATTTGCTCGTACAGGCTCCGCATGTCCTCCGGCAGCAGAGCAACATTGAACTGCTGATCACCTTCGTCGACGATTTCAGCATCCTCTACAGGCTCAGGGTCATGGTCCGGCGCAGCGGCACTGGGCTCTGGTTTGGTCTCTGGCTCCGGTTCGGCAGGTGCCTGCGTCTGAGCCTTTGCATCCGCGGCAGCAGACTTGTCCTTCTGCTCCTGCCTGTACCGCTCCTGGGCGGCCTTACGACCGGTGTTCGCTGCTTTGGTGTCCTGCGCAGCGGGTTCCGGGTCAGGCTCCGGCTCTGGCTTGGGGGTGGCAGCGGCGGGTGCGGGTTGCTGAACTTCCGGCTGAGGATCTTGTGCAGGCGCCATGTCGGGCGGGGTGATGTCCCGCATATCGGCGCGCTCTTCGTCGGCCAGCTCTTCCACCAATCGGTATCCAAGCATAACCTCGGGACAGTACAGGCGAATGAGTGCTGACGCTGAACGATAGCTCAGCATCTGATGGCCCATTGTTTCGTACTTGCTGCGTTGGTCTGGGCTGTTGGGGCTTCTGAGGGCCCAGCCTTCCGCAACAGCTGTGCGCATGGTTACTTCGGCATCGACCTGAGTGCCATCCGCAAGTGTCGCATAAGCCGTGACCGCAATGTCTTCGACTTCCTGATTGCGGATGGCAATCGGTTTGCTTTCAAAATGCCGTGTTTTGAACCTGATTGGTGACTTGAGTAGCCCGGATGTGTTTGCGCGGCTGATCATGTACGAAGCCGACCAACCGGCTTTGCCCCTTACAAAGTGAATGTTCTGAGACACGGTGATCGGGCTTTCGCCCATTTGATCTGCGATGGCCAAAACCATCACAGCGTTGCTGATTGCGGTTTCTTCGCCTCCTTTGCGCAAGTGATCCGGGAATATCCCGGACTGCGACATCATTTTCCCAACCTCGCGAACGTGTTGGAATTGCTGGGGATCCATCAGCAGCGAACCAGATTTCGCGGCGACAACCATGTTGCCCATTAGATTTTCTCCTCAATCTGAATTTCGAATCCTGGGATGGTGATCTCGGCGCCCTTGGCAGCACGCAAATCGGCGTTGGCCAGCTCAGTGAGGAGCGCTGCCATCTTCTCGTGATGACGGTAGTACGCACCGGCCAGGGACGGGTTGGTCAGGACCGCACGACGCACTTTGCGCAGACCCGACTTGTTGCCGGAGCCCTGAACAGTGGCGCGCACTGCCTGCACCTTAGTCGCCTTGGCGTGCTTTTCCTCGCGCTCACGTGCCTGGGCCGCGCCCAAAAGATCACCAGCGCTTTCAGCGGCAGCCCGTTCCGCCTGGGCCTTGGCTTCCGCCTCAGCAGCGGCTGCCGCGCGCCTGCGTTCCGCCTCCTCAGCCGCGCGCTGCTTCTTCTGCAGATAACCAGCTTTGATCGACTTCGCGGCCTTGCCGATATCCGCCATCGCACTCAGCAACGGCTTGAAGGCGTCTTGAACTTCCTGCGCGGCAACATCGTGGGGTTTCTTCAGCTCCACTCGCTTGGCGTCGATCAAGTTTGCCAGCTCGCGGGCCCCCTTCAGAAAGTCCTCCAGATCACCGACGGCATCATCGTCGGCAACGCCAGCATCCTTCCAGTGCTTGAGGGTGGTCTGGAACTCACCGACCTTGTTGGCAAACTCCATGGTTGTCTCTGTGACAGGCGACGGTGGCTGATTGCCGCCGATCTGGTGGCGGGCGACATCTTCAGGCATTGCTATGCACTCCTCTCGGCCCGACAGGGCGACTAGAAAGATCCACGGGGCGGGTGGGGTTAAGCACTGGGTGCATCGGATCGTTCGACCCGGCCCAGTCGATGAAATCGAGCATCTGTTCGTACCGGTCGCGCGGGATCGGATTGCTTGCCAAACGCTCCCAAGCCCGGAACACGTCACGGCTCTGGCCATTGACCTCGCACCGCAGCCACTCAGGCTCAGTCAGCTCGCCAGTGTCCTCGTCGACGACCTGCACCATCCAGATCCGCGCGGGCACCCATGGCCCACCACGCACAAGGCGGCAGCGAAACCACCCGCACTGCGGCTGATCGGGATCGACCGGTGTGCGATTGTTCACCAGCGACGCACTGTGCCAGGCATACTGCGCTTCGCGCGTGGTGGGCTGCCTGATCGGCATCAGCTGGCCCAACCAATGGCAGCCCCGGCCCCGGCCAAAGGCATGTGCTGCCCGTCGATGCGCTTCAACACCTCGTCGATCGGCGGGTGCAGCATTGTCACGACGGCGTAGGCGATGACCGCAACGAAAAGACCGAACGTCAGCAACAGCACGACGCCCGAAAGCGGGCTGTTCTCGCGCGGCCGGATCACGATGCGCACCTCCGGCGATCAAGTTGCGGCCAGATCCGGGTGGTGGTTGTCAGTGCGTCCCGCAGATGAGCTTTGGCAGTGCGCTGCCGAAGGTTCAGCGCTTTTTCCACCTCACCAATTTGGTAACCTTGAAGAAACAGGGCCAGCACCCGCTGCTGAATAGGCGTCATGTGCTTGAATAGGCGACGCAGCCTGTCGCGCGCATCGCTGGCCTTCTCTGGCACTGTCAGCCTCTGCTGACCGCCACTGACTACTATGGCCCCGACATGGGATGCCTTGTGCTCTAGCTGGCCACTTCGAAGAATCTGAGTGATCGCATCAAAGGATTGAACCTGGATCGCGTCCAGGTAGCCTATGGCATACAGATACGGAACGACTGGCCGGGTCATAGCAACGCCGCCACGGCCACGACGACCAGCAAAGCCAGGAAGGCAATGAGCGCCACGAAGACGACGGCAACGGGCGTGCCTGGGGGAGCGCGGCGGGCCATCGGCTTGGGCCTCGCTGAAACCGCCCACAGAAAGCGTGCATGCGCCGCGGCTTCAGCCGACAAGCCCTTTAGGTCTTTATCTGTTGGCCTGTTGACCAGTGAGAACAAGTGCTCCTTCCGAGCCTTTGGCACCTCATTGTTAAAGGCGACGCGGTTTGCCTCCGCCCTCTCCCAAAGGGCGCGCGTCTCATCGCTTAGCTCGGAAACGTAATGGACGCGGCCATCAGTCAGGGGCGCGGTGGTCGCCGCGGCCTCCTGCGTTGCCGCCATGCTGCGGGTGTAGGCAGGCGTTGAGGGCGCCTCACCACAGCCGGTGTAGCGGTCAAAATGGCGGGTCATGCCAAAATCCAAAAGAGGATCGCAATGGCGGCCGGCAAACTGGCAATCAGTACAAAGATGACCGTTGCGCCAGGTGGAAGATCGCGGCGGGGCATCAGCAGCGCCCCGCCGCTTTCTTCAACGCAAGCTCGGCCTGCGTCGCAGCCAGAGATGCCAGCAGAATTGCATGTTTGATGACGCTGTTGACCGTTTGGCCCTGCTCAAGCCCCAGTTCCTCCATGATGTCAGGAGCGACCGGCATCCGATCGTCGCGATAGATAACGAAGGGCAGTGTGCCCTCGTCCATCATGCGCTCAGCCTGGGCCAACAGGCGGATCTGTTCGTTGTTGAGTTTCATCACAGCGCCCTCGCATTGAAGGTGCCGTTCGCAGCGCTGCTGAAAGGGTTCTCAGGACCGGGCCGGGGTGCGCCGCACTCCTCGCCATGGCCGATCTCGTCCCAAGCGGCATCGTCAGCCGCCCGCTCCGCCCGCGCCATGGTGCAAGCCATCTCTTCGATCCGGTCCAGCAGCTGCGCCCGCTGTGCCGGGAAATCCCGATGCGTCTGCTGCAGCTGAAACACCAGACGGATGAGATCGGTGTGGACCTTCGGCGGCGTGTTGGGAGGGCAAGCGCTGTCCGCAATTGCCAGGCCGATGAACTCAACCCGAGGAAAGTACGAGCCGTAGTGATAGCGGCCCAGGCGGTCATTCATCTCGTCAGTGAGATCCGCAGCAATGCGAACCAGGTCGCCGCTGGTGACGTGGGGCTGACCGATCTCTGTGGTGCTGTCGAAGCTCATTGCGACCTCCCATCTGGGCTACTGTTGGAGGTCAAGCTAGTTGGCATTTTGCCAATGGTCAATCAAAAAATAGGCATTTTGCCAATTATGATTTAATGCTTGGTCAAAGCAATTTGCTTACGTGCCTGCAAATTTAGTAGACTCGAGCCACTGCATGTCAGCCCACTTTTCGCTCGCTCAGAAAGAGCGTTAGCAACGATGATTTTGGATATTCGGCAGTAAGCTCGTGAACCCAAGTAAGCTGGAAATTTCTCGCGCAATCATCTCGGCATGCGACCGTGTCTCGGCCGGATTCCGCACTATTGAAGAGACCACTGATTTTGTACGAATTCAGGAAGAGGTTGCTGAAGCGTCGGTAAGGAAGGGCTGGGAAAACCGGATCATTCCGGAGATGCGCTGGCAGCTCAACGACCTAACGCCCCACAATTGCTTCTACATCGTGTGCCGAAACGCGCACGACGGATCGCTGTCTGCAATCTGCGCATCAAAGCTCATCGATCTTGGGCCGGACTACAGCTACGGCGAGTACATCGTAAACAACTACGCCAGGATCCACGGCCAAGGTAATGTTCCTATTGACCGTGACCGGATTGATCCTGCGCTGTTTGAGATCAAGGGCCGGATTGCATATCTGGCCGACTTTAAGATTTATCCGTCTCCACCGCGAATCGGCGTATCTGACCTCTGCACGATTCTTTACGGTCTCTCAGTTCAACACTTTGACCCTGACTGGATGATCGGATTTATCTTGGCTGCAAGCCACAGAAACGGTCTCGCTGGAAAATACTTAGCAAACACCATCCCGTCACCAATTCGATGGACGCAAAACGTCAAAGGGCGACGGAACGATGACCTCCTTATGTATCTAAGTCGGCGGGATGTATCTCGGTTTTTTCGGCTTTGCGTTGATGCAGACTACAGTGCGATCAATGCCCCAGAGGCTAATGAATCAGTAGCGGCCATGAATATGTCATCATCAGGAAGGCCCCCTGCGGGGTCTTTGCCGGCAGAATGAGTCGCTGGAACTCAACCTCCGCTTTGTTTTGCACAAAAAAATGCTCTTTGGTTATCAGAGGCTGAAAGCTGTCTAAGGCGTATCTGTGTCCGTCTGCAATTGAACTACCTCTATCTGGACGAGAATCTACAAACACACTCGTGAGCACTCCCGGATCTACGCTCCCAGCAACCTTGGCCTGGATGCTCTCCGGCCCAGCCATTAGACATTTAGGCCGAAGCGCAAATTGGCTTGGGGGTGCATTTATTGTCACATACGGGACAGCTTCGGACAGATTTGGGAACAAGCCGTCGTTGCGGCGCCAAAGATCTAGGATTCGACCCAGCCGATTCATTGCAGTGTTCGGCCCTCTAGTTGCATCCGAATCGATATTATCACCGGTAGAAAAACGATCTTTAGCTCGCGTATTTGCTGCGAACTGAGGCTTTCAATGTTCCGCCCAAAACGACTTTCCGAGTAGGCTTCCAGTGCTTTCTCAAGCGAGTGCTGTGTTGCGGCTTCAATTAACCCAAGTCTTTGACGAGAAACATCCGCGTCTAACGATAAACTAATGCACAGCTCGCCCGCGTCTCGGTCATCCATGACGACCTCCCGTTTGCTGACAGCGCGTGCTTTCAATGCGCCCTCCAAAAACATGTTCAGGCTGTGATTTTTGTTACAGTCGGCGTTAAAAGTGTGGCTACGTTAGCCAGCCCTGCGTGGGGACAACAGATCCATCACACGCCCAATAATCTCTTCAGCTCCAATGCTCTCGCCTTCGGCTTCAGCGCCCTCAATCACGTCGACAACAACTTGTTGGATGAGCCGATATCGTGGATCTGCAGGGACAGTGACCGGCAGCCCCTGTGGCATCCGAGCGTCAGATGGCGCAGCGCCTAGGAGCATCTCAGCGTGTTGGGACGGAACGCCGTGCGCTTTCCCATCGTAGATGTAGTCGAGGCTAAATCCATGCAGACGATACAGGCGCCACGCAGCTGAAAGCGGAAAGTCTCGCTCCCCTTTCTCAACCTTGGTGTAAGAGCCTCGATCATACAGAATCTGGTCCGCCAACTCGCTTGGAGATAGCCCAAGAACAGTACGCGCCGCGGTCAATCGACCGGCGACGTCAGTGCGTGTGGGATATGCCCCGATCTCTTTCATTGCCCGCTTTGCCACCTTGGTAAACTGCCGCTGGCGGCCTGCGGCTTCAAAAGAAGAAAAGTCAATCTTGACACCGTTGGCATTTTGCCAATTATTAGCATCCATGACTGCAACCGAGATCATGGCTAAATGGCCGAGCCGAAGTGCTCTGGCGGACGATGTGGGGAAGCCCCTGTCCATCATTCACTCTTGGGTAAAACGCGACAGCATTCCACCTGGCTTTGACGTTGTGCTGGTGGAAGCCGCAGCTGCTCGGGGATTTGAGTTGTCGTTTCGGCAGCTTGCCGAAGCGCGCGCCGGCAGAAAGGCTGACTTGCCCGAGGAAGCCGCATGAGCACCTCTGGCACTTTCGGTGGTGCGTCTGGCACTGGTGCAAGTCCGATCTCCTTATCCAATTCGTCTCGTGGATTGAAAGGTAAGGGCTGGGACAGTCCAATGTCTTGTACCTCGGACGAGTTCCCTGAGCGTTGGGCTGTGTTCGTTGCTCACTTCGAAACGATCAATGCGGCCAGAGATGCGCTGGGCGGCGCGTCGAAGCCCGCAAAGCAAACAATCATAAATTGGCAGAACCAGGCCAACGAGCCCGGCGTTCGCATCTTTTTGCGGGCGATCAGCCGTTACCCCGACTGGATTCCTTATCTGACCGGAGAGACAGAATGTGCGCCATCGAGCGGCGGGCGCTGAAAGCGCTGATCATAATCGGCGGACTAGCTTGGTTTGGCGGGCGCAAGCTCTCGAACTGGGCGGAAAACCGCCTGAAGCAACTTGATAAACTGGATGCTCAGGGATGAGCGAGTCTGTGGCTTTGGCAGAGGCTCAGAATGCCGCAACGCACGTGCGTTGGGTCGCAACCATTTTCGATTCTAGGAAGGCTGACGTCCAGATTTTCCCTGTGCGTCTATTAATCACCCAGGTTCGTGGGGATGGCTTGCCGTGCGAGACGATCATTGATTGCGCGACTATCCAGTTTTGCGATGACCAGGTTATTGGGTGCGAAGCTGTCGAATCACCAGAACCGGTTATCATCAGATTTCTGCTGAGATCTAAGCGGATCCAAGATGTCCGTCCGGACTCATTCTGGCATGTCAGCCGAATCTCCTTGCCAGAGGCGGGATCTGCAACCCCGACGAAAAGCAACCCAATAGCCGCGGCAAGTACCGTTTTCACCAGCGCCTTAAAGTCATCTGCTGTGTCGAACATGGCGCCAACGCTGCCTGAGCTGCGTTTTCCAGTCAACCAGGTGGCTGCATGACCCCCCGGTTTCTAACCTTTGTCGAGACTCCGTTCGGGTTCCGTACCGACGTTGAAATGATCATCGCTGGGGCACTGATCTGCGCTTTGTTTTTGGTCGTGATTGCGTGGTTGGCGAGATGACGTGGTCACCTCACTCCCAAATTGGGCTGTCTACTGGTGGACTGCCCGATAGCGCGCCGTCTGTCCGGCAGCCCCGCCAATCCCGCAGGCGGCGCGCACCCTATTCCGGCCTGAGCCGGTCCCCAGGCACTTGGCTGAACACGTGTGCAGCCAGTGCAGGAAGGCGAGGCTGGTCTCGTGTTTCCTCCCTGTAACCACCTTGCTGGGCCTTCGGGCCCGGCTTTTTTCCCGAAAGGATTGGCATGAAGGACACAAACTCAGAGGCAGGCGAGGGCCATAACTCCGCCGTTGAGTGCACAAGGGCAGACTTTCTGTCCTGGGTGAAGACCCTGAGTGACATTGAGCACAAGTTAGACGCCCTGAAGGCTGAGAAGAAGAAGGCTCGCAAGCAGGCACGGGCGGCTGGCGTGGTCTTGGGCGACATGGATGCGGCGCTGAAGCTCTGCGACATGAACCAGGCCGACGCGCAGGCGCATGTGACCAATCTGGCCACATATGCGGAATGGCTCGAAGCCCCGATCGGGCACCAGTTCAAGATCGAGTTTCCTAACGTCATCGACGAAGACGACGACGATGCCCGCATGGCTGAACTTGTCAGCAAGGCGCGCAGGGATGGATTCCATGCGGCGCTTAGAGACGGCAAGTCGAGCGCTGAAAACCCGCATCCCGGTGGCAGCGACGCCTGCGCGGCCTGGCATGAGGGCCACAAGAAAGGCTTGGAGGTAAAGGCGGCTGAGACGTCGGTTGAGCCCATGGGCGACGACGACACGGACGACGACGACTGATGAACGTCATCGGCATCGACTTTGCGAAAACGCAGTGCGGGGTGGCCATGGGCGATGGCTCTGGGCCCCCTCGCACGACGTCGGTTCAATTCAGGCAGCCAACGCGCGGCAAGGTGTTTGTCGCGTTTCAGGATTGGCTGCGTGATTTGATCCTGACTGAGCAGCCCGGCCTGGTCATGTGCGAGGCTGCCCTTCTGCACGTGGACAAACACAGGGGGCCGGACACCGCCCGCATGATGGTGGGCCTGTCGGCGCACGCGGAATCGGTTTGTGCTCGCCGCAGCGTCCTGCAGCGGGATGTGCAATCGCAGACATGGCGCAAAGCGTTCCTGGGCACCGGTCGGCCGACAGATCCAAAGCAGGCGTCACTGCGCCAGTGCGAGCTGCTGGGCTGGCCGACTGGCGGGATTCACGACCGCGCTGAAGCTGCCGGCGTTTGGGCCTATGCGCACATTCACCACGGCAACAGCCGTGGCGTCATGCAGATGCTATCGATGGGGTCGGTCAAGAGGTTTGCGCAATGATGGGCGGTGCGATTCAGAAGAACTCCCACCTGTGGGATCGTGAGCCCGACAACTGGTATGTGGAAGAGGCTTGGTGCAGCCAGCGGCTTTTTGAAGTCGAGGATTTTCCAGGCAGGGTGGTCGATCCATGCGCTGGCATGGGCAACGTCGTCACTGGCGGCTTCAATGCTGGGATCAAGGTTGAAGGCTACGATCTGCGTGACCGCGGTTTTGACGGTGTCGTTGGTGGGGTGGATTTTTTCTCTTGGCCGCAGTTCCCTGGCAGATACCCGGTCGACTGCGTGGTTTCGAACAGTCCCTACGGGGTGCGTGAGGCACAGCAGCCAGTTGAGCGCAAGCGGCTGGAGGAGGAATTCATCCGTTTGGCGCTGGCTCGGACGCGCTGCAAGGTGGCTGTGCTTCTGCAATCTACATGGGATTGCGGCTCGGCGCGCAGCAGCTGGCTTCAAGGTCTTCCTCTTTATCGCAAGTACAATCTGACCCCGCGCCCCTCGATGCCACCGGGGCCAGTCATTGAGGCAGGTGAAAAGCCAGGCGGCGGGACCAAAGACTACGCTTGGTACGTGTTTTTGCACGGGTTTCAGGGTGATCCCACACTGCACTGGTTGCGGAGGGATGACTGATGCTGAACCGGTGCCGACAACCTCTCACAGAATGGCCAGCTGATGATGCGCCTATAGCCGAGTGGGCGCGGCCCTTGAGCGCGACGATGCGCAATACGCGCCAAGTGGCCAGTTCGTCTGTTGAGGATCCAAACTCAAGGACGCTTGGCGGCGGAAAGCACATTCACACAAAGGCGCGCAGCCTGCGGTTTTACAACCGGATCCGCGAACTGGTGCGGCAAGGGTGTACCAACAGGGAGATTGCCAACGACATCGATCAGCCTGTTGGGCACGTCAGGCCCATTGCCAACCAACTGAGGCGGATGGAGCCATGATGGACGGCGGCGGGCAATACTACCCAGATCAGAGCTACGGCAAGGCTGAGCCTCCCCACAATGTGGCGGCTGAGCAAGCCCTCCTGGGCGCCCTGTTGCTGAATAATGAGATGATGAACTCTGTGTTGGGCATCGTAGAGGCTGCAGACTTCTACGATCCGGTGCACCAGCGCATGTTCGAAATCATGCGCAAACGCACCGCGCTGGGGATGATGATCGACGCGGTCACATTACAGCGCTTCATGCGCGCGGACCCTGGCCTTCAGGAACTGGGCGGGACTCAGTATTTCATCCAACTGCGGTCGACTGCAGTATCGATCGAAGCAGCGCCAGACTATGCGCAGGCCATTAAGGACATGCACCGCCGCCGCATCGCCATCGCTGCGATGGAGAAGGCGACAGATGCCCTTATGGTGGGCGACGATCTGGACGAGGTATTTGCGGCCGTCACGGCCGAGCTGACTGAGGCAGAAGACGGGGCTACGGGTCGACCGAATGCCGTGACACTGGGCAAGGCGATTGAGGTCGCCTTGGATTACATCAACGATGCGTATCATGGCAGGGCGCAACCTGGGGTCGACCTGGGCATACCTGAGCTGACGGAGATCATGGGCCACGCGCAGCGCGGAGACATGATCCTGCTAGGCGGCCGGCCCTCGATGGGCAAAAGCGCTGTGGCCCTAGAGATGGCCATAAGAGCCGCGCAGAACGGCGTGGGCGTCGTCTACTGGTGCGGCGAGATGGCAGGCGAGGACAATGCCGAACGGGCGATGTCGAGCGCCGCTGCAGCGATCGGGGTTGAGACGCCGTATCACGATGCCCGCAAAGGCGACATGGCGGAGAACCAGTATCGCGCGCTGCTTGAGGGCGCGCGCAATATTGAACATCTGCCGTTCATGCTGATCGATCCCAGTATCACCAATATCGACCGGATCTGCCACGTTATAAGCCAGCACGCGAAGCGGTTTCAGAAGCAGGGGCGCGAAGCGCTGATCGTCGTCGACTATCTGCAGAAGATCCGTGCGCCGGGCCGGAGCCGGTACGAGATCGTTACCGAGGTGTCCCAACGCCTGAAGGAACTGGGGCTTGCTCTAAACTGCCCCATCCTGGTGCTGTCGCAGCTGTCTCGTGAATGTGAGACGCGCGAGAACAAGCGCCCGATGCTGTCCGACCTACGGGAGTCTGGTCAGATCGAGCAGGACGCCAACACCATCATCTTTTGCTACCGCGACGCCTACTACCTGGGCCGCATGGCTGACGCTGCCGAAGATCCGATTGAAAAGTCGCAGATCATCGACCGGATGTACCGGGTCATCGATCAGCTGGAACTCAAGGTGGCAAAGCAGCGTCGGGGGCCCATAGCGACCGCCCTGGTTCGGTTCAACGCCAAGACTAACCGCATCACCCCTTTCAACAAGATGCACCACGATCGGAGCGCTGAGCTTCAGGGAGGGTTTGACGTATGAGCATCAAGTGCATGACCTGGGTGTGGGAGCATTCCACCGCCAAGAACGCCACGCTGCTTGTCGAGTTAGCCATTGCTGACTTCGCCGATGACGACGGCCGTGCCTTTCCCTCGCATGCCAAGCTGGCAGCCAAGGCGCGCATTCAGCCGCGCTCTGTGAGCCGGGCGATCAGAGAGTTGCAGGCGATGGGCGAACTGGCGATCGAGCACCAAGGAAATGGGCGCGGAAACCAGTCTCATTTCGTGCTTTTGATGGGCCGGTCGGTCACGACCGAAGATGACAAAAGCACTGTGCAAGATCCTCACACTGCCTCTAAAAAGGATGACAAATTGTCAGGCAATGCACCTGTAAAAGGTGACAATTTGTCTGGTGAAGACGCTGTAAAGGGTGACACAGATGGTAGCGAAACCGCCCTAAAGGGTGACAAATTGTGCGAAACACCCCCCATAAAGGGTGACAATTCCGGTAATGGGGCTGACGCAAAGGTAGACAATTTCGACACTAAAGGTGGACAATTTCGACCACAAAGGGTGACAAATTGTGCTTCACATATAGAGAACCGTCAGGGAACCGTCAGAGAACCGTCAAGCGCGCGCGACCCAAAACCAATTGACATCCTTTTGTCGATCGACGGGATGACGGAACAAGCCGCCAAGTTTCTCATCGATCATCGCAAGAAAACCATCGGCAAACCCCTGACCGTCAGGGCTGCAGAACTGATGGTGCCCGCCTTCGACGAACTGCGAGACGATCACTCACGATCACCAAGCGACGTCGTCGATGTGATGATCACTCGTTGCTGGATGGGTGTGAAAGTCGATTGGGTGCTGAACCATTTCGGCAACGCGGCTGGGGGACCGGGCACCGGTGGTGGAGGGGGCGGGCCGCAGAACCGGATGGAAGCGGCCAACGCTGGCTTCCTCGCAAACTTCGATCGACGACACGGGGCACCGACGCCCTAACGAACGTTCTGACCATCAAGAGCAGGAGAAAACGATGGCACTCACAGACGTTGTAATCATCCGCATGGCGGGTGGCGGGCAGATCGCCCAGGTGGACTCGCTGGCCGGAGACGTCGAAAATATGGCGCAGCCCACTGCCGCGGCGAAGACCATCCTTCGCGGCTCTGGAAACTTGGACGAGGTCTTTCTCGTCACAGCAGGCCAAGATCAGCTGCGCGTGCTCAAAACCACCATCGAAGGCGCCGATGTAACCACGATCACTGGGCACCGCGTCTATGCCGGCGAACGTCGAGCATTCAAAGACATCGGCGCTGACGAAGTGTTGTCGATCGTCGTGGAGACCTAACCGACCAATGGGCACAGCCACCATCATTCAGCGCGACGGCACCCTGCTGCGGATGACTGTCGCGCTGTATCGCAGCATCCGCAAGGAGGGCTGGGAGATCTACGTGGAACCCCGGCCGCCGGTGATGGTGCGCGAGCAACCAAGCCGTCCAAGGCTGCCAGCCCGAGAAAACGACGACCGCCAGCAAGTGTTCGAATTCATCGTTGACGCCCAAGGAGGCATGAATGAGCCCGGATCTGATTGACCCGAACCTGCGCGGGACCAAGCGGCTGATCGTCGTCATTCTGGCACTGGGATCGGATCTGCGCGGGAACTGCACCATTAGCATTCGCGATTTGGCAGCCTGGCTGGGCACCGCCCCCGCCACCGCCCAGCAGCACGTCGACGAGCTGACCGACGCCAAGGTGATATCGAGGGTCGGATCCGTGGGCAATACGGCCAGCTATCGCGTGCTCTCGCCCAGCATGCGCAAACAAGCTCAGTCCGCACCCGCAGAAAAATCCGTTGCTGAGATCGCAGCCTCTGAACTTCCCGAGCCCTCGGCGCCTATCACCAGAGTAGGCATCGATCGCGGGTCAATCTCATACGAGCCGCATGTCAACGGCTCTGCGCAGGTGCCAGAACCTGACGCCAGGCCCTATCCCCCAGAGAGTCCCCGCCAAGCAGATAACGGGCACAGGGCGCAGTCTTCAGACGTCATCGCGATTGCGAAACACTTCGACGTGCTCCAAGTCGACGGGCAAATCTTGTACTGGTATCGCACAGAACACACACAGCAGCTGCAGGCGCTGTGCGACGATCACAATATCGACCTTCAGGCAGTGCGATGCGCCTTAAACGGCAACTATCTCGGGCCCAAAATTGAGGCCAGAAGCATGGCCGACCTACTGCCCCATATCCAGGAAATGCTGGCATGACAGGCGGCGCGCGGATCACGCTCGATATGTTCCTGAAATGGTGCCAAGCCGCGCGCCAAAATGATCTGTGCCAGTACCATGAAGGCGTTGTCGGCCGGGACCGCGTGAACGATCCCACGCTCGACGAGATAGCGGATATCGCGCATCTGCTGAGCCAAACCAGATACCTGCGCCTCAGCCAAATGCGCGTGCCAGGCCTGACCGATGATCGTTGCTATCTGGCAATCAGGACCGGCACAGGCTTTGCCCCGATCGCGGTGCTGACAGGTGAGATGAAAGCGCGCCACCACATGGCCCTCAATGTCCTGGCGCATCGTGAGCCGTCCTTGTCTGCTGCCCGGGCACTGCGGGCCGGATTGGGCATCCAGGAAGTAATCGCGCAGGGCATCATTAGGGATCTGAATTCAGCGGGTTTGCTTGAGGAAGCCCCATCGCGCGGTTGGAACGTCACCGACAAAGCCCGCCGACTGATGCGTGCAGCATGACTTGGCAAATCCAACAGCCTCAGCGGGCAATCTAATGGCGAAACAAACCAATCTCATTCCGATCGACGGCAAGGGCCGGCATCACAAGCCGAACCTCAAGTATGATGAAGATATGTGCTGGCACATCCGTGAGATGGCCCAAGATGGTAAGTTTCAGGAGGAGTGGTGCGCGGAGCTGGGCGTCAGCATGCACACCCTGTGGCAATGGACCCGCGAGCACGAAAACTTCAGGGACGCCTATGGCATCGCCTGCCACGTGCTGCAGGCCTACTGGACCCGGTATGCGCGCGAAAACCTAACCAACCCCAACCTTCGTTCAAGCGTGCTGATCAAGATGCTGCAATCCCGCTTCCCTCAGATCTACGGCGGGCGTTCGGTTGACGGGTTTGAAGCCTGGAAAGGCATGATTTCAGAGTTCATGCAGCAGCGGGACGCGGCTGAGCAAAACGATGACGTCGAGGAGCCGGACGACGTCGGTCGAGACGACGAAACCCCGATAGTCGACGAGCGCACCGCTTCGACGTCGCATCTGATGGACCGGCTCGACGCACTCAGAGAAAGAAGGAGGCACGATCAATGAAAATCCTAGCCCGAAGCCCGCAACCTGTGCCCGAATCATTTAAGGGTGTGTCGCTTGCAAACGCCTCTGACACACACTTGCTCATCGAAGCAGAGCGCCGCGGTATTATTCGAAAATGCTTCACCGTAAAGGCGTTCGAGCGCAGTCAAACAGTGCCGGACAATTATGCTGAGTTTGAACGCACAGTGCGCCAAGAGCTACTTGAAGAGATGATCGTAGGCGCTGAAACTGCAGGCGCTGTGAAGATTGTAAAACTGAAAAAGATACTTCCGCAAACCACCGTAACGTTTTCGATGCAAATGCTTTTGGCGGCTCTAACGTGGAGCGACGATAAATGAGCGAGAACACCAAAGGCACCAGGCCCAAACCCCGGTTTCCCCAATTGACGGATGACGACATCTTTGCCGAAGCACTCAGGCGCGGAATCATCCGGCAGTTTTCAGCGGCAAAAACGGTTTCGCACACCAAGATGACAGAAGCCGGCCAAGACATTTTAGAAGGCGTCGTTCGAGGGGAGCTGCTGACCAACATTGTTGCCGACGTCGGCATGTCCTGCGCAGTGCAGTTTCGGAAGCTGCCCGCCCCCGTAACCAGTGACACCACGACGTTCGCCATGGACGTGTTTATGGCAGCCCGGGAGTGGAAAGATGACTGATCTGACCGACCGTCAACTAGCCCTACTCATGGACCTTGCAGCCCTGGAGGATGCGGGTCTCATTGAGCCGCCGTCGACGCTGACGATTAAAATGGGCCGTCAATCTCATAGCGTTGACCTTGACGGCGTCCTGACGGAAAGAGGCCGCGGCTCAGTCCGTGCTTTGGCATCGCGTTCGCGCGTGCTGAGTAAGGCAGCAGGCAAATGATTGACCGCTACTGGTGCCAGATATGCATCGCGTTCGCCTTCATGGCAGGGTCCACCGGGCGCCTGCCAAAGATCATGCAGCGCGCCTGCGCCCGTGGCGTGTGGCGGCATTACTTGTAGCGGCTGTTATGCGCCCAAACGGTTTCTACTGGGTTCGAACTACCCCCGACAGCATGTGGTTGCCTGCTATGTGGACTCGTGAATTCGGATGGTCGGTGCCCGGTGTCGAATATCATGCGTGCTACGGCGATGACGGCATATGGGACGATTACATGGCCGATATCGGTGAGCCGGTTGCAGTCCCTGACACATACGCCGCATTTAATGCGCACAGCATGTAACCAGGAGCATGCAAGTCGATCATTGGGCCCTGCTGGACGAGGAGCTTAGACTCCAACAAGAACTAGACCGGCGGCGGGCCAAGGAATCGCTGCTGGCGTTCTACATGCGGATGACGGGCTTTATGCCCCCGCAGCACATCAAGGTGATGTGCAAAGTGCTGCAGGCGATGGAGGAAGATCGGATCGACCGGGCGATGATCTTCGCCCCGCCGCGCCACGCCAAAACACTGGTTTCGTCCATCCTGTTCCCCGCCTTCCTCATCGGCCGGCACCCGCAAGACGCCATCATGCAGGTGGCCCATACCGATCGATACGCAAAGACGATAGGCGGCAAAGTCCGCAACCTGATGCGGCTGCCACAATGGCCCTTTGACGGTGTTCAGCTCGCCCAGGACAGCCAAGCCAAAAACGAGTTCAAGACCGATCAGGGCGGCGAGTACAACGGTTTCGGCACCTTGGGCGGCAACCAGCACGGTAATCCCGCCTCGTGGCTTTTCATGGACGACATCGTGAAGGGCCGAAAGATGGCGCTCAGCCCTCACATGCGCCAAGAGTCCTGGGAGACCTACACGACTGACTTGCTGTCGCGTCTGCAAAACCGCGCCAAGCAGCTCATGGTGTTCACACGCTGGCACCAGGATGACCCGGCGGGGCGCATCCTGCCGGAAAACTTCGACGGCAAAAGCGGATGGTATCAGGACCGCGAAACCGGGGAGTGGTGGTTTGTCCTGAGCATGCCCGCGGTGGCAGAGCACGACAACGATCCAACAGGCCGTGAAGTTGGCGAATGGCTTTGGCCAGCGAAGTATGGCCAGGCGAAATTAGGTGGCATGCGCAAACGCGGAGGCTGGCGGTGGTCTGCGTTGTATCAGCAGCGCCCAAGCCCGGCTGAAGGCCTGCTCTTCAAGCCCCACCACATTCGGCGCTTCGATCCTGACGCCTTGGATCTGCTGTCTCTCAAGATCTACGGCAGCAGCGACTATGCGACGACGCAGGAAGGCGACAAGCCCGACCCAGACTACACAGTGCACATGATCTGGGGCGTCGACCCGGAGTTTAACATCTACCTTTTGGATATGTGGCGCGGGCGCACGGAGACGAATGAGTGGATTGATCAACTCATTCGCCTGATCCGCAAATGGAAGCCGCTTCGATGGGGCGAGGAGCAAGGGCAGATCATCAAGTCTGTGGGCCCGTTCCTGACAATGCGGCTGCGCAAAGAACACCTATTCGTCAACCGCCTACCCCTGACGTCTTCGGTCGACAAGGAAATGCGCGCGCAATCGCTGCTGGGCATGGCGTCAGGTGGGATGATGTATCTGCCAGCACGCGACAAGGTAGGTCCGACCTTCCTCAGTCACCTGGACGCCTTTGAGAAGGAATTGATGGAGTTTCCGACCGGTCGACATGACGACACGGTCGACGCTGCGACACTGTTTGGCCGCATGATCAGCCGGATCATTGAAGGCCGGCGTCCGAAGCGCAGCGACAACACCCCAGCAGATTCGCCGCACGGGGCCACCCTGGCAGAGCTATTCACAATTGCAGAGGCGGAAGCAGACGCAAAACTAGATGATTGGTAGGCCATGGCGGGTTCTGACATTGTCGGCTACGGGGACAGCAAGGCACTCAGACCCGATGGCGTCATGGAGTACGCGCCAGTTTCGGAGCTGACGCCCGATGTGCAGCCGGAAACGGCGCAAGAAGCCGCCGATCAAGGGAGGCAAAAGGAAGCCGAATTCTGGCGAGTGCAGATCGAAACGGCGCTGAAGCATGAGCGCAGATGGCGCGAAGAGGCCGCCAATGCCGAGGAGATGTACTTTGGGCCTGACCGGGATCCCGGGCGGGCTGGTTCCACCGACTCTGCCGACACGCAACACAACCGCATCGACGACAAAGTCGCGCTGATCCACGCAAACATCGATGTGCTCAAACCGCTGGTCTATTCCAGCCTGCCAATTCCGATGGTGCGACGTCGATTTCGCGGCGATGGCCCCGCGGACGAGGTTGCTTTACGGGCGGCCGAGTGTGGCCAGCGGCTGGCCGAATACCTGATTGATACCTCCCGTATTCACGATGCGCTTGTCTGCGCCCGCGATGACTGGCTGATCGCAGGACGGGGTCATGCCAGGGTCAGATACTCGGCAACCGTGGTCGAAGAGCCGGTGGTGGACGAGATGGGTGCGCCGATGGTTGACGACCAGGGCAATCCAATCACCCGCCAACGCAAAGTCGACGAGGCAGTGCATGCCGATAGCGTGGAGTGGCGCCGGTTTTTGATCGCATCGGGTCATAGCTGGGTGAACTCGCCGTGGATTGCATACGAAAACACGATGACGCGGGCATCGGCTGAACGGCGGTTCGGCAAAGAGGTCGCACAGCACATCAAATTCACACGACATGGCCTGGGGGACGCCGACTCCACTGACGACGAGGCGCGCGAGGCGGCGACACTTGATGAACCAACGGAAACCGGAACGCAGGCACACAACCCGTTCGATACCGCGCCTGTGTGGGAGATCTGGTCTCGCGAAACCGGCAAAGTCGTTTGGTGGTGCAAGGACTGCCCGGAAATTCTCGAAGAGGATGACGACATCCTCGGGCTCGAGGAATTCTGGCCAGGGCCCAAGCCGCTGTTTTCGACCCGCAAGGGCGACTCGACTGTGCCGCGGCCCGACATCAAATATTACGAGCGTCGCGCCCGGGAAGTCGAAGAGGCGTCTGCCAAGCTCAAGGTCATTCTGAACGCGATCAGTGTGTCTGGCGCCTACCCCGGCGCCGACGAGGACACCATCCGCAAGTTGCTGAACGGCAAAAACGAGATGGTGCCTGTCCAAAACTGGATCGCGTTTATGGAGAAGGGCGGCAGCAACAACATCATTCAATGGTTGCCGCTGAACATGATGGTCGCTGCCATCCAGGCGCTTGTGACGCTGCGCGAACAGGCCAAAGCGGCAATGTTCGAGGCTTCCGGTGTTTCGGACATTATGCGCGCCCAAGGAGACCCCAACACCACAGCGACAGCGGAACAGCTGAAAGGCAGATACGCTGGCCTTCGGGTCAAAGATCGGCAGCAGATGATGGGCGTGTTCGCCCGGGATCTTCTGCGCATAATGATCGAGATTGCCGTCGAGCACTTCGATACCAGCACGCTGGCTGAAGTGACCGGCATCGATCTGCCAATGACCGAAGCCGAACTGCAGATGATCCACCAGCAAGCTGCCGCTCAACAGGCTGCATACCAGTATGCAATGCAACAGTACCAAGCCCAGATGGCGCAGGTGCAGCAGCTGCAACAAGCCGGCGTGGATGTGTCTGGCGTGCGCATGCCGCCGCCGCCTACTCCGCCGCCCGATCGCAAGCTGCCAAAAGCAAGTTGGGAGGCAGTGCACGCCCAGCTGCGCAGCGATTTCTCACGTAAGATCACACTCAGCATCGAAACCGAAAGCACGGTTCTCGCCGACGAGCAGGCAGACAAGGAAGCACGGGTCGAGTTCTTGGCCGCATTCGCACAGTTTGTTGGTCAGATCGCGCCGGTCATGGCCAGCGGCCTAGTGCCCATTCGCACGGTCAAAGAGCTACTGCTTTTCGGTGTTCGCGGGTTCCCGAAGGCACGCCTGCTGGAATCCATGATCCAAGACATTTCAGAGGAAGAAGACGCTTCGCCACAGCAGCAGGAAGATACCCAGGTCCAGGTCGCCAAGATCCGGGCCGAGGTCGACAGGATGCTGAAGGAAATGGATCTGAAGGACAAAGAGCGTGAGCGCGAGCACGAAATGGCGCTCGAAACCCGGAAGATGGGCGGCAACATGATCAGCGACGCCGCACGCATGGCAGCATCTCAAGCCCAAGGAGGATGAACGGATGGACTTTTCCAACGCATTGATCGCACTGAAAGAGGGCAAGCGCGTTGCGCGGGTCGGGTGGAACGGCAAGGGCATGTTCCTTTTTCTGGTTCCTGGTTCGAACTTTCGAGTAAACCGTGAACCGTTGCTTTCGATCATGGGCGAGGGCGCAGAGGTCACATACCGCCCGCACATCGACATGGTCGATGCGCAAACAAAGGTGGTGCCCTGGCTTGCCAGCCAGACAGATCTGCTGGCCGAAGACTGGGATGTGGTGGCCATCTAATGGGTATCTATTCGCTCAAGCCTGAGACAGTGCAGGCGCTTCAGTTCACCCAAGGCGACCGGAGCGGCGTGAATGCGTGGCTGACACGAATGGATGCGCTTGTTGAGCAAGTGCACGACGCCGTCGACGGCACGTGCCTAGTGATCCATTTGGATGATGGCCCATGCAAAGTGCAGCTTGGCGATTGGGTGGTTGTGCGAGGGGATCACAGCATCGAAGTCTTTTCGACGGAGGGCTTCGACAGCCTTTTCTTGCCAGTTACGGGACACGTCGCATGATCTCCGACGACGAGCACAAGCGCATCTTTGGCGATCCAGAGCGGTCGGAAACCCCCGGGCGGTCGCGCAAGTGCAAGGTGTGCGGCGGTTGGCACCGCCTGGACGAGCCGTGGCCCCACAACTGTCGAACGGAACAGCGGCCCATGCAGATCCTATCAGCTCCGCAGCTTGCGCCAGACTTCCCCGCCCACATGACCGGTCAAACCGATGGCGCAGAGTACATCCCTGACCGGAAGGCGCAGCGCGAATACATGGAGCGCAACGGCCTGACAAATTGGGAAGAGGGAGTTGGCCGCGGGCCCGATTGGGTGCGCGAGCGTGAAGAGCTGGACGCAATTACTGACACAATCAAAAAGTACAGGGAAATCGACAGCGAGAACCTGGACCCGGCTTTGAAGGCAACGGAGCGGGTTGGTGAAACCGATCTTGGCACAGACGGCGCTGAGGTCGTGCCGGAGGGGTCGCCGCTGATCGACATGGCTTCCCCAACGGAGACGACGCTGTGAGCCGACCTGACGCGAACCAAGTTCATTTGCCAGAGCGCGCAGGCGAAACCGACGAGGAACGACGGCTGCGCGAAGCAATCAATGACGGCGTACGGCGGCTGATGCGCGCTCTCGACGCCGCGATCGACTTTCACAAGGCGCCAGCAGCTGCCAAACGCGCGCGGCATATGGCGCGCGGTGACTTACTCGCCTTTGCGTTGAAGGCCCAGCATGCCCAGGCGGTTGCCAAAGACGAGCAACATTCGCCGCACGAGGCCTAAGCCTTCTGAAATTGTCCGGTCATTCGCACCAAGGAGTGACCGACATGAACCAGCGCACAGATCAGCAAGCCAACAATGATCAGTTGACGGACGACGATACTTCCGATGCAGAGCTGAACGAAACCATTGAGAAGCTGCTTGGCGGCGATGGTCCCAACGATGACCCGGGCGGGCTGGATCGACCGTTGCCCACCGATCATGGCGATTCCAACGATGACACAATCGATTTTCAGACTGGCATGGACCAAGCGGCCAAGGTTCGGCTGGACAGCGAAAAGAAAAACCGACGCTCAGGCGTAAAGGTTGCGGACGCCGACGAGGATAAATCGTCTGCCGATGATCAGGCAGCCAAAGGCGCAAAAGCGAAGACGTCGGACGCGCAAAAGGATGCCAAGTCTACCGAGGACGCGGCTGCTGCAGCCAAGGCGGCAGGCGGCGATGACAAGGGCGCTGCTGACGGTGACGCAAGCGCCGATGCCGGCGACAAGGGCAAAGACGGCGACAAAGGCAAGGATGCTGGCGCAGATCTTGCCGCCATGGATCGCGCTGCACTCTTGGCTGAGCTTCCCGAAACCTACCGCGGGGAGGTCGCTCGACGGATGGCGTCTGCCGATGCGGTTCTGGCCAAGTTTGATGCGCCAGACGTCAAGGCGCAGCTGGCTGTGCACAGCAAGGCCCTGGGCGCCGAAGTGACCCCCGACATGGCCATGGATCGCCTGCTGCAGCTGAACACCTACGCGACCACCAAGCCCAGCGAATACCTCGCATGGTTCACGCAGCAGACC